>NC_016946.1:1800800-2401067 GCF_000277125.1 Mycobacterium intracellulare ATCC 13950
GGCGGAACCCAAGGGGGAAAAGGGGCCGTCGATGTGGGAGGAAGTGCTGCAGAACCCGACGGTGAAAAGCGGCATCAACACGGCGATACGCGAAGCGGTGAGAAGCATTTTCGGTGGCACCGGCGGTCGCCGCCGCCGGAAGTAGTGGGGTGCCTCCGTCGCCGTCGATCGCGGGCGTAACGCCACGGCGAAGAATCGCGCGCAAAACCGCCGCTGCGTTACGACCGTGAGCGGAGGGGCCGGCCCGAACCGTGAGCGGAGGGCCAGCACGACCGTGAGAGGAGGGCTGCCCAACCCGCCCCGCGCTTAGCCGCCGCCGAGCTTTTTGTAGAACGCGCCCACGATGGGCGCCACGATGGCGCGCGGGGCGTACCCGCTCGCCACCGACATGGCCTTGGACGTCAGGCCGGGAACGACGCGCATTTTGTTGCGGTCCAACGCATCCAGCGACACCCGGGCGGTGTGCTCCGTCGAGATCCACAGGAAGTCCGGCACCAGCCGCTCCACGATCGACGCTTCGGTGTCGGCGGGCAGGTCGGTGCGCACCGGGCCGGGGGCGAGCAGCGTCACGTTGACCCCCGACCCGCGCAACTCGCCGCGCAGCGATTCGGTGAAGGTATTCACGAACGCCTTGGTGGCGGCGTAGGTGGCGTTGTAGGGGATCGGCGAATTGCCCGCGGCCGAACCGGAAATGAGGATGCCCCCGGCCCTGCGTTCGACCATGCCGGGCAGCACCGCCAACGTAAGGTCATGCACCCCTAGGACATTCAGCTGCAATTGGGCCTTCTCGCCGGCCGGATCGAGCGTCGCCACCGGACCGAACGTCGCGGTGCCCGCATTGGCGCACAGGATCGAGATGGGGCGGGCGGCCAGCTCGTCGCACAGTTTCGCGCGGTCGCCCGGGTCGGCCAGGTCGGCGGGTCGCACGTCGACGGTGACGTGATACTGGTCGCTCAGGCGGGCGGCCAGATTCTTCAGCAGGTCCTCGCGTCGCGCGGTGACGATCAGATTGTGTCCGCGGGCGGCGAGTTCGGTGGCCAGCGCTTCACCGATGTTCTGCGAAGCTCCGGTGACAACTGCGCGCGCCTCGGGGCTTGGAGCGGGTACCGGCATGCGCCAATCGTAGACAGCCGACGAAAGGCGATCCGCAGCCGATCGGTGGCGCCGCTAGAGTGCCGGGCATGAGTCAGCCGGAGTTGCGTTCCGCCGCCCCCGTGCGATCTCGCGTCGTCGCGTGGGCGCTGTGGGACTGCGGCTCGACCGGCCTGAACGCGATCGTGGCCACCTTCGTCTTCGCCGTGTATCTGACCAGCAGCGTCGGGGTGGGCATCGGGGGCAGCACCACGCCGGCGAGCTGGCTGGGCCGGGCCGCGGCCATCGCCGGGCTGACCGTCGCGATATTGGCGCCCGCCGTCGGCGTGTGGGTGGAGTCACCGCATCGCAGGCGGGTCGCCCTGAGCGTGCTGACGGCCGCGGCGGTGACGCTGACCGCCTCGATGTTCTTCATCCGCGACCGGCCCGGCTACCTGTGGGCCGGCCTGGTGCTGCTGGGGGCGACGGCGGCCTGCGGCGACTTGGCCAGCGTCCCGTACAACGCCATGCTGCGCCAGCTTTCGACACCGCAGACCGCCGGCCGGATATCGGGATTCGGCTGGGCGGCGGGCTACGGCGGCAGCGTCCTGCTGTTGCTGGTGATCTACACCGGATTCATCTCGGGATCGGACTCGGGACCGGGCGCGACGCGCGGACTGCTGCGAATTCCCTTGCAGGACGGGCTTTATGTCCGCGAGGCGATGCTGGTGGCGGCGGCCTGGCTGGCGGTGTTCGCGCTGCCGTTGCTGTTCGTGGCGCAACGGCTGAGCGGGCCGGCCGAGCTGTATCAGCCCACGAGCATGCTGGGCGGTTACCGCAAGCTGTGGACCGAGGTTTCCGCGGAATGGCGCCGCGACCGCAACCTGGTGTACTTCCTGGTCGCCAGCGCGCTGTTCCGGGATGGGCTGGCGGCGATCTTCGCGTTCGGCGCGGTGCTCGGCGTCAACGTGTACGGCATCTCCCAGGCGGACGTGCTGATCTTCGGGGTGGCGGCGTGCGTCGTCGCCGCGGTGGGCGCCGTGCTGGGCGGGTTCGTCGACCACCGGGTCGGATCGAAGCCCGTCATCGTGGCCTCGCTGGCCGCGATCATCACCCTGGGACTGACCCTGATGGCGTCGGCGGGCCCGGCGGCCTTCTGGGTGTGCGGGCTGCTGCTGTGCATGTTCATCGGGCCGACGCAGTCGTCGTCGCGCGCCCTGCTGCTGCAGATGGCCAAACACGGCCGGGAAGGCGTCGCGTTCGGCCTCTACACCATGACCGGGCGGGCGGTGGCGTTCCTGGCGCCGTGGCTGTTCTCGGTGTTCGTCGACGTGTTCGGCGCCGTGCGCGCCGGCCTGGGCGGGATTTCGCTGGTCTTGATCGCCGGGTTGGTGGCGATGCTGGTGGTCCGCGTCCCGCAGCGCGGGGTCCCGGTCACCGAAGCCGTGTGACGGGTTCGCCTCGAGCGGGCCTCAGCCCCGAGCGTCGCAGATCGTCAGCCCCCCGCCGACGCGCTTGCTCACCTGAACCCCGTTGACGGTGACGGTGCAGGTGACGCTGTGCCCGATGTTGACGATCGTGACGTTGGCCGGGTGCGCGGCCGACTTCGCCAGGCTGACCTGCTTGCTCCACGGCAGCTCGACGTTGAATTCGGTCTGGATGAGGTCGCCGGTGTCGATGTACATGATGCTGATCGCGCGGCCTTCGCCCGTGACGGTGTAGACGACGTCTTGCATTGCCGCCGGACCCGTCGTCGAGGTGGGCAGCTCGGGGCCGCTCGTCGGGGGTATCGGCGCCGGGATGAGGGTCGGCGACTTACGCGCCGACGGGGTCGGGCTCTCCGGCGTCGTTTCTGGCATCGCCGGCAACGGCGGAACGGCGGTCTGGGTCTTGATCGCGTCGTTGGCGAGCGCCAGCGCAATCACCAAGGCGACGACCAGCAGCACCGCGGCACCGGCGGCGATCCACAGCCAGCGCGGCGATTTCGGCCCCTCGGGGGGTGGGGGAGCCATGCCCCGCGAGTGCGGGTCGTCCGACGGCGGCAGGTCTTGCTGCCAATACGCCGGTAACCGCTTTGTCGTGTTCGTCTCGTTGGCGGTGGCCGCCCAGGGCGGCATCGTCCCGCCATAGGTGGGCGCGTACGGCGTCTGATCGGCGTACGCGGGGTCGGCGGGCGGCGCGTACCCGCGCTGTTGCGGCCCCGGTAGCGATGGACTAAACCGCTCGGTGGGACGTGAATCGTTCATGTCCACCTCATGGCTTGCAGGGTACCTGTGCGGGGCGCTGAAGCGCTTACTCACCTTGTGGCGGGGAGCTCAGGGGCACTGGTTTCCGGCCTCGAGCGCGGCGATCGTCATCGCCCGCATGACTGCGCGCGATCGTGCGGCGCGCGCGCCCTTGCTGCGCGACGTATCGGGGGATTTCATGCTGTGCGGCGTCGAATTCAGCAGGCCGAACACGGCGTGCGCGGTCAGCCGGGCGTCGGTCTCGGCCAGCTCGGGGTTCAGTTCGCGCAGGACCCCGACCCAGACCTCGACGTATTGACGCTGCGCCTTGCGCACCTGCTTCTCGGCCGCCCCGGGCAGGTACGCCAGGTCGCGGTCCTGGATGCGGATCAGGTCGGGTTCGGTCAGGGCGAAGTCGAGGTGGAAGTCGATCAGGCCGTCCAGCGCGGCGGAAGCATCGGAGTTTCGGGCGCGCACCTGCCGGGCGCCGGCGAGCAGCCGGGTGCTGATGCCCACCAGCAATTCGACCAGAAGCGATTCCTTATTGGGGAAATGCCGGTAGATGGCGGGACCGCTGACGCCGGCCGCGGCGCCGATGTCCTCCAGTCGGACCGCGAGAAATCCGCGCTCGGCGAACAGCCGCTCGGCGGCGGACAGCAATTGTAGGCGGCGGTCGGATTTCAACTGGCTCCGACGATTTGGGGCCTCAGCGCCAGCGGCGTGGCCGTCGGAGGTAGACGTTGTCATGACGGACCTCCGTGTGGTGAATCGTCACCAACGTAGCACGAGTTATTCGCTATTAACTCGCGTTATTCGCCGGGGACGGTGCCCCCTGGACCGGCAACGCCGGCAATGGTATTCTCAGGCCCCGAGTTAATGATCATTAACTCAAAAGCTGGACCGCCCGACGGCAAGGAGGCTGCTGCGGCGATGGACAAGGTGATGACCTCGCCCGCGAAGGCTCCCGAGGCGTCGTTCGCCGATGAGCACCGCCGGCTGGTCGGCGAGCTGAACACCAGGCTGGCCGCGGCCGCGCTCGGCGGCAACGAGCGCGCGCGGGAACGCCACGTCAGCCGCGGGAAGCTGTTGCCGCGCGAACGGGTGGACCGGCTGCTCGACCCCGGCAGCCCGTTCTTGGAGCTCTCACCGCTGGCCGCCGACGGCATGTACGACGACGAATCTCCCGGCGCCGGCATCATCACCGGGATCGGCCGGGTGTCGGAGCGCGAGTGCGTGATCGTCGCCAACGACGCGACGGTCAAGGGCGGCACCTACTACCCGATGACCGTCAAGAAGCACCTGCGCGCGCAGGAGGTGGCGCTGCAGAACCGGCTGCCGTGCATCTACCTGGTGGACTCCGGCGGGGCCTTCCTGCCGCGCCAGGACGAGGTCTTTCCCGACCGCGAGCACTTCGGCCGCATCTTCTTCAACCAGGCGACCATGAGCGCCAAGGGAATTCCGCAAGTCGCCGCGGTGCTGGGTTCGTGCACCGCGGGCGGCGCCTACGTGCCGGCGATGAGCGACGAGGCCGTCATCGTGCGCGAGCAGGGCACGATCTTTTTGGGCGGCCCGCCACTGGTCAAGGCGGCGACCGGCGAGATCGTGTCGGCTGAGGAACTCGGCGGCGGCGACCTGCACTCCCGGGTGTCCGGTGTCACCGACCACCTCGCCGACGACGATGAACATGCGTTGCGGATCGTTCGCTCGATCGCGGCCACCTTCGGCCCGCGCGAGCCCAGCCCGTGGCAGGTGCGATCCCCGGTCCCGCCGCCGTGCGCGCAGACGGAGCTCTACGACGTGGTGCCGCCGGACCCGCGGGTGCCCTACGACGTGCATGAGGTCATCGTGCGCCTGGTCGACGGCGGCGAATTCAGCGAATTCAAGGCCAACTACGGCAAGACCCTGGTGACCGCGTTCGCCCACATCCACGGCCACCCGGTGGGGATCGTGGCCAACAACGGGGTGCTCTTCAGCGAATCCGCTTTGAAGGGCGCGCATTTCATCGAATTGTGCGACAAGCGCAAGATCCCGCTGCTGTTCCTGCAGAACATCGCCGGGTTCATGGTCGGCCGGGACTACGAGGCCGGCGGCATCGCCAAGCATGGCGCCAAGATGGTCACCGCCGTCGCCTGCGCCCGGGTGCCCAAACTGACCATCGTGATCGGCGGATCCTATGGGGCCGGCAACTATTCGATGTGCGGACGGGCGTACTCGCCGCGGTTCTTGTGGATGTGGCCCAACGCCCGGATCTCGGTCATGGGCGGCGAGCAGGCCGCCTCCGTGCTGGCCACCGTGCGCGGTGAGCAGCTCAGCGCGGCGGGCAAACCATGGTCGGCCGACGAGGAAGAGGCGTTCAAGGCGCCCATCCGCGGGCAGTACGAGGACCAGGGCAACCCGTACTATTCGACGGCCCGGCTGTGGGATGACGGGATCATCGACCCGGCCGACACGAGAACATTTGTCGGGCTTGCCCTTTCGGTGTGCGCCCAAGCACCGTTGGAACCCGTCTCCTACGGCGTCTTCCGGATGTGAGTGCAGTGTTCGAGACAGTATTAGTGGCCAACCGCGGCGAGATCGCCGTGCGGGTGATCCGGACGCTGCGCCGCCTGGGCATCCGTTCGGTGGCCGTCTACAGCGATCCCGACGCCGGCGCGCGGCACGTCCTCGAGGCCGACGAGGCCGTCCGATTGGGACCGGCCGCGGCGCGCGAGAGCTACCTGAACATCGACAAGGTCGTCGAGGCGGCCGTGCGCACCGGATCTCAAGCGATCCACCCGGGGTACGGATTCCTCTCCGAGAACGCCGATTTCGCGGCCGCCTGCGAGCGGGCCGGTGTGGTGTTCCTGGGGCCTCCCGCCCAGGCGATTCAGGTGATGGGCGACAAGATCACCGCCAAGAACGCGGTCGCCGCCTTCGACGTGCCGGTGGTCCCCGGCGTGGCCAAACCGGGGCTGAACGACGACGCGCTGGTCGCGGCCGCCGACGACGTCGGATACCCGGTCTTGATCAAGCCCTCGGCGGGCGGCGGTGGCAAGGGCATGCGCCTGGTCGAGGAGCCGGCCAAGCTGCGCGAGGCACTCGTCAGCGCCCGCCGCGAGGCCGCCTCCGCGTTTGGCGACGACACCTTGTTTTTGGAGCGGTTCGTGTTGCGCCCCAGGCACATCGAAGTGCAGGTGCTCGCCGACACGCACGGCAACGTCGTGCACCTCGGCGAGCGGGAGTGCAGCCTGCAGCGGCGCCACCAAAAGGTCATCGAGGAGGCGCCCTCGCCGCTGCTCGACGAGGCCACCCGGGCGCGCATCGGCGCGGCCGCCTGTAACACCGCGCGCAGCGTCGACTACGTCGGCGCGGGCACGGTCGAGTTCATCGTCTCCGCCGAGCGTCCCGACGAGTTCTTCTTCATGGAGATGAACACCCGCCTGCAGGTGGAGCATCCGGTCACCGAGGCCGTCACCGGGCTGGACCTGGTGGAGTGGCAGCTGCGGGTCGCCGCCGGCGAGAAGCTGACGTTCGCCCAGGACGACATCGAACTGCGCGGGCACGCGATCGAGGCGCGGGTGTACGCCGAGGATCCGGCGCGCGGATTCCTGCCCACCGGAGGCCGGGCGCTGCGGGTCTTCGAACCCTCCGGCGACGGCGTGCGGGTCGACTCGTCGCTGCTGCCCGGCACGCTGGTCGGCAGCGACTACGACCCGATGCTGAGCAAGGTGATCGCCCACGGGGCCGACCGGGACGAGGCGCTGGCGACACTCGACCGGGCGCTGAGCCAAACCGCGATCCTGGGCGTGCAAACCAACATCGAATTTCTGCGGTTCCTGCTCGCCGACGAGCGGGTACGCGCCGGCGACCTGGACACCGCCCTCCTGGACGAGCGATTGGCGGACTTCGCGCCGCTGCCCGCCCCCGACGACGTGCTCGCGGCGGCCGGGCTCTATCGGCAATCGGCCCTGGCGTCGCGGGCGCGCCACTTCGCCGGCAATCCCTGGGCGGCGCCCACGGGATGGCGCGTGGGCGGCAGCGCGGCGCCGGTTCGCACCGACATGCGCACCCCGCTGCGCAGCGAGACCGTGTCGGTGTGGGGGCTTCCCGAGGCCGCCACGGTGCAGGTCGGCGACGGGGAAACCTGTTCGGCCGCTGTGCAAGTCGAGCCGGCACGAATGAGCGCGGTGATCGACGGCCTGCGCCGCGACTACCGGTGGGCCGAAGCCGACCGGCACCTGTGGATCGCCGACGAGCGGGGCACCTGGCACCTGCGCGAGGCCGAGGAGAACAAGATCCATCGCGCCGCGGGCGCGCAGCGGGCCGAGATCCTCAGTCCGATGCCGGGCAGCGTGATCGCCGTCCAAACCCCCTCCGGCACCGACGTTTCCGAAGGCGACGTGGTGGTCGTCGTCGAGGCGATGAAGATGGAACACTCGCTGGCCGCACCCGTTTCCGGGCAGGTGGAGGTGCTGGTCTCCGTGGGTGATCAGGTGACCGTGGATCAGGTGCTGGCCCGGCTGATCCCGGAAGAAGAAAGCAAGGACGAGACATGACCACATCCATAACCGCGGGGACCCTCCCCAAGGAATACGAGGACCTGCGCGACACGGTCGCCGAGTTCGCGCGCACCGTGGTGGCCCCGGTGTCGGCCAAACACGATGAGGAGCACAGCTTTCCGTACGAGGTCGTCGCGAAGATGGGGGAGATGGGCCTGTTTGGCCTGCCGTTCCCCGAGGAGTACGGCGGCATGGGCGGCGACTACTTCGCGCTGTCGCTGGCGCTCGAGGAACTCGGCAAGGTCGACCAGTCGGTGGCGATCACGCTCGAAGCCGGTGTGGGTTTGGGCTCGATGCCCATCTACCGGTTCGGTACCGAGGAGCAGAAGACCAGGTGGCTGCCGGACCTGACAGCCGGCCGGGCGCTGGCCGGCTTCGGGCTCACCGAGCCCGGCGCGGGCTCCGACGCGGGCGCGACCCGCACCACCGCCCGCCTCGAGGGCGGTGAGTGGGTGATCAACGGCAGCAAGCAGTTCATCACCAACTCGGGCACCGACATCACCTCACTGGTCACGGTCACCGCGGTCACCGGCAGCGTCGGGGGAGACAAGAAAGAGATCTCGACGATCATCGTGCCCAGCGGCACACCGGGTTTCACCGTCGAACCGGTCTATAGCAAGGTGGGCTGGAACGCGTCGGACACTCATCCGCTGAGCTTTGCCGACGCCCGGGTCCCGGAGGAGAACCTGCTGGGCGAGCGTGGACGGGGCTATGCGAACTTCCTGTCGATCCTGGACGAGGGCCGCATCGCGATCGCCGCGCTGGCGACGGGGGCGGCGCAGGGCTGCGTCGACGAGAGCGTCAAGTATTCCAAGGAACGTCAGTCGTTCGGCCAGCCGATCGGCTCGTACCAGGCGATCAGCTTCAAGATCGCGCGAATGGAAGCGCGTGCCCACGTCGCCCGCACGGCGTATTACGATGCCGCTGCAAAGATGTTGGCGGGCAAGCCCTTCAAGAAGGAGGCGGCCATCGCGAAGATGATCGCGTCGGAAGCGGCGATGGACAACGCCCGCGACGCAACGCAGATCCACGGAGGCTATGGCTTCATGAACGAGTACCCGGTGGCGCGTCACTACCGCGACAGCAAGATCCTCGAAATCGGTGAGGGCACCACCGAGGTGCAGCTGATGCTCATCGCGCGATCGCTCGGACTGTCATGACGGACGGCAACGAGGGCGGCAAGTCGGTTGTCCAGCGGGGCTTGTGGTTTGAAGAGTTCGAGATCGGCACCACGTACCTGCACCGCCCCGGCCGCACGGTCACCGAAGCCGACAACGTCTTGTTCACCACGCTGACCATGAACACCCAGTCGCTGCACCTCGACGCGGCCTGGGCGGCCGAGCAGCCGGGCTTTCGGGGCGAGCGCCTGGTGAACTCCATGTTCACCCTCTCCACCGTGGTCGGACTGTCGGTGTCGCAGCTGACGCTCGGCACCATCGTGGCCAATCTCGGCTTCTCCGAGGTGTCCTTCCCCAAACCCGTCTTCCACGGCGACACCCTGTACGCCGAAACCGTGTGCACGGCCAAGCGGGAATCGAAGAGCCGGCCCGGCGAGGGCATCGTCACCCTCGAGCACACCGGACGCAACCAGCACGGCGACGTCGTCGCGCGCGCCGCGCGCACCACGCTGGTCCAGAAACGCCCGTCCAACCAGGAGGCCAAGTGAACCTGCACGCCGCCGGCCCCGGATGGCTGTTCTGCCCGGCCGACCGGCCCGAACGTTTCGCGAAGGCCGCGGCCGCGGCCGACGTGGTGATCCTCGACCTCGAGGACGGGGTGGCCGAGGCGGACAAGCCCGCCGCCCGCAAGGCGTTGCAGGAGACGCCGCTGGACCCCGAGCGCACCGTTGTGCGCATCAACGCCGCCGACACCGACGAATACCCCCGCGACCTCGAGGCCCTGGCCGCGACCGCCTACACCACGGTGATGCTGTCCAAGACGGAATCGGCGGCGCAGGTGGAAGCGTTGGCGCCGCGCGAGGTGATCGCGCTGCTGGAGACGCCGCGCGGCGCGGTCTTCGCCACCGAAATCGCGGCGGCCCGGGGCACGGTTGCGCTGATGTGGGGCGCCGAGGACCTGGTCGCCACGCTCGGTGGTAGCTCCAGCCGCCGGGCCGACGGCACGTACCGGGACGTCGCCCACCATGTGCGGTCGACGGCGCTGCTCAACGCGTCCGCCTTCGGCCGGGTGGCGCTCGATGCGGTCCACCTGGATATCCGCGACCTCGACGGCTTGCGGGCCGAGGCCGAGGACGCCGTCGCGCTGGGGTTCGGCGGGACCGTGTGTATCCACCCGAGCCAGATCCCGGTGGTGCGCGAGGCGTATCGCCCCAGCGAGGACCGGCTGGACTGGGCGCGACGGGTGCTGGCGGCCGCGCGCAGCGAGCGCGGGGTCTTCGCCTTCGAAGGACAGATGGTCGACTCGCCGGTGCTCAAGCACGCGCAGATGACGTTGCGCAGGGCGGGTGAGACCGTCCCCGGCTGACCGTTTGATGGCTGTGCAGCGACACGTCGTTTGGGGCTCGCGCGACACGCTCCGCAGTCTTCGCAATCAACGCAGTGTCTTCTCATTTGAGGGCATAATGGGAAATACGCCAGTGTCGCGGCGAGCGAAGCCTTTCGTGTAGCTGGCGATCGACTTCCGCTCGCGGTAGGTCTCGGCTGACCGTTTGCTGTGACCCGCTGTGGCTCGCGGGGCCACGCGGCACCCAGCGAGGGAGGCGGTGTGGCGCAGATGTCTTCGATGCCCATGGCGGTCGACCTCGAGCCGGTCCAACTCGTGGCCGCCGATGGCTCGCCGACACCCGAACGCCGTTATGGCCGCGACCTTCCCGCGGAGACGCTGAGTTGGCTCTACGAGCTGATGGTGATCACCCGGGAACTCGACGCCGAATTCGTGAACCTCAAGCGCCAAGGCGAACTGGCGCTCTTTGCGTCGTGCCGCGGTCAGGAAGCCGCCCAGATCGGTGCGGCGGCGTGCCTGCGCAAAACCGACTGGTTGTTCCCCCAATATCGCGAGCTGGGCGCCTTTTTGGTGCGCGGCATCCCGCCCGGGCACGTCGGGGCCGTGTGGCGCGGAACCTGGCATGGCGGCCTGGAATTCACCAAGAAGTGCTGCGCCCCGCTCTCGATTCCGATCGGCACCCAGACCCTGCACGCCGTGGGCGCCGCGATGGCCGCGCAACGGCTGGGCGAAGATTCGGTGACGCTGGCCTTCCTCGGTGACGGCGCCACCAGCACGGGAGACGTGCACGAGGCGCTGAACTTCGCCGCCGTGTTCACCACGCCCTGCGTGTTCCTCGTGCAGAACAACCAGTGGGCGATCTCGACGCCGGTCCACAAGCAGACCGCCGCACCGTCGCTGGCGCACAAGGCGATTGGTTACGGCATGCCCGGAGTCCGGGTAGACGGAAATGACGTCTTGGCCTGCTACGCCGTGACGGCCGAGGCCGCCGCCCGTGCCCGCGCCGGCGGCGGCCCGACATTGATCGAGGCGATCACCTACCGGATGGGCCCACACACCACCTCCGATGACCCGAGTCGATACCGGACGCAGGACGAGGTCGATCACTGGGCGGCGCTGGACCCGATCGCGCGGTACCGCTGCTACCTGCGGGCCCAGGGCCTGTGGTCGGAACGCTTGGAGGAACGGGTCATTGGCCGCGCACAGCGGATGCGCACCGAATTGCGCGACGCGGTGGTCGATGCGCCCGATTTCGACATCGACGAGGTGTTCACCTCGGTGTACGCCGAAATCACGCCGGGACTGCAGGCACAGCGACAGCAGCTTCGGGCCGAACTCGACCGAAGCGATTGAGAGGCGTCAATGACTCAGCTCGCTGATCGTCCCACCGGCCACGACGAAACACTCACGGCGGCAGTGGAAAACGTTGCCCTCGGTGCGCAGTCGCTGACCATGGTCCAAGCGCTCAACCGGGCCCTGCACGACGCGATGGCGGCCGACGACCGGGTGTTGGTGTTCGGCGAGGACGTCTCCGTCGCCGGTGGGGTGTTCCGGGCCACCGAGGGACTGGCCGAGGCGTTCGGCGAGAGCCGCTGCTTCGACACGCCGCTGGCGGAGTCCGCCATCATCGGGATCGCGGTGGGGCTGGCGCTGCGCGGATTCGTGCCCGTGCCCGAGATTCAGTTCGACGGGTTTTCCTATGCGGCCTTCGACCAGGTGGTCAGCCACCTGGCGAAGTACCGCACCCGCACCCGCGGCGAGATCAATATGCCGGTGACCGTCCGCATCCCTTCGTTCGGGGGAATCGGTGCCGCAGAGCATCATTCGGATTCCACCGAGTCGTACTGGGCGCACACCGCCGGCTTGAAGGTGGTGGTGCCTTCCAGCCCCGCCGATGCGTATTGGCTGCTGCGCCACGCGATCGCCTGCCCGGATCCGGTCATGTACCTGGAACCGAAGCGACGCTACCAGGGCCGCGGCTTGGTCGACGCCTCCCGGCCCGAACCACCGATCGGGCGAGCGATGGTGCGCCGGCAGGGCACCGATGTCACCGTCGTGACCTACGGCAGCCTGGTCGGCACCGCCGTGGTCGCGGCGGAAGAGGCTCAGCGCCAACGGGGTTGGAGCCTGGAGGTCATCGACCTGCGCTCGTTGGTGCCCCTGGACTTCGACACCGTCGCCGCGTCGATCCACCGGACCGGGCGCTGCGTGGTGATGCACGAGGGACCCCGCAGCCTGGGGTTCGGCGCGGAGCTGGCCGCCCGCATCCAGGAGGAGATGTTCTACGAGCTGGAGGCGCCGGTGTTGCGCGCGTGCGGATTTGACACCCCCTACCCGCCTGCGCGGTTGGAGAAGTGGTGGCTGCCCGGCCCCGACCGGCTGCTGGACTGCGTCGAGCGCGCGTTGGAACAGCCGTGAGCGCCCCGTCCGCGCAGGAGCGGGTCAAGCCGTTTCGGGTCCCCGACCTCGGCGAGGGGCTGGAAGAGGTGACGGTGACGCATTGGAACGTCGCGGTGGGTGACGACGTCGAGCTCAACCAGGTGTTGTGCACGGTGGAGACCGCCAAGGCCGAGGTCGAGATCCCCAGCCCGCACGCCGGACGGGTCGTCGAAACCAACGGCGCCGAAGGCGATGTGCTCAAGGTGGGGGAGGTGCTGGTGCAGATCGACACGACACCGCGCAGCGACGACCCACCGGCGGCTGAAACGGCGCCGCCCACACTGGTCGGCTATGGCGCCGATGCCGGCGTCGACAGCAGCCGGCGGAGCGGCCGCCCGCTGGCCGCCCCTCCGGTGCGCAAACTGGCCAAAGAATTGATGGTCGACCTGGCCTCGTTACCGCACCGCCCCGGTGCCGTCATCACCCGCGAGGACGTGCTGTCGGCGGCCGGCGGGACCGGGAACGGCGCCGATGTCCGATCGGTTCGTGGCGTGCAGGCCCGGATGGCAGAGAAAATGGCCCTGTCGCACAAGGAGATTCCGCCGGCGAACGTCACCGTCGAGGTGGACTGCACCGAGTTGGTGCGGCTGTCCGATCGACTCGGCGCGACGGACCACAAGATCACACCCTTCGTGCTGACCTTGCGGCTGCTGGTCATCGCGTTGCGGCACAACGAGATCCTGAATTCGGCCTGGGTGGAGTCCCCGCAGGGTCCGCAGCTGCGCGTCGAACACCGAGTGCATTTGGGCATCGCCACGGCCACCGAACGCGGTCTGCTCGTCCCGGTCCTCGCCGACGCCCACGCCAAGACCACCCGCGAATTGGCCGCTCGCGCAGCAGAATTGATCGCCAGCGCGCGTGCGGGCACCCTGACGCCGGGTGAGTTGCGGGGCTCGACGTTCACCGTCTCGAACTTTGGGGCGCTGGGTGTGGACGATGGCGTACCAATGATCAACCACCCCGAAGCGGCCATCCTCGGGATGGGAGCGATCAAGCCGCGACCGGTGGCCCTCGGCGCCGAGATCGTGGTGCGCCCGACGATGTCGCTGACCTGTGTGTTCGACCATCGCATCGCCGATGGCGCACAGGCGGCCCGATTCGTCTGCGAGTTACGGGATCTGATCGAGTCACCCGAAATCGCGCTGCTCGATTTGTGACCCGTCGGTCCGCCGGCTACCTGCGTTGCGCGGCGGCCAATCGCTGTGCGAATTCGGGTGATTGGATCGAGTGCGCCTGCGGCCCAAGCTCGGCGCGCATGGCTTGCTGGTGTTGCTCGTGGTCCAGCGAACCCGGACTGATGGTGGCGCGCATGGTCGCCTTGGTCGCCAGCACGACCTCGCGCGGCGCGCCCGCCGGCCCGGCGGCGAGCTCCAGCGCCGCGGCCACCGGATCGTCGGCGACACTGAGCGCCAGGCCATGGCGCACCGCGGCCTCGGCGTCGAAGCGCATGCCGAACAGCAGGGCCGCGCGGGCGGCCTGCGGCCCGACCGCGCGCTGCAACATCCACGTCGCACCGCCGCCCGGGTGGAGCCCCAGCTTCTGGAACCGCGCATCGAACAGCGCCGCGGGTCCGGCGATGCGCACGTCGGCGGCCAGGGCCAGATTCAGACCGGCGCCGACGGCCGCCCCGTTGACGGCGGCGATGGTGGGCAGCCGGCAACTACCGATGGCCATGAAGCCGTCGTACAGCTGCTGCAGGCCGGTTTCGGCCGCCCCGCCGCCGGCGGCGCCCAGGGCGCTGAGGTCGGCTCCCGCGCAGAACGCCTTGCCGGCCCCCGTGACCACCACCGCGTGCACGTCGTTATCGGCTTCGACCCGCTCGACGGCGTCGCGCAGCAGCCCCGACATCTCGGCGGTCACCGCGTTGCGCCGGTCGGGATCGTTGACCGTGATGAGCGCGACGCGGTTGTCGATATCGAGCAACACCAGATCGGACTGGGCCATGTCGGGCACCTCCGGCTTGGGGTTGGTTTGCGGGACCGTCTGCCCGCCGGTTCGTTCGGCGGCGGAGTGACGGGCGAGGTAAGGGTACTGCGCGGCCGGTTGTCCGGCTCGGCCGGTGTGAGCGCGATTACCGACGGACGCGCGAGAAAGGGCGCTACGAAGAACATCGGCGATCGGTCGTATTGGACGTCTCGGCGGTTGAACGCCATTCACCGCCGAGCCGAGTTCGCCGGGCCCGAAGCGGTGCGACGTGCCAATCTTCGCCGGTGCGACAGGGAAGTCGGAATCTACAACTAATGCTGTGTTTATGAAAACGTTATCTGCAACTTCTGGGACTCTTCGTCCAATTTCCGGAATGACCTGCGCAAACGCATGACCTGCCCGGCCATTGGGCCCTGGGACCCGGGCGGACATGCGGGAGACTAGGACTCCGGTTTCGCCAACTTCTTGGCCAGCTCGTCGAGTTCGGCTTGACGCTCACGCACCGCACACGCCCGCTGATCGAAGCCCGCCCCCTGGAGGACGGTCCTCGGCGTGGCATTGCTACGCAACTTGATGTTGGCGTAATGGATTGCCGCATCGATCATTTCGATGTAGCGCTCCGCCTCATTCTCCGAGCAGGAGCCCTCGATCCGCTGGACTTCGTCCCAGCACGGATAGGAGGAATACCGCGCGTCGAGTTGCTGCTGTGATACCTGAGATCCGAAGTAACATCGCCAATCTCGGCTCAGCCAGCCCCTCGTTTTCACTTCGACTTTGATTCGACTTCCTACGCCGGCTATGAACCTCGGCTCTCCGACACGGACTACCGGCTGCCAGTCATTCGACGCCATATATCGCCAACCCCTCGAAGAGAAGACGCCCTAACTAATGATCTCCCCGAGGGCGTCAACTGCTCGTCACGACACGCTGCTCCCAGAATACTGAATCTGCAAACTTTGGATAGTCACTTTGACCAAGCCCGGTCGTCCGGTGGTATGCGGTCGGGCCGAATAGCCATTACCGCCGGTTCTAACGGTGCGTTCTGTGGCCGTTGATTTCCCCCCTAAATAGCGTCGTGACCTGCATCACCGCGCCAATCGACCGGGAATGTTCGACCGGTGCGGCGACGCATGACGCGTCCGGCCCCGCGCAATCCCGCTCTTACTCGAAAGCGAGAAGCTGGGCGGCAGTATGTCGCGGCCCACTGACCTCACAACGGTAAGTGGCGCAACAGGTTTTGGTCACGCCCGGCCGCCCCGCTCCGGCGGGATTTTCTGCCGTTTCTGCCAAACACCACCGCGGGGAACGCCGGCCGGGCATACGCTTTCCGGTTATGACCAGGGGGAAGAAAGTTCTGTTCGCGCTGGTCCTCGTATTCGCCGTCGCAACGACGTCGGTGAGCTGCTTACCCATTGACATACCCACCTGCCCGGCGGGCGGCGGTCCGGTCGGCTGCTGATCACCTGCGCTGTAAGGCCGGGGCCACCCCGTCGTCACGTGCTGTCGACGTAGCGGGATTCCCTGCGCCGCCCGCGGATTTGCCTGCCTGCGCCCCCGGCAGGATTCGAACCTGCGACCTAGGGATTAGAAGGCCCTTGCTCTATCCACCTGAGCTACGGAGGCAATGTGCAGGTCAGTCTATCCAACCGCACCCCCCGGCCCGATTCCCCGCCGCCACGCGCACGAAAAGCCTTCCCGCGCCGCGTTTATCGGTTATCGTGATGGACCTCGACACACGTACAACATCGGCCGGCAATCGGCCGTTAACCGCAGCGAGGCGTGTGCCTGACGTCGAGAGGTGACGTTGTCATGAGCGTGGCCAGTGACCTGACTTCGCGCTGTTCGTGGGCCGGCGCCCAGGCATCACGCCTGGCGGCCGACGCCAAAGTCGCCTATCGGGCCGGCAGCCTGCTGCTGCGAGGCGGCCCACTCGCGCTGGGCTTTTTCACCGGCTGGCTCTTCACCGAGTTCCCGCCGCACGTCGTCACCGGTCATGCGCTGTCGCGGGTCGCGCATCCGTCGATCGGACGGGTCGGCAAGACGTTGGCCGCCCAGCGGGCGGATCAAACCCTCACCACCGCGCTCGAGGAGGCCTTCGGCCCCGGCTTCCGTGAACAGGTATGCCACCCGACCACCGTCGGGACCGTATGTGCCCCCCGCAGTGGCCTGTTGGGCAGGCCCGGGCCCCACCGCCGGTATGCGGCACAGACTTCCGACATCTCCTACGGCCCCCGCGGCCGCGACAACCTGCTCGACATCTGGCGGCGCGACGACCTGGCCCCCGGGTGCCGGGCGCCCGTGCTCATCCAGGTGCCGGGCGGGGCATGGGCGCTGAACGGCAGGCGCCCGCAGGCCTACACGCTGATGAGCCGCATGGTTCAACTCGGCTGGATCTGCGTGTCGATCGACTACAGCAAGAGCCCGCGCAGCGCCTTCCCCGCGCATCTCATCGACGTCAAGCGGGCGATCGCATGGGTCCGGGAGAACATCGCCGACTACGGCGGCGACCCCGACTTCATCGCGATCACCGGCGGGTCTGCGGGCGGGCACCTGGCCTCCCTGGCGGCGCTCACCCCGAACGACCCCGATTTTCAGCCCGGTTTCGAAGACGCCGGCACCACCGTCCAAGCGGTCGCCCCCTACTACGGCGTCTACGACTTCACCGACTTCGACAACATGCACGAACTGATGCTGCCGTTCCTGGAGCAGTTCGTCGTGAAGGCCCGCTACGCCGACGAGCCGGAGCGGTTCACTGCGGCGTCGCCGATTTCCTATGTGCACCCCGACGCGCCACCGTTCTTCGTGCTGCACGGTGAGAAAGACGAACTGGTTCCCAGTGGCCAGGCCCGCGCCTTCTGCGCGGCGCTGCGCGGGGCCGGTGCCGCCACGGTGGCGCACGCCGAACTCGCCAACGCCCATCACGCTTTCGACATCACCCCGACGGTTCGGTCGCGGCTGGCCGCCGACGCGGTCGCCGACTTCCTGGGTGTCGTCTACGGGCGGCGCGTCAGCTCGGTCCTGGATTCGCTGCCGCTGTCGGCCACTTCCGCCAGCTGACGGCCGGCTGAGCGCACGCTGCAGTCCTCGCATCTCCTTTCACCAGCGGGGTAACCCGACTAGCGTTGTGGTGACCATCAGGGTTCGCGGACCAAGGCGGGAGCGTGATCGACGGTGACAAGGTTGGTTCGTCGAGTTGATGACCATGACTGAGTCCGTCGAGGCGATCAAACTGTCCGACGAGCTTGGGCCGGTCGACTACCTCATGCACCGGGGCGAAGCGAATCCCCGCACCCGCTCCGGGATCATGGCGCTGGAGCTGTTGGACACCACGCCGGACTGGCAGCAGTTCCGGGCCCGGTTCGAGAACGCCTCCCGGCGGGTGCTGCGGCTGCGGCAGAAGGTCGTCGTCCCGACGTTGCCGACGGCCGCGCCGCGCTGGGTGGTCGATCCCGATTTCAACCTGGATTTCCATGTGCGCCGGGTGCGCGTGTCCGAACCCGGGACCCTGCGTGACGTCTTCGACCTCGCCGAGGTCAACCTGCAATCACCGATGGACATCTCGCGGCCGCTGTGGACGGCCACCCTGGTCGAGGGCTTGGCGGACGGGAAGGCGGCGACCCTGTTGCATGTCAGCCACGCCGTCACCGACGGCGTCGGCGGGGTCCAGATGTTCGCCGAGATCTATGACCTCGAGCGCGACCCGCCCGCGAAGCCGACGCTGCCGCTGCCCATCCCGCAAGACCTGACGTCGAATGACCTGATGCGCCAAGGCATTAACCACCTCCCGCTCGCTGTGGTCGGCGGCGTCCTGGGCGCGCTGTCGGGGGCGGTGTCGGCGGCCGGGCGCGCGGTGCTGGAACCGGCGGCCACCGTCTCGGGAATCGTCGGATACGCCATGTCGGGCATGCGGGTCCTCAACCGGGCCGCCGAGCCGTCGCCGCTGCTGCGTCGGCGCAGCCTGACCACCCGCACCGAGGCGGTCGACATCCCGCTCTCCGACCTGCACAGGGCCGCCAAAGCCGGCGGCGGATCGATCAACGACGCCTACCTCGCCGGACTGTGTGGAGCCTTGCGCCGGTACCACGAGGCGTTCGGCGTGCCGATCAGCACGCTGCCGATGGCGGTGCCGGTCAACCTTCGGGCCGAAGCGGACAACGCTGGCGGCAACCGGTTCACCGGTGTCAACCTGGCCGCGCCGATCGGCACCGTCGACCCGGTCTCCCGCATGAAGAAGATCCGCGCGCAGATGACCCAGCGCCGCGACGAGCCCGCGATGAACATCATCGGTTCTTTTGCGCCGGTGCTCAGCGTCTTGCCCACCGCCGTGCTGGAGGGCCTCACCGGCTCGGTGATCGGTTCGGACGTGCAGGCCAGCAATCTGCCCGTCTTTCCGGGAGACACCTACCTCGCCGGCGCAAAAGTCTTGCGGCAGTATGGTATCGGCCCGCTGCCGGGCGTGGCGATGATGGTGGTGTTGATCTCGCGTGGCGGGTGGTGCACCATCACCGTGCGCTACGACAGGGCCTCGGTACGCAACGACGCGCTGTTCGCCCAGTGCCTGCTCGACGGTTTCGACGAAATCCTGGCGCTGGCCGGTGATCCGCCGCCGCGCGCGGTCCCCGCCTCGTTCACCGAGTCGGCCGTGTCGTCTCGATCGGCGTCGGGCTCATGAGCGCATCCAAAGAGCGGGCCGACGACACCCCGGAAAGCGGGGCGGACATGCGACTGCCCGGCTCGGTGGCCGAGATCATGGCCAGCCCCGCCGGCGCGAAAATCGGCGCGTTCTTCGACCTGGACGGCACCTTGGTCGCCGGGTTCACCGCGGTCATCCTGACCCAGGAGCGGCTGCTGCGCCGCGACATGGGCGTGGGGGAACTGCTCGGCATGGTCCAGGCCGGCCTGAGCCACACCCTGGGGCGCATCGAGTTCGAGGACCTCATCGGCAAGGCCGCCGCGGCGCTGGCGGGCCGGTTGATCGACGACTTGGACGAGATCGGCGAGCGGCTGTTCGTCCAGCGCATCGAGTCGCGGATCTACCCCGAGATGCGCGAGCTGGTGCGCGCCCACATGGCCCGCGGGCACACCGTGGTGCTCAGCTCGTCGGCGCTGACGATCCAGGTCAATCCGGTCGCGCGGTTCCTCGGCATCCCCAACACGCTCACCAACAAATTCGAGACCACCGAAGACGGCATACTCACCGGCGGTGTCCAGAAGCCGATCCTGTGGGGTCCGGGCAAAGCCGCTGCGGTGCAACGCTTTGCGGCCGAGCACGACATCGATCTCAAGGACAGCTACTTCTACGCCGACGGCGACGAGGACGTCGCGCTGATGTATCTGGTCGGCAATCCGCGGCCGACGAATCCCGAAGGCAAGATG
Source organism: Mycobacterium intracellulare ATCC 13950 (assembly GCF_000277125.1). NCBI lineage: Bacteria > Bacillati > Actinomycetota > Actinomycetes > Mycobacteriales > Mycobacteriaceae > Mycobacterium > Mycobacterium intracellulare. Next base: position 1,820,839 of record NC_016946.1, read on the forward strand.
GCGGCGGTGGCCAAGCGCCGCGGCTGGCCGATCCTGCGGTTCAGCAGCCGCGGTCCGGTGGGCCTGCGGCGCCAGGTGCGCACGCTTGCCGGGCTCGGCTCGATCGTCCCCGTCGGGGCCGGGGCGGTGGCGATGGGTGTGCTGACCGGAAGCCGGCGGCGCGGCGCCAATTTCTTCACCTCCGTGTTCTCCCAAACGGTGCTCGCGACCACCGGAGTGCATCTCAATGTCGTCGGGAAAGAGAACCTGACCGCGCAGCGTCCGGCCGTCTTTATCTACAACCACCGCAACCAGGTTGACCCCGTCATCGCCGGAGCGCTGGTCAACGACAACTGGGTCGCCGTGGCCAAGAAGGAGCTGCAGAAGAACCCGATCATGGCCCTGCTCGGTAAGGCCCTGGACGGGGTGTTCATCGACCGGGACGACTCGGCCTCCGCGCTCGAGACGATGCGCACGGTCGAGGAGAGGGCCAAGAACGGGCTTTCCATTTTGATGGCCCCGGAGGGCACCCGGCTCGACACCACCGAGGTCGGTCCGTTCAAGAAGGGGCCGTTCCGCCTCGCGATGGCCGCGGGCATTCCGATCGTCCCGATCGTGATCCGCAATGCCGAGCTCGTTGCCGCCAGGAACTCGGCCATCATCAACCCCGGCACGGTCGACGTCGCGGTCTTTCCTCCGATCTCGGTGCAGGACTGGACAGTTGACACACTCCCCGAGCGCATCGAAGAGGTGCGTCAGCTGTATCTGGACACGCTCGCCAACTGGCCCGTCGGCGAACTGCCCGAGGTCGACCTGTACGCCGAAAAGAAGGCGGCCGCCCAAGCCCGCAGCCGGGCCGCCAAGACCACCGCCAAGAAGGCCGGCGCCAAGAAGGCCGCCGCGAAAAAGGGCGCCGCGAAAAAGGGCGCCGCGAAAAAGGCCCCGGCCAAAGCGGCGAGCAAGTCCCCCGCGAAAAAGGCTGCGCCCAAGGCGAATCCGAACGCATCCGAGGTTGCTCTCAAGGACGGTGAGGTGCAACAGCCCGCCGCGGACGGAACCGTCGGCGCCGAATCACCGGAATCGCCGCCCCGAGGGCATCCATGACCGAACCGGCGGCAGATACCAGCGCCATCCTCGCCGAAACCGACTCGCTGGTATTGGCGTCGATGGCCTCGCCGATCGAAATGGAACTGGTCACGACGTGGCTGGATCAACGGCGTGCCGCCCACCCGGGCGCGAACTTCGACCTGGTCACGCTGCCCGCGCTCGACGCGCCGCCCGAAGCGATGACATCTTTGGCCGAGCAGCTCGAGTCGGGGGAGGACCGTTCGATCGTGCCGGTGCGGGTGTTTTGGCTACCCCCGCCGGATCGCGGGCGTCTCGCGAGGCTGACCGGCCTGCTGCCCGGCCGGGATCCCTACCACCCCAACCAACGCATGCAGGCCCAGATCCTGCGCGACGCACCCCAGCGGGCGCGGGTGGTGGCCGGGGAATCGGCCACGGTCTCCGAACTCCGCCGGCAGTGGCGTGACACCACCGTCGGGGACGACAAGAGCGACTTCGCCCAATTCGTGATCCGCCGCGCGATCTTGGCGATGGAACGCGTCGAGTACCGGATCCTCGGGCCGCAGTACAAGTCGCCACGCCTGGTGAAGCCGGAGATCTTGGCGTCCAACCGGTTTCGCGCCGGCCTGGCAAAGATCCCGGGCGCTACCGTCGACGAGGCCGGGAAGATGCTCGACGAACTCGCCACCGGGTGGAGCAGGGCGTCGGTCGACCTGGTCTCGGTGCTCGGCAGGATGATCAGCCGCGGGTTCGATCCCGAGATCGACTACGACGAGTACCAGGTCGCCGCGATGCGCACCGGCCTGGAAGCCCACCCGGCGGTGCTGTTGTTTTCCCATCGGTCCTATATCGACGGCGCCGTGGTGCCGGTGGCCATGCAGGAGAACCGGTTACCGCCGGTGCATGTCTTCGCCGGGATCAACCTGTCGTTCGGGGCGATGGGGCCACTGCTGCGGCGTTCCGGTGTCATCTTCATCCGCCGCAACATCGGCAACGACCAGTTGTACAAGTACGTGCTGCGCGAATACGTCGGCTACATCGTCGAAAAGCGGTTCAACCTGAGCTGGTCCATCGAGGGCACCCGCTCGCGGACCGGAAAGATGCTGCCGCCCAAGCTCGGTCTGCTGGCCTACGTCGCCGACGCGTACCTGGATGGGCGCAGCGAAGACATTCTGCTGCAACCGGTTTCGATCAGCTTCGACCAGCTGCACGAGACCGCCGAATACGCCGCCTACGCCCGAGGCGGGGAGAAGACCCCCGAGGGTGTCGGCTGGTTGTACAACTTCATCAGGGCGCAGGGCGAACGCAACTACGGCAAGATTTACGTCCGGTTCCCCGAAGCGGTGTCGATGCGCCAGTACCTCGGCGCCCCGCATGGCCCGCTCACGCAGGACCCGGACGCCAAACGGCTTGCCCTGCAGAAGATGTCGTTCGAGGTCGCCTGGCGGATCCTGCAGGCGACGCCGGTGACGGCGACGGGTCTGGTGTGCGCCCTGCTGTTGACCACGCGCGGCGCGGCGCTGACGCTGGGCCAGCTGCACCACACGCTGCAGGACTCGCTGGACTATCTGGAACGCAAACAGAATCCGATGTCCACCAGCGCATTGCGCCTGCGCTCGCACGACGGTGTCCGGGCGGCGGTCGACGCCCTGTCCAACGGGCACCCAATCACCCGGGTCGACGGCGGCCGGGAGCCGGTGTGGCACATCGCGCCCGAACACCAGCACGCCGCCGCGTTCTACCGCAACTCGGTGATCCACGCCTTCCTGGAGACCTCGATCGTGGAGCTCGCGCTGGCCCACGCCAGGCACGCCGAGGGCGACCGCATGGCGGCGTTCTGGGCCCAGGCGACGCGGCTGCGCGATCTGCTGAAGTTCGACTTCTATTTCGCGGACTCGGCGACCTTCCGGGACCACATCGCCGAAGAGATGGCGTGGCACGACAACTGGCAAGCCCACGTCGCCGCCGGCGGCGAGGAGATCGACGCCCTGCTGTTCGCCAAGCGTCCGCTGATGGCCGACGCGATGCTGCGGGTGTTCTTCGAGGCCTACGAGATCGTCGCCGACGTGCTCCGCGACGCCTCGGCCGACATCGGCCACCAGGAACTGACCGACTTGGCGCTGGGCGTCGGCCGGCAATATGTGGCCCAGACCCGGGTCCGCAGCAGCGAATCGGTTTCGACGCTGTTGTTCGCCACCGCGCGCCAGGTTGTCGAGGATCAGGACCTGATCGGCCCCGCCCCGGACCTGGCCGAACGGCGAGCCGCCTTCCTGCGCGAATTGCGCGACATTCTCCGGGACTCCAACTACGTCGGACGCATTGCCCGGGATCAGTTCGTGGCCCGCGAGCTCAAGGCGCGTCAGGACCGGCTGGGCAGCCGACCCGGGTAGCCGGCAGCCGCGCCCATACCCTGGGTGTATGACCGTCGCTCCGCCGGCCGGCACGGCCACGACCGCGGCCTCGTCCCAGCGCCGCGCGCTGGTGTGGCCGGCGCTGGCCGGCGTCGCGGCCCTGGCGGGCTGCACGGCCGCCGGGATCGGGACGCTCTCGCTGGCAAGCGCGCTGACCGCGACGGGCCTGCCCGACCCGGGCCCGGTGACCACGCTGGGGTTGCCGTTCGTTCGTGCGGCGGGGGAGATCGCCGCGGTCCTCGCGGTCGGGTCGTTCCTGTTCGCCGCCTTCCTGGTGCCGCCGCAACGCAGCGGCGTCCTCGACGCCGACGGCTACCGCGCGCTGCGGTTGGGGACGGTGGCGTCGGGGGTGTGGGCGGTGTGTGCGGCCCTACTGGTCCCACTGACCATCTCCGACGTGTCCGGTCGCGCGGTCGTCGACATCGGCCCGGCGCGCATCTGGTCGTTGGCGGGTCTGATCGCCACCGCCTCGGCCTGGCGCTGGACCGCGATCCTGGCCGCCGTGATCACGGTGGCGAGCCTGTCGGTGCTGCGCTGGTCGTGGACGCCGGTGTTGCTCGCCGCGTCGGTGCTGACGCTGATCCCGCTCGGCCTGACCGGTCATTCGTCGGCCGGCGGCTCGCACGACCTGGCCACCAACGGCCTGCTGATCCACCTGGTCGCCGCCAGCCTGTGGGCCGGTGGCCTGCTCGCCTTGCTCGCCCACGCCCTGCGTGGCGGCGCCCACACCGGCCTGGCGGCGCGGCGCTTCTCGTCGATCGCGCTGTGGTGTTGGGTGGCGATGGCGTTGAGCGGACTGGTCAACGCCCTGGTGCGGGTCCAGCCCGGCGATTTGCTCACCACCGGTTATGGGCGCCTGGTGGTCGCCAAGTTCGTCGCGCTATGCCTGTTGGGTGGCGTCGGCTGGCGCCAGCGGCGCGTGAGTGTGGCTGCGCTGCAGGCGGATCCGAGCCCGTCGCGGGCGCGCGCCGCGCTGGCCAGGCTGGCGCTGATCGAGGCCGCGCTCTTCGGCCTCACGTTCGGCATCGCCGTCGGGCTGAGCCGCACCGCGCCGCCGCCCCCGCTGCCGTCGGTCCCCGAAGCCGAGATCGGTTACGACTTCGACGGGCCACCGACCGTGGCACGCATTCTCTTCGACTGGCGCTTCGATCTGATCTTCGGCACCGCGGCCATCGTCCTCGCCGCGCTCTATGTGGCAGGCCTGGTGCGGCTGCGCCGGCGCGGCGACAGGTGGCCGCCGGGCCGGACCGTGTCCTGGCTGCTCGGCTGCCTGGCGTTGCTGTTCGTGACGTCCTCGGGAATCGGGCGCTACATGCCGGCGATGTTCAGCATGCACATGGTGGTCCACATGTGCCTGTCGATGCTGGTGCCGATCCTGTTGGCGCTGGGCGCTCCGGTCACCCTGGCGTTGCGGGCGCTGCCCGCGGCGGGGCGCGACGATCCGCCGGGCATGCGGGAGTGGCTGCTGGCCGGGCTGCACAGTCGCTTCTCGCGATTCCTCACCAACCCCGTGGTGGCCACGGTGCTGTTCGTCGCCGGGTTCTACGGGCTGTACCTGTCCAACCTCTTCGACATCACCGCGAGCAGTCACGCCGGGCACCTGGCGATGAACCTGCACTTCCTGCTGAGCGGCTACCTGTTCTATTGGGTGGTGATCGGGGTGGACCCGACACCGCGACCGATCCCGCCGCTGGCCAAGGTGGCGGTGGTGTTCGCGTCGCTACCGCTGCACGCGTTCTTCGGGGTGGTGTTGATGGGCACCAAGAAGGTGCTCGGCGCCGACTACTACCGCTCGCTGGGTCTGAGCTGGCACACCGACCTGCTGGGTGACCAGCGGCTGGGCGGCGGCATCGCCTGGTCGGCGGGGGAATTTCCGCTGGTGATCGTGATGCTGGCGCTGCTGGTGCAGTGGGCGCGCAGCGACCGTCGCACCGCCAAACGATTGGACCGGGCCGCCGACCGCGACGATGACGCCGAGCTGGCGGCCTACAACGCGATGCTGAGCCGGCTGGCGCAGCGCGAGGGGTCGGGACCGGCGCGCGAGGAGTCCGCCACCGACTAGGTGTGGTGATACCGGACCTGGAGGGTCTGCAGGTCATCGCCGACGACCCGATAGACGAGCCGGTGTTCGTGGGTAATTCGCCGAGACCAGGCGCCGACGAGCCCGTATTTCAGCGGCTCAGGCTTGCCGATGCCCGCCTGCGGCGACCGGCAAGCCTCCGCGATGAGCCTGTTGATCCGCTTGGGCACGGCCCGGTCGGCCGTCTGCCAGTGCAGGTAGTCGTCCCACGCCTTCCAATCATCGGCGGATATCAGCATCGATCCACAGTCACGGTTTCGTCCACAGGGCGGGTGGCCGGCGCCCGTTGTCCCGTCGAGCCGTCGGTGCCGCCGCGCTTACTGGCAGCCATAGCCACAAAAGCAATCGAAAGGGATCAACCCATGTTTGAAACACCGCTCACCGTCGTCGGCCACATCGTCAACAACCCGGAGCGACGGCAGGTCGGCACCCAGGAGGTCATGAAGTTCCGCGTGGCCAGCAATTCGCGCCGGCGCACCGCCGAGGGCGGCTGGGAGCCCGGCAACTCGCTGTTCATCAACGTCAATTGCTGGGGCAGGTTGGTCACCGGGGTGGGGGCCGCGCTGGGCAAGGGCGCACCGGTGATCGTGGTGGGCCACGTCTACACCAGCGAGTACGAGGACCGCGACGGCAACCGCCGCTCGTCACTGGAGATGCGGGCGACCTCCGTCGGGCCGGACGTGTCGCGCGCGATCGTCCGGATCGAGAAGCCCGGATACACCGGTCCGACCACCGCGGATGCCACCGCGGCGAGCGGACCGGCGGACGCCGACGGCGACACCACCGAGGCCGACGACGGCGCGGGCGGTGACGGACTGCCTCTCTCGGCTTAGCCGTCGCCCGGCGGTGCCTAGGATGGTCCGCGGGGATCCCCCCGATACCCGCAAGACCAGAAAGGCACAACTGCGGCATGGCTGAGTTCATCTACACGATGAAGAAGGTCCGCAAGGCGCACGGCGACAAGGTGATCCTGGACGACGTCACGTTGAGCTTCTATCCAGGCGCCAAGATCGGCGTCGTTGGGCCCAACGGCGCCGGCAAGTCGAGCGTCTTGCGGATCATGGCGGGCCTGGACAAGCCGAACAACGGTGACGCCTTCCTGGCCAACGACGCGACCGTCGGCATCCTGCTGCAGGAGCCGCCGCTGAACGAGGAGAAGACCGTTCGCGGCAACGTCGAAGAGGGCCTGGGCGAGATCAAGGTCAAGCTCGACCGCTTCAACGAGGTCGCCGAGCTGATGGCCACCGACTACTCCGACGAGCTGATGGAGGAGATGGGCCGGCTGCAGGAGGAGCTCGACCATGCCGACGCGTGGGACCTCGACTCGCAGCTCGAGCAGGCCATGGACGCGCTGCGCTGCCCGCCGCCCGACGAGCCGGTGACCAACCTGTCCGGTGGTGAGCGCCGCCGCGTCGCGCTGTGCAAGCTGCTGCTGTCCAAGCCCGACCTGCTGCTCCTCGACGAGCCCACCAACCACCTCGACGCCGAGAGCGTGCAGTGGCTCGAACAGCACCTCGCCTCATATGCGGGCGCGATCCTGGCGGTCACCCACGACCGGTACTTCCTGGACAACGTCGCCGAATGGATCCTGGAACTCGACCGCGGCCGCGCCTACCCGTACGAGGGCAACTACTCCACGTACCTGGAGAAGAAGGCCGAACGGCTCGCGGTGCAGGGGCGCAAGGACGCCAAGCTGCAGAAGCGGTTGACCGAGGAGCTGGCGTGGGTGCGCTCCGGGGCCAAGGCGCGCCAGGCCAAGAGCAAGGCACGGCTGCAGCGCTACGAGGAGATGGCCGCCGAGGCCGAGAAGACGCGCAAGCTCGACTTCGAGGAGATCCAGATCCCGGTCGGTCCGCGGCTGGGCAACGTGGTGGTCGAGGTCGAGCACCTCGACAAGGGCTACGGCGGGCGCACCCTCATCAAGGACCTGTCGTTCACCCTGCCGCGCAACGGCATCGTCGGGGTCATCGGCCCCAACGGCGTCGGAAAGACCACGCTGTTCAAAACCATCGTCGGTCTCGAGGAGCCGGACAGCGGCACGGTCAAGGTCGGCGAGACGGTCAAGCTGAGCTACGTCGACCAGACCCGCGCGGGCATCGATCCGAAGAAGAACGTCTGGGAGGTCGTCTCCGACGGGCTGGACCACATCGTCGTCGGCCAGACCGAGGTGCCGTCGCGGGCCTACGTGTCGGCGTTCGGGTTCAAGGGCCCAGACCAGCAGAAGCCGGCCGGCGTTCTCTCGGGCGGCGAGCGCAACCGGCTCAACCTCGCGCTGACGCTCAAGCAGGGCGGAAACCTCATCCTGCTCGACGAGCCCACCAACGACCTCGACGTCGAAACCCTGAGCTCGCTGGAGAACGCCCTCGAGCAGTTCCCCGGCTGCGCGGTGGTGATTTCGCACGACCGGTGGTTCCTGGACCGCACCTGCACCCACATCCTGGCGTGGGAGGGTGACGACGACAACGAGGCCAAGTGGTTCTGGTTCGAGGGCAACTTCGGGGCATACGAGGAAAACAAGATCGAACGGCTGGGCGCCGAGGCGGCGCGGCCGCACAGAGTGACCCACCGCAAGCTGACGCGCGACTAGTGTCGGCTCTGCCCCCCGCCGCGCGGGAACGGGGCGTTTGAGCGCAGTGACAACCGTCGCCAGTTGGGAGCAGTCGGCATGACGATCGATCCCGGAGCCAAACAGGACCTCGAGCCATGGACGACGTTCACCCAGCAGCAGGACATTCCCCAGTGGATCTCCAAAGCCTATGTGGAGAGCTATCGCGGTCCGCATAGCGACCAGTCCGGCGGCGCGGAGACCAGGCCCATCGACCTGACGGTCCCGGCGGCGATCGTCACCCCGGCCATGCTGAGCGCGCACTACCGGCTCGGCCAGCACCGCCCCGACGGCGAAAGCCGCGTCGCCGTCTACCCCGCGGAGGACCCCGCCGGGTTCGGGCCGGCGCTGCAGGTCGTCACCGACCACGGCGGCATGCTGATGGATTCGGTCACCGTGCTGCTGCATCGGCTCGGCGTTCCCTATACGGCGATCATGACGCCGGTGTTCGACGTGCACCGCAATCCCGCCGGCGATCTGCTCAGCGTCGAAGCGAAGCCCGAGGGGGCATCGCAATACGCCGGCGAGGCGTGGATCCACGTGCAGCTCCTGCCTTCCGTCGACAGCAAGGGGCTCACCGAGGTCGAGCGGCTGCTGCCCCGGGTTCTCGCCGACGTGCAACAGGTCGCCAGCGACGCGTCGGGCCTGATCGCCGCGCTGAATGACCTCGCCGCCCAGGTCGAAGCCAACGCGCAGGACCGCTTCTCGGCGCCGGACCGCGACGACGTCGCGGCCCTGCTGCGCTGGCTGGGCAACGGGAATTTCCTGCTGCTCGGCTATCAACGCTGCCACGTGCACGACGGCCGCGTCTCGGGTGACGGGACGCCCGGGCTCGGCGTGCTGCGCACCCGCACCGGCTCGCGCCCCCGGCTGACCGACGACGACCGGCTGCTGGTCCTGGCGCAATCCGTGGTGGGCAGCTACCTGCGCTACGGCGCCTACCCGTACGCCATCGCCGTTCGCGAATACGCCGACGGCGGCGTGCTCGAGCACCGCTTCGTCGGGCTGTTCACGGTTGCCGCCATGAACGCCGACGTCCTGGAGATCCCCACGATCTCGCGCCGGGTCCGCGAGGCGCTGGCGATGGCCGACAGCGACCCGATCCACCCCGGCCAGCTTTTGCTCGACGTCATCCAAACCGTTCCGCGCTCGGAACTGTTCACGCTCAGCGCCGAACGGTTGTTGGCGATGGCCAAAGCGGTGGTGGATCTGGGTCCGCAGCGAAATGCGTTGTTGTTCCTGCGCGCCGACAGCCTCCAGTACTTCGTTTCCTGCCTGGTGTATCTGCCCCGCGACCGCTACACCACGGCGGTGCGGCTGCAGATCGAAGACATCCTGGTACACGAATTCGGCGGCACCCGCCTGGAATTCACCGCGCGGGTCAGCGAATCACCGTGGGCGCTCATGCATTTCATGGTGCGCCTGCCTTCCGATGACCCCGGCGCCACGCCGGTCGACGTCTCCGAGGACAACCGGATCCGCATCCAGGGCATGCTGAGCGAAGCGGCGCGCACCTGGACCGACCGGCTGATCGCCGCCGCCGCCGAAGGCTCCGTCGGGCACGCCGACGCGGAGTACTACGCGGACGCCTTTCCCGAGGTCTACAAGCAGGCCGTCACACCGGCCGATGCCATCGATCACATCGCGATCATCAAAGAGCTGCACGACAATTCGGTCAAGCTGGTGTTCCTCGAAGGCGAGGACGGATCCGCCCAGCTGACCTGGTTCCTGGGCGGGCGCACCGCCTCGCTGAGCCAGCTGCTGCCGATGCTACAGAGCATGGGCGTGGTGGTGCTCGAGGAGCGGCCGTTCACGGTCACCCGCTCCGACGGGCTGCCGGTGTGGATCTATCAGTTCAAGATATCCCCGCACCCGACCATCGAGTCGGCGTCGACGCAAGCCGAGCGCGACGAGATGGCCGAGCGATTCGCCGACGCCGTCACCGCGATCTGGCAGGGACGCCTCGAGATCGACCGCTTCAACGAGCTGGTGATGCGCGCGGGGCTGCGCTGGCAACAGGTCGTGCTCTTGCGCGCCTACGCAAAGTACTTGCGGCAGGCTAGCTTTCCCTACAGCCAGTCCTACATCGAATCGGTGCTCAACGAGCACCCGTCGACCGCGCGGTCCCTGGTCGCGCTGTTCGAGGCGCTGTTCGACCCGAACCCGAGTTCCTCGACCGGCCGTGACGCGCAGGCGGCCGCCGCCGCGGTCGCCGCCGACATCGACGCCCTGGTGGGTCTGGACACCGACCGCATCCTGCGCGCCTTCGCGTCGCTGGTGCAGGCGACGCTGCGCACCAATTACTTTGTGACACGCAAGGGTTCGGCCCGGGCCCGCAACGTGCTGGCGATCAAACTGGACGCTCAGCTGGTCGACGAGCTGCCGTTGCCGCGCCCCAAGTACGAGATCTTCGTCTATTCGCCGCGGGTCGAAGGCGTGCACCTGCGGTTCGGCCCGGTGGCCCGCGGCGGCCTGCGCTGGTCGGACCGTCGCGATGACTTCCGCACCGAAATCCTGGGTCTGGTCAAAGCGCAAGCGGTCAAGAACGCGGTCATCGTGCCCGTCGGGGCCAAGGGCGGATTCGTCGTCAAGCGGCCACCGTTGCCCACCGGCGACGCCGCGGCCGACCGGGACGCCACCCGCGCCGAGGGCGTCGCCTGCTATCAGCTGTTCATCTCCGGCCTGCTCGACGTCACCGACAACGTCGACCACGCGACCGGAAAGGTCAACCCGTTAACGGAAGTCATCCGTCGCGACGGTGACGACGCCTACCTGGTGGTGGCGGCGGACAAAGGCACCGCCACGTTCTCCGACATCGCCAACGACGTCGCCAAGTCCTACGGCTTCTGGCTGGGCGACGCGTTCGCGTCCGGCGGCTCGGTCGGCTACGACCACAAGGCCATGGGCATCACCGCCAAGGGCGCGTGGGAGGCCGTCAAGCGACACTTCCGGGAGATGGACGTCGACACCCAGACCGAGGACTTCACCGTGGTCGGCATCGGCGACATGAGCGGTGACGTCTTCGGCAACGGCATGCTGCTGAGCAAGCACATCCGCCTACTCGCCGCCTTCGACCACCGGCACATCTTCCTCGACCCCGACCCCGACGCCGCGGCCTCGTGGGAGGAACGCCGGCGGATGTTCGAGCTGCCGCGCTCCAGCTGGGACGACTACGACACGTCGCTGATCAGCGAGGGCGGCGGGGTGTACAGCCGGGAGCACAAGTCCATTCCGGTCAGCCCCCAGGTCCGCGACGTGTTGGGCATCGGCGGTGACGTCACCGAGATGACCCCGCCCAACCTGATCAAGGCCATCCTGCAGGCGCCGGTGGACCTGTTGTTCAACGGGGGGATCGGCACCTACATCAAGGCCGAGTCCGAATCCGACTCCGACGTCGGTGACCGCGCCAACGATCCGGTGCGGGTCAACGGTTCTCAGGTTCGCGCCAAGGTGGTCGGCGAGGGCGGCAACCTCGGGGTGACCGCCTTGGGCCGCGTCGAGTTCGACCTGGCCGGCGGCCGGATCAACACCGACGCGATGGACAACTCGGCCGGCGTGGACTGCTCCGACCACGAGGTCAACATCAAGATTCTGATCGACTCCCTGGTCACCGCCGGCAAGGTCAAGCCGGAGGAACGCAAGCCGCTGCTGGAGTCGATGACCGACGAGGTCGCCCAACTGGTGCTCACCGACAACGAGGACCAGAACGACCTGATCGGCACCAGCCGCGCGAACGCGGCCAGCCTGCTTCCGGTGCACGCCAGGCTGATCCAGTACCTGGTCGACGAGCGCGGCATCAACCGGGAACTCGAAGCGCTGCCGTCGGAAAAGGAGATTCAGCGGCGGTCCGAGGCCGGCATCGGGCTCACCTCACCGGAGATGTGCACCCTGATGGCGCACGTGAAGCTGGGGCTCAAAGAGGAGATGCTCGAAACCGAACTGACCGAACAGGACGTGTTCGCGTCCCGGTTGCCCCTGTACTTTCCGAAACCGTTGCGGGAACGGTTCACCGGCGAGATCCGCACCCACCAGCTGCGCCGCGAGATCGTCACCACCATGCTGATCAACGACCTCGTGGACGCCGCCGGCATCAGCTACGCCTTCCGGATCACCGAAGACGTCGGGGTCGGGTCGGTCGACGCGGTGCGCACCTACGTCGCCACCGACGCCATCTTCGGCGTGAGCGAGATCTGGCGCCGCATCCGCGCGGAGAATCTGCCGGTCGCCCTGTCGGATCGGCTCACCCTGGACACCCGACGCCTGATCGACCGCGCCGGACGCTGGCTGCTCAACTACCGCCCACAGCCATTGGCGGTCGGCGCCGAGATCAACCGGTTCGCCGCCAAAGTGAAGGCGCTGACGCCGCGGATGTCGGAATGGCTGCGCGGTGACGACAAGGCGATCGTGGAAAAGGAAGCCGCGGAATTCGCCTCCCAGGGCGCGCCCAAAGACCTGGCCTACACGGTGGCCGCCGGGCTCTACCACTTCAGCCTGCTCGACATCATCGACATCGGCGACATCAACGACATCGACGCCGCCGAGGTGGCCGACACCTATTTCGCCCTGATGGACCGGCTCGGCACCGACGGCCTGCTGACGGCGGTCTCCGAGCTGCCCCGCAGGGACCGCTGGCACTCGTTGGCGCGCTTGGCAATCCGTGACGACATCTACGCCTCGCTGCGGTCGCTGTGCTTCGATGTGCTCGCCGTGGGGGAGCCCGACGAAAGCGGTGAAGAGAAGATCGCCGAGTGGGAGCACCTGTCCGCGTCCAGGGTCGAGCGGGCCCGACGGACGCTCCTTGAGATCCAGGAAAACGGGGACAAGGATCTCGCGACGCTGTCCGTCGCCGCGCGACAAATCCGTCGCATGACCCGCACGAGCGGAAGAGGTTCATCGAGTTGAGCATCGGCTTCGTCGCGCCCGTGCTGGTGCGCTGGTCGGACATCGACATGTACCAGCACATCAACCACGCCACCATGGTCACCATCCTCGAAGAGGCGCGGGTGCAGTTCCTGCGCGAGGCGTTCGAGGTCGACATCTTGACGATCGGGTTGCTCATCGCCGAGGTCAAGGTCACCTACAAGGGTCAGCTTCGGCTGGCCGATTCTCCGCTGCAGGTGACGATGTGGACCAAGCGGTTGCGGGCGGTCGACTTCACGCTGGGCTACGAAGTGCGTTCGGTCAACGCGGATCCGGACTCGAAGCCCGCCGTCATCGCCGAGTCGCAACTGGCCGCCGTCCACATCGAGGAGGAGCGGCTGGTGCGGCTCTCGCCGCAGCATCGGGAGTATCTGCAGCGGTGGATCAGGTAGCCGACCGCGGCCTGTGGTTGGGCGCGCAATTTCGGGCCGAGCACCGCCGGGATCTCGCCGCGTTCCTCGAGCGCGCGCTGCGACTCGACGATGCGGCGATCATTCGCTTGCGGACCCGATCCGAAGGGCTCCTGACCGCGTGGGTCGCAACGGGTTTCGACGTGCTGGCCAGCAGGGTGGTGCCGGGCGAGGTCCGGCCCTCGGACCTGTCGGTGGGTGCGGACGCGCTGGCGCGCGGCCTGGCCGCGATGGACGACTCGGGCTACGTCGATCCCGGATTCGCGATGGACTCGGCGTGGCGGGGCGCCCTGCCCCCGGAATCCGGATTCACCCACATCGAGGATATCCCGGCCAGGGTGGTGCTCGGTCTGGCCCAAAGCGGCGCGCGACTTGCCAAGGAGCACAGCAGCTCTCACGGCCCGCCGGTGTCGCTGCTCGACCAGGAGGTCATCCAGGTGAGTGCCGCCGACGTCCACGTGGGGCTGCCGATGCGCTGCGTGTTCGCGCTGACCGCGATGGGTTTCCTGCCGCAGTCACCCGATGCCGTCGACGCCCAGGAATTGATCCGGGTCCGCATCACGCCGACGTGGCTGCGCCTGGACGCCCGGTTCGGTTCGGTGTATCGCCGCCGCGGCGACCCGGCGCTGCTGCTGGGCTGACGCCCCGGTTTGGCGAACGAAATCAGGCTGAGTTTAAACGCGGCGTCGGCGGTCCAGCGGCGCGGAGATCAGGGGCCGTAACTCAGCCACAGCGGCAGCACGGCATCCAGGTAGTCCATGAATTTCTTGAGCCCCACCCGGAATTGCCCGTACCCGTAGCGGTCCTGCGCGTACTGCGGAAACGCGATCCCCACCCCGAACAGGCCGGGAGCAAGGATTCCGTTGGTGCGGTTGTAGTCCAGTTGCCCAAACTGCGGTGTCTCGGGCAATCGCCGGCGTTCGAAGCCGACGGTGTAGACCACCCGGTCACACCGGGCCAGCTGCCCGGAGAACTCCGGCGCCGATACCAGGCATCGCTCCAATCGGTCCGGCAGCACCCCGTCGATGTTTTCCCGCGCCCACACCGCCGCCTGGCCCTTCAGCCCGGTGTCATCGAACAGGATCCAATCCTCAAAGTACACAGCATATTTCAGTGGGCTTCGGTAAAAGTTGATCACCCGCTCGACGGGATGGCGCAGCAGATTCGGCAGCACGATCATGGACGAGTGCGACGAGCCGAACACGCCGACCGTCGCACCCCGCAGCGGCTCACGCGCGAGCTTCTCGGGATCGAGGGCGACCTCCACCGGAATCGCGTCGAGCTCCGGGTAATGAAGCTTCTTGGCGACCGCCCCGACGGCCAGGATCACGTTGCTGGCCACGATGTCGTCCCGTTCGGTCTCGATGCGCCATCGCCGGTTTTCCAGGTACAGCGCGGTCGCGGTCGTCGTGAAGGTGGCGACCTGCTCACGAAGCTGCCCCGTGATCCACACCAGCGGCTCGGCGACCAGGCCCAGCGCGCACGTCTCCTGGGGGTCGATCTCGCGCAGCGGCAGGGGCGGCGCTTCGTCGAACCGAAATGACTTGGAGCCGTTGAAGTATTCGAGGAACAGACCCACGTGCGTGTTGCTCGACACCGACCGCCACTTTTGCCCGATGTCGCCGCCGGCGAAGGCGGGATCGATCCACGCGATCCTTTCGGCCGCGACGCCGTGATCCAGCAGCCTCCCCACCGCGGCGACGCCCGCCGGCCCGGCCCCGATCACTGCCCACGCGTAGGAAGTCATGCACCACATATAGAGCAGTGCGCGGCGAAACGCCCACCGGGACTCGGGCCGTCAGGCCCGAACCGGCTACGCCAGCCAGGCCGCGGAGTCCGGGGGGAGTTTCGCGTCGAGCAGCGGCGCGCTGGCCAGGACGAGTTCCCCCGGCGGCACGGGCACCGGCTGTGCGCCGCAGTTGAGCGCGCACACCAGGCCGCCGGGACGCCGGAAGATCACCGCGTCGCCGGAGGCGTCCAGCCATTCGACATCGTCGCCGTCGAACTCGACGCGACGCCTGCGCAATTCGAGCGCGCGCCGGAAAAACGACAGCGTCGAGTCGGGATCGGCGCTCTGCTTGTTAACGGTCAGCGCCGCCCACTCCTTCGGCATCGGCAACCAGGTCTCGGCGCAGGACGAGAACCCGAACGGGGGCTCGTCGCCCGACCAGGGGATGGGCACCCGGCATTTGTCGCGGCCGCGCTCGGTGTGTCCCGAGCGTTCCCACGTCGGGTCCTGCAGCACCTCGTCGGGCAGCTCGACGTCGGGCAGCCCCAGTTCCTCGCCGTTGTAGATGAACACCGCGCCCGGCAGGGCGAGCATCACCATCGCCATCGCGCGGGCCCGGCGCAGGCCGAGGTCGCCGCCGCCGTAGCGGGTGACCTCCCGGCCGACGTCGTGGTTGGACAGCGTCCAGGTCGGGACGGCGTCCTGCAGGGCGGTGGCGGCCAGCGAGTTCTGGATCGCGTCACGGATCTCGGCGCCGTCGAACTCGATCCTCGCCAGCCGGAAGTTGAACCCGAGGTGCAGCTCATCGGGCCGCAGGTACTCCGCCCAGCGGGCGTTGTCGGTCACCCACACCTCGCCGACGGTCACCGCCCCCGGGTAGTCGTCGATCACCCTGCGGATGTCGCGGTGGATGTCGTGCACGCTCGGGTTGTTGAACCGCGGGTCGTCGTCGGTGTGGTGCAACACCTTGGACTCGACGTCGGGCGCATCCGGCAGGCCGGCCGGCTTGGCCATGCCGTGCGCCACGTCGATGCGGAAGCCGTCCACGCCGCGTTCCAGCCAGAAGCGCAGCGTCTTCTCGAAATCGTCGAAGACGTCCGGGTGCTCCCAATTCAGGTCCGGCTGCTCGGTGTCGAACAGGTGCAGGTACCACTGGCCGGGTTGACCGTCGGGTTCGACCACCCGGGTCCAGGCGGGGCCGCCGAAGACGGAGGTCCAGTTGTTGGGCGGCAGCTCCCCGTCGGCGCCGCGGCCGTCGCGGAAGAAATACCGCTCCCGCGCGTCGGTGCCCGGCCCGGCGGCCAGCGCCGCGGCGAACCACGGATGGGCCGAACTGGTGTGGTTGGGCACCACGTCCATGGTGATCTTCATGCCCCGCCGGTGCGCCGCGGCGATCAGCCGTTCGATGGCGGCCATCCCGCCGAACAACGGGTCGATGTCGCGCGGATCGGCGACGTCATACCCGTGGTCGGCCATCGGGGAGACCGTGACCGGGTTGAGCCAGATCGCGTCCACGCCGAGCTGCTCGAGGTGATCCAGGCGGGCCGTCACTCCGTCCAGGTCGCCGACGCCGTCGCCGTCGCTGTCGGCGAACGACCGCGGATACACCTGATAGAACACCGCGCTCGACCACCACGCTGCCGGGCTCATGCTGCTCCGTTCGGTTCGCTGGGCATCAGAACTGGGCATCAGAACGACGAGTTCACCAGCGAGTCGGCGGCCATCTCCAGATAGCTGAGCAACTCGCGGCGGTGCTCGTCGTCGAGTGTCGCCGAATCGATGGAGGCCACGGCCGTGTGCATGCAGCGCAGCCACGCGTCGCGCGCCAGGGGAGTGATCCGGAACGGGACGTGCCGCATCCGCAGCCGGGGGTGTCCGCGCCGGTCCGAGTAGGTGCGCGGGCCGCCCCAATACTGCTCGAGGAACATCCGCAAGCGCTCCTCGGCGCCCTCGAGGTCATCCAGGGGATACAGCTCGCTCAAAATCTCGTCCTCGGGCACCTGAGCGTAAAACCGCGACACGATCGCGTGGAAGGTCTCGGCACCGCCGACGGCGTCGTAGAAGGACTGTCCTACCTCATCCATCGCCGTCCATTGTGGGGCATCGTCGCGACGGCAAGCCGCGGCGGCCCGACGCCGCTCTCGCTGTTCACCGGTTGGACACGGCGTTTCACCTGCAATAGGGGTGCGATTGGCGGCGAATCATGGTGGACTGTTCGCGGAGGATCTATGGCGCAGGGCAAGAGACGCCGCAGCCACCGCAGTAGTCAGGTGGCCGCGGCAGGGTCAACCGGGCCCACAACCGTGTCATCGCTGCACAGTGTCGAGATCCATCCGCCGGCCCGCCCGGAGAGCGCTTCCATCTGGAGTCGCCGGCGGGTGTTGCTGCTGAATTCCACCTACGAGCCGCTGACCGCGCTGCCGATGCGGCGCGCGATCGTCATGGTGATCTGCGGCAAGGCCGACGTGGTGCATCACGACCCGGCCGGGCCCGTCATCCACTCGGCGACCCGCTCGATCGTCGTGCCCTCGGTGATCCAGCTGCGCTCGTATGTCCGCGTTCCCTACCGGGCGCGCGTTCCGATGACCCGCGCCGCGCTGATGCACCGCGACCGGTTCTGCTGCGCCTACTGCGGGGCGAAGGCGGACACCGTCGACCACGTGGTGCCCCGCAGCCGCGGCGGCGACCATTCCTGGGAGAACTGCGTCGCCTGCTGCTCGACCTGCAACCATCGCAAGGGCGACAAGCTGCTCAGCGAGCTCGGCTGGGCGCTGCGGCGGCCGCCGATGCCGCCGACCGGCCAGCACTGGCGGCTGTTGTCGACGGTCAAGGAGCTGGACCCGGCCTGGGCCCGATACCTCGGCGAAGGCGCGGCCTGAGCCACAATCTGGTGTCCGGTCGCGCCGGTGGATCGCTTGGTGGGATACGGTTTGCGTCGTGAGTCCTATGCATCTCCACCTGATCATCGTCGGTATACCCGTGTTGCTGGTGGTCGCGCTGTCGGTGCTGATCTGGTCCCGCAAGGGGCCGCACCCGGCGTCCTACAAGCTGGGCGAGAAGTGGACGCATCCGCCGATCCTGTGGGCCGCCATCGGCGAAGAGGTCGGCCACAGCCATGGGGGGCACGGCACGTCGGAATTCTCAGTCGGAGGTGGCGCCAGTGGCACGTGGTGAGGTAGCGACGAGGGAACCCGCCGAGCTGCCCTACGGCTCGGTGATCACCGCCAGCGGACGGATCTCCGGGGTCACCGAGCCCGGCGAACTCTCGGTGCAGTTCCCGTTCTCGACCAAAGATCTCGTCGCGGTGGACGACGCGCTGAAATTCGGGTCGCGGTCCTCCAAGACGCGTTTCGCGATCTACCTCGGCGACCTGGGCAACGACACCGCCGCGCGGGCCCGCGAGATCCTGGCCGACGTGCCGACGCCGGACAATGCGGTGCTGCTGGCCGTCTCGCCCGACCAGAAGGTCATCGAGGTGGTCTACGGTTCCGCTGTCCGCGGCCGCGGCGCCGAATCGGCCGCACCGCTGGGTGTGGCCGCCGCTTCCTCGGCATTCGAGCGCGGCGACCTGGTGGACGGGCTGGTCAGCGCGATCCGCGTGCTGAGCGCCGGCATTTCGCCGGCTTAGCTACTCGGCGTCGAAACGGCGCGCCCGCAACGATCGCTTCACCCCGGCCTGGCCCTCGAGCACCAGGCGGCGCAGCGCCGCCGGCACCTCGGGGTCGGACAGGAACTCGTCGGCTGCGGCGATGCCGTCCTCGCTGATGTCCCAGTGCGGGTACAGGCCGATCACCACCGTCTGCGCCACTTCGCTGGACCGGCGCGCCCACACCCCCGAGATCGCCTCGAAATACCGCGCGGTGAACGGTTTGAGCAGCTCATGCTGCGCCGGCGGGGCGATGCCCGCGATGATCGCGCGGGCGGTGATGTTGGCCAGGGTGTCGTCCTCGACCACCCTCGTCCACGCCTCCTCCTTGACCTGCAGTTGGGGCCGCGCCGTCGCGGCCTGGGCGCCGTGCCGCTTGCCGGCGGCGGTCGGATCCCGCTGAACCTCGGCGTCGATGAACGGCGTGGCGGGCCCGTCGGCGTCGATGTCGCCGGCGGTGGCCAGCGCGGTGACAATCCGCCACCGCAGGTCGGTGTCGATCTCGAGGCCCGGCAATCCCAGGTCTTCGGGGGAGCGGTCGAGCAGGTCGGCCAGCGTCACCACATGGCGCGTCGACAGCACCGACGAGCACAGCGTGTTGACGAAGGCGAGCTGGTGATCCGATCCGGGCTGCGCGGCGCGCGCCAATTCCAGCAGCCGGTCGGCGAACTGCGGCCAGCCCTCCTCGCGCGCCCAGCCGGGCTCGGCGTAGGACGTCAGCGCCGTCTGCGCCTGAAGCAGCAGCCGCTGCGCCACCCCGACCTCGGTTTCGGCGTGCACGCCGCCCGCCACCAGGGCCACGAAATCGCGGGCCCGCAGCTCGGCCTCGCGCGTCATCTCCCAGGCCGCCGACCAAACCAGCGAGCGGGGCAGCGGCTCGGCGATGTCGGCGATGCGACCCAGGGCGGTGCGCAGGGACTCGGCGTCCAGCCGCAACGAGCAGTACGTCAGGTCATCGTCATTGACCAGAACCAATTGGCCCCGCGAAACCCCAACCAACGCAGGCACTTCCGTCACCGGGCCCTCGACGTCGAGCTCCTCGCGGCGCACCCGCACCAGCTTTCCCGACCCGTCATCGTCGTAGACGCCGATGGCCAGCCGGTGCACCCGGGTCTCGCCGGCGCCCGGGGCGGCTCCGCTCTGGGTCACCGCGAACCGCGTGAACCTGCCGTCACCGTCGACGTCGAAATCGGGCCGCAGCGTGTTGAGCCCGGTCGTCTTCAGCCACTGCTGCCCCCAGTCGGACAGGTCGCGCCCCGACGCCTTCTCCAGCGCGGCGACCAGATCGTCGAACGTGGCGTTGCCGAACGCGTGGGTGCGGAAGTAGTCGCGCAGCCCGGCCAGGAAGTGCTCGAGCCCGACGTAGGCGACGAGCTGTTTGAGCACCGACGCGCCCTTGGCGTAGGTGATGCCGTCGAAGTTCACCTCGACCGCGGCCAGGTCCGGAATGTCGGCGGCGATCGGATGGGTCGAGGGCAACTGGTCCTGACGGTAGGCCCACGACTTTTCGACCGTCGCGAACGTGGTCCATGCTTCGGTGAATTCGGTTGCCTCGCTTTGGCATAGCACCGACGCGAACGTCGCGAAGGACTCGTTCAGCCACAGGTCGTCCCACCACGCCATGGTGACCAGATCCCCGAACCACATGTGGGCCATCTCATGCAGCACGGTCTCGGCGCGACGTTCGTAGGACGCCCTGGTGACCTTGCTGCGGAAGACGTAGTCCTCCAGGAAGGTCACCGCGCCGGCGTTTTCCATTGCGCCGGCGTTGAACTCGGGGACGAACAGCTGATCGTATTTCCCGAAGGCGTAGGGCAAGCCGAAGTTCTTGTGGTAGAAGCCGAATCCCTGCTTGGTCTGGGTGAAGAGCCGCTCGGCATCCATGTAGGGCGCCAGCGACGCCCGGCAGTAGATGCCCAGCGGAATTTCGCCGTGTTCGTCGGTGTAGGCGTCCTTCCACTCGGCGTACGGGCCGGCGATCAGGGCGACCAGGTAGGTGCTCATCCGCGGGGTGGTGGCGAAGGTGTGCAGGCCGTCGGTCACCGACACCGTCGCGCCGTTGGAGATCACCTTCCAGTGCCGGGGCGCGGTCACCCGCACGTCGAAGGTCGCCTTGAGGTCGGGCTGGTCGAAGCAGGCGAACATGCGCTTGGCGTCGGCGGTTTCGAATTGGGAGTACAGGTAGGTCTCGTTGTCGACCGGGTCGACGAACCGGTGCAGACCCTCACCGGTGTTGGAGTAGCGGCAGTCCGCGTCGACCACGACGACGTTGCGGTCGGCCAGGCCACGCAACTCGATGCCGGTGGATTCGTCGTATCCGGAGACGTCGAGGTCGCGACCGTTGAGCGTGGCGCCGCGCACCGTGTCGGCGGCGATGTCGATGACCGTGTCGGCGCCGGCGAGGGCGTCGAACACCACCGTGGTCACCGAGCGGAAGGTCCGTTCGCCGGGACCGCCGTGGGAGTCGGTGAGGTCGAGGTCGATCTGGTAGCTGGCGACGGTGATCAGCGAAGCGCGCTCGACGGCTTGTTCGCGGGTGAGGTTGGGGAGTGCCACGTGTCCAACTTACGGGTCGGGCGAACCGGGAACAGGAGCGAGAGGCCTACGGTTGTGCAGATCAGACTTTCAACCGACGAGAGGACAGGACATGCCCGACAACGCGCCCGCGAAGAACAAGGCCGATTTCTGGTTCGATCCGCTGTGCCCGTGGGCGTGGATCACCTCGCGCTGGATCCTCGAGGTGGAAAAGGTTCGCGACATCGAGGTGAACTTCCACGTGATGAGCCTGGCGGTGCTCAACGAAAACCGCGAGGGCCTGCCCGACGAATACCGCGAACGCTTGGCGAAGGCCTTCGGCCCGGTGCGGGTGGCGATCGCGGCCGAACAGGCCCACGGCGCCGAGGTGCTGGCGCCGCTGTACACCGCGATGGGAACCCGGATTCACAACGAGGACAACAAAGAACTGGACGACGTGATCAAGCAGTCGCTGGCCGAGGTGGGCCTGCCGGCCGAGTTGGCCGACGCCGCCGACAGCGACGCCTACGACGAGGCGCTGCGCAAGAGCCACCACGCCGGGATGGACGCGGTCGGCGATGATGTCGGCACGCCCACCATCCACGTCAACGATGTGGCGTTCTTCGGTCCGGTGCTCTCGAAGATTCCGCGCGGTGAGGAAGCGGGCAAGCTGTGGGACGCCTCGGTGGCCTTCGCGTCCTACCCGCACTTCTTCGAGCTCAAGCGCAGCCGCACCGAGAAGCCCGACTTCGCCTAGCGCGCTCGGGCCGTCGCGCGGCTGTGTAAGGATTGCGGGCATGCGCGTCTACCTCGGCTCTGACCACGCCGGATTCGAGCTCAAGCAGCAGATCATCGAGCACCTCGCAAAGTCCGGCCACGAGCCGATCGATTGCGGCGCCTTCACCTACGACGCCGACGACGATTACCCGGCCTTCTGCATCGCGACCGCGACGCGCACGGTGGCCGACCCGGACAGCCTGGGCATCGTGCTGGGCGGGTCGGGCAACGGCGAGCAGATCGCGGCCAACAAGGTGCCCGGCGCCCGGTGCGCGCTGGCCTGGAGCGTCGAAACCGCAAGCCTGGCCCGCGAACACAACAACGCGCAACTGATCGGCATCGGCGGTCGCATGCACACGGTGGCCGAGGCGCTCGCCATCGTCGACGCCTTCGTGACCACGCCATGGTCGAAAGCCGAACGCCACCAACGGCGTATCGACATCCTCGCCGAATACGAACGCACCCACCAAGCCCCGCCGCTACCCGGCGCGGCGGGCTGACGCTGGAAAGGTCCGCGCGTGCCCGAAGGGCATACCCTGCACCGGCTGGCCCGGCTGCACCAACGCCGCTACGCCGGCGCGCCGGTGTCAGTGTCCAGCCCGCAGGGCCGCTTCGCCGACGCGGCCGCGGCGGTCGACGGCCGGGTGTTGCAACGCACCAGCGCGTGGGGCAAACACCTGTTTCACCACTACGCCGGTGGCCCCATCGTGCACGTGCATCTCGGCCTGTACGGCGCCTTCACCGAATGGGAACGTCCCGACGACGGGTCGTTTCCCGAGGCGGTCGGGCAGGTGCGGATGCGCATGATCGGCGCCGACTACGGCACGGACCTGCGCGGCCCGACGGTGTGCGAGGTGATCGACGAAGGGCAGGTCAGCGACGTGTTGGCCCGGCTGGGTCCCGATCCGCTGCGCGGCGACGCCGATCCGTCGTGGGCGTGGAAGCGAATTGCCAAGTCGCGCAGGCCCATTGGGGCACTGTTGATGGATCAGACCGTCATGGCCGGCGTGGGCAACGTGTACCGCAGCGAGTTGCTGTACCGCCACGGCATCGACCCCTTCCGCCCCGGCCGCGACGTCGGCGAGGACGAATTCGATGCGGCCTGGATTGATCTGGTGGCACTGATGAAGGTCGGGTTGCGCCGGGGCAAGATCATCGTGGTGCGGCCCGAACACGACCACGGCGCGCCCTCGTATCGCCCCGACCGCCCCCGCACCTACGTCTACCGGCGCTCCGGCGAACCGTGCCGCGTGTGCAAAGCCCCGATCCGCACGACCGTGCTGGAGGGCCGCAACGTGTTCTGGTGTCCGACCTGCCAAAAATAATGGCGAAACATCGCCGCCTCCGGTTTGAATTCAATCGAGGTGGGCATGTGTTGTCTCCATGAAGACTCTCGCTCGATCAGCAGCAACGATTTCCGCCATCGCGGGTCTGGGCTTGGCGGGGCTGGGCGTCGCGACCGACGCGCAGGCGCATCCCGCTCCGTTCCCGCAGTGGTGCCCCGGCGATTTCTGGGACCCCGGCTGGGGCGACAACTGGGACACCGGGAATTGCCACGACAATTGGCGCGGACCCGGGCCTAATCCGTACCTCAACCCCGGCGGACCCGGCGGTCCCGGTGGGTTGGGCGGTCCCGGTGGGCCCGGCGGACCGGGTGGGCCCGGCGGTCCCGGTGGCCCCGGCGGGGGTGGCCCCGGCGGTGGTGGACACGGCGGCGGTGGCGGCGGTGGCGGCGGCCATTAACGGCGCCGCTAGATGACACCCAGCACGGAGTAGACCGCGTTCGACAGGACCAGGCTGCGGGGGTCGGCGTTGGCCTTGGTGGGGTCGAAGTGATTCGCCACATAGGCGTAGCCGATGCGGTGCTCGAGATCGACGAACCCGAACGAGCCGCCCAGCCCGCCGTGGCCGAAGATCCGCGGGTTGGGTCCGTTGACGCAGCGTTGGTTGAGCATGTATCCGAGACCCCAGCCGTGGTCGGCGACCCGCGGCCCCAGCACCAGGTCGGTTTCCAGCCCGCCCTGACAGACCCGCACCAGGTCCATGTGCTCGCGGCTGAGCACCTTCTCCTGGGCGAGCGCGTTGTAGAAGGTCGCCAACCCCAGCGCCGACACCTGACCGTTGGTGCCGGGGAACTCGAGTTCGCGCCACAGGCCCAGATCGTGTGAGCCGAGCTCGTCGTCGGGGGCGAATCCCATCGAGACGGACAGGCCCGCCTTGGGGTGCTCGGCCAGGCTGGTCGGCCAGCCCGGCGCCTTCGCGTCGGCCAGCAGGTCCCGGGCGTGCGGCTTGTTGATCCGCTCGGCGCAGCGGTGCTGTTCGGCCAGCGGCAGCCCGATGTGGACGTCGGCGCCGAACGGTTCGGCGATCTCGGTCCGCAGGTACTGACCGATCGTGCGGCCCGTGACCCGGCGGAACACCTCGCCCATGATGAAGCCGAAGGTGGTCATGTGGTAGCCCTGCGCGGTGCCCGGCTCCCACCAGGGCTCGGCGGCGGCCAGCTGTTCGCAGACGTAGTCCCAATCCGCGACCTGCTCCCAGCGCATCCGGGTGCGCGGCCCGATCACGCCGGAGCGGTGGCTCATCACCATCGCCAGCGTGATGTCCTGTTTGCCCGCCTGAGCGAACTCGGGCCAGTAGTGGGCCACCGGCGCCTGCAGGTCCAGCTCGCCGCGGTCGGCCAGTTGGTGCACGCAGGTGGCCGACAGGCCCTTCGTGCCGGACAACACCGTGGTCAGGGTGTTCTGCTGCCAGGGCCGGGTGCGGGCCGCGTCGGCCCAGCCGCCCCACAGGTTGACGACGAGAGACCCGTCCACCCACACCGCGACGGCCGCACCGACCTCGTCGCGCAGGGTGAAATTGCGCTCGAACGCGTCGCGAACCCCGACGAAATCCGACGCGCATGAGCCATGGATCGACGGGTCCGTCGTCAGGTCGCTCATGGCGCCTCTCTATCGAGCAGATAGTTAGCCCCGAGCGGGCGACGGGAATCGAACCCGCGTAGCTAGTTTGGAAGACTAGGGCTCTACCATTGAGCTACGCCCGCATGTATTTAGTCGAGCGTGACTGTAGCTGGCGACGAAGATCAAATCTAATCGACGCGGCTTTGTGATCACTCCGTGAGGTCCGCGAGGTCGCCGCCCAAGCCTGTGACGGACCTGGCTTTGCGGGGCCTTAGGATCATCGAGGTCAGCGCGGGGTGTAGCGCAGCTTGGTAGCGCATCCGCTTTGGGAGCGGAAGGCCGCAGGTTCAAATCCTGTCACCCCGACCAGCACGACCGGCCGCACGCTGCGCGGCCCACCGACGACCAGGAACGAGCACCGAGGAGCACACCCGTGAAGAGCACCGTCGAGCAGTTGAGCCCCACCCGGGTGCGCATCAATGTGGAGGTCCCGTTCTCCGAACTCGAGCCGGACTTCCAGCGGGCCTACAAGGAGTTGGCCAGGCAGGTGCGCTTGCCCGGCTTCCGGCCCGGCAAGGCGCCGGCGAAGTTGCTGGAGGCCCGCTTCGGCCGCGAGGCGATGCTCGACCAGGTCGTCACCGACGCGCTGCCCGCGCGGTACGGACAGGCGGTCGCCGAGTCGGAGGTGCACCCGCTGGGCCAGCCCGAGATCGAGGTCACCAAGAAGGAGTACGGCGAGGAGCTGGCGTTCACCGCCGAGGTCGACATCCGGCCCAAGCTCACCCTGCCGGACCCGGGTTCGCTGACCATCTCGGTGGACCCGATCGAGATCAGTGACGACGACGTCGACGCCGAACTGCAGTCCCTGCGGGCCCGATTCGGCACCCTGACCGGGGTGGACCGGCCGGTCGCCGACGGCGACTTCGTCTCCATCGACCTGTCGGCCACCATCGACGGCGAAGAGGTGCCGGGCGCCACCGCGCAGGGGCTGTCCCACGAGGTCGGCTCCGGCCGGCTCATCGCGGGCCTCGACGAGGCGCTGGTCGGGTTGTCCGTCGACGAATCCAAGGAGTTCACCGCGCAGTTGGCCACCGGCGAGCACGCCGGCAAGGACGCGCAGGTGACCGTCACGGTCAAGTCGGTCAAACAGCGCGAGCTGCCCGAGCCCGACGACGAGTTCGCCCAATTGGCCAGCGAATTCGACACCATCGAGGAGCTGCGGTCCAACCTGCGCGAGCAGGTCGGCCGGACCAAGCGGGCGCAGCAGGCCGAAGCCATCCGCGACGCCGCGATCGACACGCTGCTCGAGCAGGTCGACATCCCGCTGCCCGAAGCGATCGTGAAGGCGCAGGTCGACAGCGCGCTGCACAACGCCCTGCACAGCCTCGACCACGACGAATCCAAGCTCGACGAGGTGCTCGCCCAGCAAGGGAAGTCGCGCGAGGAGTTCGAGACCGAGACGCGCACCGCCGCCGAGACCGACGTCAAACGGCAGCTGCTGCTCGACGCGCTCGCCGACGAGCTCGAGGTCCAGGTCGGCCAGGACGACCTGACCGAGCGGCTGGTGGCCACGTCGCGCCAGTACGGCATCGAGCCCCAGCAGCTCGTCGCCTACCTTCAGGAGAACAACCAGCTGCCGGCCATGTTCGCCGATGTGCGCCGGGCGCTGGCCATCGCCGAGGTGATCCGCGCGGCGACGGTCACCGACACCGCCGGAAACACCGTCGACACCGACGAGTTCTTCGGCAAGCGCGCGGGGGCGGACGAGGCCGCCGATGACATCTCCGGTGACGCCGAAGAATCCACGAAGGCCGACGCCGAGGAGTGACCGCGCGATGACGCTGTGAGCGAACGCGCCCGTTTCAGGGGCGCGTGGCCGCGAAACGGCGGGCCCGGTTGGTTAGTGTCGGTGTAGACAGATTTGACAGAAAGCAGGTACCCCGGTCGTGACTGACATGCGTTCAAACTCGCAGGGTCTCAACCTCACGGACTCCGTCTATGAGCGCTTGCTGTCCGAGCGCATCATCTTCCTGGGTTCGGAGGTGAGCGACGAAATCGCCAATCGGCTGTGCGCGCAGATTCTGCTGCTCGCCGCCGAGGACTCCACCAAAGACATCTCGCTCTACATCAACTCGCCCGGCGGCTCGATCAGTGCCGGCATGGCGATCTACGACACCATGGTGCTGGCGCCGTGCGACATCGCCACCTACGCGATGGGCATGGCCGCCTCGATGGGCGAGTTCCTGTTGGCCGCGGGCACCAAGGGCAAGCGGTACGCGCTGCCGCACGCCCGCATCCTGATGCACCAGCCGCTGGGCGGGGTGACCGGGAGCGCGGCGGACATCGCCATTCAGGCCGAGCAGTTCCACGTCATCAAGAAGGAAATGTTCCGGCTGAACGCCGAATTCACCGGCCAGTCGATCGAACGCATCGAGGCGGATTCCGACCGCGACCGCTGGTTCACCGCGCAGGAAGCCCTGGAATACGGCTTCGTCGACCACATCATCACCCGCGCCGCCCACATCACCAATGGAGAAGCCCAGTGAACCCCGAAACCCAGCCCCAGGCGCGCTACATCCTGCCGTCGTTCATCGAGCACTCCAGCTTCGGCGTCAAGGAGTCGAATCCCTACAACAAGCTGTTCGAGGAACGCATCATCTTTCTCGGCGTCCAGGTGGACGACGCGTCGGCGAACGACATCATGGCGCAGTTGCTGGTGCTCGAGTCGCTGGACCCCGACCGCGACATCACCATGTACATCAACTCGCCCGGCGGCGGATTCACCTCGCTGATGGCGATTTACGACACCATGCAGTACGTGCGCGCCGACATCCAGACGGTGTGCCTGGGGCAGGCCGCCTCGGCGGCCGCGGTGCTGCTGGCCGCCGGGACCCCGGGCAAGCGGATGGCGCTGCCCAACGCCCGGGTGCTGATCCACCAGCCTTCGCTGCAGGGCGTCATCCAGGGGCAGTTCTCCGACCTGGAAATTCAGGCCGCCGAGATCGAGCGGATGCGCACCCTGATGGAGACCACGCTGGCCCGCCACACCGGCAAGGACGCCGCGACGGTCCGCAAGGACACCGACCGGGACAAGATCCTGACCGCCGAAGAGGCCAAGGACTACGGGATCATCGACACCGTGCTGGAGTACCGGAAGCTTTCCGCCCAGAGCGCGTAGCCTCTTTTCGCCGAGCGTGCACTCACGGCGAGTTTTCGGCGGCGGTTTCAAGGTTTGGTTGCAACAGTGGTTCCTGTCGGAGTTGACAGTAGCCGGTTGAGGACCTGGGCGGGGCTGTCCCAACCGAAGCGTTTACGTGGGCGTTCGTTGAGTTCGGCGGCAACCTCGGCGAGGTAGTCCACCGAGTGCACGGATAAGTCGGTGCCTTTCGGGAAGTATTGGCGCAGAAGGCCATTGGTGTTCTCGTTGCTGCCACGCTGCCAGGGTGAGTGCGGATCGCAGAAGTAGATGTCGATGCCGGCGTCGATACTGATGCGGGCATGGCGCAGCATCTCGTGGCCTTGATCCCAGGTCAGCGAGCGGCGCAGCGCTTCAGGCAGGGTTTTGATGGTGGTGATCATCGCCTCAGCCACCGTGTCGGGATCGCGCCGGGCGGGCAGGTGCAGCAGTTGCACGAATCCGGTGGAGCGTTCCACCAGGGTGCCGATCTGGGAATGCTGGTTTTTGCCCAGGATCAGATCGCCCTCCCAGTGCCCGGGCACCGCGCGGTCAGCAGCCTCGGCGGGCCGCTCGCTGATGTTGACCATGCCCGGGATGCGGCCACAGCCAGTGCGGGCGCCGACCCTGGCACGTGGCTTGCGTAAGGCCCGCCCGGTCCGCAAACACTTGGTCAACTCGCGGCGCAGTTCCCCGCGTCCTTGCACGTAGAGCGCCTTGTAGATGGTTTCGTGGGACACCTGCATCTCCGGGCGATCGGGATAAGTCTTGGCCAACACCGAAGCGATCTGCTCGGGGCTGTACTTCTTGGCTAACCACGCTTGCACCTCGGTGCGCAAGACCGGGCAGCGACCCAGCTTGCCGGTCTTAGGCCGGCGCGCTCGCTGCTCACTGCGCAGCTGAGCAATCCGCGCCGAATAGCCTGATTTCGCGTCCCAGCCGGCCCGGCGGGCTCCGAAGCGATACCGGGCGCGATACCGGCCCACATACCCTCGCATCACGCCGTTGTGGGCGATCTCGCGCATGATCGTCGAAGGGGCCCGGCCCAACCGACGTGCCATCGAGCGGATCGACTCGCCTTGAGCCGCGCCGATCATGATCTGTTCGCGCTCATCCGCAGACAGCCGCGGCCGTTTCTGCCCCTCAGGGACAACCCATCGTGGATTCACGCCACCAAATCTGCGAAACCACTTGCTCCCGCACGTCGCCGACACGCCGACCGCACCCCCGGCATCCTCCGACGACAACCCCGCCGCGATCAATTCCCAATACCGACGCTGCACCGCCAACAGCTGAGGCTCACCCGTCATCAACACCCCTAACTACGAAGTGTTGCAATCACCCCTTGAGCCCAAGGCTGATTTTTCGCCCTGGTTGCACGCTCGGCGCAAGGGGGCCAGCTCGGCGATGTCCACCGGGCCGACCCGGCAGCAGCCGCCGACAATGCGGGCGCCCGCCGAAACCCACTGCGCCGCAAGCCCCGTCGCGAACGTGCGCGGGCCGACCCACGCGCGACCGTCCCAGCGTTCGCCGCTGTTCGGATAGACGATGACGGGCTTGCCGATCTCCGATGCGCTCGCGATCGCGGGCAACACGTCGTCGGGCGCGCAGCAGTTGACCCCGACGGCCACGATCTCGTCGACGCCCGCGGCCACCGCGAAGGCCTCGGTCAGCGGTTGCCCGGCGCGGGTACGGGCCCCGTCGATGGTGTAGCTCAGCCACGCCGGCATCCCGACCGAGCGCACCACGTCGACCAACGCTTCCGCCTCGTCGACGTCGGGAACGGTCTCGCAGGCGAGGACGTCGGCCCCGGCGTCCGCCAGGGTCTCCAGCCGGGGCCGATGCCAGCGCGCCAAGGCCCCGACCGACAGGCCGTAGCGTCCGCGGTATTCCGAGCCGTCGGCCAGCGCCGCGCCGTACGGTCCGACCGAGGCCGCGACGAGCAGGCCCGCCGCGCCGGCCTCGTCCCGCGCGGCCTTCGCGAGCTCGACGCTGCGGCGCAACAGCAGGTCGGTTTCCCGACGATCCAGTCCGCGCGCCGCGAAACCCTCGAACGACGCCTGGTAGCTGGCCGTCGTCGCGATCGTGGCCCCCGCGCGAAAGTAGGCGGCGTGGACGGCGACGATCTCGCGTGGGGCGTCCGCGAGCAGCCTGGCCGACCACAACCGGTCGGACAGGTCATGGCCGCGCGCTTCCAGCTCGGTGGCCAAGCCGCCATCGAGCACCACGGTTCCGCTGGGCCACCGCAAGCCCACGGCCAAACCCACGTGGCCACTGTAGGGTGATTTCTTGGGGGTTCACCCACGCCTCGTGTGATCGTCTCGGGGTCGGGTCGGCACCTCCGTCGGAGGCGGGATCGGGCGGCCGCCGGACTCGGTCGCATTACAACCGCGACACGCCAAAGACACGCAAAGCGCGTCTTTCGCGAGCGACGGGCACCGTCTGGCTATATCTTTCCTCCATACGGAAGCGGCATGAACTCCCGCAAATACCATGGGCGCGATTCGGCGTTTATGGTCGCGGCGGGCCCGATCAAGCGGGTAGCGTCGGTGAATACATGCGGGACAGGGAAGTCCAACGGCGAAGAGGAAGTAGGCACTGACGCACCATGGCACGCATCGGAGACGGCGGGGACCTGCTGAAGTGCTCGTTCTGCGGGAAGAGCCAGAAGCAGGTCAAGAAACTCATTGCTGGCCCCGGTGTGTACATCTGCGATGAGTGCATCGATCTCTGCAACGAGATCATCGAAGAGGAGCTTGCCGACGCCGACGACGTGAAGCTCGATGAGCTCCCCAAACCGATCGAGATCCGGGAGTTCCTCGAGGGCTACGTCATCGGGCAGGACACCGCCAAGCGGACGCTGGCGGTCGCGGTCTACAACCACTACAAGCGGATCCAGGCCGGGGAAAAGGGCCGGGACTCGCGCCACGAGCCGGTCGAGTTGACCAAGTCCAACATCTTGATGCTCGGTCCCACCGGCTGCGGCAAGACGTACCTGGCCCAGACGCTCGCCAAGATGCTCAACGTCCCGTTCGCCATCGCCGACGCGACCGCCCTGACCGAGGCCGGCTACGTCGGTGAGGACGTCGAGAACATCCTGCTCAAGCTCATCCAGGCCGCCGACTACGACGTGAAGCGCGCCGAGACGGGCATCATCTACATCGACGAGGTCGACAAGATCGCCCGCAAGAGCGAGAACCCGTCGATCACCCGCGACGTCTCCGGGGAGGGCGTGCAGCAGGCCCTGCTGAAGATTTTGGAGGGCACCCAGGCGTCGGTTCCCCCGCAGGGCGGCCGCAAGCACCCGCACCAAGAGTTCATCCAGATCGACACCACCAACGTGCTGTTCATCGTCGCGGGGGCGTTCGCCGGCCTGGAGAAGATCATCTACGAGCGCGTCGGCAAGCGGGGCCTGGGCTTCGGCGCCGAGGTCCGCTCGAAGGCCGAGATCGACACCACCGACCACTTCGCCGAGGTCATGCCCGAGGACTTGATCAAGTTCGGCCTGATCCCGGAGTTCATCGGCCGGCTGCCGGTGGTCGCCTCAGTCACCAACCTGGACCGCGAATCGCTGGTCAAGATCCTGTCCGAGCCGAAGAACGCGTTGGTCAAGCAGTACCTGCGGCTCTTCGAGATGGACGGCGTGGAGCTCGAGTTCACCGACGACGCCCTGGAGGCGATCGCGGATCAGGCGATCCACCGCGGCACCGGCGCGCGCGGCCTGCGCGCCATCATGGAAGAAGTCCTGCTGCCGGTGATGTACGACATCCCGAGCCGCGACGACGTCGCCAAGGTCGTGGTGACCAAGGAGACCGTGCAGGACAACGTGTTGCCGACGATCGTGCCGCGCAAGCCGTCGCGCACCGAGCGTCGCGACAAGAGCGCCTAACTAGCTCCTGGACCTCCCCAGCACGCCCCGCCAAGGCCGATTCCTGGGGCCGCAAGCCGATCTTTTTGGCCGGGTTCGCCGTCCTGGCCGCCCGTGGCTTTCTCTACACGCTCTCGGACAACCCCTATTGGCTGGTGAGCGTGCAGCTGCTGGACGGCGTCGGGGCCGGCGTGTTCGGCGCGCTGTTTCCCCTCGTCGTGCAGGACGTGACGCACGGGACCGGTCGCTTCAACGTCAGCCTGGGGGCGGTGACCGCCGCGACGGGCGTCGGCGCCGCGGTGTCGAACCTCGTCGCGGGCTCGATCGTGGTCGCGGCCGGCTACAACGTCGCCTTCGCGTTCTTGGGTGCTCTGGCGGCGCCGGGTTCGTGTTGTATCTGGTTGCGATGCCGGAAACGGCGGCGGCCAAAAGCGGCGGCGGAGGCGCGGCATCCGGAAGCAGACACGGTATGAACGACGGTTGGGTAACGCGCAAGACGTGACCAACACCACAGTTTGCTGGGCTACTCGTCAGTAGACGGCGCTGACGTCGCCTTTTGCCCGAGAACGCGGCCGAGATGACGCGGCGGAGTCGGCCATGGCGATCGAAAATCAGTGCCATAATTGGTACCGCCAGTGACATAAAACCGTGATGGCCGGAGACTCCCTTCGCCGACGCGTAACCTGAAGCTGCGCGAACTGTCTGTCCGGTGAACAAATGGAGGGCAAAGACGTGGATCCGAACGGCAGCGGAGCCGGATCAGACTCACAGAACGGGGCTTCCCCGAACGGATCTGCCCGTCAGCGCCTCGAACAGGTCGTCATTCGCTTCGCCGGTGACTCCGGAGACGGCATGCAGCTCACCGGCGACCGGTTCACTTCGGAGGCAGCGCTTTTCGGCAACGACCTGGCGACCCAGCCGAACTATCCCGCCGAGATCCGCGCCCCCGCAGGCACCCTGCCCGGTGTCTCGTCCTTCCAGATTCAGATCGCCGACTACGACATCTTGACCGCCGGCGACCGGCCGGACGTGCTCGTCGCGATGAATCCGGCTGCGCTCAAGGCCAATATCGGCGACCTGCCCCGCGGCGGCATGGTGATCGCGAACTCCGACGAGTTCACCAAGCGCAACCTGACCAAGGTGGGTTACGTCACCAACCCGCTCGAGACCGACGAGTTGTCCGACTACGTCGTGCATTCCGTCGCGATGACGACGCTGACGCTCGGCGCGGTCGAGGCCATCGGCGCGACGAAGAAGGATGGCCAGCGCGCCAAGAACATGTTCGCGCTGGGCCTGCTGTCGTGGATGTACGGGCGGCCGATCGAAACCAGCGAGAAGTTCATCCGGGAGAAGTTCGCCCGCAAGCCCGAGGTCGCGGAGACCAACGTGCTGGCGCTGAAGGCCGGCTGGAACTACGGCGAGACGACCGAGGCGTTCGGCACCACCTACGAGGTGTCCCGGGCGACCCTCCCGTCGGGCGAATACCGCCAGATCTCGGGAAACACCGCACTGGCGTACGGCATCGTCGCGGCCGGCCAGCTCGCGGACATCCCGGTCCTGCTCGGCAGCTACCCGATCACGCCGGCCTCCGACATCCTGCACGAGCTGTCCAAGCACAAGAACTTCAACGTGCTGACCTTCCAGGCGGAGGACGAAATCGGCGGCATCTGCGCGGCGATCGGCGCCTCCTACGGCGGCGCGCTGGGCGTAACCACCACGTCGGGGCCGGGCATTTCGCTCAAGTCCGAGGCGCTCGGGCTGGCCGTGATGACCGAACTCCCGTTGCTCGTCGTCGACGTGCAGCGCGGCGGGCCCTCGACCGGGCTGCCCACCAAGACCGAACAGGCCGACCTGCTGCAGGCGCTGTACGGCCGCAACGGCGAGTCGCCGGTGGCGATCCTCGCGCCCCGGTCGCCGTCGGACTGCTTTGAAACCGCGCTCGAGGCCGCGCGCATCGCGGTCTCGTACCACACCCCGGTGATCGTGTTGTCCGACGGCGCGATCGCCAACGGCTCGGAGCCCTGGCGCATTCCGGACGTCAGCACGCTGCCGCGCATTACGCACGCCTTCGCCAAGCCCGACGAACCGTTCCAGCCCTACGCCCGTGACCCGGAGACGCTGGCCCGGCAGTTCGCCGTTCCCGGCACGCCGGGGCTCGAGCACCGCATCGGCGGTCTGGAAGCGGCGAACGGCTCGGGCAACATCTCCTACGAGCCGGTCAACCACGACCTCATGGTCCGGTTGCGGCAGGCCAAGATCGACGGCATCTCCGTTCCCGATCTCGAGGTCGACGATCCGACCGGCGACGCCGAGCTGCTGCTGATCGGATGGGGCAGCTCCTACGGCCCGATCGGCGAGGCCTGCCGGCGCGCCCGGCGCAAGGGCATCAAGGTGGCGCACGCGCACCTGCGCTACCTCAACCCCTTCCCGGCCAACCTGGGCGAGGTGCTGCGGCGCTACCCGCAGGTGGTGGCGCCCGAAATGAACCTGGGCCAACTGGCGTTGGTGCTGCGCGGCAAGTACCTGGTCGACGTGCAGTCGGTCAGCAAGGTGCAGGGTGTCGCGTTCCTGGCCGACGAGATCGGCCGCGTCATCCGCGCCGCGCTCGGCGGGACGTTGGCCGAAGTCGAGAACGACAAGACGATGGTCGCCAGAATGGCGGCGGCAACGGTTGGGGCGGGCGCATGATTCGTGCCGGCGCCGACGCAGAGCGAAGCGATGAGGAGGAGCGGCGCTCGTGACTGACCTGATCGGCAATCTGGCGGGCAAAGACCTCGGTGTGACCCCGAAGTTGACCAAGAACGACGGGGTCCCCACCTTGTCCGCCGAGGACCAGCCCCAGAAGTCCAAGGACTTCACCAGCGACCAGGAGGTGCGTTGGTGCCCGGGCTGCGGGGACTACGTCATCCTCAACACCATCCGCAACTTCCTGCCGGACCTCGGGTTGCGCCGCGAGAACATCGTGTTCATCAGCGGCATCGGCTGCTCGAGCCGCTTCCCCTACTACCTCGAGACCTACGGATTCCACTCGATCCACGGCCGTGCGCCCGCCATCGCCACCGGCCTGGCGCTGGCCCGCGAGGACCTGTCGGTGTGGGTGGTCACGGGCGACGGCGACGCCCTGTCGATCGGCGGTAACCACCTGATCCACGCGCTGCGCCGCAACGTCAACATCACCATCCTGCTGTTCAACAACCGGATCTACGGGCTGACCAAGGGGCAGTACTCGCCCACCTCGGAGGTCGGCAAGGTCACGAAGTCGACCCCGATGGGGTCGCTGGACCACCCGTTCAACCCGGTGTCGCTGGCCCTGGGCGCCGAGGCGACCTTCGTCGGCCGCGCGCTGGACTCCGACCGCAACGGCCTGACCGAGGTGCTGCGCGCCGCCGCCGGGCACCGGGGCGCCGCCGTCGTCGAGATCCTGCAGGACTGCCCGATCTTCAACGACGGCTCGTTCGACGCGCTGCGCAAGGAAGGCGCCGAGGAGCGGGTCATCAACGTCCGTCACGGCGAGCCAATTGTGTTCGGCGCCAACGGCGAATACTGCGTGGTGAAGTCCGGCTTCGGCCTGGAGGTGGCCAAGACCGCCGACGTCTCCGTCGACGAGATCGTGGTGCACGACGCGCACAGCGACAACTCGGCCTACGCGTTCGCCCTGTCGCGGCTGTCGGATCAGAACCTCGAGCACACGGTGCTGGGCATCTTCCGCAACATCAACCGGCCCACCTACGACGACGCGGCCCGCTCGCAGATTCAGGCGGCCCAGTCGGCGAAGCCGTTCGACTCCGCGGCACTGCAGTCGCTGCTGCGGGGCCGCGACACCTGGACCGTCGACTGACGTGGCCGAGCGGGTGCCGGACACCACAGTGTCCCTGGCTGGAATAGTGCTGGCCGGCGGCGAATCGCGGCGAATGGGCCGCGACAAGGCGACCCTGCCGGGTCCCGGCGGGGCCGCCACGCTGCTCGAGCACGTGGTCGGGGTGGTCTCTCAGCGCTGCGAGCCGATCTTCGTGATGGCCGCGCCGGGGCAACCGCTGCCCGAGGTGCCGGCGCGCGTGCTTCGCGACGAGGTGCGCGGCCAGGGGCCACTGCCGGCGACCGGGGGCGGCCTGCGCGCCGCGGCGGAAACGGGCGCACGCTTCGCCTTCGTCTGCGCCGTCGACATGCCGCTGCTGTCAGCGAGTTTGATCGACGACCTGATCGGGCTGGCCACCGAGACCAACGCCGAAATCGTGCTGCCGTGGGACGGCCGCAGTCACTACCTCGCCGCGGTGTATCGCACCGATCTGGCCGAGCGGATCGACGGCCTGGTCGCCGCCGGTGCCCGCTCGATGCGTGCCTTGATCGACGCCTCCGACGCCCAGCAGATCGTGCTGCCGGAATCGCGTTTCCTGGCCAACGTCAACTCGGAGAGTGACCTGCGCGCTCTGGCGCAGCTGCAGGCCTGACGCCGTCCGCTGCGCCGGTCTGTAAGCCGTCGTGATCCGTTGGGGCAGTGTCGATTTAAGGATTCCTCGCGGAAATGCCCGCGGCCGTCTTGGCGCCGTCCGGTGGATCCGCCCCAGGCGATCCCGGCCTGCGGCAACGTCGCCTCCATTCCTGAAAAATTTTGTCGCTGAACACGTTTAGCGAAAGTTATTGCCAGAAGGCGCAATCCACGAGGTCTCATCGACCGACTCGGCTGGGTGGGACTGTGACGGACGAATATCTCTGTAAGACACCGCAATTCGGCGGCTCTCGACTTTTCCTTGCCTTTCCCGCGTGGCGACGTGAGAAGCGGTGCCGGCATGCGGTACGCTGCGCCCCCTTCCGACGGAGAAGGCAGATGCGTTGTCACTGCGGCGAATCGGCAATATCGACCCGAATAATCGTGCGCCAGCTCACAAAATACGCGTGATTAGGCTCACCATTTGTTTGCGGATCCGGCCGACGCGCCCGCGCGGAAAATTCGACCGTGACCTGCGTGAATGGGCCTGCTATCACCGCGTGATCGCGTCGTTACCGAAACGAGATCTGCGATTTCCGAAGATGACGAACGCGCCGGCGTTCTCTACGGTCCCTGTTAGCCCGCAACGGGTTACGGAAAAGTAATCAACAAAACTGAATCCACGGACCCGCGTGTGAGCGGCGCCACGGACGGCGAGAGCCCAACCGTGGTCGGTGGGTGACAACCCGCCGGGCATACCTGGCCCGCCGCTGTCGTGCCTGACCCAGACGGCACGTTCCAAAGCAGGCATTCAAGCCAACACCTTCAGCCCACCTGCGTGGGCTTGCTTTGGCGCGCGCGCAGCGAAAGGAAAGATATTGCAGAACGTCCGTAAGACGCTCATGCTTGCCGCGGTCACGGGCACGCTCGTGACCATCCCGTCGGCCACCGCCCACGCAGACGAAGCGGTGAGCTTCGACCCGAACATTCCTGCTGCCGCCCCGGACGCCCCCGCGCCGGACGCCCCGGCGCCGGACGCGCCTCCGGCCCCGGAAGCCCTGCCCCCGGCCCCGGACGCGCCTCCGCCCCCGGCCCCGGACGCCCCTCCGGCTCCGGATGCCCCGCCGGCGCCCGTGGGCTTCGACCCGAACGTTCCGCCGCCTCCTGGCCCGGACGTCCCGCCGCCCCCGCCCGTCAGGGCGTACAGCGTCAACTGGGACGCCATCGCGCAGTGCGAGTCGGGCGGTAACTGGAGCATCAGCACCGGCAACGGCTACGCGGGCGGCCTGCAGTTCACGCCCAGCACCTGGCGCGCGAACGGCGGTAGCGGTTCCCCGTCCGGCGCGAGCCGCGAGGAGCAGATCCGCGTCGCCGAGAACGTGCTGCATTCTCAGGGCATCGGCGCCTGGCCGGTGTGCGGACGCCGCGGCTGACCGACGGCTTCTGGCATACATATAAGCCGCACATATAAGGAGTGCCGGGCCCCGTGCCCGGCACTCCTTGTCTCCAGCGGTCGCCACCCCCGTAGTCGGGTAGCGTCGGGCCCGTGACCGCAACGCCGCGTGAATTCGACATTGTGCTGTACGGGGCGACCGGCTTCGTCGGGAAGCTCACCGCCGACTACCTGGCCCGCTCGGCACCGGACAAACGGATCGCCCTGGCCGGCCGGTCGCCCGACCGGCTGCGCGCCGTCCGCGACACGCTGAGCGAAACCGCGCGGTCGTGGCCCGTCCTGAACGCGGACGCCTCATCGCCCTCGACGCTGAACGAGATGGCGGCGCGCACCCAGGTCGTCATCACCACGGTCGGGCCCTACACGCGCTACGGGCTGCCGCTGGTGGCCGCCTGCGCCGCGGCGGGCACCGACTACGCCGACCTGACCGGGGAGGCGATGTTCGTCCGCGACAGCATCGACCAATTCCACAAGCAGGCCGCGGATACCGGCGCCCGCATCGTGCACGCGTGCGGATTCGATTCCGTGCCTTCGGACCTCAGTGTGTATGCGCTGTACCGCGCGGCGCGCGACGACGGCGCCGGCGAGCTCGCCGACACCGACCTGGTGGTCCGTTCCTTCTCGGGCGGGGTGTCCGGCGGCACCGTCGCGTCGATGCTGGAGGTGCTCGACACCGCCTCGCGCGATCCCGAGGCCCGCCGCCAACTCGCCGACCCGTACACGCTCAGCAGCGACCGCGGCGCCGAACCCGACATCGGTCCGCAGCCCGACCTGCCCTGGCGTCGCGGTCGTCGGATCGCGCCGGAACTGAGCGGGCTGTGGACCGCGGGCTTCGTCATGGCGCCCTACAACACCCGGATCGTGCGGCGCAGCAACGCATTGCTGGACTGGGCCTACGGCCGCCAGCTGCGCTACAGCGAAAGCCTGAGCCTGGGCTCGTCGCCGATCGCGCCGGTGGCCTCCGCCGTGGTCGG
The DNA here is from genome assembly GCF_000277125.1 of Mycobacterium intracellulare ATCC 13950. Lineage (NCBI taxonomy): Bacteria > Bacillati > Actinomycetota > Actinomycetes > Mycobacteriales > Mycobacteriaceae > Mycobacterium > Mycobacterium intracellulare. The sequence continues at coordinate 1,859,774 of NC_016946.1, forward strand.
CGGGGTGGGCGCCGCGACCTTCGGGCTGGGCAGCCGCTATTTCCGGCTGCTGCCGCGCCGGCTGGTGGAGCGAATCGTGCCCAAACCGGGCACCGGCCCGAGCGAGTCCGCCCGCGAGCGCGGCTACTACCGCATCGAGACCTACACCACCACCAGCACCGGGGCCCGCTACGTGGCGCGCATGGAACAGCGCGGCGACCCGGGCTACAAGGCGACGTCGGTGCTGCTGGGGGAGTGCGGCATGGCGCTGGCATTCGACCGTGACAAGCTCCCGGACCTGCACGGCGTCCTCACGCCCGCGGCCGCGATGGGCGACGCGCTGCTGGACCGGTTCCCCGCCGCGGGTGTGTCCTTGCAGGTTGAGCGGCTCGCGGGGTGACCCGGCTCACGGTTCGGGCACTTACACGAGGGTAAACGGCGCTCCCTAGAATTGACGGGTGACCGCCAGCCCCAGCCCCGCCACCGACCTGCCCAAGTCGTGGGATCCCGCTGCGGCCGAGGGCGCGATCTACCAGAAGTGGGTCGACGCCGGATACTTCGCGGCGGACCCGGCCAGCGCCAAGCCCGGCTACTCGATCGTGTTGCCGCCGCCGAACGTGACCGGCAGCCTGCACATGGGTCACGCGCTCGAACACACCATGATGGACGCCCTGACCCGCCGCAAGCGGATGCAGGGATATGAGGTGTTGTGGCAGCCGGGCATGGACCACGCCGGCATCGCCACCCAGAGCGTGGTGGAAAAGCAGCTCGCGGTCGACGGCAAGACCAAAGAGGACTTCGGCCGGGAGCTGTTCGTCGAGAAGGTCTGGGACTGGAAGCGCGAGTCCGGCGGCGCCATCGGCGGCCAGATGCGCCGGCTCGGCGACGGGGTCGACTGGAGCCGCGACCGGTTCACCATGGACGAGGGCCTGTCGCGGGCGGTCCGCACCATCTTCAAGCGGCTCTACGACGCCGGGCTGATCTATCGGGCGGAGCGGCTGGTCAACTGGTCGCCGGTGCTTCAGACCGCGATTTCCGACATCGAGGTCGACTACCTCGACGTCGAGGGCGAGCTGGTGTCGTTCCGCTACGGCTCGCTCGACGACTCGCAGCCGCACATCGTGGTCGCGACCACCCGGGTCGAGACGATGCTCGGCGACACCGCGATCGCCGTGCATCCGGACGACGCGCGATACCGCCACCTGGTCGGCACCACACTGGCGCATCCCTTCGTCGACCGTGAGCTGGTCGTCGTCGCCGACGAGCACGTGGACCCCGAATTCGGTACCGGCGCAGTCAAAGTCACGCCCGCACACGACCCGAACGACTTCGAGATCGGGCTGCGGCACGGGTTGCCGATGATCTCGATCCTGGACACCAAGGGCCGAATCGTCGATACCGGAACGCAATTCGACGGGATGGACCGCTTCGAGGCCCGCGTCGCGGTCCGCGAGGCGCTGGCCGCCGAGGGCCGCGTCGTCGAGGAGAAGCGACCATACCTGCACAGCGTCGGGCACTCCGAGCGTAGCGGTGAACCGATCGAGCCGCGGCTGTCGCTGCAGTGGTTTGTCCGCGTCGAGTCGCTGGCCAAGGCGGCCGGCGACGCGGTGCGCAACGGCGACACCGTGATTCACCCCGCAAGCCTGGAGCCGCGTTGGTTCGCCTGGGTCGACGACATGCGCGATTGGACGATCTCGCGGCAGCTGTGGTGGGGCCACCGCATCCCGATCTGGTACGGGCCCAACGGGGAGCAGGTGTGCGTGGGTCCCGACGAGACGCCGCCGGAAGGCTGGGAACAGGACCCCGACGTGCTGGACACCTGGTTCTCCTCGGCGCTGTGGCCGTTTTCCACCCTGGGCTGGCCGGACAAGACCCCCGAGCTCGAAAAGTTCTACCCGACAAGCGTTCTGGTTACCGGCTACGACATCTTGTTCTTCTGGGTGGCCCGGATGATGATGTTCGGCACGTTCGTCGGCGACGACGACGCCATCACCCTGGACGGTCGCCGCGGCCCGCAGGTGCCGTTCACCGATGTCTTCCTGCACGGGCTGATCCGCGACGAATCCGGGCGCAAGATGAGCAAGTCCAAGGGCAACGTCATCGACCCGCTGGACTGGGTGGAACTCTTCGGCGCCGACGCCCTGCGGTTCACGCTGGCCCGCGGCGCCAGCCCGGGCGGTGACCTGGCGATCGGCGAGGACCACGTCCGGGCGTCGCGCAATTTCTGCACCAAGCTGTTCAACGCCACCCGCTACGCGCTGCTCAACGGCGCGCAGCTGGCGTCCCTGCCCCCGCCGGCCGAACTCACCGACGCCGACCGATGGATCCTCGGGCGACTGGAAGAGGTTCGCGCGGAAGTCGATTCGGCGTTCGACAACTACGAGTTCAGCCGCGCCTGCGAAGCGCTCTACCACTTCGCCTGGGACGAATTCTGCGACTGGTACGTGGAATTGGCCAAGACGCAACTGGCCGAGGGGGTCGCGCACACGACGGCGGTGCTGGCGGCGACGCTGGACACCCTGCTGCGGCTGCTGCACCCGGTGATCCCGTTCATCACCGAGGCCCTCTGGCAGGCGCTGACCCACAACGAGACTCTGGTGATCGCCGACTGGCCGCAGCCGTCCGGGATAGCCCTGGATCAGGTTGCCGCGCAACGGGTTACCGACATGCAGAAGCTGGTGACCGAGGTGCGCCGGTTCCGCAGCGATCAGGGGCTGGCGGACCGCCAGAAGGTGCCGGCCCGGATGACGGGCGTCGAGGGAGCCGATCTGGGCACCCAGGTGAGCGCGGTGACGTCGCTGGCGTGGCTGACGGCCGCCGGGCCGGGATTCCGCCCGTCGGCGTCGGTGGAAGTCAGGCTGAGCGGCGGCACCGTCGTCGTCGAACTGGACACCTCGGGCACCATCGACGTCGCCGCCGAGCGTCGCCGGCTGGAAAAGGATCTGGCCGCGGCGCACAAGGAACTGGCGTCGACCACCGCCAAATTGGCCAACGAGGACTTCCTGGGCAAGGCCCCCCAAAACGTCGTCGACAAGATCCGGGACCGTCAACGCCTGGCCCAGGAGGAAACCGAGCGGATCAACGCGCGGCTAGCCGGGCTGCAATGACCGAGCCGCCCGAGTGGGCTGAGGACCCCGAAGTTCCCGGCGCGGTTCCCACCCCGGACCCCACCCCGGACGAGATCGCTGCCCTGTTGCAGGTCGAGCACCTGCTGGACCAGCGCTGGCCCGAAACCAAGATCGAGCCGAGCCTGACCCGGATCAGCGCGCTGATGGACCTGCTGGGTTCACCGCAATTGGCCTACCCGTCGATCCACGTCGCGGGCACCAACGGCAAGACCTCGGTGGCCCGGATGATCGACGCGCTGATCACCGCGCTGCACCGGCGCACCGGGCGCACCACCAGCCCGCACCTGCAATCGGCGGTGGAACGCATCTCGATCGATGCCAAGCCGATCAGCCCCGCGCAGTACGTGGCGACCTACCGCGAGATCGAGCCGTTCGTGCAGATGGTCGACGCGCAATCGCAGGCCGCCGGCGGGCCCGCGATGAGCAAGTTCGAGGTGCTGACCGCGATGGCGTTCGCCGCGTTCGCCGACGCCCCCGTCGACGTCGCCGTGGTCGAGGTGGGGATGGGTGGGCGCTGGGACGCCACCAACGTGATCAACGCCCCGGTGGCGGCCATCACCCCGATCGCCCTCGACCACGTCGACTACCTGGGCGACGACCTCGCCGGCATCGCGGGGGAGAAGGCCGGCATCATCACCCGGGCGCCCGAGGGCGCACCCGACACCGTGGCGGTCATCGCGCGTCAGGCGCCCGAGGCGATGGAAGTGTTGTTGGCCCAAACCGTTCAAGCCGACGCCGCGGTGGCCCGCGAGGATTCGGAGTTCGCCGTGCTGGGCCGCCAGGTCGCCATCGGCGGGCAGGTGCTGCAGCTGCAGGGGCTGGGCGGGGTGTATTCCGACGTCTACCTGCCGCTGCACGGAGAACACCAGGCGCACAATGCGGCCCTGGCGCTGGCCGCCGTCGAGGCCTTCTTCGGCGCCGGCGCGCAGCGTCAGCTCGACGTCGAGGCGGTTCGCGCGGGTTTCGCCGCCGTCGTCAGCCCGGGCCGGCTGGAGCGGATGCGCAGCGCGCCCACTGTGTTCATCGACGCCGCGCACAACCCCGCCGGTGCCGCCGCGCTGGCGCAGACGCTGGCGGGCGAATTCGACTTCCGCTATCTGGTAGGGGTGCTCAGCGTGCTGGCCGACAAGGACGTCGACGGCATCCTCGCCGCCCTGCAACCGGTGTTCGACGCCGTCGTGGTCACCCACAACGGGTCCCCGCGGGCGGTCGATGTCGAATCGCTGGCCCTGGCGGCGCGCGAGACGTTCGGGCCCGACCGGGTGAGCACCGCCGAGAACCTGCGCGACGCCATCGACGTCGCGACCGCGCTGGTCGACTCCGAGGTGGAGGGGGCCGCGCTCGACGGCCACGCCGAGGACTTCTCCGGGACCGGGATCGTCATCACCGGCTCGGTCGTCACCGCCGGCGCGGCGCGCACCCTGTTCGGGCGTGATCCGCAGTGACCGACCAGAACCGGCCCGACCCCTGGCGCAGCTTCGGCGCGGTGATGGCCCTCACGCTGTTTCTGGAAGCGATCGTGGTGCTGCTCGCGATCCCGGTGGTGGGCGCGGTCGGCGGAGGCCTCACGACGGCGTCGCTGGCCTACCTGATCGGCCTGGCCGTACTGCTGATCCTGATGGGCGGGGTGCAGCGCAAACCCTGGGCCATCTGGGCCAACCTCGGAGTGCAGGTGATCCTGCTCGCCGGCTTCGCCGTGTATCCCGGCGTGGGGTTCATCGGCGTGTTGTTCACCGGGTTGTGGGGCTTGATCGCCTACTTCCGGGCCGAGGTCCGGCGCAGGCAGGGGTAGCCCGGCGGTACGCTGTCCGCCGTGACCGAACGGACATTGGTACTGATCAAGCCGGACGGCGTCCAGCGACAGCTGGTGGGGGAGATCATCGGCCGGATCGAGCGAAAAGGCCTCACCCTCGCCGCGCTGAAACTCCGGCACGTCAGCCAAGACCTCGCCGCCCAGCACTACGCGGAACACGAGGGCAAGCCTTTCTTCGAGTCGTTGCTGGCATTCATCACCTCGGGGCCGGTGGTCGCGGCCATCGTGGAGGGACCGCGCGCGATCGCGGCGTTTCGGCAGCTCGCGGGCGGTACCGACCCGGTCGAGAAGGCGATCCCCGGCACGATCCGGGGCGATTTCGGGCTCGAGACGCAGTTCAATCTGGTGCACGGCTCGGATTCGATCGAGTCGGCCAAGCGAGAAATCGGGCTCTGGTTTCCCGACGCCTAGAGCTGCGACGATCGTCCCCGCGGCGCGTTGCGGACCGGGGTTCGTCCGACCGGGCTGCATCAGGTGTGGCTTGGGCGCCGACGTGATGTGGGATACTGATGTCGGGTGAACGTCGCCGGACCGGCGTCAGACACCCGAATGAAGACTTAGACAAGCGCGACCATAGCCCCGTCGCCTTGGTTCGCTGCATGTCAGGCCGTCATTCAGCACGGCGCCGAGTGGGTTCTAACCTGAGCCGCTCGGGGCGAGACCATCACAAGCCCGGGAGAAGTGACCCGGGCCCATAGCGAAGCCCTCGCGTGGCCGCGTCGCAACGACGCGCCCGGGGGCTTGAGGAGAATACGTGGTAGACGGTGCACCAACTGCAGACCCATCAGAAGAATCGGCCCGGTCCGGGGAGCTGCCCGACCGGTTGAGGGTCCATTCGTTGGCCCGGACGCTGGGAACCACCAGCAAACGGGTCCTGGACGCGCTCAGCGAGCTGGACGGGCGGATTCGCAGCGCACACTCCACCGTGGACCGCGCCGACGCGGTGCGGGTGCGTGACCTGCTGGCCGCCCAGCCCCAGGAATCCCCGGACGCCGCCACCGAACCCGTCGTGGATGCCGGCGAACCCGAATCCCGGCTGATGCTGGAAACCCCCGACAACGCCGCCGAGCGGCCGCATTACATGCCGCTCTTCGTCGCGCCGCAGCCACTGGACAGCGACGATGACAGCGACACCGACACCGACACCGACGAGAGCGCCGACTCCGACGATTCCGACGGCGACGACGACGAGCAGGCCGACCGCCCGTCGAACCGGCGGCGCCGTCGCGGCCGCCGGGGCCGCGGCCGCGGGCGCGGCGAGCAGGGCGGACCCGAGGGCCAGAACGACGGCGACGACGACGAGCCGCAGGGCCGGGGCAAGAAGGGCGCCCAGTCCGACTCCGGCGATTCCGACGACGCCGACGACGAGGACTCCGACGACGGCGACGACTCCGAGGGCGGTGACGACGGTTCGGCGGATGGTGGCAGCCGTCGCCGCCGCCGGCGCCGGCGCCGCAAATCCGGATCGGGCGACGACAACGACGAAGGGCCTTCACCCGACGACCCGCCCAACACGGTCGTGCACGAGCGGCCGCCCCGCAATGGCAAGAACGGCGGCGACGGCGGCAGCGCGAGCAACGAGATCAAGGGCATCGACGGCTCGACTCGGCTGGAGGCCAAGCGCCAACGACGCCGCGACGGCCGCGACGCCGGGCGGCGCCGCCCCCCGGTGCTGACCGAGGCCGAATTCCTGGCCCGCCGCGAGGCCGTCGAACGCGTCATGGTCGTCCGGGACCGGGTCCGCAGCGAGCCGCCACACCAGGGTTCGCGGTATACCCAGATCGCCGTCCTCGAGGACGGCATCGTCGTTGAGCACTTCGTGACCTCGGCCGCGTCGGCGTCCCTGGTCGGCAACATCTACCTCGGCATCGTGCAGAACGTGCTGCCCTCGATGGAGGCGGCCTTCGTCGACATCGGCCGCGGCCGCAACGGCGTGCTCTACGCCGGCGAGGTCAACTGGGAGGCCGCCGGACTCGGCGGGTCCGACCGCAAGATCGAACAGGCGCTCAAGCCCGGCGACTATGTCGTCGTCCAGGTCAGCAAGGACCCGGTCGGGCACAAGGGGGCGCGGCTCACCACGCAGGTGTCGCTCGCGGGCCGCTACCTGGTCTACGTGCCGGGGGCGTCGTCGACCGGGATCAGCCGCAAGTTGCCCGACACCGAACGCCAGCGCCTCAAGGAGATCCTGCGCGAGGTGGTGCCGTCCGACGCGGGGGTGATCATCCGGACCGCGTCCGAGGGCGTCAAGGAAGACGACATCCGCAACGACGTCACCCGCCTGCAGGAGCGCTGGAAGCAAATCGAGGCCAAGGCCATCGAGATCAAGGAGAAGGCCGCCGGGGCCGCCGTGGCGCTCTACGAAGAGCCCGACGTGCTGGTCAAGGTCATCCGCGACCTGTTCAACGAAGACTTCGCGGGCTTGGTCGTCTCCGGGGACGAGGCCTGGAACACCATCAACGAATACGTGAATTCCGTTGCGCCCGACCTTGTTTCGAAGCTGAGCAAATACGAGCCGCCCGCCGGGCCGGACGGGTCGAGCGGGCCGGACGTGTTCGCCGTGCACCGCATCGACGAGCAGCTGGCCAAGGCGATGGACCGCAAGGTCTGGCTGCCCTCGGGCGGCACCCTGGTGATCGACCGGACCGAGGCGATGACGGTGGTCGACGTCAACACCGGCAAGTTCACTGGCTCCGGGGGGAACCTCGAGCAGACGGTCACCAAGAACAACCTCGAGGCGGCCGAGGAGATCGTGCGCCAACTGCGGCTGCGCGACATCGGCGGCATCGTCGTCATCGACTTCATCGACATGGTGCTGGAATCCAACCGCGATCTGGTGCTGCGCCGGCTCACCGAGGCGCTGGCCCGTGACCGCACCCGCCATCAGGTGTCCGAGGTGACGTCGCTCGGTTTGGTGCAGCTGACCCGCAAGCGGTTGGGCACCGGACTGGTCGAGGCCTTCTCGACGTCGTGCCCGAACTGTGGCGGCCGCGGCATCCTGCTGCACACCGACCCGGTGGATTCGGCCCCGTCGAACGGCCGCAAGTCCGAGTCCGGGGGCCGGCGCGGCCGGCGCAAGAAGAACAAGGCCGAGGAGCCGGTCGTGGCCAAGGTGCCCGTCCATTCGCCCGGCGAGCACCCGATGTTCAAAGCGATGGCGGCCGGCTCGTCCACGCAGGCGGCATCCGAGGACGACGAATCCGACGAGGCCACCGAGGAAACCAGCGACGAGTTCGACGAGAAGGCGCGGCGCGACGAGGACGTCTCCGACGCCGACCAAGAGGACTTCGACGACACCGACGACGACTCGGACGACGACACCGACGACGACTCGGACGACGATTCCGACGACGACTCGGACGACGACTCGGATGACGACGACCTCGATGACGAGGAAGACCTGGGCGACGACGACGAGGACCTCGAACTCGACGACGACGACCTGGACACCGAGGACTCCGACGATTCCGACGACTCCGACGATGCCGACGGCGGTTCGGCCACGGCGGACCAGGGCGGCCCAACCCAGGGCCGCCCCCGGCGCCGACGCGCGGCGGGCAGGCCCGCCGGGCCGCCGATCCACGCGGACTGAGCCCCGACAGCCAGGTCGTGTCCGGTTTGACCCTGTAGCCGCTGGTCACGTACCCTTGGACAGTTGTCGTCAGGCCGGGCGACTAAGCTTTGGCCGGCGGCAGCGGGACTCCCGGGGAATCGGAGCAGGCCCGCAACCCAGACCCACCACGTGCACCGCGGCTGGTTCGCGCGCGACGCGCCGAGCAGCGGCTAGAAGAAGGAGCAGAGCAACGATGGCGACCTACGCAATCGTCAAGACGGGCGGCAAGCAGTACAAGGTCGCCGTCGGGGACGTGGTCAAGGTCGAGAAGCTCGACTCTGAGCCGGGTTCGAATGTGTCGCTGCCGGTCGCACTGGTGGTGGACGGCGCCAAGGTGACCACCGACGCGGCGGCGCTGGCCAAGGTCGCGGTCACCGGCGAAGTGCTCGAGCACACCAAGGGCCCCAAGATCCGCATCCACAAGTTCCGGAACAAGACCGGCTACCACAAGCGTCAGGGCCACCGTCAGCAGCTGACGGTCCTGAAGGTCACCGGCATCAAGTAGTAAAGGCGAAGACATGGCACACAAGAAGGGCGCTTCCAGCTCGCGCAACGGTCGCGATTCCGCCGCACAGCGGCTGGGCGTGAAGCGATTCGGCGGCCAGGTCGTCAAGGCCGGCGAGATCATCGTTCGTCAGCGCGGCACCAAGTTCCACCCGGGCGTTGGTGTCGGGCGCGGCGGCGACGACACGTTGTTCGCCAAGGAAGCCGGCGCCGTCGAATTCGGAATCAAGCGCGGCCGCAAGACCGTCAACATCGTCGCGGCCGGACAAGCCACCGACTGAGCGCCGCGAGCGTGCACCCACTGCGATAATTCGAGGCAATTCTCGCAGTAGCCGCACGTTCGGCGAGCGAGACGGGTGAGAGGACCCACGATGCCTCGGTTCGTCGACCGCGTCGTCATCCATGCGCGCGCCGGTTCCGGGGGCAACGGCTGCGCCTCGGTCCATCGCGAGAAGTTCAAGCCACTCGGCGGCCCCGACGGCGGCAACGGCGGCCGCGGCGGCAGCATCGTCTTCGTCGTCGATCCCCAGGTCCACACCCTGCTCGACTTCCATTTCCATCCCCACGTCACCGCGCCGTCGGGCAAGCAGGGGATGGGCAGCAACCGCGACGGCGCCGCCGGCGCCGACCTGGAAGTCAAAGTCCCCGACGGAACCATCGTCCTCGACGACAACGGCCGGCTGCTGGCCGACCTGGTGGGCGCGGGCACCCGCTTCGAAGCCGCCGCCGGTGGTCGCGGCGGCCTGGGCAACGCCGCGCTCGCCTCCCGCGCGCGCAAGGCTCCCGGTTTTGCGCTGCTGGGTGAGCAGGGCGAGACCCGCGACCTGACGCTGGAACTCAAGACCGTCGCCGACGCCGGCCTGATCGGCTTCCCGTCGGCCGGCAAGTCGTCGCTGGTGTCCACCATCTCGGCGGCCAAACCCAAGATCGCCGACTACCCCTTCACCACGCTGGTCCCCAACCTCGGCGTCGTGTCGGCCGGCGAGCACACCTTCACCGTCGCCGACGTTCCCGGCCTGATCCCCGGCGCCTCGCAGGGCCGCGGCCTGGGCCTGGACTTCCTCCGGCACATCGAGCGATGCGCCGTGCTGGTGCACGTCGTCGACTGCGCCACCGCCGAGCCCGGCCGCGACCCGATCTCCGATATCGACGCGCTCGAGGCCGAACTCGCCGCGTATACGCCCACCCTGCGGGGGGACGCGACGCTGGGCGATCTCGCCGACCGGCCCCGCGCGGTGGTGCTCAACAAGATCGACGTCCCCGAGGCGCGCGAGCTCGCCGAATTCGTTTACGACGAGATCGCCGAGCGCGGATGGCCGGTGTTCTTGGTGTCGACCGTCGCGCGAGAAGGTCTGCAGCCATTGATCTTTGGGCTGTGGACGATGATCTCGGAATACAAGGCCGCCCAACCCGAGATCGTGCCGCGCCGCCCGGTGATCCGTCCGATCCCCGTCGACGACAGCGGCTTTCGCGTCGAGCCGGATCCGCAGCAGCCGGGCGCCTTCGTGGTCAGCGGCGCGCGGCCCGAACGCTGGGTGCGTCAGACCAACTTCGACAACGACGAGGCCGTGGGGTATCTCGGCGACCGCCTGGCGCGCCTCGGAGTCGAGGAGGAACTGCTGCGGCTGGGTGCGCGCGCGGGGTGCGAAGTGACCATCGGCGACATGACGTTCGATTGGGAGCCGCAAACGCCTGCGGGACAGCAGGTTACGTTGTCGGGCAGGGGAACCGACGCGCGGCTCGAGCGCAGCGAGCGGGTCGGGGCCGCGGAGCGCAAGGCCGCCCGGCGGCAGCGCCGCACCGGCGACGATGCAGAGCGCAGCGATGCGGAGGAGCGGCGCAGGACCAGAGGCGGCGGTGAGGAGTCATGACCCCGCAGCGCGACGCCATCCGGAACGCGCGCAGCCTGGTGGTCAAGGTGGGCACCAACGCGTTGACCACCGAAGCCGGCGTATTCGACGCCGGCCGGCTCGCCGGTCTCGCCGACGCGATCGAGACGCGGATGAAGGCGGGCACCGACGTCGTCATCGTGTCCTCGGGTGCCATCGCCGCCGGCATCGAACCTCTCGGATTGTCCCGTCGCCCACGGGATTTGGCGACGAAGCAGGCCGCGGCCAGCGTCGGTCAGGTCGCGCTGGTGAATTCGTGGAGCGCCGCGTTTGCCCGCTACGGCCGCACGGTCGGGCAGGTGCTGCTGAGCGCGCACGACATCTCGATGCGCGCCCAGCACACCAACGCTCAGCGCACCCTGGATCGGCTGCGGGCCCTGCATGCGGTGGCCATCGTCAACGAAAACGACACGGTGGCCACCAACGAGATCCGGTTCGGCGACAACGACCGGCTTTCGGCGCTGGTGGCGCACCTGGTCGGCGCCGAGGCGCTGGTGTTGTTGTCCGACATCGACGGGCTGTACGACTCCGATCCACGCAAAACCGAAGGCGCCCGGTTCATCCCGGAGGTATCGGGTTCGGCGGATCTGGTCGGTGTGATCGCCGGACCCGGCAGTGATTTGGGCACCGGCGGCATGACCTCGAAGCTGTCGTCGGCGCTGCTGGCCGCCGACGCCGGCGTGCCGGTGCTGCTGGCTGCGGCGTCCGATGCCTCGACCGCGCTCACCGACGCGTCGGTCGGCACTGTGTTCGCCGCGCGGCCGGCCCGGATGTCGGCGCGGCGGTTCTGGGTGCGTTACGCCGCCGAGGCCGCCGGCGCGCTGACCCTCGACGAGGGGGCGGTGCGCGCGGTCGTCGGGCAGCGCCGCTCGCTGCTGCCCGCGGGGATCACCGCGGTGTCCGGCCGGTTCTTCGGCGGCGACGTCGTCGAATTGCGCGGGCCGGACGCGGCGATGGTGGCCCGTGGCGTGGTCGCCTACGACGCGACGGAACTGCTCACCATGATGGGCCGCTCTACCAGCGAGCTGCCCGGCGAGCTGCGCCGGCCCGCGGTGCACGCCGACGATTTGGTGGCGGTGTAGCAGAGCCCGGCGCGGTCCGGACCGACGCGATCAATGCTCCGAGGTGGGCTTGAGATACAGTGCGCCCCAGACGATCTCGGCCAGGGTGGTGGCCAGCTCGGCGTCGTAGTCGGGCGGCTGCGCCGGCAGGTTCTGCTGGCAGGCGCGCTCGACCATCCAGGTCAGCGCGCTGGCCGTGGTCAGCGGCGCCAGCTCGGGGCGGATCGAGCCGTCGGCCTGGCCCTCTCCGATGACCCGGGTGAGCTGTTCGGAGATGCCGGTCAGCAGTTCGCGATACGCCTCCCCGGTCAGTGGGTCATAGGCGGCCATCTCGTTGAGCGCGACCAGCACCGCTTGGTGCCGCCGATAGATGGCGATGATGCTGCTCATCGCCGCGCGCACGTCGTCGGGGTCGTGCCGCCCGGCCACCGTCCACCAGCGCCGCGCGCCGTCGGCCAGGTCGCCGAACACCTGGCCCGCGAGCCGGCGAAGCAGATGGCCCTTGTCCTCGAAGTAGATGTAGAAGCTGGCGCGGGAGATGCCCGCCTCGCCGGAGAGCCGATCCACGCTGAGCTCGGTGAAGCTCGCGCCGTCGCGCATCAGCCGTTCGGTGGCGTCGAGCAGCCGGCGCTCCATTTGCTCGCGCCGCTGCTCGCGCCCCACGCTTCGATGGCCTTGCGGCTTGCGGGTGAGCGACGACATGCGCCGAGCATAGCCGAGCTTTCGACATCTTGACTAGACACACTGTCTAGGCATATCGTCGCGTGGAGTTTGTGACCGGCGTCATACAGGAGAGGACAGCGTCATGGCCGTGATGACGGGTACACCCGGGGCCGAGAAGTCCGGCCGCGCCTACGACGAGATCGACCTGTCCTCGCGGGCGTTTTGGTCCACGACCGCGGCGGATCGCGAACGCTCCTTCGCCGTGCTGCGCGCCGAGCGCCCGGTCAGTTGGCATCCTCCGGTCGAAGACTCGCTGATGCCCGATCCCACCGATCCCGGCTTTTGGGCGGTCACCCGGCGCGCCGACATCGTCGCGGTCAGCCGCAACAACGACGCCTTCCTGTCCGGCCAGGGGGTGATGTTCGAGAGCATTCCCGTCGAGCTGCTCGAGGCGTCGCAGTCGTTCTTGGCGATGGATCCGCCGCGGCACACCAAGTTGCGCAAGCTCGCCCACGCCGCGCTGAGCCCGCGGCAGGTGCGCCGCATCGAAGACTCGATCAAGGCCAACGCCAAGACCATCGTCGAAGAACTGCGGACCGCCGGCAGCGGTGCGGATTTCGTCGACCACTGCGCCAAGGAGCTGCCCATCCGGACCCTCTCGGACATGATGGGAATCCCGGAATCCGAGCGCGAGCGCATGGCGCACGCCACCGACGCCCTGGTCTCCTGGGCCGACCCGGAATTCCTCAACGGACGTCCGGCGATGGAAGTCCTGGTCGAGAACCAGCTGTACCTTCACCAGGTCGTCGGCACCCTGGCCACGGAACGCCGCGAGCGCCCGGGCGACGACCTCATCAGCAGCCTGGTCACCGCCGAAGTCGATGGGGACCGCCTGGAAGACGCGGAGGTGGCCGCGTTCTTCGTGCTGCTCTCGGTGGCGGGCAACGACACCACCCGCCAGACCATCAGCCACACCCTGAAGGCGCTCACCGATTTTCCCGACGAAAAGGCTTGGCTTCTCCATGATTTCGACAACCGGATCGGTACCGCCGTCGAGGAGTTCATCCGGTGGGCGACCCCGGTCATGACCTTCCGCCGCACGGCGGCAACGGATATCGAGCTGGGCGGTCAGACCATTCTGGCGGGGGAGAAGGTGGTGATGTTCTACCCGTCCGGCAACTGGGACACCGACGCGTTCGACCATCCCGAACGCCTGAACCTGGCGCGCGACCCCAATCCGCACGTCGGTTTCGGCGGTGGCGGGCTGCACTTCTGCCTCGGCGCGCACGTCGCCCGCGCGCAGCTGCGCGCCATCTTTCACGAGCTGTTTCGTCAGCTGCCCGGCATCCAGGCGGGCGAGCCGACGTACCTGGCGGGCAACTTCGTGCACGCCGTGCGCAGCATGCCGTGCACCTTCTAATGCGTTGTCAGCGGCGATAACTCGTCGGCGAGCAGCGCGAGCAGTTCGGAGCAGCCGCCGTCGACCTTCACCGTGGCCAGGTCGTCGCCGCGGGTGCTGCCGCGGTTGATGATGGCGACCGGGATGCCCAGGGCGGCCGCGTGCCGCACGAATCGATAACCGGAGAACACCGTCAGCGACGACCCCGCGACCAGCAGCGCGTCGGCCTCGTCGACCATCCTATAGGCTGCTGCCACAACGTCTTTGGGAACGCTGTCGCCGAAATAGACGATGTCGGGTTTGAGCATGCCGGCGCAGCGCACGCAGTCGAGGTAGCGGAACGACGCGGTATCGGCGACGACGGCGTCGGCGTCGGGAGCCACCGCCAGCCCGCCGATCGCCTCGGCGCGCTCGATGAATCCGGGGTTGAGCGCCTCCAGCTGTTCGGCCAGCGCCGCGCGGCTCACGGTGTGGCCGCAGCTCAGGCAGATCACCCGCGCGTAGGTGCCGTGCAGGTCGATGACGTTGCGGCTGCCGGCCTTGGTGTGCAGCAGGTCGACGTTCTGGGTGATGACGCCGGTGACCACCGACGCGTCCTCGAGCGCCGCCAGCGCCCGATGGCCCGCGTTGGGCAGCGTGTCGGCCATGTGCCGCCAACCGACGTGGTTGCGCGCCCAGTACCGCTGCCGAAACGCCGCGTCGCCGGTGAACTGCTGGATGGTCATGGGGTTGCTGGGCGGTGAATCGGGCCCGCGGTAGTCGGGGATGCCGGAATCGGTCGATACGCCCGCGCCCGTCAGCACCGCGATCCGGCGCCCGGCCAGCAGCGTGACCAACTCGGGGGATTCTGCGCGGGAGACGGTCACCTGCCCAGGGTACGGATCAGGCCGGGTCCAGGCAGTCCGCCGCGGTCGTGAGCTCGGCGGACATGTTCTGCTCCATCATCTTGCAGGCCGCCGCGCCCAGGTCGGCGTCGATGTGGGCGACCGCATCGGTCGGGATCACGACGGGGAAGTGCCGCACGTACGCGTCCAGGGCCGTGTACAGGATGCATTGCTCGGTGACCTGGCCGGTGATGATCAACCGCTTGGTGTCCAGCCGGCTCAGCAGGTACGCCAGCGCGGTCGAATAAAAGGCGCTGTGGCGGACCTTGGTCATCAGCCGGCTGCCTTCGGCGGGCGCGATCGGCTTCACCAGATCGGGCCGCGCGCCGTCGAGCGCCGAGCGGACGATCCCGGAGAACTCGGCGGTGAAGTCGCCGTAGTTGTCGTTGACATAGATCAGGTCGACCTCGTCGGACGTGCGTGCCCGCCGGACCAAATCGGTCAAAGGCTCGATGATCTTCTCGACATTGGGTATTAGATCGTCAGCGTCGGGATGTTGATAGGTATTCATCATGTCGACGACCAGGACCGCAGTGTCGCTCATGGCGTTGGGGATACCCGGCGGCGAGGAGTTGACACCCCCGAGGCGACAATGGAAGGGCGATGGACTTTTACAACGCTTACAGCCAGGGCTTTGCCCGCGTCGCCGCGTGCACGCATCACACCGTCATCGGTGACCCCGCGGCGAACGCCGAGGCGGTCCTGCGGATGGCCCGGGAGTGCCACGACGACGGCGTAGCGCTGGCCGTTTTCCCGGAGCTGACGCTGTCCGGTTACTCCATTGAAGACATCGTCCTGCAGGACCTGTTGCTCGACGACGTCGACAGGGCCGTCGCGGACATCGTCGCGGCCTCCGCCGAGTTGTTGCCGGTCCTGGTGGTCGGCGCGCCCGTCCGCCACCGGCACCGCATCTACAACGCCGCCGTGGTCATCCACCGCGGCGAGGTGCTCGGCGTGGCGCCGAAGTCGTACCTGCCCACCTATCGGGAGTTCTACGAGCGCCGCCAGATCGCGCCCGGCGACGACGAGCGCGGCACCATCCGGCTCGCGGGGGTCGAGGCGCCGTTCGGTCCCGATCTGCTGTTCGCCGCCTCCGACCTGCCCGGCCTCGTGCTGCACGTGGAGATCTGCGAGGACATGTTCGTGCCGATTCCGCCCAGCGCCGAGGCCGCGCTCGCGGGTGCGACGGTGCTGGCCAACCTTTCCGGTAGCCCGATCACCATCGGCCGCGCCGAGGACCGCTGCCTGCTGGCCCGTTCGGCCTCCTCTCGTTGCCTGGCCGCCTACGTGTATTCGGCTGCGGGCGCGGGCGAATCGACGACCGATCTGGCCTGGGACGGGCAGACCATGGTGTTCGAAAACGGTGTCCTGCTGGCCATGTCCGAGCGCTTTCCGATGGGGGAGCGGCGCAGCGTCGCCGACGTCGACCTCGAATTGCTTCGCTCGGAACGGCTCCGGATGGGCACGTTCGACGACAACCGGCGCCACCACCGGACGACGGCGGAGTCGTTCCGGCGCATCGAGTTCCGGCTTGACCCGCCTGGCGGCGACATCGGGCTGTGGCGTGAGATCGAGCGGTTCCCCTTCGTGCCCGCCGACCCGCAACGGCTGGAACAGGATTGCTTCGAGGGCTACAACATCCAGGTCGCCGGCCTCGAACAGCGTTTGCGCGCCCTGAATTTCCCGAAGGTCGTCATCGGGATATCCGGTGGGCTGGACTCGACGCACGCGTTGATCGTCGCCGCGCGGGCGATGGACCGCGAACAACGCCCGCGCAGCGACATTCTGGCGTTCACCCTGCCGGGCTTCGCCACCGGGGACCGCACCAAGCGCAACGCGATCGAGCTGTGCCGCGCCCTGGGTGTGACGTTCGCCGAGATCGACATTCGCGAGACCGCGCAGCTGATGCTCAAGGAGATCGATCACCCCTTCTCGCGCGGTGAGAAGGTCTACGACGTCACCTTCGAGAACGTCCAGGCCGGCTTGCGCACCGACTACCTGTTCCGGCTGGCCAACCAGCGCGGTGGCATCGTGCTGGGCACCGGCGACCTGTCCGAGCTGGGCCTGGGCTGGTCGACTTACGGTGTCGGCGACCAGATGTCGCATTACAACGTGAACGGCGGCGTGCCCAAGACGCTGATCCAGCACCTGATCCGCTGGGTGATTTCCTCGCAGCAGTTCGAGTCGAAGGTCAGCGAGGTGCTGCAGTCCGTGCTCGACACCGAGATCACGCCTGAGCTGGTTCCCAGCGGCGAAGAGGAAGAGCTGCAAAGCAGCGAGGCGAAAGTCGGCCCGTTTGCGCTGCAAGACTTTTCACTGTTCCACGTGCTGCGGTATGGCTTCCGGCCATCGAAGATCGCGTTTCTGGCCTGGCATGCGTGGAGCGATCCCGAGCAGGGCAACTGGCCGCCGGGATTTCCCGAAGACAAGCGTCCGTCGTACTCGCTCAAGGAAATTCGGCACTGGCTGCAGGTATTCGTGCAGCGGTTCTACTCGTTCAGCCAGTTCAAGCGTTCGGCATTGCCCAACGGGCCCAAGGTGTCGCACGGCGGCGCGCTGTCGCCGCGGGGTGACTGGCGCGCCCCCTCGGACATGTCCGCACGCATCTGGCTCGACGAGATCGAACGCGAAATCCCCGAGGACTAGGGCGCGGCCGCCGCGGGCAAAGCGGCTAGGACGCGTTCTGAAGCGCCTTGTCGATCGCCTCGGCGTCCGGTGCGCAATCACCGGCGCCGGGAACCAGCGTCGCCAGCGCGCCGGCGGCGCAGGCGCGGCGTAGCGCGAGTCGCCGCTCATCCGCCGAGCCGGGATTGGGCGGCCAGTTCGCGGCCAGCACACCGGCGAACACGTCGCCGGCGCCGGTGGTGTCCACCGCGTCCACCGCGGGGGAGGGCACCGAGTACTCGCCGTCGGCGCCGGCGTAGCGCGCGCCGCGCGAACCCAGGGTGACCACCAGGTGTGCTGGGCGCCAAGGCCATTCGTTGGCCTCCTCTTCGTTGGTGATGACCACGTCGGCGGCGGCCGCCAGCTCGCCCAGCGAAGCGGGATCCTGGCCGGCCGGTGAGGCGTTCACGACGACGACCGCTCCGGCCGACCGGGCGTGTTGCGCCGCCGCGATCGCCGTGTCGACCGGAATCTCCAGCTGGGTCAACATCACATCGCAGTCTGCGACCACGCCGCGCGCGCGGTCATCGGTCAGCGTGAACCGCCCGTTGGCTCCCGGCGCCACGACGATTGTGTTCTCGGCGTTGGCATCGACGACGACGACGGCGGTGCCGCTGGGCCCGGGGATTTCCACGGCCCCGTCGAGCCCGACACCGTTGGCCCGCAGGTGGGCGCGCAACTGCTCGGCGGCCGGGTCGTCGCCGACGGCCCCGACGAACTGCACGCGCGCGCCCGCACGCGCGGCTGCCACCGCCTGGTTGCCGCCCTTGCCGCCGGGGGCTTGTGTCATCGACGACGCCAACACCGTTTCGCCGGGCCGCGGGAGGGCGCCTACGCCCAGCGACAGATCGATGTTCACGCTGCCCACTACGCATACCCCTGCCATGGGGCCCGACGTTAGTCGCGTCGCGATGGCGATGCACACGTGGGGCACCGGCGCTTTGGACGCCCAATCGCATCACGGCAAACGCATCAATATCTCCGCGTGCGCGCGCTAGTCTGCTGCGTGAGGAGCTGGATCCCGAGAAAAGGGGCAGGCAATTGACGACCAGCGAGCTAACCGATGCCGCACCCCGCATCGAACCCGGCCCGGCTCACCAGCCCGTCACGCGTACGCGCCAGCCGCGCAGCCGTTTCCGGTTCGGCATCCAATCCAAAATCCTGATCACCATGCTGCTCTCGAGCATTTTGGGCGTCGCGGTGATCGGTCTCATCGGAGCCGTGTCCGGCCGCACCGCATTGCGGGAAGTCGAATCCGAACGGCTCATCGAGATGCGCGAGTCCCAGAAGCGGGCAGTGCAGGCGTTGTTCAGGGAGCTGACGAGTTCGCTGATCGTGCAAAGTGGCGGTTTCGGCATCAACGAAGCGACGGCGAACCTCAGCACCGCCTTCGCCCAACTGGCCAACGCGAACATCACGCCGGCCGAAGAACAGACCCTGGTCAATTACTACGAAAACGACATGATCAAACCGATCAAACGGATCACCGGTAACGCGATCGATCTCAAGGCGGTGCTGCCGAGTTCCAACGCGCAGAAATACCTTCAGGCGCACTACACCGCGGCGCCCAGGCCGACGGCCGACTCGCCGCCCGCCGAGGACGCCGGCGACGGCAGCGCGTGGTCGGCCGCCAACGCCCGCTTCGACTTTTTCCTGCGCGGCATCGTCACGCGTTTCGATTACCGGGATGCGCTCCTGCTGGACATGCAGGGCAACGTCGTCTACAGCGTCATGAAGGGTCCGGATCTGGGGACCAACATTCTCACCGGTCCCTATCGCGGATCCAACCTGCGTGGCGCCTACCAAAAAGCCGTGGCGTCCAACGATGTCGACTTCGTCTGGATCACCGACTTTCAGCAGTATCAGCCGCAACTGGACACCCCCACCGCGTGGGTGGTGTCGCCGGTCGGCATGAACGGCAAATTCGAAGGGGTCATGGCCCTGCCGGTGCCGATCGGGAAGATCAACACGATCATGACCGCCAACAAGCATTGGGAAGCCGCGGGGATGGGTCCGGCCACCGAGACCTACCTGGCCGGCCCCGACGACCTGATGCGTTCCGACTCAAGGGTATTCATCGAAGACCCGAAACAATACCGGCACGAGGCCATCGAGGCCGGCACCCCGCCCGACGTCGTGGACCGGGCCCTGCGGCTGGGGGGCACCACGTTGGTCCAGCCGGTGCCGACCGCGGGTCTTCGCGCCGCGCAGCGCGGGGAAACCGGCGTCATGAGCGCCACCGACTACACGGGCAATCGAGAGTTGGAAGCCTACGCGCCGCTGGACATCCCCAACTCCGATCTGCACTGGTCGATCCTGGCGACCCGCGACAACTCCGACGCTTTTGCGCGGCTGGGCCGGTTCAGCAAGAACCTCGTGATCGCAGTCACGGCAATGATTTTCGCCATCTGTGTGGCCTCGATGTTCGTCGCCCAGGCGGCGGTGCGCCCGGTCCGGCGCCTCGAGGAGGGAACCCGAAAGATCAGCTCCGGCGACTACGACATCAACATCCCGGTGCGCACCCGCGACGAAATCGGCGATCTCACGGCGGCTTTCAACGAGATGAGCCGCAACCTCGCGATCAAGGAGGAGCTGCTCAACGAGCAGCGCCGCGAGAACGATCGCCTGATGCTGGCCCTGATGCCCGAGTCGGTGCTGCAGCGTTATCGCGAGGGCGAGGAGACCATCGCCCAAAAACATCAGGACGTCGCCATCATCTACGCCGACATCGTCGGCCTCGACGAAATGTTCACCGAGATGCCGGAAGACGAATTGGTGGGCACCGTCGACGAACTTTTCCGGCAGTTCGATTCGGCCGCAGAATCCCTTGGTGTCGAACGGATCCGCACGTTCCACAACGGTTATCTCGCCAGCTGTGGGGTCGTCACCCCGCGACTGGACAGCATCCACCGTGCCGTGGACTTCGCCCTCGAAATCGGCCGCATCATCGATCGGTTCAACAGCCAAAGCCGCCATCAGCTGGGCCTTCGCGTCGGCGTCAACACCGGCAACGTGGTCAGCGGATTGGTAGGCCGCTCCGGCCTGGTCTACGACATGTGGGGCGGCGCGGTGAGTCTGGCCTACCAAATGCACAGCGGCGCACCGCAGGCCGGCATTTATGTCAGCTCGCAGGTGTACGAAGCGATGCGTGATGTCCGGCAGTTCACTGCGGCGGGCACGATTTCGGTCGGCGGGACCGATCAGGCCATCTACCGGTTGCTGGAGCGGTGATGAACATCTTCGGCTCGTCATGGTTCTACTGGGCGGTCGGTATCGCGATCGGATTGCCGGTCGGGATGATCCTGCTGACCGAACTACACGATGCGCTGCTGCGCAGGCAAAGCCCCCTGGCCCGGCAGGTCGGATTGCTGCGCAACTACCTGCTGCCGCTCGCCGCGCTGTTGTTGCTCCTGGTTCAGGCCTCGGGGATTCCGGCCGGCGACATCCCGGTGCGCATCCTCACCACCGTGTTCGGCCTGCTGGTGGTGGTGCTGCTGTTGTCCGGGCTCAACGCGACCGTGTTCGAGCGGGCTCCCGAAAAGAGCTGGCGCAAAAGGCTTCCCACCATCTTCATCGACGTGGCCCGCATAGCGCTGATCTGCGTCGGCCTGGCGGTGATGTCGTCGTACATCTGGGGTGTGCGGATCGGCGGGGTGTTCACCGCGTTGGGCGTCACGTCGGTCGTCATCGGTCTGATGCTGCAGAACTCGGTCGGGCAGATCGTCTCGGGCCTGTTCATGCTGTTCGAGCAACCGTTCCGGATCGACGACTGGCTCGACACCGGCACCGCGCGCGGACGCGTCGTCGAGGTGAACTGGCGCGCCGTACACATCGACACCGGCAGCGGAATCCGGATCATGCCGAACGCGGCGCTGGCCACCACGTCGTTCACCAACCTCAGTCGCCCGCCCGGGCCGCACAAAGTGGCGATCACGACGACCTTCTCCGCCGCCGACGCGCCCGACCGGGTGTGCGCGGTGCTGTCGCGGGTGGCCCGGGCGCTGCCACAGCTCAAGCCCGGCAGCGTGCCTCGCTCGGTGCCCGTGGGCGCCGGCGAGTATCGCACGACGATCGGGTTGGACTCACCCGCCGACGCCGGCGCCGCGACGGCCACGTTCCTGCGGTGGGCCTGGTACGCCGCCCGACGGGAGAATCTGCACCTCGACGACGCCGATGACGACTTCTCGACGGTCGAACGCGTGGAGCACGCGCTGCACGAGGTGGTGGCGCCGGCGCTGCGGCTCAGCACCGAAGAACAGCGGTCATTGCGCTCCTCGGCGCGAATCGTCCGATACGGCACCGACGAGCTCGTGGAGGACGCCGGACAGGTGCCCACGGCGATGACGTTCCTGGTGGCCGGCCGGGTGCAGCTCACCGCCACCGCCGACGACGGGACGGTCGTGCCCATCAGCACCCTGTCCGAGGGGGCGTTCCTCGGACTGACGGCGTTGACCCGCCAACCCAACCTGGCCAGCGCGTATGCGGTCGAAGAGGTCACGGCGCTTGAAATCGACCGAGAACACATCGAGCATCTCGTGATGCGCGCACCGGCGCTGCTGCAGAACTTCGGCACCATCCTCGAGGAGCGGCGCAGCAAGGTGCGCACCGCCCGGCGCGGCGAGCGCGTCGGGTAGATCGGCCCGCGTCACCCGGGCTTTTGCGGCCGGATACCCTGGTTCAATGAGTCTGCAGGCACCATTGCGCAGCGGAGCGGCCCAACAGCGGGAGCCTGATTTGCGCCG
Source organism: Mycobacterium intracellulare ATCC 13950 (assembly GCF_000277125.1). Taxonomy (NCBI): domain Bacteria; kingdom Bacillati; phylum Actinomycetota; class Actinomycetes; order Mycobacteriales; family Mycobacteriaceae; genus Mycobacterium; species Mycobacterium intracellulare. The sequence continues at coordinate 1,882,110 of NC_016946.1, forward strand.
GGAGGTGCACGACGCCGCCCGCCGCGCCCGCGTCGCCTCCCGTGTGCTGGCATTGTTGCCGACCGTCGCCAAAGACCAAGCGCTGCGCTCGGCGGCCGACGCCGTCACCGCCCACGCGGAATTGATCCTGTCCGCCAACGCCGAAGACGTCGAGGCCGCCCGCGCCGCCGGAACGCCGACCGCGATGCTCGACCGACTGGCCTTGGATACCAAGCGAGTTGAGGGCATCGCGGCGGGCCTGCGTCAGGTCGCCGGGCTCCCCGATCCCGTCGGGGAGGTGTTGCGCGGCTACACGCTGCCGAACGGGCTGCAGCTGCGCCAGCAGCGGGTCCCGCTCGGCGTCGTCGGAATGATCTACGAGGGCCGACCCAACGTGACCGTCGACGCGTTCGGCTTGGCGTTGAAGTCCGGCAACGCCGTGCTGTTACGCGGCAGCTCGTCGGCGACCCGGTCCAACCAGGCGCTGGTGCAGGTGTTGCGGGCGTCGCTGGTCAGCGAGGACCTGCCGGCCGATGCGGTGCAGCTGCTTTCGTCCGACGACCGCGCCACGGTGACGCATCTGATCCAGGCGCGTGGCCTGGTCGACGTGGTGATCCCGCGCGGCGGAGCCAACCTGATCAACGCGGTGGTCCGCGACGCGCAGGTGCCCACGATCGAAACCGGGGTCGGCAACTGTCACGTATACGTCCACGAGGGCGCCGATCTGGACGTCGCGGAGCGGATCCTGCTGAATTCCAAGACGCGTCGGCCGAGCGTCTGCAACGCCGCGGAGACGCTGCTCGTCGACGCCACGATCGCCGAGGAGGCGTTGCCGCGTCTGGTGACCGCCCTGCAAGACGCCGGCGTGACCGTGCATGGGGGCTTTTCCCAGGACGCACACGAGGACGATCTGCGGCGCGAGTACTTGTCGATGGACATCGCGGTGGCGGTGGTCGACGGTATCGACGCCGCGATCGCCCACATCAACGAGTACGGCACCGGCCACACCGAGGCCATCGTGACCACCAATATGGCTGCGGCGCAACGGTTTACCGACGCTATCGACGCCGCGGCGGTGATGGTGAACGCGTCCACGGCGTTCACCGACGGGGAGCAATTCGGTTTCGGAGCCGAAATCGGCATCTCCACCCAGAAATTGCACGCCCGCGGTCCCATGGGGCTGCCCGAACTGACCTCGACCAAATGGATCGCGTGGGGAGACGGACAGACGCGTCCGGCCTGAGATCCCCGTGCAGAAAGCGTTTTAGGAGAACCGATTGTGAGTGTGCCCGCCCGGTCAAAGCCGCTGTTCGAGGACATCGACGACGTCTCGCGGCGGTTGGCCGAGACCGGCTACCTGCCCGACACCGCCACCGCGACGGCCGTGTTCCTGGCCGACCGCCTCGGCAAGCCGTTGTTGGTGGAGGGCCCGGCCGGCGTGGGCAAGACCGAATTGGCCCGCGCCGTGGCCCAGGCCACGGGGTCGGGCCTGGTGCGCCTGCAGTGCTACGAGGGGGTCGACGAGGCCCGCGCGCTCTACGAATGGAACCACGCCAAGCAGATTTTGCGCATCCAGGCCGGCTCCGGGGACTGGGACCAGACCAAGGACGACGTGTTCAGCGAGGAGTTCCTGCTGCAGCGTCCGCTGCTGACCGCCATTCGGCGCACCGAGCCCACGGTGCTGCTCATCGACGAGACCGACAAGGCCGACATCGAGATCGAGGGCCTGCTGCTGGAGGTGTTGTCCGACTTCGCCGTGACCGTGCCCGAACTGGGCACGATCACCGCCGAGCGCACGCCCCTGGTGGTGCTGACCTCCAACGCGACCCGCGAACTGTCCGAGGCGCTCAAGCGTCGCTGCCTGTTCCTGCACATCGACTTTCCCAGCCCCGATTTGGAACGCCGCATCCTGTTGTCCCGCGTTCCCGAGCTGCCCGCACACCTGGCCGAGGAGCTGGTGCGCATCATCGGCGTGCTGCGCGGGATGCAACTCAAGAAGGTGCCGTCCATCGCCGAGACCATCGACTGGGGCCGCACGCTGCTCGCGCTGGGCCTGGACACCATCGACGACGCGGTCGTCGCCGCCACACTGGGCGTGGTGCTCAAGCATCAATCCGACCAACAGCGCGCGGCCGGCGAGCTGCGGCTCAACTAGGAACACCGCCATGGCCGCCCGCCGCATACGCCCCTCCCGGCCGCTCGCCCCGCACGGGCTGCCCGGGCACCTGGTCGGCTTCGTGGAAGCGCTTCGGGCAGCGGGGATTTCGGTCGGCCCGTCGGAGACGGTGGACGCCGGCCGGGTGATGGCCACCCTCGGTCTGGGCAACCGCGAGGTGCTGCGCGAGGGGATCGCGTGCGCGGTGTTGCGCCGGTCGGATCATCGCGAAACGTATGACGCCATGTTCGACCTGTGGTTCCCGGCGGCGCTGGGCGCGCGCGCGGTGGTCGCCGAGGACGAGGCCGACGACACCCCAGACGACAACGCGTTGCCACCCGACGACGTCGAGGCGATGCGCCAGATGCTGCTGGATCTGCTGGCCGACAACCCCGATCTGGCCGACATGGACGAGCGCCTGGTGGCGATGATCGCCCGCATCGTAGAGGCCTACGGGAAATACAGTTCCAGCCGGGGCCCGTCCTTCTCGTCCTACCAGGCGCTCAAGGCGATGGCCCTGGACGAACTCGAGGGCAAGCTGCTGGCCGGGCTGCTCGCCTCCTACGGCGACGAACCCACACCCACACAGGAGGAGATCGCCAAAGCCCTTGCGGCGCAGCGGATCACCCAGCTGCGCAAGATGGTCGACGCTGAGACCAAGCGGCGGACCGCGGAGCAACTGGGCCGCGATCACGTCCAGATGTACGGCATACCCCAGCTTTCCGAGAACGTCGAATTCCTGCGCGCCTCCGGCGAGCAGCTGCGCCAGATGCGCCGGGTGGTCGCGCCGTTGGCGCGGACCCTGGCGACCCGGCTGGCCGCGCGCCGGCGGCGCAGCCGCGCCGGGTCGATCGATCTCCGCAAGACGCTGCGCAAGTCGATGTCCACGGGCGGGGTGCCGATCGACGTGGTGCTGGCCAAGCCGCGCCCCGCCCGGCCCGAACTGGTGGTGCTGTGCGACGTCTCCGGCTCGGTCGCCGGCTTCAGTCACTTCACCCTGCTTCTGGTACACGCTCTGCGCCAACAGTTCTCGCGCGTTCGCGTGTTCGCGTTCATCGACACCACCGACGAAGTGACCCACATGTTCGGGCCCGAGGCCGACCTGGCCGTGGCCATCCAGCGGATCACCCGCGAGTCGGGCGTCTACAGCCGCGACGGCCATTCCGACTACGGCAACGCGTTTGCGTCTTTCGTGCAGGCGTTCCCGAACGTGCTCTCCCCGCGCACCTCGCTGTTGGTGCTGGGGGATGGCCGCACCAACTACCGCAACCCGGAAACCGAGCTGCTGTCGCACATGGTGACCGCCAGCCGGCACGCACACTGGCTGAACCCCGAGCCCAAGCATCTGTGGGGAAGCGGCGACTCGGCGGTGCCGCGCTATCAAGAGGTCATCGCCATGCACGAATGCCGGTCCGCCAAGCAGTTGGCCGCGGTGATCGACCAGCTGCTGCCCGTGTGAGGTCGCTGCTGCCCGTGTGAGGCCACGGCTGCCCGTGGGAGGTCCTGGCCGCACCTCTTGTCACACCAGTCACGGCAGTCTCCGTCCGAGACGACACTGCTTGCGCCCACCTCCGAGCGACAAGCCGGCCCGCCTCCGGTGTTGTCGCTCGGAGGTGGGCACAAGGCATGCGACCCCGAGCGGGGACTGATGGGGCGCATGTGACGACAGCTCGGACAGGCCCTGATCACGCCTCAAGTAAGCTGGCACATCGTGCAAAAGCAGCTTCGCAGGTTAGGAGTGATGGGTGGGACGTTCGACCCCATCCATTACGGCCACCTGGTTGCCGCCAGTGAGGTCGCCGACCTGTTCGACCTCGACCAAGTCGTGTTCGTGCCCAGCGGCCAGCCCTGGCAGAAGGACCGCGACGTCTCCGCCGCCGAGGACCGCTATCTGATGACGGTGATCGCCACGGCGTCCAATCCCCGGTTCTCGGTGAGCCGGGTCGACATCGACCGCGCCGGCCCCACCTATACCAAGGACACGCTGCGCGACCTGCGCGCGCTGAACCCGGATTCCCAGCTGTTCTTCATCACCGGCGCCGACGCGCTGGAATCCATCCTGTCCTGGCAGGGTTGGGAGGAACTGTTCGACCTGGCCCGGTTCGTCGGCGTCAGCCGCCCCGGCTACGAGTTGAGCCACGACCACATCACCGGCGTCCTGGGCGAGCTCGCCGATGACGCGTTGACGCTCGTCGAGATTCCGGCGCTGGCGATTTCGTCGACCGACTGCCGCCGCCGCGCCGAGGAGCACCGTCCGCTGTGGTACCTCATGCCCGACGGCGTCGTGCAGTACGTCTCCAAGCGGCGGCTCTACAGCAAGCCGGGCGGCGAGGAGTCCACGTGAGCGCCACGCGGGAAGCCATCGACATGGCGACGGTGGCCGCCGGCGCCGCCGCCGCGAAGCTCGCCGACGACGTCGTCGTCATCGACGTCTCCGCCCAGCTCGCCATCACCGACTGCTTCGTGATCGCCTCGGCGTCCAACGAGCGACAGGTCAACGCCATCGTCGACGAGGTCGAGGAGAAAATGCGCAAGGCGGGCTACAAACCCGCGCGGCGCGAGGGCACCCGCGAAGGCCGCTGGACGCTGCTGGACTATCGCGACATCGTCGTCCACATTCAGCACCAGGACGACCGCGACTTCTATGCCCTGGACCGGTTGTGGAGCGACTGCCCGGTGGTGCCGGTGGACCTGGACGAGCGCGGCGGGGACTCCGAAGACTCGAGCGCGCAATGAAGATTCGTCGGCTGATCATGTTGCGGCACGGGCAAACCGAGTTCAACGCCGGCAGCCGGATGCAGGGCCAGCTCGATTCCGAACTCAGCGAACTCGGACGGGCGCAGGCCATCGCCGCCGCCGAGGTGCTGGGCAAGGTGCAGCCGTTGCTGATCGTGTCGTCGGACCTGCATCGCGCCTACGACACCGCGGTCAGGCTGGGGGAGGTGACCGGCTTGGCGATCCGGGTGGATCAGCGGCTGCGGGAGACGCATCTGGGTGACTGGCAGGGATTGACCCATACCGAGGTCGACGCGCAGGCCCCCGGCGCCCGATTGGCCTGGCGCGAAGACGCCACCTGGGCCCCGCATGGCGGCGAAAGCCGGGTGGACGTCGCGGCGCGCAGCGTGCCGTTGGTCGCCGAACTGGCCGCCGCCGAGCCGGAATGGGGTGATCCCGACGGGCCGGACCGCCCGGTGGTGCTGGTGGCCCACGGCGGGCTGATCGCCGCGCTGTCGGCCGCGTTGTTGAAGCTTCCCGTCGGCAACTGGCCGGTTCTGGGTGGCATGGGCAACGCCAGCTGGGTTCAGCTTTCCGGCCATTCCGGCGACGAGGACGACGAATTCGAGAGCATCCGCTGGCGTCTGGACGTATGGAACGCCTCGGCACAGGTGTCCAACGATGTCCTCTGAATCACGTCCCACACTGCTGATCTTCGCCGACTCGCTGGCCTACTATGGCCCCACCGGCGGCCTACCAGCCGACGATCCCCGCATCTGGCCGAACATCGTTGCCGCCCAATTGGATTGGGATGTGGAGCTGATCGGTCGCATCGGCTGGACGTGTCGGGACGTCTGGTGGGCGGCAACCCAGGACCCGCGGGCGTGGGCGGCGCTACCGCGCGCGGGAGCCGTCATCTTCGCCACCGGCGGCATGGATTCGCTGCCGTCGGTGCTGCCCACCGCGCTGCGTGAGCTGATCCGCTACGTGCGACCGCCGTGGCTGCGACGGTGGGTGCGCGACGGCTACGGGTGGCTGCAGCCCAGGCTCTCCCCGGTGGCCAGGCCCGCCCTGCCGCCGCACCTGAGCGCCGACTATCTCGAACAGACCCGTGGGGCAATCGATTTCAACCGCCCCGGGATCCCGATCGTGGCCTCGCTGCCGTCGGTGCACATCGCCGACACCTACGGCCGGGCCCACCACGGTCGGGCGGGGACCGTGGCCGCCATCACCGCGTGGGCGCAAAGCCACGATGTACCCCTGGTCGATCTCAAAGCCGCTGTCGCAGAACACGTGATGAACGGACGGGGAAACCCCGACGGAATCCATTGGAATTTCGAGGCCCACCAGGCGGTCGCGGAGCTGATGCTCAAGGCGCTCGCCGAGGCCGGCATCTCGAACGAGAAACCCCGCGGGTAGCGCTCGTGACTGTCGTGGTGGTGACCGACTCGTCGGCCCGTCTGCCGGCCGACCTGCTCGACAAGTGGGGGATACGTGTTGTGCCCCTGCACATCCTGCTCGACGGCACCGACCTGCGTGACGGCGTGGACGACATTCCGGGTGACATCCACAAGCTGGCGGCGACCACCGCGGCGGCGACCCCGGCCGAACTCGCCGACGCGTACCAACAGGCGCTGGCCGACAGCGGCGCCGATGGTGTGGTGGCCGTGCACATTTCGTCGGCGCTGTCGGGAACCTGCCGGGCCGCCGAGCGCACCGCGGCCGACCTGGACCCCAACGTGCGGGTCATCGACTCCAAATCGGCGGCGATGGGCACCGGATTCGTTGCCCTGGCCGCCGCCCGGGCGGCGGCCACGGGCGGTGACCTGAACACCGTCGCGGATGCTGCCCGCGAGGCCGTGGCCCGCGGACACGCCTTCATCGTGGTGCACCGGCTGGACAACCTGCGCCGCAGCGGCCGCATCGGGGGCGCCAAGGCCTGGCTGGGCACCGCGTTGGCGCTCAAACCGTTGTTGCGTATCGATGACGGGAAACTCATTCTGGCCCAACGGGTCCGGACTATCAGTCACGCGACGGAGGCGATGATCGACCGGGTCTGCCAGGTCGTCGGCGACGGCACCGCAGCCCTGGCGGTGCACCACGTCAACAACCCGGACGGCGCCACCGAGGTGGCGACGGCGCTGGGCAAGCGGCTACCGGCGTGTGAGCCCGCGATCGTCACCGAGCTGGGACCGGTGCTGGCGCTGCACGTCGGCGCGGGCGCGGTCGCGGTGAGCGTCCAACTCGCCGAAGCTTAGTGGCGATCGCAAGCGCGGCGTAGCCGGGCGCTGCGGGTCGCCACCATCGGCCTAGGCGCTGACCGGCCGTCGCGCGTTGTCGCCGCGCGGGTGAACAACCTGCGGCCACCAGAACCACCGCCCGAGCAGGGTAGCGATCGACGGCATCAGCAGTGTGCGCACGATCAGCGTGTCGAGCAGCAGACCGATGCAGACCGTCGACCCGAACTGACCGAGCACGCGCAGATCGCTCCCCAGCATGGACGCCATGGTGAACGCGAACACCAGACCCGCGGCCGTCACCACCCCACCGGTCCCGGCCATCGACCGAATGATCCCGGTCTTGAGGCCGTGATGGATCTCTTCCCTGAACCGGGACACCAGCAGCAGGTTGTAGTCGGATCCCACGGCCAACAGGATGATGACCGCCAGCGCCATCACGATCCAGTGGATATTGATGCCGAACAAATCCTGCCAAATCAGCACGGACAGACCGAAAGACGCCGCGATCGAGCTGGCAGCGGTGCCGACGATGACCAGCGCGGCCACCACGCTTCGGGTCAGCAGCAGCATGATCATGAAGATCAGCGTCAGTGACGCGATGACGGCGATCATCAGGTCGTACTTCTCACCGTCAGCCATGTCCTTGAACGTCGCGGCGGTTCCGCCGAGATACACCTTGGCGTCGGCCAGCGAGGATTGCTTCAGCGCCTCCTGCGCGGCGGTGCGTTCGGCCGCCACCCGTTCGATTCCCTCCGGCGTCATCGGATCGTCCTGGTGGGTGATGAAGAATCGCGCCGACTTACCGTCCGGCGACAAGAACATGCGCAGACCCGTCTGGAAGTCGGGGTTGTCAAAGGCTTCTGGTGGCAGGTAGAAGAAGTCGTCGTTCTTCGACTGATCAAAGCTCTGACCCATGACGATCCCGGTGTTGCTCATCGCCTCCATCTGGTCGATCATCGCCTTGAACGTCTGATAGAGCGTCAGCGTGATGCCTCTGGTCGTTTTCAAAGTGGCGATCAGCGTGGGAAACAGCTCGGTCAGGTCGCGTGACGCTTTGGCGGTGTGCGTGATGTCGGTCGTCAAATAGTGGAACTGCTCGGCCAATTGGTCGAACCCGTCGAACGTGTCGAACAAAGATCGCAGCCCGATGCACACGGGAATGTCGTAGCAGTGCTTCTCCCAGTAGAAGTACGTGCGGACCGGCCGGAACGTGTCGTCGAAATCGGCGATGTGGTCGCGCAGGCTGTCGGTGATCTGCGACGTCACCTGCGTGGTCTTGGCGCTGTCGTCGGCGGCGTTGGCCAAATCGAGCGACACCTCGTACTGGCGCTGCGTGGTGTCGATTTGGGTCTGCAAGTCATCAGCCATTTTGAGGATGTCGTTCATGCGCTCCTTGAGAAAGCCCATGTTCTGCATCGTCGTCTGGCTCTGGACGCTGTTCTGGAACGGAATCGAGCTGTGCTGAATCGGGATGCCCAGCGGCCTGGTGATGTCCTGAACCATGGCGATGCCGAGCGTGCGCATCTCGTTTTTCGCCACCCGGTCCAATACCAGCATGTCGGCCGGGTTTCGCATGTCATGGTTGGATTCGACCATCAACAAGTCGGGGTTCATCCGGGCCTCGGAGAAGTGCCGATTCGCGGCTTCTTGCCCTTGATTGGCGGGGGCTGACAACGGCAGGTAGTGACGGTCGTTGTAGCTGGGCTTGAAGCCCGGCAGTGCCACCATGCCGACCAGGACGATGGCGGCGCTGACGGCCAAAATCGGTGCGGGCCAACGCACTACCGCGGTGCCCACCCGGCGCCACAGTCGCCCTCGCTTCGCCTGCCTTTCGAAGAAGTGGAAGCGACTGCCGACGAAGACGACCGCGGGGCCGAGGGAAAGCCCGGCGAGCACCACGACCAGCATGCCGATCGCCACCGGCGCGCCCATGGTGTTGAACCAGGGCAGGCGGGTAAAACTCAGGCAGTAGGTCGCTCCCGCGATCGTCAGTCCGGAGCCCAGGACGACCGGGGCGACGCCCTTGAATGTGGTGTAGTAAGCCGTTTCTCGGTCCTCACCGGCGGCCAACGCTTCTTGATATCGCCCGACGAGGAAGATGCCGTAGTCAGTTCCCGCGGCGATCGCCAGCATGGTGAGGATGTTGGCGGCGAACGTGGTGAGCCCGAATGCGTTGTTATAGGCCAGAACCGCGACGACGCCCCGCGCACACGCCAGCGCCACGAAGGTCATGAAAAGCTGGATCAGCGTCGTGACGATCGACCGGTAGACCAGCAGCAGCATGATCGCGATCGCGCCCAGAGTGAACAGCGTGATCTTGGCCAGGCTGGCGTTACCGATGATGTGCATGTCGTCGGATAGCGCCGCGGGGCCGGTGACATAGGCCTTCACGCCGGGTGGCGCCTTGTTCTCATCGATCACCTTGCGGACGGCGTCCACGGAGTCGTTGGCCTGCGTGGTGCCCTGATTACCGGCGAGGTTCACCTGCACGTACGCGCCCTTGGCGTCGGCGCTCTGCGCTCCCGCAGCGGTCAGGCGGTCGCCCCAGAAGTCCTGGATGTGCTGGATGTGCGCGGGATCCTTGCGCAGGTCTCGGATCAGCTTGTCGTAGTACTTGTGCGCGTCCGGGCCCAGCGGCTGCTGACCCTCCAGGACGATCATCACGGTGCTGTTCGAGTTGAATTCGTGGAAGTTACTGCCCAGCCGCATCATCGCCTTCATCGACGGCGCGTCCAGGGGAGTCATCGGCGCCGAATGCGCCTCGCCGACCACTTCCAGGGAGGGGACCAGGACGTTCACCAAGACGGTGATCACTAACCAGCCCAGGATGATCGGGATCGCAAAGATGCGGATCGCGTGGGGGAGGTAGGGGCGGTGGCCGCGCTCGGCCTTCGACAGGCCGCGAGTGCTGATCGGGCCGGTGGCTGCGTCGTCTTCGGCGCTTCTGGCGCCGGAATCGGTCTCGTTGTTCACATTGCTCATGCGGACTTCACCAGGCAGAAGGTCTGGGCGTTATGGCCGTCGGAGTTCTGGTTGTCGCGGACGACGCCGTCCACGGTGATCTTGCAGTTGATCGTGGGGCCGTTGCTTTGCGCCATGATGTTGGCGCTCACCGAGGGCAACGTGGTCGAGATCGTCGTCGACCACGGCAGCGGCGCGTTGTCGACCTGATGCGTGTTGGCGTTCTCGTCCCAATAGTTGATGTTTGCCGTGGTGCCCGGGGCGCCGGAAATCTCGTAGACGACGACCTTCGGGTTGAACTGCACGATTTCGATCCCCTTGCCGGCGTTCGCGTTGAGATCTTCCGAGCCGAAGAGCTTGTGCAGCCGTGACACCACGAGTGCAGACAAAGCCAAAACGACCACCAGCAGCAGCGGGATCCACGCCTTTTGCAGCACGCGGGTCAAGACACCGGGGCGAGGACTTGATTTCGGATCAGCCATCACCCGACCGCCTTTCGCCCACCGCTTCGGGCCTCGCCGCAAAGCTCACCAACCATCGCCGACGACATCGATGTCAACGGAAAATTTGCTCAGCTACGCATCCTAACCATAGTGCACGCAAGCGTTCCTCCTGGGGCGGCCGGCTGTGGCGAACGGCATAGGCCCTATCGGGCGAGCCGGCCGGTGACCGGCGGCAAATCCGCCAGCGTCACGATGCCCGGCCTGGCCGCCACCACCGCCGGGACGGCGTTGGTCACCGGCATCGCGGTGTAGATCATTCCCAATCCCATGAACCCGGGCTCCGTCCAGTCCTTGGGCGGCAGGCAGTGCAGAACCGTGCGCATGTTGGGCAGGCCGAACACCTGAATGACGTGCCCGTGCTCGAGTGGTTTGGGCGGGACGACATGGTTGCCCATGGTCCAGTTGAACCCGACGCTGACGACGTTGCGATCGCCGACCCAGCCGCGGTGGTAGCCGTAGACGCTGCCGACGGTTCCGGCGGGAATCTTCATGAACCCCAGATCCGAGTCGCCGGTCGCCGCGGTGAACGTGACGTCGAAGGTCATCTTGTCCAGCTTCGCGCCGATCTCGTCGGCCATCATCGCGGCCGACTCGGCGAAGACCTCGCTCTCCCGGCGCACACTGTCGGCCAGCCCCGGGGTGTCGGGGTCTTGCGAGAACCCCATGGCGGTTTGGGTTTCGGCCGATTCGTAGGTCGAGCAGTCCACCGACTCGGTGATGCGAATCTCGTCGACGCGCTCGCACGAGGCGGACAGCACCATGCCGACCATGTTGGTCATGCCCGGGTGCGCGCCGCTGCCGAAGATCGTCGAATTGCCGCGTCGGCAGGCGTCTTCGATTCGCTTGCGGTCCTGCGGCGTCTGCTTGCCGCCGGTGATCCAGGCCGCGCTGGTGCACACGTTGACCCCCGATTCCAGCAGCCGCACCAGCTCGTCGATGTCGGGCCACAACGGGTTGTAGCAACACGCGTCGGCGCCCAGGGCGATCAGCGCGTCGATGTCGTTGGTGGCCTGCACCCCGGTCGGCTCCGGCCAGCCCGCCAATTCGGCGGCGTCGACCCCGACCTTCTCCTCGCCGTGGGCGTACACGCCGACGAGTTCCATGTCGGGCCGCCCGATGATGGCGTGCAGCGAGCGCCGCCCGATGTTCCCGGTCGTCCACTGGATGACGCGTAGGGGACGGTCAGTGCTGGTTGCGCTCATCGTGGCTCCTTTGCCGCTGCGGGGGTGGAACCATTATGCGAAGCGCGCTACCGGCCGGCGCGCGCGCGTCCACCGGGCGGGCTCAGGCGTCCAAACGGGCGAATTGGTGTTGGCTGTACTGCTCCACGCAGGCGGCGCGCCGGATCTTGCCACTTGTCGTGGTCGGAATGGACCCGGGCGGTACCAGGACGAGGTCCCCGACATTCACGCCGTGGTTATTGGAAATCGCCGAGGTGACGTCGGTTTTGATGGAGGTGAGCCAGTGCCTGACGTCGTGGGTCTCCCCGCTGGAATCGCCACGCTTCTTCAGCTCGATGACCGTGACCAGCTTCTCGGTGCTGTTCACCGGCACCGAGATCGCCGCGACCCGACCACCCGTGATCTCTTGGACCGTCGCCTCGATGTCCTCGGGATAGTGGTTGCGCCCGCGGATGATCAGCAGGTCCTTCATGCGGCCGACAATGAACAGCTCGCCGGAGTGGATGAAACCCAGGTCGCCGGTCCTCAGCCAGGGACCGTCGGGCGTCCCCGGTGACGGGTCGACGAGCGTGGCGCCGAAGCATCGCTGCTCGGCCGGCGTTTTGCGCCAGTATCCGTCGGCGACGTTCTCGCCATGCACCCAGATCTCGCCGACCGCGTCGGGCGGGCATTCGCGGCTCGTCTCGCTGTCGACGATCCGGAGCATGGGCGACTGCGGCACCCGGTACTTGACGAGCGCCGTCGCTTTCGCGGTCGCCGTTCCCCTTCCGGGTGCGCACGGCCGAACGCGGCCCGCCCCGAGCTCTTCGGCGTCGAAGTGGCCCGCCGGCGCGGATTCACTCCAGGTGCCGGTCGCCACGAAGACGGTCGCCTCGGCCAAGCCGTATGAGGGACGCATCATGTGGTCCCGGAAATTGAAGTGCGCGAACCGATCCACGAAGCGGTGCAGGGTGGCCGCCTCGACACGCTCCGCGCCGCTGATGATGCCCAGCACGTCGCCGAGGTCCAGGCCGGCCAGGTCTTTGTCGGTGGTCTTGCGGGCGGCCAGGTCGAAGGCGAAGTTGGGCGCCGACGACCAGGTGTGCGGATGTTCGGCCAGCGTTCGCATCCACCTGGCCGGCCTCTCCAAGAACGCGACCGGACTCGTCAGCTCGGCGCGGTGGCCGCTCAGGATGGGCGCGCAGACGCCCAGCACCAGACCCATGTCGTGGTAGAAGGGCAACCACGACACGATCGTGGCCTCGGTCGGAAACTTGGTTCCGAAGTCCACGAAGAAGCTGCGCATCAGCTGTTCGAAATTGGCCTCGAGGTTTCGATGCGAAATCATCACCCCGGTCGGCGTTCGGGTCGAACCCGAGCTGTACTGCAAATACGCGACGGTCGGCAAATCATCCGTCGGAACGTTTGCTTCGCCCTCGACATCGAGGTTCATCGAATCGATTTCGACGATCTTGGGGACATCGTCCATGCGTGCCCGGTCGACGTATTCGGCGACATCCTCCGCGACGTCGGACGTCGTGAGAACCACCGACGGCGACGTGTCGGCGAGGACCGCGCTGACCCGCGCATCACTGGAACCGCGATGCGGCAGCGGCAGCGGCACGGCGATGAGCCCGGCCTGCATGGACCCCAGGAACGCCGCGATGTAATCCAGGCCCTGGGGCGCCAGGATCACCGCCCTGTCGCCGACCGACCCGTGCGGGCCGAGGTCCCGTGCCACATTGAGTGTGCGGCGCGAGACTTGCGACCACGTGAGCGTCTCGCGCACACCGTCCCAGTCGTGCTGGTAGTCGGTGAACGTGTAGGCAACGTCGTGGGGCCGCAGGCTGGCGCGTCCGTGCAGCATGGCGAGGATCGACGACTGAGACATAGGCGCGCTCAGTCGGTAACTTCGCTTGCGCCGTGCGAGAACACGGACGTGGCACCGGCGAGGATCTGCGAGAGCGGGTCGGCGTCGCCGCCGAAGGTCGCCTGGTTGGCCGGCGCGGTGACCTCCGCCGGGTCGAAGCCGTGCACCGGGTCCACCTGAACCGGGGCGGTCGACGGGTCGTCGTTTCGCGAGTAGCCCGCATTCACGCGGGGAATCAGGATCGCGTCGAGCTTGTTCAGCGTGTCCTCGTCAATCCCGACGTATTTCAGCGGCATGACCAGCGGAAGGTGCTTTTCCGGAACCATGATCGTCGTGTCTTTCGCGCCCCTGGAGTTGATCGTCGTCCTGATGTTCTGCGGCGGCACCATGCTCGGGTTCGTGAAGGCCACCGCCGTGTGACCGGTGGCGAGGCCGAGCAGCGTGTTGGCGAGCGCGAACATGTTGTCCGGCCGGTCGGGGAAGTCCGCGATCGAGTCGTACGCGGCCACGAACCTGTTTGTGTCGTACTGGCTCTCATACGGCGGCGGCATGGTGTAGTCGAGCGCGGGGACGACGCTGCCGACCGGGAACATGGCGGTCAGGAAACTCTGACCGAAGGCGTGACGCCCGATCGGATCGCCGAACGTGGCGAAGTTGAGCTTGTCGGGCGGGGGAGCGGTCGGGTCGTTCGCCAGCCGAGCCTGCACGCCGTCGACCACGAACGCGCCCTCCGACAAGCCGATCGCCGTACCCGGGCGGCCGGTGCGGATCGCCGCATCGAGGTTGTCGATTCCCACGTCCACCGACTCGCCGACGCTGGGGCCGTCCGCGCCCAGCCCCGGGAACTGCTCATCGAGCTTGCCGATGCCCGGGAAGAGCCGCTCCAGCACGTGCCCCTGAACCTGGCCCGCCGGGTAACGGACGATTTCGCGCTTCTGACCGGGGAACCATTGGGCGCCCTCCTGACGGATGTACTCGTCGTAGGGGATGCCCAGAACGTGAGCGCCGCCGAGCGCGAACGCAGTCTGGTCGCCCGGGGCCCCCGGAGTCGGCGGACCGCCGATGGGCGACTCGTCGGCGGTCGCGGTATTGACGCCGAAACACCCTGTGGCACCGACGGTTACCAGCGCCGTCACTCCCGCGAGTAGTTTCTTCATCCCTACTCCTGACCGCTCGAATTCGCCTCGTAGTCTCACATACATCATGTGCAGGTGCTAACCGGGCCGCGGCTCGGCGCGTCCATCCAGTGACGGTTTTGGCGACGGCACGCCCCCCTGTGACGGCCACCAGTTCGCCCGTCCGACCAGCGCGGCGATGGCGGGAACGGTGATGGTGCGCACCAAGAAGGTGTCCAGCAATATGCCCACCCCGATCACGAAACCGCCCTGGACCACGGTGCTGATGCTGGAGAACAAAAGGCCACACATCGAGGCCGCAAAGATCAGACCCGCCGCGGTGATCACGCCGCCCGTCGAGCCCAGCGTCCGGATGATGCCGTAACGCATGCTGTGTCCAGACTCCTCGCGCATTCGCGAGACGAGCAGCATGTTGTAGTCGGCCCCCACCGCGACCAACACCACGAATGCCAGCGGGGGCACACTCCAATGCAATTGCTGGCCCAATAGATATTGAAATACCAGCACGCCGATGCCCACCGCCGACAAATACGAAATGACCACGGAAGCAACCAGATACAGCGGCGCGACAACCGCGCGCAGCAGGGCGATCAAGGTTAAAAGGACGACGATGAGCGTCACCGCGATGATGAACCGGATATCGTGCTGGTAGTAGTCACGCGTGTCCTTCAGCGCGACGGTATATCCGGCCATCGACACGGTGGCGTCCGCCAACGCGGTATTCGGCTGCGCTCCACGAGCCGCCGCGATGATCGCGTTGACCTGATCCATGGCTTCCGTGCTGAACGGATTCAGTTTGGTTTGAACCAAATACCGCACCGAGTGGCCGTCCGGCGAAATGAAGACCTTGGCCGCCTTCTGAAACTGCTCCAATTGCAGCAGCTGGGGCGGGATATTGAACCCGGCCATTGCCGGATGTGCCGCATCGCGTTTCAGTGACAACAGAAACGCCGCCGACTCGTTGAGTCCGCTACCGAGCTGCTTGAGTTGGTCGACGAGTTGAGCAACGGCGTCGGCCACCTGGCGGCTGCCACCGGCCAATCGGTTCGCGCCGTCTTGCACAGTGTTCAGATTCGTTTGCATGCCACCGGGTTTGTCCAACCCCATGGAGTGCAACACCTTGGTGAGCTTGGCCAGCGAGGCGCGCACGCGGTCGGTCGACGCCTTGAGCGTCCGTTTGTCCGGGGACTCCTGCAGTCGATGGGCCAACTCGTTGATCGCATCGAGGTCCGCTTGGTTTTGCGGGCCGACCAGTTGCTCGAACGCCCCGCGGGTGTCGCTGCACGACGGATCGGCATCGCATCGCGGGTTGCCCTGCAGCGCCGCCAGCACCGGGCCTATCCAGGCGAAGACGTTCTTGGCCGCCGAGAAGTTCCAACCCATGGAATTGCTGATCGCGTTGACATGGTCGACGAGCTGGGCCGTGAGGTCGACCTGTTTCACCAGCGCGTCGCCGCTGTACTGGTTCTTCGCCGACGCGAAGGCGCTCTCCAGTTCCTGCACACTCGCGGCGAGCTGGACGACCTGGCCTCGCACGTTGCCGAGGTTGTCGGCCAGCGTGCCCGCGCCGGCGACCAACCGGTTGAGGTCGCCTGTGTGATCTTTGATCAGGGTGGACCCGTCCGCCAGCAGGGTGCCGATGGCACCGGCCTGATACGTCGCCCGGAATTGTTCCGGCACATTGCCGGTCGGGCGCGTGATGCCGCTGACGGCAGCAACATTCGGCAGTTGGCTGACCCGGTCCGCCATCTGTTCCAGGTCCGCGAGGGCCTTGGGCGTGCGCAGGTCATGCGGCGATTGGACCAGGATGTATTGCGGAATGGACTGATTCACCGGGAAATGGCGATCCAGCGCGGCGTACCCGATGGAGCTCGGCGCCGAAGTCCGCAGGGCCTTGCGATCGTCGTAGTTGTAGCGCACCAGGCCGGCGCAGCTGGCCAGGACGATCAACACCAGCACACTGGCAATCAGATTGACCTTCGGTCGGCGCACGATGCGGATGCCCGAACGCCGCCAGAATCGTGTGGTCAGTTCGCGCCGGGGTTTGACCCAGCCGCGTCGCCCCGCAAGCACCAGGATCGCCGGCAGTAACGTCACCGCGGCGAGGAATGCCACACCGATCCCGATCGCCGCCGACGCCCCGACCGTTTTGAACACGCCCATCCGGGCGAAGCTGATGAGGAGAAACGTGATGCCGACGGTGGCGGCGGATGCGGCGATCACTTTGCCGATCGAGAACAGCGCACGCTGTACCGCCTCATCGGAATTCGCACCCGACCGCAAATAGTCGTGATACCGGCTGATGAGGAAGACCGCGTAATCCGTTCCGGCGCCGGCCATTATGGCGCTGAGGAAGACGACGGACTGGTTTGAGACGCCCGACCCGGTCAGTTGGGAGTAGCCCGCTACCACCGCCTGGGCGATGACCAGGGATGTGCCGATGCTCAGCAACGGCAGCAGCATGGTGACCGCGCTACGGTAGATCACCAGCAGGACGACGAGCACCAGAACCGCGATCGCCAGCTCGATGGGCATCCGATCCCGAGCGCCGGCGACCGTGAGGTCGGCGACGGTCGCCGCGGGGCCGGTCAGGTTGACCGTCAGCGGCGTGCCGCTGACGACGCGTTGGACGATGCCGTCGATCCGGTTGAACGCGGCATACGAGCTGGGAGTGCCCAGCTCGCCCGCAACGCCGACCGGGAGCACCCAGGCCTTGTGGTCTTTGCTGGTCACGGCCGAGCGCAGGGCCGGTGTGCTGACGAAATCCTGCAGCATCAACACATCTCGCGTGTCCTGCCGCAGCGTGTCCACCAGTGTGCGGTAGGTGGCTTCGTCGGCGGGGCCCAGACCCTTGTCGTTGGTCAGGACCACCAGCAGGAGGTTTTCCGAGCCCGCCTCGTGAAACGCCTCGGTCATCTTTCGGGCCGTGACGCTCGATGGCGCGTCGCTGGGCAGGATGGCGAGCGGGTGCTTCTCGGCCATCTCGCCGAGCGATGGGAAGGTCAGCGGCAGCGCGACCGCAATCGCGACCCAGATCCCGATCACTGCCCAGGGCCACCGCACCACAAAATCGGCTAGCCGTCGCATACCGCCCTCACCCCCGGTCGGCGGCAACTCAGCCGCCCTCGACCGGGCCCGGTCAAACCACGCGATTTCGCATCACGTGCCATCGAAGTGCTCCACGCTACGCGACGCGCCCCCAGCTCCCGCTGCCGGCGACCCGCACACAGACCGACTTCATCGCTTCCATATAGCGGACAACCGATTTCCGGGCGACCGGGTTGTCGGGATGCATAATCGCCATGACCGTGCCCTCGCCGTACCGGAATATGTAAATGGTCAGCTGATGTGAATACCGGCCGTCCGGGTAGATCCCGATATTGTTTGCGAGTCCCAGGTCGGCGGCGGCAAGAATGGCGTTGAGGGGGGCGGCGCCGCCGTGAAAGAAGTTCGACACCGGAAAGTTTGGCTGCGGCCAGCTCAGCCACGGCGCCAGTTCCAACACGCGGTAGTAGGGCACCTTTGCCATGTCCAGGCTGTTATCGAAAGAAGCCTGCGCCGCCCATGCGGCGTCGCCGAAAGAGGCGGCGGCTATCGGCACGGTGATCGGAATCAAGCCGGTAAACCAACCCTGCGTCATGAAATTGTCGGTGGCTTTGCGTGAATCCCGGGGAGTGAGACCGTAATACGTCAGGGCGCCGGTGAATTCGTGCTCCACCAGGGCGAGGCAGGCGAACAGGCCCCCGACAAAGCGCGCGCCGGCCGCCGCGCAGGCCGATTCGAATCGCTCCGTCTGCGCGTCGTCCATCAACAGTTCGGACGTCATGTCGCTCCTACTGGATTCCTGCGGGTTACCCAGCGGCAGCGGGAATTCGGGAAAGCCCCCATTATTGTTCTCGGCGAAGTCAATCCACGCGCGCACCTCAGGCGAATCAAGAGTCAACGCCGACGTGTATTCGCGTTCGCGGATGCAGAAATCGTCGAAGCTGCCGGCATCGGGAAGAGTAAGGGCCTCACCGCCCCCGCTCAACGCCGTGTACATGCCGTTGGCCTCCATCATGGTGGTGCCGATCAATGTCGCGTCCCCGTGGACATGATCCATGGCCGCAAAGAACGTGAAATGGTTCTCGCTCTGGATAATTCCGAAGGTGAAGCAGCCCCATTCCAGCGGATTCGGTATGGCCACCACGTGAGCATGAATTTCCTCAGCCGTCATCTCGCCGTGCTCGACCGGCGCGAATTCGATGTCGGCGGGATCGCCGATGGTGTGCCTGATGAACTCCCCGTCACCGGTGTCCTCGAACCAACTGCGGAAGGTGTCGTGCCGGCGCAGGTACGTGTTGACGGCGTGGTTCATGGCGGCGATGTCGCACGTCCCGGCGACCTCACAGGTGGCGATGATCTGCCGTGAGAAATTCAGTCCGGCGGCGGTGCGGTCGCGGTAGTTGCGAAGGTGTTGGCCCTGCATGTAACTGACCGGCACCGAGCTGACCGGGGCTTGTCGTGCCTTTTCGGCGGCCGCGGCGGTCGGGTGCCATGAGGTGACCGAGCCCGGCGTCAGCGTCCAATCATCGAGTGAGCCGATCGTTATCTTCCCGATGCGCAAAACTTCGTCCTCCTCGGTTTGAACTGCCGCGGCACGCTGGCGTCGCGACCAAGATAACCCTCGAAGTGATCGCCGTCGCAGCCGTGCGCGGGCCACCGCCTACACTCGCTCACGGATCCGACCGGTCTTTGGCGACCGAGTTGCGGCGATCGAGTTGTGGCGATCGTGCGGCCGGGCGGGGACGCAGGGCGGCGGCCGCGCCGGCTGTCGCTGCGCAGTGCGGCGCTGCACACGCGGTGCTGGCCTAAAGGACATGATTCTCCGAGTGCAACTGGGCCCCCGCGCGGATCGATCTTGACCGGCCAAGAGAGGACAAGCGCATGGCATCCGTCGAAGGTCTGGGGGAATCGGCATCGGGTTTTGCGATCGTGGGTTATGCGGCTCGATTTCCGGGCGCCGCCGACGCGGATGAGTTCTGGGACGTCTTGCGGCACGGCCGGGATGCGATATCCGAAGTGCCGCAGGACAGGTGGGATGCCGATGAATTCTTCGACCCCGAGCCGGGTGCGCCGGGCAAGGTCGTCACCCGTCGTGCGGGCTTCGTCGACGACGTAACGGGGTTTGACGCCCCGTTCTTCGGCTTGTCGACGCGCGAGGTCAGGTTGATGGACCCGCAGCACCGGATCTTGCTGGAAACGGCGTGGCGCGCGGTCGAGCATTCGGGCTACGCACCAACGGATCTCGCTGACAGCAACACCGGTGTCTTCGTCGGTTTGGCCACGCACGACTACCTCGGAATGGCCTCCGACGAGCTGACCTATCCCGAGATCGAGGCCTACATGGCCATCGGGACGTCCAACGCCGCCGCGGCCGGGCGGATCAGCTATCGGTTGGGGCTGCAGGGTCCCTCTGTCGCCGTCGACACCGCGTGCAGCTCGTCGCTGGTGGCCATCCATCAGGCGTGCCAGGCCCTGCGCCTCGGCGAATGTGACCTCGCGCTGGCCGGCGGCGCCAACGTCCTGCTCACCCCGGCCACCATGATCACGTTCTCCAGCGCGCACATGCTCGCGCCCGACGGTCGGTGCAAGACATTCGATGCGGCCGCCGACGGCTACGTGCGCGGCGAGGGATGTGGCGTCATCGTGATCAAGCGCCTCGAGGACGCGTTGCGCGACGGGGACCGGATTCGGGCGGTGATCCGCGGCAGCGCGATCAACCAGGATGGCGCTTCGGGTGGGTTGACGGTTCCGAACGGGGTTGCCCAGCAACGGGTCATCGCCGACGCGCTCAAGCGTGCCGACCTCGAGCCCCGCGATGTCGGCTACCTGGAAGCGCACGGCACCGGGACATCGCTCGGCGACCCCATCGAGGCCCAGGCCGCGGGAGCGGTGCTGGGGGCCGGGCGCGAACCCGACCAGCCCCTGCTGATGGGGTCGGTGAAGACCAACATCGGACACCTGGAAGCGGCCGCGGGCATCGCGGGCGTGATCAAGGTGATCCTGTCCCTGGAGAACGAGCTGCTGCCCCAGCACCTCCACTTTCAGAACCCGTCGCCCCACATCCCCTGGGATCGGCTGGCGGTGGAAGTCGTCAAGGAGGCCACGCCCTGGAAACGCAACGGACAACGGCGCATTGCGGGGATCAGCTCATTCGGCTTCGCCGGGACGAACGCTCACGTCATTGTCGAGGAAGCGCCCGAACAGGCGGTATCGGCCCCCGCGGTACCGGCCCCGGTCGATGCGCCCGGGGGCCGGCGGTTCAGCATCCTTCCGCTGTCGGCCCGAACGCCCGCCGCATTGATGCGGCTCGCCGATGAATACCGCGCCTGGCTGGGCGCGAACCCGGAGGCCACCCTGGCGGACGTGTGCTTTACCGCCGGGGCGGGGCGGGCGCACCTGGAGCACCGGGCCGCGTTGGTGGTCAATTCGCGCGAATCCGCCATGGAGCTGCTGGGCGCGCTCGCCGAGGAGCGCCCGGCGCCCGGTTTGTATCGCGGAGAATCCCATGACACACCGAAGACGGCGTGGCTGTTCACCGGTCAGGGCAGCCAATACCCCGGCATGGCCCGGGAGTTGTTCGACACCGAGCCGGTGTTCGCCGAGACGCTGAATCGTTGCGCCGCTGCCGTCGCCGACATTCTCGAAAAGCCGTTGCTGGACGTCGTTTTCGATGTGGACAGCCCGGACAGCGAAGCGACGCTGCAGCAGACCTCCTACGCGCAGCCGGCCTTGTTCGCCGTGGAGCTGGGCCTGGCCCGGCTGTGGCAGTCGTGGGGCTTCGAGCCCGACGTGGTGCTGGGCCACAGCGTCGGCCAGTACTCTGCGGCCTGCGTCGCGGGCGTGCTCAGCCTCGAGGACGGCGCGCTGTTGATGGCCGAACGCGGCCGTCTGTTCGGCAGCTTGCCTTCCGGTGGCCGGATGGTCGCGGTGTTCACCGCGGCCGAGCGGGTCGAGCGGCTGACCGACGAGTCTCCCAGCCTGTCGGTGGCCGCCTACAACGGCGCCAACACCGTATTGTCCGGTCCGGCAGCCGATTTGGAACGCGCGGTGGCCGCATTGTCGGCCGATGGTGTCCGGTGCGACTGGCTCGACACCAGTCACGCGTTCCACTCGGCGCTCCTGGACCCCATCCTCGACGAATTCGAGGCGTATGCGGGAGGATTCGACTTCGCTGCGCCGCAACGGATTTTGATCGACAACCGCACCGGAACCGCGCTGGGTCGCAGCGTGAAGCTCGACGGTGCCTACTGGCGCCGGCACGCGCGCCAGCCGGTGCAATTCGCCAAGAGCGTGCGCACGCTTGCCGAGATGAACTGCAAACTGCTGCTCGAGATCGGCCCGCGACCGGTCCTTACCGCCGCGGCCCTCGGCGCGTGGCCCGACCCGGCCACCGCGCCCCGGGTGATCACGTCGCTGCGGCGCAATACCGCTGACCACCGCCAGATCACCGAAGCGGTCGCCGACGCGTATGTGCTGGGCCACCTGCCCGATTTCGCCGCCTTGCGGCGGCCGCACGCGCGAAAGCTCGACCTGCCCACCTATCCGTTCGAGCGCCGTCAATACTGGTTCCGGGACGCTCGCGAGCGCCCCGAGCAACCCCGGGACACCGGCGGACCGCGAACCGAAGCCGTCCGCCTGCTCGAGGACGGCCGAATCGAGGAACTCGCCGCCCTGCTCGGCGGTGCGAGCGACGACCAGCACACCCTGCAGGTGCTCACCAAGCTTGCGGCGCAACACAATCAACAGCGCACGACCCGGTCCATCGCGGACGACCGCTACGAGATCCGCTGGGACAGGTCAACCTCTCCGCTCTCCGGTGCCGACGTGGACCAGGCAGGCAGCTGGATCGTCGTCTCCGACGATGCCGACGCGGTCCCGCCGTTGGTCGACCTGCTGGCCGCGCGCAACGAACCGCACCAAGTGGTCGGGTTGCCGGCGTCCGACGCCGACGAGGAACGGCTCGCGGAAACGTTGCGCGCTGCGGCAACCGAGGATGCGACGTTACGCATCGTGCATGTCGCGGCCCTGGAAGCCGGGGCCACACCGTCGATGCGGTCACTGTTGCGGATGCAACACCGGATCCTGGGCGGAACGCGGCGGGTCTTTCGGGCGGCGGTGGCCGCCGAACTGCGCGGCCCCATCTGGATCGTGACCCGCGGCGCGCAGCGCGTCGCCGACACGGACACGGTGGCGCCGCATCAGAGTTGCCTGTGGGGATTCGGCCGAGCCGCCTCGCTGGAACTCCCGCACGTGTGGGGCGGACTCGCGGACCTGTCAGAGGGCGGCGACAACGCGGCCGACGAATGGTCTGCGCTCGTCGACCGGATCGCCGCGCCGCACGGCTCGGCCGTCCGGGAAGACCAGCTCGCGCTGCGTGATCGGGCCGTCTACACACCCCGGTTGGCGCGGCGCTCTGCGCCGCCGAGCGGGACACCGCTGCACCTGCGCGGCGACGCAACATATCTGGTGACCGGCGGGCTGGGCGCGATCGGACTGGAGATCGCCGGCCACCTGGCCGCGAATGGCGCCCGGCATCTGGTTCTGACCAGCCGGCGCGATCCCAGCGATGCCACGCAACAGCGCATCAACGCCCTGGGCGAACAGCACGGCTGCCAAATCCGCGTCGTGGCCGCCGATGTCGCCGACGCGCACGACGTGGCACGCCTGCTGGCAAGCGTTCAGGCCGAGCTGCCACCGCTGGCCGGCATCGTGCACGCCGCGGGCGAGATCGGCACCACGCCGCTGAGCGCGCTGCAGGACGCCGAGATCGATCGCGTCTTCGCCGGCAAGGTTTGGGGCGCTTGGCATCTGAGCGAGGCGGCGGCCGACCTCGATCTCGACTTCTTCATCAGCACCTCCTCGATCGCCTCGGTGTGGGGCGGATTCGGCCAGACCGCCTACGGCGCCGCGAACGCCTTCCTCGACGCGCTGGCCTGGCGCCTGCGCGGGCAGGGCATCTTCGCCGTCAGCGTCAACTTCGGGCCGTGGTCGGCGGGCATGGCCGACGCGGAATCCCGCGCCCGACTCGATCAGCGCGGAGTCCGGACGTTGTCTCCCGCCGATGCGCTCGCGGGTCTGGCCGATGCCGTGGCCGCTGCGGCGGGGCAGGGCCTCGTGCAGGGTGTGGTGGCCCGCATCGACTGGGCCCGCTTCTTGCCGCTCTATCAGCAGGCGGGCAGGCGGGCGTTCCTGGCGGAGTTGGAACGCGAGGTGCCCGGGCTGACGAGTACGGCGGGGCCGTCCGCGATCGTCGCGGGGAAGACCCCGTTGGTGGAGCGGCTCACCGGCGCCCCGGTGCAGCAGCGCAAGAAACTTCTGACCGACTACCTGCGGGACGCGGTGGCGGAGGTGACGCGCGTCGATGCCGCGGAGATCCGGGAGGACGCAGGCTTTTTCGATCTCGGCATGGATTCGCTGATGGCCGTCGAATTGCGGCGCCGCATCGAACAGGGCGTGGGCAAGGAGATCCCGGCCACCCTGGCGATGGACCACCCACGGCTGTCCGACGTGGCCGACTACCTGCTGCGCGACGTGCTCGAACTCGGCGACCCGGGGTCGCCGAAACCGAGACCGCAGCCGGCATCGGTCGTGACGACGCGCACGGATGAACCGATCGCGATCGTCGCGGTGTCCTGCCGCTTCCCCGGCGCACCCGACCCGGAAGCGTTCTGGGAGTTGCTGTCCGACGGGGTCGATGCGATCCGCGAGGTCCCCGAGGACCGCTTCGACATCGACGAGTTCTACGACCCCGATCCGGACGCAGCGGGCAAGACCTACACGCGGTTCGGCGGCTTCCTCGACGAAATCGACGGGTTCGATCCCGAATTCTTCGGCATCTCACCCCGCGAGGCCGTCTGGATCGAGCCGCAGCAGCGGCTGATGCTCGAAACGGTGTGGGAGGGCCTCGAAAGGGCGGGGTACGCGCCGGCCGCCTTGCGCGGCAGCCCAACCGGGATTTTCGTGGGCGTGGCGGCCAACGAATATGCGCACCTGTTGTCCTCGGAGTCGATCGACAAGATCGAACCCCACTTCATCACCGGCAACGCGCTCAACGCCATCTCCGGCCGGGTCGCCTTCGCGCTGGGATTGGAAGGACCGGCGGTGGCGATCGACACCGCATGCAGCTCGGCGTTGGTCGCCGTCCACCAGGCCTGCCAGGCGCTGCATTCCGGTGACTGCGACATGGCGCTGGCCGGCGGCGTGAACGTGTTGCTGAGTCCGGTGACGGTCGTCGCGGCCTCCCGCGCGCGGATGCTTTCGCCCGTCGGGCGCTGCAAGACCTTCGACGCCTCCGCCGACGGTTACGTGCGCAGCGAGGGCTGCGGGATTCTCGTACTGAAGAGGCTGAGCGACGCGGAGCGCGATGGCGACCGGATATGCGCGGTCATCCCCGCCAGCGCGGTCAACCAGGACGGGGCGTCCAGCGGCCTGACGGTGCCCAATGGCGGTGCGCAGCAACGGCTTATCGGCTCGGTGCTGGCTCGCGCCGGCCTGACGGGCGGGGACGTCGACTATCTCGAGGCGCACGGGACGGGCACCCCGCTCGGTGATCCGATCGAGGTACAGGCGGCCGCGGCCGCCTACGGGGATGCCCGCGACGCGGACCGGCCGCTGTTGATGGGCTCGGTGAAGACCAACATCGGGCACACCGAATCGGCTTCCGGCGCAGCCGGTTTGATCAAGGTCGTGTTGTCGCTGCAGCACGAGGTCCTGCCGCAAAGCCTGCACTTCGACGAGCCGTCGCCGCACATCCCGTGGGATTCGCTGCCGGTGCGGGTCGTGGACACGGCGATGCCGTGGCGGGCCAACGGCAGACCGCGGCGCGCCGGGGTGAGTTCCTTCGGGTTCACGGGCACCAACGCGCACGTGCTGGTCGAGGAGGCGCCGGCGAGAGCCGCCTCCGCCGACCGGCACCCTGTCGACGACGACGCGACGGAGTCGACGGACCGGGCCCGGGATGGACAGCCGAGCGTGCTGGCGCTGTCCGCGCGGTCACCGGAAGCGCTGGTGGCGTTGACGCGGCGCTACCAGAAGTGGCTGACCACCCACCCGGACGCGGATCTCGCCGAGGTGTGCCTCACCGCCGGAACGGGCCGCTCGCACTTTGAACACCGCGCCGCGCTGGTCGTGGACTCGGTCGAGGGTGCGCGCGAGGCGCTGGCCGAATTGGCCGAGAACCGCCTGCGACCCGGCGTCGTGCGGGGCGAGCACACCCACCACCCGACGACGGCCTGGTTGTTCACCGGCCAGGGCAGCCAGTACCCGGGGATGGCGCGTGAATTGTTCGACACCGAGCCGGTTTTCGCCGACACCGTGACACGTTGTGCCGACGCGGTCGGCGAGATCCTGCCGCATCCGTTGCTGGAGGTGCTGTTCGCCACCGATCGCGAAACGGGAGGCGAAGCCGGAGAAAGGCTGCGGCACACGTCCTTTGCGCAGCCGGCGCTGTTCGCCGTCGAGATGGGCCTGGCCCGGCTCTGGCAGTCGTGGGGGATCCAACCCGATGTGGTGCTGGGGCACAGCGTGGGCCAGTACGCGGCGGCATGTGTGGCTGGCGTGTTCAGCCTCGAGGACGGCGCCCGGCTGATGGCCGAGCGCGGCCGGATGTTCGGCAGCCTGCCCGAAGGTGGGCGCATGGTGGCGGTGTTCGCCGACGCCAAGCACGTCGAGCAGGCCGCCGGCGAATTCCCGCGAGTGTCGGTCGGGGCATACAACGGACCCAACACCGTGCTGTCTGGGCCGGGCGAGGACCTCGAGCAGATCGTCGCCAAGTGCGGTGACGAGGGGATCCGCTGCACGTGGCTGCAGACCAGCCACGCCTTCCACTCGGAACTGTTGGATCCGGTGCTCGACGAATTCGAGTCGTACGCGGCGCAATTCCGGTTCGCCGCCCCGACGATGCCGCTGGTGTGCAACCGCACCGGCGCCGTGCTGACGACCCAGACGCCGCTGGACGCGCAGTACTGGCGTCGGCATTCCCGGCAGCCGGTGCAGTTCGCCGAAAGTGTGCGCACGGTGGCGGCCCTGGGTTGCTCGGTGCTGATGGAGATCGGGCCGCAACCCGTACTGACGGGCGCCGCGGTGCAGGTCTGGCCGGAGCACCTGTCCGCGCCGCGCGCGATCGTCTCGCTGCGCAAGGGTATTGGCGATCGGCGCCAGATCGCCGACGCGCTGGCCGCGGCCTACGTCGGCGGGCTTCGCCCCGATTTCGCTGCGCTGCAGGGTCAGCCGCGTCGCAGGCTCGAGCTGCCCACCTATCCCTTCCAGCGCCGCCGCTTCTGGCCCAAGACGTCCGGCATCGCCGTCGACGGAGGGGCCGGTTCGTCCTCGGGCATCCTCGGCAACGCGAAGGACCTCGCCTCCGGCGACTCGGTCTACACCAGCAGGCTGTCCGTCAAATCGCAGCCGTGGCTGTCCGATCACGTCATCTACGGGACCGTCGTCGTCCCTGGGGCTACCTACGCGGCGATGGCCCTCGCCGCGGTCGGCGCCCCGGCGCGGGTGAAGGACGTCTTCTTCTACGAGCCGATCATCCTGCCCGAGAAGAGCTCTCGCGAGGTGCAGCTCACCCTGCACCCGCTGCAGGACGGCGGTGGGTCCACGTTCCAAGTGCACAGCCGCCCGTACGGTGAACGCGGCGCCGAATGGTCGCTGAACGCCGAGGGCACCGTCGGCACCGGCGCGGATGACGAGCCGGTATCCGAGGGTGATCCGATCGACGAAACGATCGAGCGCCTGAACCGCATGCGCCCGCAGGAATTGTTCGAGACCTTCGCCGACCTGGAGCTGGCGTGGGGGCCGACCTGGTCGGGGTCGCTGAAGTCGCTGTGGCTCGGCGAGGGTGAGGCGATCGGCGACATCCTCGTCGGCGAAGAACTCGCCGAACAACTCGGCAGCGAACCGATGCATCCGGTGCTGATGGACCTGTGCACCGGTGTCGCATTCCCGGCCTTCCCCGCGCTGCTCGCGGCCGAACAGGGCGTCAACGATCTGTTCCTGCCGCTGCGCTACGGCCAAGTGGCGTTGCGGGAGAAGATGCCTCGGCGGTTCTACTGCCACGCGAGGTGGCACAGCAGCGAGCTCAACAGCGAAACCCAGGTCTTCGACCTCGATTTCGTGGACCGGGATGGCCGTCACCTGGGCGGAATTCGCGAATTCACGGTCAAGCGCGCACCGCGCGAGGCGTTGCTGCGGGGCCTGGGTGGGGACGCCACCCGGCTGCTCTACACCCTCGGCTGGCACGAGGTGCCGCCACCGGCGAGCGAAGAAGCCGGCGAGCCCGCCGGTACCTGGCTGATCGCCGGCTTCGACGAACTGGCCGCCAAGGTCCCCGGGTGCATCCCGCTCGACCGCGCCAACGATCCGGATCCGTTGGGGCAGGTGCTGACTGAAGCCCACGAGCGCGGGTTGCCATTCTCCGGTGTCGTCTGGCGCAGCACGGCGCCGAACGGGGAAGAGACGAGCGCGGACGTCACGGCGCGCCTCGAGACCGAGATCGCCAATCTGCTCAGCGCCGTGCACACCGTGCAACGCGGGGAGGTGAAGCTGCCCGGCGGATTGTGGATCGTCACCGAGCGTGCGGTGGCCACCGAATCCGGCGAGCCCGTCGAACCGGTGCAGGCGGCGCTGTGGGGCTTCGGCCGCACCACGATCAACGAGGAACCGGCGCTGCGCGCCAAGCTCGTCGATTGCGACGGCTCACCCGAGGCCGTGCACGCGCTGGCCGCGCTGCTTGGCACCCCGGTCGACGAACCGGAACTGGCCGTGCGGCAAGGAAAGCTGCTGGCCTCGCGGTTGTTGCCGTGGGCGCGCAGCGGTCATCTCACGGTGCCACGCGGGCGCGACTTTGCCCTGGCGCCCACCGAACGCGGCGCGATCGACAACCTGCGGCTGACCGAGGCGGAGGTGCCCGCGCCGGACGAGGGCTACGTGCAGGTCCGGGTCGAGGCCGCGGGCCTCAACTTCCGCGACGTGCTCAACGTCCTCGGCCTCTACCCGGGCGATCCCGGACCGATCGGCGGCGACTTCGCCGGCGTCGTCACCCAATTGGGCGCCGGCGTCACCGGAGTCGAAGTGGGACAACGTGTCTACGGCTCCATGCAGGGCGCGTTCTCCAGCCGGTTCAATGTGCCAGCCCAGTTCCTGGCGCCGATCCCCGACGGGGTGAGCGCGGTCGAGGCGGCCACCATTCCCGCCGCGGCGCTGACGGTGCGGCTGTCCTTCGACTGGGCGCAGCTGAAACCTGGTGACAAGGTCCTCATCCACGCCGCGAGCGGCGGTGTGGGCCTGGCGGCGGTGCAAATGGCGCAGCGGTTCGGTGCCGAAGTGTTCGCCACGGCGAGCACCTTCAAGCGTGCGACGCTGCGCAAGCTCGGCGTGAAGCGCGTCTACGACTCGCGGACAACGGATTTCGCCGATCAGATCCTGGCGGACACCGGCGGTGCCGGCGTGGACGTGGTCCTCAACTCCCTGACCAGCGAGGGGTTCATCGAGGCGACGCTGAAGGCCACCGCCCAGAACGGCCGCTTCGCCGAGATCGCCAAGCGCGACATCTGGACACCCGAGCAGATGGCCGAGGCGCGTCCCGATATCGCCTACGAGATCGTGGCATTGGACACGGTGATGTTCACCGAACCCGATCGCATTCGCGACTTGCTCACCGAGGTGTCGCAAGGCTTGGCCGACGGCGAGTGGACGCCGCTGCCCGCCGAGATCTATCCCCTGACCGAGGCGAGGGCCGCGTTCCGCCGCATGCAGCAGGCGCGGCACATCGGGAAGATCGTGGTCCAGATACCGAATCCGCTGCAGCCGCGGCCCGATCGGAGCTACCTGATCACCGGCGGGCTTGGCGCGATCGGTCTGCACACAGCGTCGCATCTGGCCCAACTCGGTGCCGGAGACATCGTGCTGACCAGCCGGCGCGAGCCCGGTGCGGACGCGCAACGGCTGATCGAGGAGATCACCGAGCGCTACAAGTGCCGCGTCCACGTCTTCGCCACCGACGTCGGCGACGAGTCCGCGGTGGCGGGTCTGCTGGAGCGCATCCGGTCGGAGTTGCCGCCGCTGGCCGGTGTGGTGCACCTGGCGGGCGTGCTCGACGATGCGCTGCTGTCGCAGCAGACCGTGGAGCGATTCCGAACGACGCTGTTGCCCAAGGCGATCGGCGCCTACCACCTCGACAGGCTGACGAAGGCCGACGAGCTGGACTTCTTCATCGTGTCGTCGTCGGTGTCGAGTTTGTTCGGTTCGCCCGGCCAGTCCAACTACGCGACTGCCAACGCGCTGCTCGACGGTCTGGTCGCGCAGCGCAGGGCGCAAGGCTTGCCCGCCACGGGGGTCAACTTCGGTCCCTGGGCCCAAGGGGGCATGGCGTCTTCGGACGCCGCGACCGCCAATATCAGTGCGCAGGGCCTGATTCCGCTGGAACCGTCGGCCGCGCTCGGCGCCCTCGCCGAGGTCGTGGCGAACGGCACCGGTCAGGCCACCGTCCTCAAGGCCAACTGGCAGCGTGCCGCGAAGGTGCTGGGCAGTTCGCGTCCGCCGATCCTCGATCTGGTGTTGCCCAGTGCCGCCGGGGAGGTGACCGGTGACAGCGAGTTGCTCAAGCAGCTGATGGAGATTCCGGTGCCCCAGCGTGCCGGTTTCGTGACCGAATTCCTGCAGCGCGAGGTGCAGAACTTCCTGCGGCTCGCGTCGCCGCCCGCCGCGAGCAGCCGGTTCTTGGACCTGGGCACGGATTCGCTCATGGCCATCGAGCTCCGCAACCGGCTGCACAGCCAGTTCGGCGGCAAGTTCACCATCAACGCGACGGCGGTCTTCGACTATCCGACCATCGGGGGGCTCGCCGAATATCTCGTGGCCCAGCTGCCCGATGCGGAACCGGAACCGGTCGAGGAGGCGTCGTAACATCCGGCGCCGGCGCGCCGGCGCGAACGTGGACTTGTGGCGCGGAAAGCCGGCGTGTCGGCCCAACAACTCGACGTTCGGCCGGTTACGCGCTCAGTCGCTGATGTCGAATCCCGCGTTGATCTTGGTCGGTCGCACCCGCACCACGAGCTCGCCGGGCGAGGAGTTGCGCCGGCCGAACTCCTCGGCGCGCTCGGCGCCCATGTACCGGGCGCCGGTTCGGGTGGCGATGTCCAGCACGTCCGCGGGGTCTTCGCTCACCGTCGCCACGCCCTGCACCTGGACGAACGAGTAGGGCGGGTGCGGGTCGTCGACGCAGATCACGACGCGTGAATCACGCGCTATCGCACGCCCTTTCGACGTGTCACGGCCGGTGTTGAAGGCCAGCTGACCCTCGTCGACGACGAACCACACCGGGGTGACCAGCGGCCGGCCGTCGGCGGCGACGTACCCCAGCATCCCGGTGCGGGTGCCGGCCGACAGAAACTCGATGACCCTGTCCGACAGCTCGGCCATGGGTCAGAGGCGGACCAGCTCGTAGTCGCCGAGCCGGTCGATCAGGTTGTGCAGGTGCTCGCCGGAGGTGCCCAGGGTGTGCTCGATGGCGGTGAGCCGGGCGGCGTAGTGGCTGATCGGATATTCCGCGGTGACGCCGATGCCGCCGTGCATCTGGATCGACTCCTGCGCGATGTGCCGGCCCGAGCGGCCGATCTGCAGCTTGGCCCGCGAGGCGATCACCGGATCGAGGTTGCCGTCGGCGATCGACATCGCCGCGTACAGGCTCATGCTGCGGGCCAGTTCCAGCGACACGTACATGTCGGCGGCCCGCTGTGTCAGCGCCTGGAATTTGTTGAGCGTGACACCGAACTGCTTGCGGGTCTTGAGGTAATCGGTCGTCAGGCGCAGCGATTCCTCCATCGCCCCGAGCGCCTCGGCGCACAGCGCCGACTGGATGCGGATGATGGCGTTGCGGATGGCGCCCGACGCGTCGGCCGCCTCACCCAGAGGTTCGGCGGCGGCGGAGTCGAGGTCGATCTGGGCGCCGCGCTGCCCGTCGAAGGTGCGGTACGGGTGCCGTGTCACAGTCTTTTCGACGCTCGCGTCGACCAGGAACAGGCCCGTGCCGCCGTCGGGCAGGGCGGCGCTGACCACCAGGGTGTCGGCGCAGTCCCCGGCGAGCACCGGGTTCTTACGGCCGCTCACCGTCCACGAATCACCTTGCTGCGCAGCCTTGGTGGTCAACGCGGCGGACGGCCTGCGTTGGCCCGGTTCGAGGTGGGCGAAGGCCAACAGCCGCTGCCCGGACGCGACCTCGTCGAGCAGCTGCTTCTGTTCCTGGCTGCCCAGCTCGGCGACCAGCGCGCCGGGTCCCAGCGCGGCGTGCAGGACGGGTTCGGGGGCCAGCCGGCGCCCGATCTCGGTCAGCACCACCGCGATCTCGATCTGGCCGGACTCGTCGGGCTCGAATCCCAGCCCGAGGATCCCGGTGTCGGCGAGCTGGCTCCAGACCTCGCGGCTCCAGCCCAGATCGGAGCCGATGACCTTGTTGCGGCTTTCCGGGTCATAGGTGCGCGCCAGTAGGTCGCGGGTGGTGTCTCGGAGCAGGGACTGCTCGTCGCTCAACTGAAAGTCCATGGCTGCCTCACAATCCCAGAATGGTGGACGCGATGATGTTGCGTTGCACTTCGCTGCTGCCGCCGTAGATCGACGTCTTGCGGTAGTTGAGGTAGTGCGGCGCACTGTGCTGCGCCCAGGACGGCGACGAGATGTCTTCGCCGTTGGCCGGTAGCGCATCCGGCCCGGCGACCTCGACGAGCAGTTCGGTGGCGATCTGCTGCAACTGGCTGCCGCGCAGTTTGAGCACCGACGAGGCCGGGTTGGGCTGCCCGTTGGCGGAGTCGGTGACTACACGCGACTGCGTGAGTTCCAGTGCGAGCAGCTCGTTTTCGGCTTCGGCCAGCCGCGCCGCGAACAACGGATCGTCGAGCACCCCGGTGGCCGCGGCGTGCTTCTTCACCTCGGCGAGGCGCACCTTGGTCCGGCCCACGCCGGCGATGCCGGTGCGCTCGTTGCCCAGCAGGAATTTCGCGTACGTCCAGCCCTTGTTCTCTTCTCCGACAAGCTGATTGGCCGGCACGCGGACGTCTTCGAAAAACACCTCGTTGATCTCGTGGCCGCCGTCGATCGTCTTGATGGGCCGCAGCGTGATGCCCGGCGTCTTCATGTCGAACAGCAGGAACGAGATGCCCGCCTGGCGCTTGGGCGCCTGGGGGTCGGTGCGGACCAGGCAGAAGATCCAATCCGCGTACTGGCCGAGGGTGGTCCAGGTCTTCTGGCCGTTGACGACGTAGCTGTCGCCGTCGCGGACCGCGGTGGTGCGCAGCGACGCCAGGTCCGACCCGGCCTCCGGCTCGGAAAACCCTTGGCACCACCAGATGTCGAGGCTGGCCGTCGGGGGCAGAAAGCGTTGTTTGACTTCCTCCGAACCGAATTCGGCGATCACCGGGCCCACCATCTTGGTGTTGAAGTTCAGCGGCTCCGGGACGCACGCCAGCTGCATCTCGTCGGCCCAGATCTGGTGCTGGGTCGGCGTCCAGTCCTTGCCGCCCCACTCGACCGGCCAGTTCGGTACCGCCAACCCGTGTTCGTGCAAGATTTTGTGGCTGGTGACGATGTCGTCGCGGTTCACTTCCGCCGAGCCCTGGCGCACCCGGTCGCGCAACTCCTGGGGGATCTTGGTCGTGTAGATGCTGCGGAGTTCGTCGCGGAACGCGGCTTCCTCGGGTGTGAGCGCCAGTTGCATGGCAGCCTCCTGTCGTGTCGGGGTGACCGTGGCGACCCATCACCCAGAGCCGATTTCTGGCGATGCTGGTCGTTCGCTCAACCTCCATCTTGACCCATTCCCTGCGGGCGCTGTGCACAGCCTCGGGTTAATCCACAGATCGGCCCCGAGGCGTCCTGCGCCGGGCCGGTTGCGGCGGCGGGCGGACCTACGGTCGGCCCATGCGAACAGAACTTCCGGCCGAGCGCCTGCAGCGGCGGCTCCGCGCCGAACCGGATGCCGATGCGGCCGCCGGGGATTCCGGGACGACGTCGGCCGAGGACTCCGCGAACGACGACCAGAACTCGCTGCTGCCGCGCTGGCTGCCCGACGCGTCCGACGATCGGGGCTGGGTGGCGAAGGTGCGCGCCGACCCGGGACGCGCGGGCGCCATCGGGCTGGCGATCGTGGCGGCGCTGGCGGTGCTGGTCACGGTGTTCACGTTGGTGCGCGACCGGCCGGCGCCGGTGATGTCGGCCAAGCTGCCGCCGGTCGAGAAGGTGGCGACGGCGAGCCCGCGCTCCTCGGCGAGCCCCGCCGCCGAACCGGACCACCCGGTGGTGGTCAGCGTCGTCGGCCTGGTGCACACCCCTGGGCTGGTGACGCTCGCGCCCGGCGCCCGCATCGCCGACGCGCTGCAGGCCGCCGGCGGCGCGGTGAACGGCGCCGACACCATCGGACTGAACATGGCCCGACCGCTCGGCGACGGTGAGCAGATTGTGGTCGGTCTCGCTCCCGCTCCGGGACAGCCGACGGCGCTGGGCAGTTCGGTGGCCTCCGGATCGCCGCCCACGTCCAAAGCGCCGCCCCCTCGGCCAGGGTCGGGGCCAGGGTCGGCCAAGCCGAAAGCGGGCGAGGCGGTCAACCTCAACACCGCGACCGTCCAGGAACTCGACGCGCTGCCGGGCGTCGGGCCGGTCACCGCCGCCGCGATCGTGGCGTGGCGGCAGGCCAACGGCAGGTTCACCAGCGTTGACCAGCTCGCCGATGTCGAGGGCATCGGGCCGGCGCGGCTGGAGAAGCTACGCGCCCTGGTCCGTGTCTGAGGGTGCATCACCCCGGGTTGGGTGCCCCGCCCGGCGCCCGAGTCGACGTGCGCCTGGTGCCGGCGGCGCTGACCTGCTGGGCGGTCACCGCCGGCGGGATCTGGTGGCCGATCGGGCGCGCCCTCGCCTGGTGCTGCGTCGTGTTGATCGGCGCCTCGGCGGCGCTGGCGTGGCGCGCGCGAGACCGTCCCGCTGCAGGGGCGCGGTTACGGGCGATCAGCGCGGCGCTCGCGGCGATCGGCGTCGTGGGGGCGGGTTTCGGGTTCGCGATCGCGTTGCGCGCCGACGCGGTCGATCGCCACCCGATCGCCGCGGTGTACGGCATGACCGCCGCGGTCACGGTCACCCCCACCGAGAGCCCGGTGTCGTTGGGTAGCGCCCGGTTGATGTTTCGGGCCACCCTGCAACGCCTGCGGGACGACGAGATCTCCGGGCGGGTGGTCGTTTTCGCGCGCGCCGCGGATTTCGGTGGGCTGATGGTGGGACAACCGCTGCGGTTCAGCGCGCGCATCGGCCGTCCGATGCGGCGCGATTTGACGGTCGCGGTGCTCAACGCGTCGGGCCGGCCGACCATGGGCGCCGCGGGCGCCGTGCAACGGGTGGCGCACGGCGTGCGCAGCCGGTTCTCCGGGGCGGTCCGCGAGGCGTTGCCCGGCGAGCAGGCCGCGCTGCTGCCCGCGCTGGTGCTCGGCGACACCTCGGCGGTGTCCAGCGACACGGGCCGTGACTTCCGCGCGGCCGGCATGACGCACCTGATGGCGGTGTCGGGGGCCAACGTGACGATCGTGTGTGCCGCCGTGCTGTTCTCGGCCCGATTGGTCGGCCCCCGGACGGCCGTCGTCCTTGCCGCGCTGGCTTTGGTGGCCTTCGTCATCGTCGTGCAACCGACCGCCAGCGTGTTGCGGGCCGCGGTGATGGGCGCCATCGCGTTGGCGGGAATGCTGTCTTCGCGTCGGCGCCAAGCCATTCCGGCCCTTGCCGCCGCGGTGCTGCTGTTGTTTGCCGTCGCCCCGCAGCTGGCCGTCGACGTCGGGTTCGCGCTGTCGGCGCTCGCCACGGCCGCGCTGATCGTCGTCGCACCGGTCTGGTCGCGGCGGCTGACGGCCCGAGGTTGCCCCAAGCCGCTGGCCGATGCGCTGGCCGTAGCCTGGGCCGCGCAGATCGTGACCGCGCCGCTGGTCGCGGCGATCTCCGGCCGGTTCAGCGTGGTCGCCGCCGCCGCCAACCTCGTCGTGGCGGCCGTGATCGCGCCGATCACGGTGTTGGGCACCGCGGCCGCGGCACTCTGCCCGCTATGGCCGGCCGCCGCGCGGTTGCTCATTCGCTTCACCGGCCCCGAGTTGTGGTGGGTGGCCGGCGTGGCCCGCTGGGCGGCCGGCCTGCCCGGGGCGACGGTGCCGGTCCCGGAGGGCACGCCCGGCACGATGCTCGTCGGTGGTGTGACCGTGCTGGCGATCGTGCTGTGGCGGTGGCGCCCGTTCCGCCTCGTCTCGGGGGTGGCCGCGCTGGCCGGGCTGGCCTGGGCGCTGTCCGGGATCGTCGGTCGGCCGTGACACCATCATGGGGTGAGCGAGGTTTCGCCGTTGCACCTGGTGCTGGGAGATGAGGAGCTGCTGGTCGAGCGGGCGGTGGCCGACGTGCTGCGGTCGGCGCGGAAACGGGCCGGCAACGACGCGGACATTCCGGTCAACCGGATGCGAGCGGGTGACGTCAGCACCTACGAGCTCGCCGAGCTGCTGAGCCCCTCGCTGTTCGCCGACGAACGCATCGTCGTGCTGGAGGCCGCCGGCGAAGCGGGCAAAGACGCTGCCGCAGTGATTGTTTCGGCCGCGACCGACATGCCGGCGGGCGTCGTGCTGGTGGTGGTGCACTCGGGCGGCGGGCGGGCCAAGGCGCTGGCCACCGACCTGCAGAAGCTCGGCGCCCAGGTGCACCCGTGCGCGCGGATCACCAAGCTCAGCGAACGCATCGACTTCGTTCGCAAGGAGTTCCGCGCCCTGCGCGTCAAGGCCGACGAGCAGACCGTGACCGCGATGCTGGACGCGGTCGGCTCCGACCTGCGCGAGTTGGCGTCCGCCTGCTCCCAATTGGTCGCCGACACCGGCGGCGCCGTCGACGCCGCCGCGGTGCGGCGCTATCACAGCGGCAAGGCCGAGGTGAAAGGCTTCGACATCGCCGACAAGGCGGTGGCCGGCGACATCGAGGGAGCAGCCGAGGCGCTGCGCTGGGCGATGATGCGAGGCGAGCCCCTCGTGGTGCTGGCGGACGCCCTGGCCGAGGCGATCCACACCATCGGCCGCGTCGGACCGCTGTCGGGCGATCCCTACCGGATGGCGTCGCAGCTGGGCATGCCGCCCTGGCGCGTGCAGAAGGCCCAGAAACAGGCCCGGCATTGGTCGCGCGACACGGTGGCCGCGGCGATGCAGGTTGTCGCGGCGCTCAACGCGAACGTCAAGGGGGCGGTGGCGGACGCCGACTACGCCCTGGAATCCGCGGTCAGGCAGGTTGCCGAGCTAGCCGCCCAGCGCAGCCGCTGAGGCCGGGCCTCAGAGCTTGTTGAGGGCCTGGGCCAGCGCCGACTTCTTGTTGGCGGCCTGGTTCTTGTGAATCACGCCCTTGCTGGCGGCCTTATCCAGCTTGCGGTTGGTCGACACCAGCAACTCGGCGGCCTTCTCCTTGTCGCCGGCGCTGGTGGCCTCGCGGAACGCGCGGACGGCGGTGCGCAGCGACGACTTCACCGACTTGTTGCGCAGGCGAGCGCGCTCGTTCGTCTTGTTGCGCTTCTGCTGCGACTTGATGTTGGCCACGCTCGAGTTCCTTCTTCGATCAGACGTTTGGTTGGGCGCCGGAAATCACCACAGCGATTGCCCAGGTTATCAGTGAGTTACGTTTTCTCCCAAAACGGGAACACGTCGGCTGCCAGAACATCGATTTGAGGCAGCATCTGAACAGTGAGTCTGACGAACCAGCTTGAGGAGACCAGGCGGGGTTTTCGCGCTGCGCGTTCTGAGCGGATTTTCGGTGGATACAACACATCCTCGGACGCCTACGACATGGCCTTCGACGAGATGTTCGACGCCCAGGGCGCCGTTCGTGGCCCCTACAAGGGCATCTACGCCGAACTTGCGCCGTCGGACGCCTCGGAGCTCAAGGCTCGCGCCGAAGCGCTCTCGCGCGCGTTCCTCGACCAGGGCATCACCTTCTCTTTGTCGGGCCAGGAGCGGCCCTTTCCGCTGGACTTGGTGCCGCGGGTCATCTCGGCCGCCGAGTGGGCCCGGCTCGAACGCGGCATCACCCAGCGGGTCAAGGCGCTCGAGATGTACCTCGACGACATCTACGGCGACCAGGAAATCCTCAACGACGGGGTGATCCCGCGCCGGTTGGTCACCTCGTGCGAGCATTTCCACCGCCAGGCGATGGGCATCGTCCCGCCCAACGGCGTCCGGATCCACGTCGCCGGCATCGATCTGATCCGCGACGAAAAGGGCAATTTCCGGGTCCTTGAGGACAATCTGCGCTCGCCGTCGGGCGTCTCCTATGTAATGGAGAACCGCCGCACCATGGCCCGCGTCTTCCCGAACCTGTTCGCCACGCATCGCGTGCGTTCCGTCGACGACTACGCCTCCCACCTGCTGCGGGCGCTGCGCAACTCCGCGGCCACCAACGAGGCCGACCCGACGGTGGTGGTGCTGACCCCGGGCGTCTACAACTCGGCGTATTTCGAGCATTCGCTGCTGGCCCGTCAGATGGGTGTCGAGCTGGTCGAAGGGCGCGACATGTTCTGTCGCGACAACCAGGTGTACATGCGCACCACCGAAGGGGAGCGCCAGGTCGACGTCATCTACCGGCGCATCGACGACGCCTTCCTGGACCCGCTGCAGTTCCGCGCCGACTCGGTGCTGGGGGTGGCCGGCCTGGTCAACGCCGCCCGCGCCGGAAACGTCGTCATCTCCAGCGCGATCGGCAACGGCGTCGGCGACGACAAACTCGTCTACACCTACGTGCCCACCATGATCGAGTACTACCTGGGCGAGAAGCCGCTGCTGGCCAACGTCGAGACGCTGCGCTGCTGGCTCGACGACGAACGCGAAGAGGTGCTCGACCGGATCGACGAGTTGGTCCTCAAGCCGGTCGAGGGATCCGGCGGCTACGGCATCGTGTTCGGCCCGGAGGCCTCCGAGAAGGAGTTGGCCGCCGTCGCCAAAAAGATCCGCGACGATCCGCGCAGCTGGATCGCCCAGCCGATGATGGAGCTTTCGACGGTGCCGACACAGGTCGGCAGCGCGCTTGCCCCCCGCTACGTCGACTTGCGTCCGTTCGCGGTCAACGACGGCAACGACGTCTGGGTGCTGCCCGGTGGCCTGACCCGGACGGCGCTGGTCGAGGGGTCACGGGTGGTCAACTCCAGCCAGGGTGGCGGCTCGAAGGACACCTGGGTATTGGCGTCGCGGGCATCGGCCGGCGACCACGAGCTCGAGGCGGCGGAGGTGGTGCGGGCGCTGCCGACCTCCATGCCCGACCCCATGCTGGACGACTCGCCGCGGTTGGCCTCGCAACAGCCGCAACCCACCGAACGGCCCGTGCGCGAACAGCTCGAACAGCAGCAGCAACAACGGGCGGTGTTCGATGCTGGCACGTAACGCCGAGGCGCTCTACTGGATCGGGCGCTACGTCGAACGCGCCGACGACACCGCGCGGATTCTGGACGTTGTCCTGCACCAGTTGCTCGAGGATTCCAGCGTCGACCCCGATCAGGCTTCGCGCCTGCTGCTGCGGGTGCTCGGCATCGATCCACCGGATCATGAACTCGACGTGTGGTCGTTGACCGATTTGGTGGCCTACAGCAAAAACGCCCAGGGCGGCTGCTCGATCGTCGACGCCATCACCGCGGCCCGCGAAAACGCGAAGTCGGCGCGGGAGGTGACGTCCAGCGAGATCTGGGAGTGCCTCAACACCACCTACCACGCCCTGCCCGAACGCGAGCGCGCCGCCAAACGCCTTGGGCCGCATGACTTCCTGTCGTTCGTGGAGCGGCGGGCGGCGATGTTCGCCGGGCTGGCCGACTCCACGCTGTCGCGCGACGACGGGTATCGCTTCATGGTCTTGGGTCGGGCGATCGAGCGCGTCGACATGACGGTGCGCCTGTTGCTGTCGCGGGTCGGAGACAGCGCCTCGTCCCCGGCCTGGGTGACGCTGCTGCGGTCGGCGGGCGCGCACGACACCTATCTGCGCACGTATCGCGGTGTGCTCGACGCGGGGCGGGTGGTCGAGTTCATGTTGCTCGACCGGCTGTTTCCGCGTTCGGTGTTCTACTCGCTGCGGCTGGCCGAACACAACCTCGATGAACTGGTCCGCAATCGGCAGAGCCGGATCGGGGCGACCGCCGAGGCCCAGCGGTTGCTGGGGCAGGCCCGCAGCGAGTTGGAGTTCGTCCAGCCGGGGGTGCTGCTCGAGACGCTGGAGGGCCGGCTGGCGGGCCTGCAGCGCACCTGCCGCGACGTCGGGGAAGCCTTGGCGCTGCAGTACTTTCACATCGCGCCGTGGGTGGCGTGGTCGGACGCCGGTCAGCGCCCCCGACTGGTCAGCAGGAAAGAGGACAGCTGATGTGGCGGCTGCGGGTGGTGCACACCACGGGGTACGCCTACCAGTCACCGGTGACCGCCTCCTACAACGAAGCCCGGCTGACGCCGCGGTCGAACAACCGCCAGAACGTCATCCTCAACCGCGTCGAAACCATCCCGGCAACCCGGTCCTACCGCTACATCGACTATTGGGGTACCGCGGTGACGGCGTTCGATTTGCACGCGCCGCACACCGATCTGACGGTGATGTCCTCTTCGGTCGTGGAGACCGAACGCGCCGAGGGGCCGGCCACCGAGGCGGGCTGGGACGACCTGCGCTCGGATGCCGTGATCGATCGCTTCGACGACCT
Source organism: Mycobacterium intracellulare ATCC 13950 (assembly GCF_000277125.1). Classification (NCBI taxonomy): domain Bacteria; kingdom Bacillati; phylum Actinomycetota; class Actinomycetes; order Mycobacteriales; family Mycobacteriaceae; genus Mycobacterium; species Mycobacterium intracellulare. The sequence goes on from NC_016946.1 coordinate 1,922,579, forward strand.
GCTCCGCCCCACCGGGCACACCCCGGCCAGCAAGCGGGTCGCCTCGGTGGGCAAGAAGATCAGCAAAACCCACGCGCCGGCCGAAGCCGTTGTCGCCGCGGCCCATTGGGTGCGCGACGAACTGGACTACCTGCCGGGAACAACCAGCGTGCACTCGTCGGGGCTGGACGCGCTCAAGGCGGGCAAGGGTGTCTGCCAGGACTTCGTACACCTGACGCTGATGTTGTTGCGCGGCATGGGGATTCCCGCGCACTACGTTTCGGGATACCTGCATCCCAAACGCGACGCCGTCGTCGGGGACACCGTGGAAGGGCGCAGTCACGCCTGGATCGAGGCGTGGACGGGGGCCTGGTGGAGTTATGACCCCACCAACGACACCGAGATCACCGAGCAGTACGTCGGCGTGGGTGCGGGTCGCGACTACGCCGATGTTTCCCCATTGAAGGGCATCTACTCCGGGGAGGGCGCCACCGATCTCGACGTGATCGTGGAGGTGACCCGGCTCGCCTAGGGGCCGGTATGCACCGCTACCGTGACGTGCGGTTGGCGTTGATCTCCTCGTGGTGCGCCATGGCCCATTGGGCCAACGAGATCACCAGCGGTAGCAATGTCCGCCCCAGTTCGGTCAATTCGTACTCGACTCGCGGTGGCACCTCGGCGTAGGCCGTGCGGTCGACCAGGCCATCCTCGACAAGATGCTTGAGCGTCAGGGTGAGCATCCGCTGCGAGATGCCTTCCACGGCCGCCTCCAGCGCACCGAACCGCATTGGCCCGTCACGCAACGTGCCGATTACCAGCAGGCTCCACTTGTCGCCGATGCGATCCAGGACCTCCCGGACCGCCCCGCCCTCGGGTATCCGTGGCGTCTTTCGTGTGACGTTGGTCATAGCGAGGTCTCCGTCCTGGATACATACACCGATGTGCCTTATGCGGCCGCCCCAGCGCTGACACACGATGTGGCTACGCACAAATGGTAAGGATTGGGGATCATCGTGAACATTGCACTGTGGGCCGTGCAGGGTCTACTCGCATTCGTCTATCTCGTCGCGGGCGGGCTCAAAGTCCTTCGGCCGCGCGAACAACTCGTAGCGTCGGGCCGGCTCGACTGGATGAAGGACCACTCGGACGCCGCGGTCAAGGCCGTCGGCGCGGTCGAGATCGTCGGCGCGCTCGGCGTGATCCTGCCCGAGGCCACCGGCATCGCCCGCATCCTGACCCCGATCGCTGCGGTGGGTCTGGTCATCGTGCAGATCGGCGCGATGCGCGTGCACCTGACGCGTAACGAGCGAGAACCTTTGCCCATCAACGTGATTCTCCTGCTGCTCGCGGCTTTCGTCGCCGTCGGCCGATCCGTGAGTTGAGCCCTCCGCGAGGGTGCCGCTGTCCTCTCGCCCGACGCGCTCGGTAGCCCGACGCAGAGGCGCCAACGGCGAACGGGTGCGCGATACCGTTTGGCAATGAACGGTATCCGCGAAACCGGGGCCCACTCCGAGGCGAACGGCCCCCACCGCGGGCCGCCCCTGACGCCGCTGTCCCTGCTGTGCGTCGGGCTGCTCTTCGGGGGGATCGCGATCGGCGTCGGGATCGGCGGTGTCATGCCGTTGCCGTACGGCCCCGTCGGCGCGGTGGCCGCGTACGTGCGGGCCCAGCCAACCGCCCTGCGCGTCATGGCCGTTGCGACGTTCGCGTCGGCCGTCCCGCTGGCGATCTACGCGGCGACGGCCGCCGCGCGGCTGAGGCAACTCGGCGCCGGCCGCGCGGCGGCCGCGATCGCGCTTACGGCCGGCGCCTTGGCCGCCGGCGCGCTCGGCTTGGCCGGCGTGCTGGGTTGGGCGATGTCGTGGCCGGAAGTCAGCGCCGACACCGCCGTGGCGAGAGCGCTGTACTTGCTCGTCTTTCTCACCGGCGGCCCGGCCCACATCGTGGCGTTGGGCCTGTTGGTGGCCGCGATGGCGGCGCCCAGGGGGGTGCTGCCCGGCCCGCTCGCCCGGGCCGGCCTGGCGACCGCCGTCCTCGCCGAATCGGCGGCCGGCGTTTTGATCTGGCCCGCGCTGGGGGTGCTGTTGCCGGTCGCCCGGGTGGTGGCGCTGACCTGGCTGGTGGTGGCGGGTGTCGCGATTACCCATGCGGCGCAACGCGATTCGTCGTCCCGGTAGGGCGTCAGGTGAGCGCGTCGACCTGAACCCGGTGCAGGTCGTAGCCGAGCTCGATGCGCCCACCGAACTGCTCGGCGGCCAGCGCCCGCCACTGCTCTTCCTGGCCGGGCACCAGCGCGGGCACGTAGTGCGTCATGACCAGGGTGCCGACGCCCGCGCGGGCGGCGGTCGCCGCCGCCTCTTCCACCGAGGAGTGGTAATCGCAGATGTCGACGAGCCGCTGCTGCGGGATGGCGGCGACGATGTCCTTGCGGATCACGGTGTGCACCAGGGCGCCGGCCCCGGCCGCGAGCTCGTCCAGGCTCGCGCACGGCACGGTGTCGCCGGCCAGCACCACCGATGCCCCCTCGTATTCGATGCGGAACCCGATGGTCGGGGCCACCGGCCGATGATCGGTGGCGCCGACCCGGATCGATACGCCGTCGCGGTCCCACACCGGACCGTCGGTGTATTCGTGGACCTCGACGGCCGGCGGCGCATTCAGATCGGCGTGATGGGCGATGCGGTAGCCGATGTCGTGGTGAAACGCCTTCAGCGTCGCCTCCACCAGTTCCGCGGTGCCGGGCGGCCCGATGATGGGCAGCGGCGCGGGATCGGGGGTGAAGGTGCTGATCCACCGCGTAATGAGGACGTCGCCGAGGTCGCCGACGTGATCGCTGTGAAGGTGGGTGAGGAGCAGCGCCGACAAGCCGGCCGCACCCACCCCGACCGCCGCCGCCCGCTGCAGCACCCCGCGCCCGCAGTCCGCCAAAAACACCTGCCCGCCGGCCCGCACGAGGGTCGACGGCCCGGCCCGGTTCGGGTCGGGGATCGGACTTCCGGTGCCCAGCAGAGTGACCTCGATCATGGCCCTATCTTGCAGGTCCCCTCGGTTTGCGGTGGCCCGATCGAACGATCCGGCCGGCCGGCGGCGCTTGGACACGATCTGTGTGCAGGTTCTCGTGGTGGCTTTTCCGCCGCGCGAGTTAGCCGTAGCCTGATGTGAAGCGGATCACAAACCCGGCTGGAGGCCTTAATGCGGATTGCGGACGTCTTGCGGAACAAGGGCGCGGCGGTGGTGACCATCAACCCGGACGCGACGGTTCGTGAGCTGCTGGCGGGTCTGACCGAGCAGAACATCGGCGCCATGGTGGTGGTCGGCGACGAGGGGGTCGTCGGCATCGTGTCGGAGCGCGACGTCGTGCGCCAGCTCCACACTCATGGCGCCAGCGTGCTGTCACGCCCGGTCTCCAAGATCATGACCAGCATGCTGGCCACGTGCACGAAGGCCGACACCGTCGATGCGATCAGCGTGCTGATGACCAAGAACCGGGTGCGTCACGTGCCGGTGCTGGACGGGAAGAAGCTGATCGGCATCGTCAGCATTGGTGACGTGGTGAAGACCCGGATGGAAGAACTCGAGGCCGAGCAGCAGCAGCTGCAGTCCTACATCACCCAGGGCTGACTCGGCGGGGGCTTGCTCAACCCGCCGGCCCCGCTCGCCGAACGTGCAATCAGGGCGAAAATTCGGCGGTTTTCTCGCCGTGAGTGCACGCTCGGCGAAGTGCCAGGGCTCGGCGGAACGGCCGACTCAGCGCCAGGAGTAGTCGGCGCGCAGCCGCGCCGCCACCACGTCGAAGATCTCGCGGTCCAGGATCGCGCCCTCGCGGCGGATGCCCTCTTCGGGCACGTCGAGCACGCGGTCCAGCCGAACCCAACTGGATCGTCCCTCGTAATCCCAACTGCCCGAGCCGATTCCAACCCACTCCGGATCGGCGGCGTGGCGCTCCTGGCTGGAGACCATCAAGCCCAGCAGGGTGCCGCGGTCGCGTCCGACGACCAGCACGGGCCGGTCCTTGCCCCGGCTGGGATCGTCCTCGTAAACCACCCACGTCCAGACGATCTCGCCGGGATCGGCCCGGCCGTCCAGGCTCGGCGCGTACACGAGTTTGCGGGCCCGCTGCGCGGTGGGCCGGCTGTTGCTGGTCACCGGCCGGCCCGCGACCGTCGTGTCGGACGGTGGCGGCGCCGCGGCGGCGATGACGTTCGCGGTGATCCGCACGGCCTGTTGCAACTCGCGCAGGACGGTCTGGGAATTCTGGACGTGCCGGGCCAGCCGCGGGGCCCCGTTGAACACCAGATTCTCGGCAAACCGCTGGAACGTCTTCCACTGCGATTTCCGGGCAGACGCCATATTCGCAGCATAGACGCGACCAACCGGGCGCGACTGTGTCCAAGTAGGTCCGGGCGACGCTGCATAGATACGCTGGACATGCCCGCGAACCGCCAGTAAAACGGCCGCGCCGCGCCCATCACGTTTGAAGTAGACCAGGAGATTCCCATCAGCAGTTTCGCCGACAAGACCTTCACCGCGCCGGCGCAGATTCGGAATTTCTGCATCATCGCCCACATCGATCACGGCAAGTCGACGCTGGCCGACCGGATGCTGCAGCTCACCGGCGTCGTCGATGAGCGCTCGATGCGCGCCCAGTACCTGGACCGGATGGACATCGAGCGCGAGCGCGGCATCACCATCAAGGCGCAGAACGTCCGGCTCCCGTGGAAAGTCGACGACGAAGACCATGTCCTGCACCTGATCGACACCCCGGGCCACGTCGACTTCACCTACGAGGTGTCGCGCGCGCTGGAGGCCTGCGAGGGCGCGGTGCTGTTGGTCGACGCCGCCCAGGGCATCGAGGCGCAGACCCTGGCCAACCTCTACCTGGCGCTGGACCGTGACCTGACCATCATCCCGGTGCTCAACAAGATCGACCTGCCGGCGGCCGACCCGGACCGCTACGCCGGAGAGCTCGCCCACATCATCGGCTGCGAGCCCGAAGACGTGCTGCGGGTGTCCGGCAAAACCGGCGAGGGAGTGGCCGAGCTGCTCGACGAGGTGGTGCGCCAGGTGCCGCCCCCGCAGGGCAAGGCCGACGCGCCCCTGCGGGCGATGATCTTCGACTCGGTCTACGACATCTACCGCGGCGTGGTGACCTACGTCCGGGTGGTCGACGGCAAGATCACCCCGCGCGAACGCATCGCGATGATGTCCACGGGCGCCACGCACGAACTGCTCGAGGTCGGCATCGTCTCGCCCGAGCCGAAGGCCAGCGAGGGCCTGGGCGTGGGCGAGGTGGGTTACCTGATCACCGGGGTCAAGGACGTCCGCCAGTCCAAGGTGGGTGACACCGTGACGACGGCCAAGCGCGGCGCCGCCGAAGCGCTGACCGGATACCGCGAGCCCAGGCCGATGGTCTACTCGGGGCTGTATCCCGTGGACGGTTCGGACTATCCGGTTCTGCGCGACGCGCTGGACAGGCTGCAACTCAACGACGCGGCCCTGACCTACGAGCCGGAGACGTCGGTGGCGCTGGGCTTCGGATTCCGTTGTGGCTTCTTGGGTTTGCTGCACATGGAGATCACCCGGGAGCGCCTGGAGCGAGAGTTCGACCTGGACCTGATCTCGACGTCGCCCAACGTCGTCTATCGCGTGGTCAAAGAGGACAACACCGAAGTCGTCGTGACCAACCCGTCGGACTGGCCCGAAGGCAAGGTCCGCACCGTCTACGAGCCGGTGGTGAAGACCACCATCATCGCGCCCAGCGAATTCATCGGCACCATCATGGAACTGTGCCAGTCGCGCCGCGGCGAGCTCGGCGGGATGGACTACCTGTCACCCGAACGCGTGGAGCTGCGCTACACCATGCCGCTGGGCGAGATCATCTTCGACTTCTTCGACTCCCTGAAGTCACGCACCCGCGGCTACGCCAGCCTCGACTACGAGGAGGCCGGCGAGCAAGAGGCCCAGCTGGTCAAGGTCGACATCCTGTTGCAGGGCGAGGCGGTCGACGCGTTCAGCGCGATCGTGCACAAGGACGGCGCCTCGGCCTACGGCAACAAGATGACCACCAAGCTCAAAGAGCTGATCCCACGCCAGCAGTTCGAGGTGCCGGTCCAGGCGGCGATCGGATCGAAAATCATTGCGCGCGAAAACATCCGAGCCATCCGCAAGGACGTGCTATCCAAATGTTACGGCGGTGACATCACCCGCAAGCGCAAACTTCTGGAAAAGCAGAAGGAAGGCAAGAAGCGGATGAAGACCATCGGGCGGGTCGACGTACCGCAGGAGGCGTTCGTCGCGGCGCTGTCCGCGGACGCGGCGGGGGACAAGGGCAAGAAGTAGCCATGCGGATACTCAAAGCGGCGGCGACGCTCGCAGCGCTGGCCACGCTGGTGACGGGATGCGGCGCGGTCGTGAACGGAACGGCGAAGCCGGCACCGAACCTGAAGCTGCGTCCGCTGAGCGGCGCGACGGTCAGCAAGGTGCTGCTCGACGGCGCGATGCTGTCGCGGATGCTCGACCAGACGCTGATCTCCCGCGAGCCGGCGCAAGTCGGCGGCCCCGAAAAGCTCTACCAGGTCAAGCGGTCGACGTCGCAGGCCGGTTGCCTGGGCGTGACGGCGATGCTGCAAAAGAGCGTGTACCGCTCAGCCCAGGTCCAGGACGTCGCCTCGGTGTCGTGGTGGAACAACGGCGAACCGGCACAGGTGATCACCGTGATGGAGGGCGTGGTCACGCTGCCCTCGGCCGCGCAGGCTCAGGCGTTGTTCGCGCAGTTCTCGCAGCAGTGGCAGCAATGCAACGGCATGACGACCTCGGAACAGACTGGCCCGATCAGCACGACGAACGTCATCAGCGATGTCCGCGGCACCGCTACCACCATCGCGGCGACCAAAACCGCCACCTCGGTGCTGCCCAACATGCCCGCCTTGCGGCCCACCCCCCAGGCGCGGGCCATCGGTATCCGGTCGAACTGCCTCGTGGAGGTCGAGGTGGTCTTCTTCGGCGGGCGGCGATCCACCGACCCGGGATCGGCCAACGTCAACAGCAGCGCGCTCGACATCGCGCGAGCCATGATGGACAGGGTCAACGCGCTGAGCTGAGGTCGGGAGGGGTGAAGTGAAAAGCACCTGGCGCTCGGTGGCCGCTGTGGTCGCGGTGCTGCTGGTGAGCGGGTGCACCCAAACCATCTCCGGCACAGGCACTCTGGCGCCGAACGCGGGTCGGGTGCCGGCCATCAAGCGGGCCTTGTTCGACGGTACCGCGCTGGCGAAGCTGCTCGACCAGCCGTTCCAGCCGTACCCGCATTACTCGGAGTTCGGGGGCGGCGACAAATTGGGAACCGCGTGGGATAAGGCGAAGCCCGCCGAGTGCATCGGCGTCGTCCATTTGATGCAGCGGGGCCCGTATGGCTCGGCGCCGATACTAGAAACGGCCGCCGAAATGTGGGTGGGCAAAAGGGATTCGGTGAAGATCGACATTGTCCAGCAAGGCATCGTCGCGTTGCAGACGGCCGCGGACGCCGACGCGCTCTTCGCCAGGTTCGTCGCGCAGTGGCAGAAGTGCGACGGGACCACGCTGATAGCGCCGCCGACCGATATCTACGGTACGGACGCCATCTCCGACGTGCGCGTCCTGAATTCGGTTGTCGCGGCTACGGTTTCGATGGGGTCCGCCCCGTACTCGGTTTTGAACGCAACACCAGTGGCCCGGGCCCTCGGCGTCAAGGGGCCTTACGTTGTCGAGGTGAGGGTCGACTTCATTCCCATTTATGGTCCGGGAGATCAGGGCAACGGCAACATCAACACCACCGCCATCGACCTCGCCCACGCGCTCATGGACAAACTCGGCGCCCGCAGCTGACGCGGGCTCCCTTCCGGCTACATCGGCGCGTTGGCGGGCTGGAACATCCCGGAGCCGTCGGCCTCCTCCTCGGCCCGGATGACGTGCACCACCGCGTTGATCAGCGCCAGGTGGGTGAACGCCTGCGGGAAGTTGCCCAGCTGGCGGCCGGTGCGCGGCTCGATCTCCTCCGCATACAGGTGCAGCGGGCTGGCGTACGACAGCAACCGCTCGCACAGGCGTTTGGCGCGGCGCACCTCCCCGATCTCGACCAGCGCCGACACCAGCCAGAACGAGCAAATCGTGAACGTGCCCTCCTCGCCGGACAGCCCGTCGTCGGTCTCCTCGACCCGGTAGCGCAGCACCAGGCCCTCCTGGGTGAGTTCGTCGGCGATCGCCAGGACGGTGTTGCGCACCCGCGGGTCGTCCGGCGGCAGGAACCGTGTCAGCACCACCAGCAGCAGCGAGGCGTCCAGCGCGTCGCTGCCGTAGCGCTGGGTGAAGACCCCGCGGGAATCCACGCCGTGCGCCAGGATGTCGGCCTTGATCTCCTCGGCGATGGCCCGCCACTGCTGGGCGTAGCTCTTCTCGCCCTGCCGTTCGGCCAGCTTCGCCCCGCGGTCGAGCGCCACCCAGCACATGACCTTCGACGACGTGAAGTGCTGCGGCTCCCCGCGCACCTCCCAGATTCCGCGGTCGGGCTCGCGCCAGTGCTTGATCGCTTCTTCCACCTGCTTCTTCAGCACCGGCCACAACGTCTCCGGGACCTGTTCGCGCGACTTGGCGTGCAGGTAGAAGGAGTCGAGGATGGAGCCCCAGATGTCGTGCTGGACCTGGTCGAAGGCGCCGTTGCCGATGCGCACCGGCCGGGCCTGGTCATAGCCGGACAGGTGATGCAATTCCTCCTCGACGAGGCTGCGCTCCCCGCCCACGCCGTACATCACCTGCAGCGGGTGCCGCTCGTTGTTGTTGGCCCCCGAGACGTCGGCGATGAACGCGAAGAAGTCGTCGGCCTCGCGGTCGAGCCCGAGCGTGTACAGGCCCCACAACGCGAACGTGGAGTCGCGCACCCAGGCGTAGCGGTAGTCCCAGTTGCGTTCGCCCTGCGGTGTTTCCGGCAGCGACGTGGTGCTGGCCGCCAGTAGCGCGCCGGTGGGCGAGTAGGTCAACCCCTTCAGCGTGAGCGCGCTGCGCTGCAGGTAGGCCCGCCACGGGTGGTCGGGGAAGTTACCGATGTTGATCCACTGCCGCCAGCACTCGGTGGTCTGCCACATCTTGTCGGCGGCCTCTTGGTAGGTCTGCGGCGCCGGGTGCTTGGTCCAGCTCAGGGCCACGAACACGTCGTCGCCCTCCTTCATCCGGGTGCGTGCGCGCGCTTCGCGGCCTTCCAGCCCGATCCGCAGGTTGGTGGTGAGTCGCAGCGTGGGGTGGGCGTCGGGCTGCCTGGTGGCGCGCGCGATGGCCTCGCCGTACGCGTTGGCGGAGTATTCCCAGGTGGCCCCGACGCGGTGGTAGTCGAACGCCGGCTCGCAGCTCATCATCAGTTCGACGGTGCCGCTGACGCAGCGCACGGTGCGCAGCAGGATGTGCTCGGCGTCCCAGTCCATCGGGGTGCGGCGATGCGTCCGCGACCGGCGGTCCAGGTCGTGCCAGGGCCCCATGACCAGCGCGTCACGCACGATCAGCCATCCGGTGTGCGTCTGCCAGGTGGTCTCCATGATGAGGCTGCCCGGCAGATACCGGCGGGCCGAGGGCACCGAGACGCCGTAGGGGCCCAGCCGGAAATGGCCGGCGCTGCGGTCCAGGATCGCCCCGAACACGCTCGGCGAGTCCGGCCGCGGCACACACAGCCATTCCACCGACCCGGCCGGCGAGATCAGGCAGGTGGTTTCCCAGTCCGACAGGAACGCGTAATCGGCGATCGGCGGAAACGGGTTACGCAGGGCCGCGCTGGGAGCGAGGGGCCCGGGAGTGCGCAGGTCGATGGACGACGACATCGACGTGGCGGACGCCGCTGGAAACGCTTCCTCGGGCATGTCTTCGTCCGGCTGGGCCGGTTGGTCGTCGGGCTGAACATGCAGAACCATCTGGACATCATCGACCGCACGGCGGCCCGGCGTCCAACGTTTCGCCGACGCGGCGTGGCGCACCCCTACCCAAGCGCCGATGTTCACGCATTGGTTTTGTGTGGCGGCGCCGCATAGGGTGAGCTCCGTGAACGCGTTCCTCAACTGGTGGGACGGCAACGAGCTGTGGCTTTCGGGGCTCCCTTTCGTGCTGCAGGCCATGGTGGTGATGCCGGTCGTGCTGGCGGTGGCCTACGTGACGGGGGCCCTGCTCGACGGCCTCCTCGGCAAGGGCATCGAGTTGATGCGCCGTGCCCGCCATGTCGGTGAGACCTCCGGGTGACGCGCATGCCTCGGTCACACGTGACGCTGGTTCTCCTCATCTTGGTGGCGCTGGTGATCGGCACGTGGCTGGTCACGCACCTGATGCACCGGTGAGGCGCCCGCCGCGGTGGCTGGCGCCGGCTGCGGTGGCGGCACCGTCAATTCCTGTTAGGCTTCCCGCCATGCGCGTGGCGATTGGCATCCCGGGGTGCTATGCCTTCGTGCACTGTTGTCGCTGACTCCCAAACCCGTGTGCGGTCTGGTTCTGGAGTTCTCGAATCCTCCTGAAGTTCTAGTTGCCTTTCCGCTGAGACGGGACCGAGATCCGATAAGTCCCCCACCGGAAGGCCTTCGATGGACATCAGGACCGCATTGCGTTGGCGGCCTGTACTCGCCCTGGTTTCGACAGCCGGCGTGGCCGCAAGTATCGCCGGCTGCCACGGGGGCGCCAGCGATGCCGTCGGCGGCGGCGGGCTGGCCGGCGCACGCACTTCCATCACGCTGGTCGCCTATTCGGTCCCAGAACCCGGGTGGAGCAAGATAATTCCGGCGTTCAATGCCTCCGAAGAAGGCAAGGGCGTGCAGGTGGTGACCTCGTATGGGGCCTCCGGTGACCAATCCCGCGGTGTCGTCGACGGCAAGCCGGCCGACGTCGTGAACTTCTCCGTCGAACCCGACATCGCGCGACTGGTCAAGGCCGGCAAGGTTTCCAAAGACTGGAACACCGACGCCACCAAGGGGATCCCGTTCGGCTCGGTGGTCACGCTGGTGGTGCGCAAGGGCAATCCGAAGCACATCAAGGACTGGGATGACCTACTGCGGCCCGGCGTTGAGGTCATCACGCCCAGCCCGCTCAGTTCGGGGTCGGCCAAGTGGAATCTGCTGGCGCCGTACGCCGTCAAGAGCGAAGGCGGCGCCAACAGCGCCGCCGGCGTGGATTTCATCAAGAAGCTGGTGACCGAGCACGTCAAACTCCGTCCCGGATCGGGACGCGAAGCCACCGACGTCTTCATCCAGGGCAGCGGTGACGTGCTGATCAGCTACGAGAACGAGGCCATCGCGACCGAACGGGCGGGCAAGCCCGTCGACCACGTCAACCTGCCGCAGACCTTCAAGATCGACAATCCGGTCGCCGTCGTCAACACCAGCCCCCACCTGCAGGCCGCCGTCGCGTTCAAGAACTTCCAGTACACGGCCGCGGCCCAAAAGGTTTGGGCGCAGGCCGGTTTCCGGCCGGTCGACCCGTCGGTCGCCGCCGACTTCCGCGCCCAATATCCGGTGCCGACGAAGCTGTGGACCATCGCCGACCTCGGCGGCTGGAGCGCGGCGGATCCGCAGCTGTTCGACAAGAGCACCGGCAGCATCACCAAGATCTACACGCAGGCCACCGGATGACGGCCATCACGCCGGACCCGCTGGCAATCCGGCCCGAACTCAGCGGCGACCCCGGGCACGGGCCGCTGCCCGGGCGTGGCCGCGGGACCACCGCCCTGCGGGTCGGGGCGGCAACGGTGTGGCTTTCGGTGATCGTGTTGCTGCCGCTGGCGGCGATCGCCTGGCAGTCCGCCGGCGGCGGCTGGCACGCGTTCTGGCTCGCGGTCACCTCCAATGCCGCGCTGGAATCCTTCCGGGTGACCCTGACGATCTCGGCCGGGGTGACTGTGCTCAACCTGATTTTTGGTCTGGTGATCGCGTGGGTGCTGGTGCGCGACGACTTCGTCGGGAAGCGACTGGTCGACGCGATCATCGACCTGCCGTTCGCGCTGCCCACCATCGTCGCCAGCCTGGTCATGCTGGCGTTGTACGGCAACAACAGCCCGGTGGGTCTGCACCTGCAGCACACCGCGTGGGGTGTGACGGTGGCGTTGGCGTTCGTGACGCTGCCGTTCGTGGTCCGCGCGGTTCAGCCGGTGCTGCTGGAGTTGGATCGCGAAGTCGAGGAGGCGGCGGCGTCGCTGGGCGCCAGCGGCCCGAAGATCTTCACCTCGGTGGTGCTGCCGGCGCTGCTGCCCGCGCTGTTGTCCGGTGCGGGCCTGGCGTTCTCACGCGCGATCGGCGAGTTCGGGTCGGTGGTGCTGATCGGCGGCGCGGTGCCGGGCAAAACCGAAGTGTCATCGCAGTGGATACGGACCCTGATCGAAAACGACGACCGCACCGGCGCCGCCGCGATATCCATTGTGCTGTTGGCGATTTCGTTCGTGGTCCTGCTCATCTTGCGGATCGTGGGTGGGCACGCGGCCAAACGCGAGGAGCTGGCCGCATGACGTCGTCCGCCGGAGTCCGCTATTCCCTGCGATTCGTGGCGCTCGGATACATCTTCGTGTTGCTGGTCGTGCCGGTGTCGTTGATCCTGTGGAGGACGTTTCGGCCCGGGTTCGGCCAGTTCTACGCCTGGGTCAGCACTCCCGCGGCGATATCGGCGCTGAACCTGACCCTGCTGGTGGTGGCCATCGTGGTGCCGCTCAACGTAATCTTCGGCATCCCGACGGCATTGGTGCTCGCGCGCAACAGGTTTCGCGGCAAGGGCGTGCTGCAGGCGATCATCGACCTGCCGTTCGCGGTCTCACCCGTCATCGTGGGCGTGGCGTTGATCGTGTTGTGGGGCTCGGCCGGTGCGCTGGGATTCGTCGAAAACGACCTCGGGTTCAAAATCATCTTCGGCCTGCCGGGCATCGTGCTCGCCAGCATCTTCGTCACCCTGCCGTTCGTGGTGCGTGAGGTGGAGCCGGTGCTGCACGAGCTGGGAACCGACCAGGAGGAGGCGGCGGCGACGCTGGGTTCGGGCTGGTGGCAGACGTTTTGGCGGATCACGCTGCCGTCCATCCGGTGGGGCCTGACCTACGGCATCGTGTTGACAATCGCACGTACCCTGGGGGAATACGGTGCGGTGCTCATCGTGTCGTCGAACCTGCCGGGAAAGTCGCAAACACTGACATTGCTTGTTTCGGACCGATACAACCGCGGCGTCGAGTACGGCGCCTATGCGCTGTCGACCTTGCTGATGGGGGTTGCGGTGCTGGTGCTGATTTTCCAGGTGGTTCTCGACGCCCGCCGCGCCCGAGCGGCGAAGCAGGCCTGACGAGGAGGATGACGTGACAGACACCGGTACCGGCCGGGACGACCTCGCCATCATCGTGCGCGACGCCTACAAGCACTATGGCGACTTCGTCGCGCTGGACCACGTGGACTTCGTCGTGCCGACCGGGTCGCTGACGGCGTTGTTGGGTCCCAGCGGTTCGGGCAAATCGACGCTGCTGCGCACCATCGCCGGTCTCGACCAGCCCGACAGCGGAACCGTCACGATCTACGGTCGCGACGTGACCCGGGTGCCACCGCAGCGCCGCGGCATCGGGTTCGTCTTCCAGCACTACGCGGCATTCAAGCACCTGACCGTCCGCGACAACGTGGCCTACGGGCTCAAGGTTCGCAAGCGGCCCAAAGCCGAAATCAAAGCCAAGGTCGACAACCTGCTGGAAGTGGTGGGGCTCAGCGGTTTTCAGAGCCGCTATCCCAATCAGCTCTCCGGTGGTCAGCGACAGCGGATGGCGCTGGCTCGAGCGCTGGCGGTCGACCCGCAGGTGCTGCTGCTCGACGAGCCGTTCGGTGCGCTGGACGCCAAGGTGCGTGAGGATTTGCGGGCGTGGTTGCGCCGCCTGCACGACGAGGTGCACGTGACCACGGTGCTGGTCACCCACGATCAGGCGGAGGCATTGGATGTCGCCGACCGGATTGCGGTGCTCAATCACGGTCGCATCGAGCAGATCGGATCCCCGACCGACGTCTATGACGCCCCGGCGAACGCGTTCGTGATGTCGTTCCTCGGCGCGGTGTCCACCCTCAACGGCGCCCTGGTGCGTCCGCACGACATCCGGGTGGGTCGCAACCCCGAGATGGCGATCGCCGGCGGCGACGGCACCGCGGAGTCGATCGGGGTGGTGCGGGCCACCGTTGACCGGGTGGTGGCGCTGGGTTTCGAGGTGCGGGTCGAATTGACCAGCGCCGCCACCGGTGGCTTCTTCACGGCGCAGATCACACGCGGCGACGCCGAGGCCCTGGCATTACGCGACGGCGACACCGTCTACGTGCGTGCCACCCGGGTCCCACCGATCGCCCCGACTGCGGCGGAGCCCGGTCACAAAGCGGCCGAGGATGAGAACACGCTGACCTCAGCGTGATTCGTCACGAGGCGTGCAGACCGCACTCCGTCTTGGACAGCCCCTGCCAGCGCCCACTGCGCGGGTCGGCGCCCGCCAGCGGCCTGGCCGTGCACGGGGCGCAGCCGATCGACGAATAGCCGTCGTAGATAAGCGGATTGACCAGCACGCTGTGCTCGTCGATGTAGTTCTGCACGTCGTCGTCGGACCAGGTCGCCATCGGGTTGACCTTCACCAACTTGAAGCCCTCGTCGAAGCCGACCACCGGGGCGTTGGCGCGTGCGGCGGTTTCGCCCCGGCGCAGCCCGGTCACCCAGGCCGAATAGCCGCGCAGCGCCTTGCCCAGCGGGGCGACCTTGCGCAGCCGGCAGCATTCACCGGGATCACGCGCGAACAGGTCCTTGCCCAGCAGTTTGTCCTGCTCGGCGACGGTCTGCTCGGGCGTGACGTTGAGCACCCGGATGTCGTAAACGGACTCGATGGCGTCGCGTGTACCGATGGTCTCCACGAAGTGGTAGCCGGTGTCCAGGAACACCACCGGCACACCCGGGCGCACCTTGGCGGCCAGATCGATCAACACCGCCTCTTGCATGCTGGAGGCCACCACGTAGTTGCAGGTCGCCCATCCGCGCGGTCCGTTGACGCCGCCGAACGTCTCGTCGGTCCAACGCAATACGTCGCTGGCGCTGGCGCCCTCGAGCTCGGCCGCCCCCCGGGCGGCGAGTTCGCGCAGCTCGGCCTCGGAATGTCTGGTTGTTCGTTCGCTCATCGCAAATCGTCCTCGTCTGCCCTCATGGCCCACTGTGCGAAACGTTCACCCTCGCCGCGATATTTCAGGAAGTTGCGTGCGACCCGCTCGATGTAGTCGCCGAGCTCGTCGCTGGTGACCTTGTGCTGACGCAGTTTTCGGCCGAAGCCGCTGTCTTGACCCAGGCTGCCGCCCAGGTGTACCTGGAAAGCCTCGACCGAGCCACCGTTTCCGTCGTCGACCATCTGGCCTTTCAACCCGATGTCGGCGACCTGAATGCGTGCGCACGAATTGGGGCAGCCGTTGAGGTTGACGGTGATCGGAACATCGAGCTGCAGGTTGATGTCCGCGAGCCGACTTTCCAGCTCGGGCACCAAAGACTGCGCCTTGACTCGTGTTTCGGCGAATGACAGCTTACAGAATTCAATTCCCGTGCAGGCCATCACATTCCGGCGCCAGTGTGACGGTTGGGACTGCAGGCCGAGCGCCTCCAAACCGGCGATCAGCTCCTCGAGCTTGTCGTCGGGGACGTCGAGGATCACCAGCTTTTGGTAGGGGGTCAAACGGATCCGGTTCGAGCCGGCCGCCTCGGCGAGGTCGGCCACCGCGGACAGGGTGGTGCCCGAGACCCGTCCCGCGATCGAGGCGACACCCACGGCGTTGAGCCCGTTCTTGAGCCGTTGCACACCGACGTGGTCGATCGGACGCGGGACCGGCTCCGGTGCCGGTCCGTCGATCAGCGGACGCTTGAGGTACTCGGTTTCGAGGACTTCACGGAACTTCTCGACGCCCCAGTCCTTGACCAGGAACTTCAGCCGCGCCTTGGAGCGCAGCCGCCGGTACCCGTAGTCGCGGAAGATCGAGGTGACCGCGTGCCAAACCTCGGGCACTTCCTCGAGCGGCACCCAGGCACCCAGCCGTTGGGCCAGCATCGGGTTGGTCGACAGGCCGCCGCCCACCCACAGGTCCAGCCCGGGGCCGTGCTCGGGGTGGTTGACGCCGATGAACGCGATGTCATTGACCTCGTGCACCACGTCCTGCAGGCCCGAGATGGCGGTCTTGTACTTGCGCGGCAGGTCGGCGAAGTCGGGCTGGCCGATGTAGCGGCGGGCGATCTCGTCGATCGCCCAGGTCGGGTCGAGCACCTCGTCGAGCGACTCGCCGGCCAGCGGTGATCCCAGGATCACGCGGGGGCAGTCGCCGCACGCCTCGGCGGTCTGCAATCCGACGTCGGCCAGCCGCCGCCAGATTTCGGGGACGTTCTCGATCTCGATCCAGTGGTACTGGATGTTTTCCCGGTCGGTGATGTCGGCGGTGTCGCGTCCGAACTCGGTGGAGATCTGGCCGACGGTGCGCAGTGCGGCCGTCGACAGCGCACCGCCGTCGCAGCGCACCCGCATCATGAAGTACCTGGCCTCGAGCAGCTCGGCGTTGTCGTCGCCGGTGAAGGTGCCGTCGTAGCCCTGCTCACGCTGGGTGTACAGGCCCCACCAGCGGAAGCGCCCACGCAGGTCGCTCTTGTCGATGCTGTCGAAGCCGTTCTTGGCGTAGATGGTCTCGATGCGCTCGCGCACGTCCAGTGGGGCGCCGGCCTGCTTCATCTCTTCGTTCGGGTTCAGCGGCTCACGATTCCCCAGTGCCCATTGGCCCTCGTTACGGGCCTTCGCGGGTCGGGCGGTGGTCATCGGAAGTTCTCCTTCAAAAAGATCGCCAGCGCGGCCAGCACAGTTCACCGGCACTTATGGGCGGCACGAAACCGTCGGCCTGCTGGAGACACAGTGGGCTGGGTCTACCAAGTCAAGGCAGACAGATACAGCTGCAAACGCGCTTGAGATCGATGTGCCGTCGCGCCACGAGCACAATGTGCGGGCTGGGCTGGGCGACAGTCACGCCCCCATTGTGCCATGGATGCCGGGGGGCCGTGCGAGCAGGTCAAATCTGGGCTCACGATGATTAAAAGTGCCGCTGACGGGCCACCGCGGCATCAAGTCCGGGGGATCCACCGCGCGGCAACGCCGAGCGTGCACCCAGCGCGAAAATCCGGCCGGAATGTCGCAGCCGGCGCACGCTCGGCGCACGGGCAGCCCCCGGCAGCCGGGATCGACGGCGCCGGCGCCGGGCGTCTGCGTGGGATCATTTGGCATGGCCATTCGCGAGGAGCTGGTCGACCTGCCCGACGTGCGGGTGACCGCCGGGCAGCCGTTTGGCATCTACGTGCATGTCCCGTTCTGCGTAACGCGTTGCGGCTATTGCGATTTCAACACCTATACCCCAGCGGAGCTAGGGGGCGTCAATCCAGACGCCTGGTTGGGTGCGCTGCGGGCCGAATTGGAACTGGCGGCCGCGCGACTGCAAGCGCCGCCGGTGAGCACCGTGTTTGTCGGTGGTGGGACGCCCTCGTTGCTCGGCGGTGCGCGCCTGGTGACGCTGCTGGACATGGTGCGCGAGCACTTTCCGCTGGCAGCGGATGCCGAGATCACCACCGAGGCCAACCCCGAGTCGGCGTGGCCGGACCTCTTCGATGCCATCCGCGCGGCCGGCTACACCCGGGTGTCCCTGGGGATGCAATCGGTGGCGCCACGGGTGCTGGGTGTCCTCGACCGCATTCACACGCCGAACCGATCGGCCGATGCCGCCCGCGAGGCGCTGGCCGCGGGCTTCGAACACGTCAGCCTCGATCTGATCTATGGAACCCCGGGGGAGTCCGACGACGACCTGCTGCGATCGGTCGACACCGCGATCGAGACCGGCGTCGATCACGTCTCGGCCTATGCGCTGGTGGTCGAGGAAGGCACCGCCCTGGCCCGGCGGGTGCGTCGCGGCGAACTGGCCGCTCCTGACGACGACGTGCTGGCCCACCGCTACGAATTGGTCGACGCGCGCCTGAGCGAGGCGGGCATGTCGTGGTACGAGGTGTCCAACTGGTCGCGGCCAGGGGGTGAATGCCGGCACAACCTGGGCTACTGGGACGGCGGCCAGTGGTGGGGCGCGGGACCGGGCGCGCACGGATACGTCGGCACCACGCGCTGGTGGAATGTCAAGCATCCCAACGCATATGCCGAGAGGCTGGGCGCGGCCGCGCTGCCGGTCGCGGGATTCGAGCGGCTCGACGCCGACACGTTGCACACCGAAGACGTGCTGTTGAAAGTCCGCCTGCGCCAAGGCCTTCCGGTTGGCCTGTTGAATTCCGAAGAGCGTGAACGCGCCGCGGGCGTCGTCGCCGACGGGTTGCTGGTGACAACCGGTGACAGGCTCGTCCTGACGGATCGGGGACGGCTGCTGGCCGACGCCGTGGTGCGGACGCTATTGGGGTAGCGGCCCGGTCAGACCCCGAACCATTGCTCGAAGACCCGGGCGATCTCGATGTAGAGCGGGATTCCGACGGTGACGTTGTAGGAGAACGTCAGACCCAGCGAGGCGGCCAGCGGCAACGTCGGGCTCGCCTCGGGGATGGCGAGCCGCTGCACCGCCGGGACGGCGATGTAGGACGCCGCGCCGCACAGGACCGCGAACAGCACATAGGTGCCCGTCTTGAAGTCGGTGTGGGTCAGCGAGGCGTAGCTGCAGGCGACGAAGATGCCCAGCGTCGCAAAGACATTCGGCGCCACGAGACCGAAGACGATGAATCCGGGGCCCGCCGTGCGCAGGTCTTTCAGCTTGCGCGACGCCGTCATGCCCATTTCGAGCAGGAACAGGCACAGCACGCCCTGGAACGCCAGCACGAAGAACTTGTCGTCGTCGGCGACGACCTTCTGGCCCTGCAGCCCGCTGACGAGACCGATGATGATGCCGCCCATCAGCAGGACCAGCCCCGGATTGAGGAACACCTCCTGAAACAGCTCGCGGGAGAGGATCGGCATCCGCTTGGCCTTGGCGTCGTCCGGGCTCTGCTCGGGCTCCCAGTCCTCCAACTCGTGCTCCAGGCTTGCTTCCTGCCTCTCGAGGCTCTGGCCCTGCGGGGGCCGCGCGGCACTGCCGGGACCGACCCCGACCTTGACGGGCGGTGTGTAGCCGGGCTCGTCGGGCATGTATCCGCCGGAGTCCATGCCCCGGTGGCGCAGTCGGGCCACGAAGTACAGCGCGACCAGGCAGCCCGGGATCTCCATCACGGCCAGCATCACCGGCATGTAAGCGTTGAAGGCGATGTTCACGGCGGCCAGCACGGCCACACAGGTGGCAAAGGTCCCGGCCGAGTCCGACCCGTAATAGCCCGCGATCGTCGCGCGGTCCACCTTCCGCAGCGTTTTCAGTCGGCTCAGGCCCACGTAGGCCAAACCGCCGATGGCACAGTTCAACACGAAGCCCAGGACCATGAATCCGACGATGGCGCCGACACTCGAGGCGCTGATCTTCGCGAGCTCTTCGCCGCCGTGCCAGCCGATGGCCAGCAGCAGATACATGGTCAACCCCTGATAGATGACATAGGGGAATTCGAAGCGCACCTTCAGGATGGGGATCAGAAAGCCGAAGTAGAAAAACAGCAAGAGCGGCTTGAAGAGGTTGTGGGTGAAGTTGTGCCAAAACTCTTGCAGCATCGATGCCTCCGTTGAGTAGACCCGCGATCAGGGGGAAGCACCGTCCGCAAACGCGGAGCAACCACGAAACATCCCGACGACCGTCAGAAATTTATCCCCGTGGCGGTCGACCTGCCACTCGAAAGCACGGCGGGAAGGACGGGCCTTCCAGACCCGCCTCGCGCCGCAAATGCGCTGGTCAGGCCCGATCTGGCGGAACGAAATCCGGTGCCGGCAGGCGCCCCATCAGCCGTGAGATTGGTGTGAAGATGCTGTCTATTTACTGTGTAGTCAAAATCTGAGTCAGTTGGGCGACGGCCTGACCCCGGCTCCCTTTTGCCGGTGGGTCACCGACAGCCAGGCCGAGGGCGAGTAGTGCGTCGTGATTTCCTCGAAGCCGTCGATCCGGGACACCGAAAGCACACCGGTCTCTTGATTGATTTCGAGCTCGTCGCCTGCGCTCGCCTGGACCTCCTCGCCACTGCTGAGGCGAATGCTGAACACGTCGTTCCTCCAATCAGCGAATCCGGGCGGACGGGCCAGTGCCACTAGGACGAGTCTCGCGGCCCACGCCGTTCGGTGCGCGACCACGACGTAAACGGTGGGAAAACGTTCCAGGTGGCGAGCCTCACACCGGATCGGCGGCGCCTGACCTTCCGCGCCGGCGGCGACCCCGACCTAGCTGCGCGAACGGAACGGCTGGAGCGACGAATCGGCGCGTTCCGGCGGGTAGCCTCGGGCGGAGCCGGGCTTTAACTCCGAGGGAGTTTTAGCCGAAGGCGCCCCCCGGGGGCCAACTCGATGGGATCGGTTGCGCACAGCTACATAGGTTAGGCTACATTTACTAACCGTGACCGAGGTCAGCGTCGAGACAAGTTCCGCCGGTTCTGCGTCGCCATCGATCCCGCTTCCCGCCCATATCGACCCGGCGGACCTGGCGGCCGAGTTGGCCGTGGTGCTCTCCGAACGCGTCGGGGAAGAGTATCTGCTCTACGAGCGCAGCGGGGAATGGGTGCTGGCCACCGGTGTGCACGCCATGATCGAGTTGGACAGCGACGAGCTGCGGGTGATCCGCGATGGGGTCACGCAGCGCCAGCAGTGGTCGGGGCGACCCGGGCCGGCGCTGGGCGAGGCCATCGACCGGCTGCTGCTGGAAACAGACCAACTCTTCGGCTGGATCGCCTTCGAATTCGGGGTCTATCGCTACGGGCTGCAACAGCGCCTGGCGCCGGGAACCCCGCTGGCGCGGGTGTTTTGGCCGCGGGGCCGCATCGTGGTGTCCCGGGAGGCGATTCGTCTGTTCGACGCGTCGGCCGACCACCGCGACGTAGTGCTGGCTGTGCTCGGCGACGGCGTCTCCGGGCTGCGCGAGGCCTCCGCGATCGACGTCATCGCCGACACCTCCGACTACCGCAATCGTGTCGCGTCGGCCGTGGCGGAGATCGCGGCGGGCCGCTACCACAAGGTGATCCTTTCCCGTTCTCTCGAAGTGCCTTTCGCGCTCGATTTCCCGTCCACGTACCGGCTGGCGCGCCGGCACAACACCCCGGTGCGATCGTTTCTGTTGTCGCTGGGTGGGATTCGTGCCGTGGGCTACAGCCCCGAACTGGTCGCGGCGGTCCATCGCGACGGTGTCGTGGTGACCGAGCCGCTGGCGGGCACCCGGGCGCTCGGTCGTGGCGAGGCGCGTGACCGCGAGGCGCGAGATGACCTGGAGTCGAACTCCAAAGAGATTGTCGAGCACGCGATTTCGGTGCGAAGCTCGCTGCAGGAGATGACCGAGATCGCCGAGCCCGGCACTGCGGTCGTCACCGATTTCATGACGGTGCGCGAGCGGGGGAGTGTCCAGCACCTCGGGTCCACGGTCAGCGGGCGCCTGGGCACGTCGAACGACCGGATGGACGCGCTCGAAGCGTTGTTCCCTGCGGTCACCGCCTCGGGCATCCCGAAAGCGGGCGGTGTCGAAGCGATCATGCGCCTCGACGAAGGACCCCGTGGCCTCTATTCGGGTGCGGTCGTGATGATTTCGGCTGACGGCGGGCTGGACGCGGCGCTGACGCTGCGCGCGGCCTACGAACGTGACGGCAGGACCTGGTTGCGGGCCGGTGCCGGCATCATCGAAGAGTCCACGCCCGAACGCGAATTCGAAGAGACGTGCGAGAAGCTGTCCACGCTCGCGCCCTATCTGATTG
The DNA here is from genome assembly GCF_000277125.1 of Mycobacterium intracellulare ATCC 13950. Classification (NCBI taxonomy): domain Bacteria; kingdom Bacillati; phylum Actinomycetota; class Actinomycetes; order Mycobacteriales; family Mycobacteriaceae; genus Mycobacterium; species Mycobacterium intracellulare. The sequence goes on from NC_016946.1 coordinate 1,944,395, forward strand.
CGCGCGCCTAGGCGAGGAATTCGACGAGTCCAAGCGCCTCCGAAGGTGAGGCGCGAAGGGCCGAGAAGATCACCGCCAGCAAAGTCCTTCAAACAGAAGGAACACTGACACTGATTAACGTGATATGCAGCGCAAGCGGCGGCTATGGCCGCGCGACGGGTGAATTCTCAACGGCCGGTAAAGGGTTGACAGCGAATATCCGTCATTCTCAAGTTTTTTCGCGGTGTTGCGTTTAGCATCTGTCCCAACTTCAACGGGATGGAGTATTCGTGGCTGGTCTCAAGTCGAAAGTCGTTCTTGCCGTCATGCTGGCGCTCACTTTTCCCACGGCAGCGGCCTGCACGGGCACTTTTACGTGCCCAACCTGCACTGTCGTCCCTTTTTAGCGCTCCACCGTTAGGTCGCGCGCTCACGGCATGAGGCGGCCGAGGACAATCCCGAAAGCCACCGCCGCTCAGGCCGAAGAGCTCGACTCGGCGAGATAGTCCGCCAGAATGCGGCTCACGAGCGACTCGATATTGGATTCGATCGAGGACGCGAGCGTCGCGGTGACCGTGGCCACGGCTTGAGTCCGAAAGCGCACGAGCATGGTGATCAGCTCGGCGATCTCGGCGTCGGCCGGGAGCGGCTCGCCGGGCCTGATGCGGTCCAGCACGTGTTCGGCGCCGGCGCGCACGAGCATGTCGCTGATCTTGTCGATCTCGGGCACGATCTGCTCGTGCAGGTCGATGAGCTTGTCGAATTCGACACCGTAGCCGCGGATTTCATTGAACGCCGCGATCAGTTTCGGGCGGGTGATCGTCGCGTTGGACCCGTCAATCCGAATCACTTGAAGCGCGACGAGCCGCTCGAAGGCTTGCGGGTCGTCGACGAGTCGCTGGGCGTCGGCGAGCGGCATGGTTTCCGGCTTCTCGGTCGTCCACGGGCCCGCGATGGCGGTTTCGAGGCCCAGCACGTCACCGAGGTTCTTGCCTTCCTCCCACGCGCTGAGCATTTCTCGTACGTGCGCGATGGTGTAGCCGCGGTCGAGCATCGAGGTGATGAGCCGCAACCGGGTCAGGTGGGTGTCGTTGAACAGCGCGATGCGCCCGACGCGCAGCGGGGGCGGCAACAGCCCGCGGTCGCGGTAGACGCGGATGTTGCGGGTGGTGGTGCCGGCCAGCCGGGCCAGGTCGTCGATGCGGTACTCCCCGGAGTTCGCGGCGCCGTGCGGGTGTCGGACCGCCGCGTCGAACAGCTGGGACACCGCCGTTTCGATGAGTTGTCGATATTCCCGCGATTGGCGCCGCACGCGTTTGGGGGCGCGGCGCACGTTGTGCAGCACGCTGGCGATGGTGCCGGGTTCGGGCCGCGACGCACGCTCGGTTGCCATGTCAGGGCGCGATCTCAGGCGGATCGGCTGGCGCGCGCCCGGGCGTGCGCCACCGCCTGATAGTCCTCATACCGAAAATCCCTCATCTGGCGAAGATACTGCGTGGCGAATCCGGGATACATCGACCCGTTGAATCCGTCCTTGGTGAGGTACCAACTGCGGCATCCCGACATCCAGGTCGTCCTGGTCAGCCGGCGCTGGAGATCCTCGTTGTGGCGCCGCTGGACCTGTTCGCGGACATCGAGATAGCGCAGGTCCTCGTCGAGGATGGTGGTGATGCCGCGTACCACGTAGTCCAGCTGGCCCTCGATGTAGACCAGCAGCGAGTTGTGCCCCGGCCCGGAGTTGGGGCCGGTCATGACGAACAGGTTCGGATACCCGTGCACGTTGATGCTCTTGTAAGCCTGTGCGCCGTCGGCCCATTCGGCGGCCAGCGAGCGCCCACCGAGTCCGGTCACGGCGAAAGGCGGACCGGTCAGATGCACGTCGTAGCCGGTGGCGAACACGATGCAATCGAGGCGGTGCTCGATGCCATCACTGGTGCGGATGCCCGCCGGGCTCAACGTGGCGATCGGCCAGTCGATGAGCTTGCAGTTGTCCCGTTGCAGCGCCGGGTAGTAGTCGCTGGAGACCAGCATGCGCTTGCACCCCGGCCTGAAGTCGGGCGTCAGCTGGCGCCGCAGCCACGGATCCTTCACCTGAGCGCGCAGGTGGGCCCGCCCCAGCCGGGCGACCAACGACGTCAGCGGCGTGTCCCACACCAGCGCCGTGGCGCTGGCTTCATGCCCCCAGTACAGCGTCTGGCGCGCAAGCTGTTGGGTGGCAGGAACTTTGGCGAACAAGGCTTGCACGGCAGGTGGGGTGGCGACGTCCAAGCGCGGCAGCACCCAGCATGGGGTGCGCTGGAAAACCTTGACGAATTCGGCGCGTTTGACCAGCTCGGGGATGATCTGGATGGCGCTGGCACCGGTCCCGATGACCGCGACGCGCTTGCCCGCGAAGTCGTAATCGTGATCCCAGCGGGCGCTGTGGATCTTGTGCCCCTGGTAGCTGTCGAGGCCGCGGATGTCGGGGAAGCTGACGTCGGACAGGGGACCGGAAGCCAGCACGACGGTGCGGGCGCGAAATTTCTTGCGGTTCTTGGTGGTGGCGGTCCAGACGCCGGCGTCCTCGTCGAAGGACAAGCCCTTGACCTCGTGGCCGAACCTGATGCGGTTGCGGATGTCGAAGCGGTCCGCCATGTCCTCGAGGTGGCGATAGATTTCCGGGGCGGGGGAGTAGGTTCGCGACCAGGTCGGATTTTTGACGAATGAGTAGGAGTACAGCAGCGACGGGACGTCGCAGCTGGCACCCGGATATGTTGTGTCGCGCCAGGTTCCGCCGACGCGGTCCGCGCGCTCGAGTATCACGATGTCATCGACTCCGGCTTCGGCCAACCGGATTGCCGCGCCCAGTCCGGTGAAGCCGGCTCCGATGATGAGCGCCGCATGGGCGCCGTTGTTGTTCGCCATGCTCATGCCGCCGGCTCGTGGGTGAGTTCTCTGACCCACGTCGGTACCGACGGTAGCAGCGGCCGCGGATACCGGTCGGAAAGCCATACCATCGAATTCGCCAGCAGGTGGTACGGGTGGCGTGGATTCGTGACCACTCCGGCGTAGCGCCTTAGGAACCGGTAAGTCGGTACCCGGCTGGTGCGATCGCCGCGGTCGCCAAGCTCTCTAAAGCGTTTCACGGCCCGGTAAAGCCGCTCGGGCTCCATACCCATGGCGATGATCTCGTTGCGGATCCTGTTGATCAGCGGTGCACCCATGATCGCACCGATGATGAGACCCGGAGTGGCATTGTGACCGACGAAGTCGATCAGCAACCGCCGGATCTTCGCGTGCCCGATCATGTCGAGAACTTCGAAATCGACGACCAGGTGGCGCGATTCGTCGTTGTTGATCTTCTCGAAGACCTGGTGACAAACGGGATCGTGCACCTCGTCGAGGAGGAATTTCAACAGGGCGCCGTCCAGCGCGACTTCGAGCATCGGGATGACGGTGCCGAGCAGAGACAGCGGCATGTCGTCGGCCCAGCGGTCCAGCCAGTCGATGGCCAGTCGGATGTTCACGTTCGGCTCGGGAATCTCACCGTCGGTGAGCATGCCCCAGCGCTTCATCAGCGCCAGTTCGGCGTTGGCGTGGCGCTGCTCCTCGGCGTGGAAGTAGCGGTAGATCTCGGCGATGGTCGGTGTGGGGGCCTTCTTCGCCAGTGCCGCAAAGCCTCTGGCGCCGATGTTCTCGATCCAGCACAGGTCGGCCATGAACGCCTTGAGCTGGGGCCGCTGTTCGTCACTGATCATGTCGGCGCCGGGGGCGTCCCAGTCGATATCGGCGAGTGCCCACTGCCGGTCTTTGATCTTGGCGAGCATGACTTCCATGTCGATGGCCATCGGGAACTCCTTTGCGTCGACGTGTTCAGGGCAGGTTGATGCGGGAGAGCAAGCCGGCCGTGCGCGTATAGGCCTGCGGGGCCAGGCGTTTGATGTTCCAGCCGACCTTGGCGTCGAACTGCGGCATGCAGTAGAGCTCGCCGCGGTCGTGTGCGTCCAGGCAGGTTCGCGCGACCTTCTCCGCGGACAATCCGGTCCAGCGCATCAATTTGGTGGCGAGTTCGCTGGATTGTTCGCTGATGCGGCCGGACTCGAGAATGTTGGTCTTTACGAAGGTCGGGCACAGCACGGTGACCCGCACCGGGGTTCCGGCGAGTTCGGCGGCCAGGGTTTCCGAGAGTGAAAGGACGCCGGCCTTACTGACGTTATAGGCGGCCATACCCGGGGCGGCGCCGAACGCCGCCGCGGAGGCCACGTTGATGATGCCCCGCGGCGCACGCGACTCGGCGTCGCGCAGGATCGGGGTGAACACATGGCAGCCGTGAATGGGGCCCCAGAGGTTGATCCCCAACGTCCACGCCCAATCGTCGAGCGGCGCATCGCCGATCGCGGCGCCGCCGGCACCGACACCGGCGTTGTTGATCACCAACGTGGGTGCCGCCGGGAACCACGCCTGCGATTGCTCGGCCAACGCCTGCACCTCGTCGAATCGCGATACGTCGCAACGGATCGCGATCGCCTTGCCGCCCTGCTCGGTGATCGCGTCGGCGGTCTTTTGCGCCGCGGTTTGGTCGATATCACTGCACACGACCGCGCCGCCGCGACGGCCGAGTTCGACGGCGAAGGCGGCGCCGATGCCGCTTCCGGCACCGGTCACCACCGCCGAAGCGCCGCGGCTGATTTTGGGCTTATTGAGTCCGAACATCGTCAGCGGGCCCCTTCGGTAACGGCGTGCGCATCCTGCAGGGCGTGCGCGATGAAGCGCGCGACATAGGCCATCGCCTTGGCGGCTTCGGGTGTCATGCGTGGCAGCGCCTGAAAGGCGTGCACCTGATGGGGCCAGATCTGCAGTTCGCATCTGCCACCGGCAGTTCGGATGTCGGCGGCGAGTTGGCGCGCGTCTTCTTGCAGCATCTCGGCGCCACCGGCCTGGATCAGGGTGGGTGGAAGCGCGGGGCCGCCGGCGACGTCGAGCGTCAGCCGTTGATGGGTGAGGTCGACGCCGCTGTGGTAGAGGCCGACCAACCGCACCGCGTTCGCGGCGCTGGTGGCGGGATCGGGGCGAATCCGCTCACGGGCGAGCGCCAATTCGAACGAGAGGTCGTACAGCGGCGAGAACAGCACCATGGCGGCGGGGTGCTCGACCCCGGGTTGTAGCAGCAGATCGACGGACAGGTGACCGCCCGCCGAATCTCCGGCGATCACAATGTGTTTCGGCGGTAGGCCGCACGTGTCGACCAGCCAGTCCCAGCCCGCGCGGACATCGTCGGCCGCGGTGGGGAAGCGATGCTTTGGGGCGAGTCGGTAGTCGATGCAGAACACCGGAAGGCCGGTCAAGGACGAAAGCCAGGATGTCAACCGGCGGTGCGTCTTGGGCGAACACACGGCGTACCCGCTGCCGTGCACGTAGTAGATGGCTCCGGCGGTGGTCGATGAGCGCTCGGTTTCGCTGGTGGGGGTGCGCGGCCCGTAGACCCATTCCCCTTTGACGCGGCGGCCGTCGGGCAGCCTGGTGTCGACCGGTTCGACGCGGGTGCCCGCGAGCGAGGGTCCAAAGGTGCCCATGATCCTGGCGATGATCTGGCGCGAGAGCCATAGCCCCCAAGCCCGCTCGGGCGGGATCACGCTGGTGATCGGCCGCAGGGTGTAGGCACTTACCGCTGCCGCCCCGCGGGATCGCAGCGACCCGCGAGCCGGAACACCGTCCGTCATACAACGCAGTCAATACCAAATGGTGACATTCGTCAATGGCAGCTTGGGTGTCACGTTCTCAGTTGAGATGTCATATGGATGTCAGTTATGACACGAACTTGAGACGCTGATGTCTAACTGGCCCGAGTGCAGATCGGCCATCGTGCGCCGGGTTGCCACGATTTCCTCATCGAGCCGCGACACGTAGGGCGCTCGGCCTCACAAGCCTCGGCGGCCAATTGCAGCTGTGACCTCATAATCGAGAGCGGCTAGCATCCGGCAAAAACGCATCGGGTAGCACAGCTCTCGTTTCGGACAATGTTCTGAACGGCTGTGAAGCCTCTACACCTCAGAAAGGCCAGATGGATGACGCAAAAACTACGACCTCATTTCGAAGACGTGCAGGCTCATTACGACCTGTCTGACGACTTCTTCCGTCTTTTCCTTGACCCGACACAGACCTACAGCTGCGCCTACTTCGAGCGTGAGGACATGACGCTGGAAGAGGCGCAGATCGCCAAGATCGACCTGGCGCTGGGCAAGCTGGGCCTGCAGCCGGGTATGACACTGCTCGACGTGGGCTGCGGCTGGGGTGCCACGATGCGCCGGGCGATCGAGAAATACGATGTCTCCGTCGTCGGCCTGACGTTGAGCAAGAACCAAGTCGCCCACGTGCAGAAGACATTCGACGAGATGGACACGCAGCGCAGCCGCCGGGTGCTGCTGCAGGGGTGGGAACAGTGGGACGAGCCCGTCGACAGGATCGTGTCGATCGGCGCGTTCGAGCATTTCGGCCACGAACGCTACGACGACTTCTTCAAGATGGCCCACGACGTGCTGCCCGACGACGGTGTGATGCTGCTGCATACCATCACGGCGTTGACCGGTCCGCAGATCGTGGAGCGCGGCATGCCGCTGACCTTCGAGCTGGCCCGTTTCATCAAGTTCATGGTCACCGAGATCTTTCCGGGCGGCCGGCTGCCGTCGATCGAGAAGGTGGAGGAGCACTCGTCGAGGGCGGGTTTCACACTGACTCGCCGCCAGTCGCTGCAGCCGCACTACGCCCGCACCCTCGATTTGTGGGCGGCGGCGCTCGAGGCCAATAAGGACAAAGCCATCGAGATCCAGTCCGAAGAGGTCTACGAGCGCTACATGCGCTACTTGACAGGCTGCGCCAACGGATTTCGGGTCGGCTACATCGACGTCAACCAATTCACCCTGGCAAAGTAGCCTCTGGCATTGCCAGACGCCGGACTCGCAAGTCGGCTCAGCCGAATATAGACGCTTAGGAAAATTGGCGATCCGCCGTTGCCGCGATAACGGCGGCGGGAGGAACGCGCTCGGGCCGCCGCTCCGTATGCAGAGCCGGGAGGCTGTGGCGCCGTCTCGGTGCGTCGCCGCTTCACCGCGGTTGATGGTCGCTGGGACGCGGCCGCAGAAGGGATTGCAGGTAGCGGAGCCGAAGTATATGGTCGGCGGCTATGACGCACGGCCACTCAGAACTCAAGCCGAATGTCGATCATATCCAGTCGCACTACGACTGGTCCAACGAGTTTTTTCGGCTTTGGCTCGATCCGAGCATGACCTACAGCTGCGCCTACTTCGAGCGCGACGACATGACGCTGGAAGAGGCGCAGCGCGCCAAGATCGACTTGGCGTTGGGCAAGCTGGGCCTGCGGCCCGGGATGACGCTGCTCGACATCGGTTGCGGCTGGGGCTCGACCATGCGGCGCGCGGTCGAAAAGTACGACGTCAATGTCATCGGATTGACATTGAGCGAGAACCAATTGGCGCACTGCCGGCAAAAGTTCGACGAAATGGACAGCCCGCGCTTCAAAGAGGTGCGGCTGCACGGCTGGGAGGATTTCGACGAGCCGGTGGACCGCATCGTGTCACTGGGGGCGTTCGAGCACTTCGCCGATGGCATCGGCACCTACGAGCGCTACGCCGACTTCTTCAAGATGTGTTACAACGTGCTGCCCGAGGACGGCGTCATGCTGCTGCACAGCATCGTGTTGCCCAGCGCTGAGGAGGCCGAGCAGCTCGGGCTGAAGCGGACGATGTCGCTGATGCGGTTCATCAGCTTCATCCGTAAAGAGATCTACCCGGGGGGTCGCTTGCCGATGATTTCGGTGGTCGATGAATACGCGACCGGGGCGGGTTTCCAGATCACTCGTCACCACCGGATCGGGTCGAATTACGTGCGCACGTTGGACACTTGGGCGAAGGGTCTGGAAGCGCATAAGGACGAGGCGATTGAGCTCAAGGGCCAGCAGATGTATGAGACGTTCATGAAATATCTGACCGGCTGCCGCGAGCTGTTCCGGGACGGCTACACGGACGTTTGTCAGTTCACCATGGAAAAGCGGGCCGCGTAGCCCGCTACCGCTGCGTCTTCCTCAGAAAGCCACACCGTACGGGGTACGCGTCGCCGCCTCGAATTTAACCTGCTCGAGCGCGGCCCCCGTCGCGCCACATCTGGCGGCGCTCGGCGAACCACAGCCGCGTGTTGTGCCGAATCGTGCGGGCGATCAACCTCGCCGACGCGATCGTGTCAAGGCTGTCCACCACAGAGAACCGGCGTAATCCATTCGGCCAGAACGGGATCGGTCTCCGCGGCGCCGAGTAACTGGTCGAAGGTTTTTTCCATCGGGCGGTACCGCCGCGGGATCCGTCGGCTAGCATGGTGAAGGTCAAATCGGCGATAGCATTCATCATCCACACCGGGTGGTGGTCTTGGCAGTGGGGGTTGATCGTGCGCGTCGCGTGACGGCGCTATTGTCGTTTCATGCCTGATCGCCAACCGCTGGCGGCGTTTCTTCGGGCCCGTCGAGAACGGTTGAAACCGGCTGATGTAGGCCTTGCCGAGGGCGGGCGTCGCCGGGTGGCGGGTTTGCGCCGTGAGGAAGTCGCGATGCTTGCCGGCATTAGCGCCGACTATTACCTGCGACTCGAGCAAGGCCGAACGAGTCAGCCCTCTGATCAGGTGCTCGCGGCTTTAGCCAGCGCGTTACAACTCAGCGATGACGCGACCGAGTACATGCGCAACTTGGCTCGCCCCGCTCTCACACGCCGATCCAGGGTCCCTGCGTCGGCCGAGGACGTTGATCTCGGCCTGCGGACGTTGATCGACAACTGGCAGCTGATTCCCGCGTATGTGCAGGACCGGCATATGAACGTTTTGGCCGCCAACTCAATGGCCCAGGCGCTGCTGCCTTATTTCGCACCGGGATTCAACCAGCTGCGGACAGCGTTCCTGGACCCGGACTTTCCCGCCTGGGTGGACAACTGGGACGAGGTCACCGACATGCTCGTATCGTGGCTTCGGTTCAACATTGCCGAAGACAGCCCCGCCGATCCCGAATTTCAAGCTCTCATCGACGAGCTCAGCGACGCGAGCCAGCAATTCCGCACTTTGTGGGCACGCCAAGAGGTCAAGCAGAAGACGAGCGGACCGGCTCCATTCCAAAACCCCAGAGTTGGGCCGCTCGCGCTGTGCTATCGGGTATTCATGCTGCCCGACACGAAGCAGACGATGATTGCCTACTACGCCGAACCTGGCACGCCTTCGGAGGAACGCCTGCGAGAGCTCTCCAGCCTCGTGCATTCGCCGTAGGCCGTCACCCGGTTTCGCTTGGTTGTCATCACACCGCTGATTCGAGGCGGCTCGTTGGGGCGCGGGGCGTCCGCAGTCATCCACTCGAATTAGGTTGGCTCAGCGCGGCTTCAGCGGCCGCGCGTGGAGCCTGTGACTGCCAATACCAGGAAAACTTGACTCTGGATACCGGCCCGGTGCCGCGCCAACATGGGCCGTGAGCATTCGTCGCCCGCCCCGTGGGCAGCGGCACGCCTAGGAGGTTTTGATGACAGAACTATTGGATTGGGACGACGCCTACCACGAGGACGGGATCTTCAGCGGCCACCCACCATGGGGCATCGGTCGACCACAGCCACAAATCGCCGACCTCATCAGGCAAGGCGCTTTTCGAAGCGATGTGCTCGACGCCGGCTGCGGATACGGTGAAACGTCGCTTGTATTAGCAGCATTGGGCTACACCGTCGTCGGAGTCGACCGAAGCGTGATCGCGATAGCCGAGGCGGTCGCGGAGCGCCGCCGCCGACGGCTGCCCAACGCAAGGTTCGTGGCGTCCGACATCACCTCCCTTACCGGTTACGAAGGCCGGTTTGCGACCGTCGTCGACAGCGCGTTGTTTCACGCACTCCCGGTAACGCGACGCGACGACTACTTGCATTCGATACAGCTGGCGGCGGCGCCTGGCGCGTCGCTGTACATCCTGACGTTCACCCAGGATGCGTTCCCCGAAGATCCGGGATATCCGATTCCCAATGTGGTAACGAGAAACGAACTGCGCGAAGCAGTTAGCAGACATTGGACCATCGATGAGATCCGCCCGGCGTTCATTCATGCGCACGCGCCCCAAACCCGTTCAGGTCGCAAGTTCGATGTGGACGCCGACGGTCGCGAAAAGCTGCCTGCGTTTCTTCTGACCGCTCACCGGCCGTGACGAAACAAGCGGCGGTGATGTCTGACGAGGTGGTCGCGATGGCCATCAGCGTGTGTCCCCGCCGAAACCATCACCCGCAAAGACGAATTCGTTCCTCGGGCGACGGCAGCGACTTGGAAGTCGGCCGGCTGGACGCGGATAACTCTTTCGCAGCTGCACGACTCTGTTAGGAGATAACGTGACACCTGTCTCGACGTACGTGCTGATCCCAGGCGGCTGGCATGCAGCGTGGTGCTGGTGGCCGGTGGCCAAGCGGCTTCGCGCGGCAGGCCATCACGCGATCGCGTTGACCCTACCGGGCCTCGACGATGGCGACGACCCGTCGGGTTATCGGCTCACGGACGCTGTGGATTACGTCGTCAGCCAAGTACGCGGGCTGCAACTCGACGTGATTCTGGTTGCGCACAGTTGGGGCGGCTATCCCGCTACCGGCGCGGCGGAAATCCTGACGGACAAGGTCAGGAAGGTCATCTACTTCAACGCGCTGGTGCCGGTGCGCGGCAGGTCGCTGGTGGACGATCACCCACCAGCCGGCCGCGACTTGCTATTGAGGTTGATCAACGAGTCGCCTGATGGCGCGGTCGCGCCGAGCTTGGCATATGTTGAAGAGCTGTTTATGCAAGACGCGGCGCCGGAAATGCAGCGGATGGTAGCCGACCTCCTGGCGCCGCAGCCCGGTGGTTACTTCCTCGACGCCTTGAATGTCGATCCAGCAGATCTCGGTGTTGCTACCGCATACATCGCCAGCGACAGCGATTGCGCACCCCAATGGCCGGCGGCGGAATTCGCATCCCGACTCGGCGTCGAACCCGTCTACGTGCCGGGGACCCACCTGAGCATGCTGACCCACCCAGACGAGGTGGCCAAAGCAATCATGGCCGCCTAAATGCTTGCGGCCCAAGGACTGACGCGGCTCGCGCGCCAGCCGTTCGAAAAAGATCGCGGGGGACTAGGAGGGTCGATGGCATCCGGGCAACCGAACAGCGCCGTCGTTTTGGGGGCAAGTATGGGCGGCTTGCTGGCTGCACGAGTTCTGGCCGACTTCTACCAAAAGGTCACCGTGGTCGAACGTGACCTCCTACCCGACGTTCCGCTAAACCGGCGCGGCGTGCCGCAGGGACGACATCCGCACGCGCTCCTGGGCAAAGCCGTGGAAATAATCGGCGACCTGTTTCCCGGCATCTTCGATCAGCTGAGATCCGATGGCGCCATCAAGTGGGACGACGGCGACATGTCGAGATTCTGGTCGAAGTTCGCGGGCCATCTGATGGTGCGCTCGTCAATACCCGACCCCGCATCGCTGACCGACTATCACCTGAGCCGACCGCTTCTCGAGCACGCAGTACGCCGTGCAGTGCGCAAAATACCGAACATCGAGTTCCTCGAGGAACATGACTTCGTGGGTTTGACCGCCGACACCGATCATGCCCGTATCACCGGCACGCGCGTCCAAAAACGTGGCGGCACAGACGAAACCGTAATCACCGCGGATCTCGTCATCGACGCGACCGGACGAGGGTCGCGCACACCGCTATTCCTGGAAGAGCTCGGATATCCCCGACCTCGGGACGACGAGATCGAGGTACGAATCGCCTACGCCACCGTGCCCGTGCGCATTCCGCGCGGAACGCTACACGAACTCGTGGTGACCAACTATCCCATCCCGTCCCGCCCGACGATGTTTGCCATGTTCGCGTGCGAGAACGATATGTATCTGGTGCTCGGCGGCGGCGTCGGCGGTCAAGCTCCGCCGGCCGACGTTGCCGAATTGGTCGACCTCGCCGCCACACTTGCCCCTTCCCACGTCACCGCGGCGCTGCAGTCGGCTGAGATCCTGGGCGACCTCGCGCAGTATCGAATTCCGTCCAACCGGTGGCGGCGCTATGACAAGCTGGCCCGCCTACCAGCGGGGCTAATCGTGTTCGGCGATTCAATCTGTTCATTCAACCCCATTTACGGCCAAGGCATGACCGTCGCCGCGATCGAAGCCGAGGTGCTGCGGGACTGTCTTTGCGTGGGAGATCGCAACCTGCCGCGACGGTTTTACGGCAAGTCGGCCAACAAGATTCGCGTGGCTTGGCGCACGGCGGTCGGCTCTGATCTGATGCTCCCGCAGGTCCCCGGCCGGCGGCCGCTGTTCGTTCGGGCAATGAACTCGTACATGGACCGGGTTCTCACCGCCGCCGAGACGGATCCGCTTGTAGCGCAGCAATTCTTCCGAGTGGTGCAGATGCTGGACGGTCCCTCCGCGCTGTTCCGCCCCCACCTACTTCGCCGCATGGCGAAGGCAGGCATGACTCGTGGCCGAAATCCTCGGCCAATCAACGGGAGTGCGCATCCGCAACAGTGCGGCATTCGTGGCAACGCTGGACTTGATTACCAATAGAAAGGGAAACATGACCGTCGGAACAGCCAACGTCCCAGGAAAGTTGGACGTCTTCGGGCCCATCGTGGAGTTCCTGACGCCGGAAGGGGACGAGCAGGTGTGCGTCGTGCGCGCGGTCATTCCTCCCGGGGTCACGGTGCCGCTGCACAGCCACGACGATTTCGAGGACTTCTACATCCTGGCCGGCGGGCACCAAGTCCTCGTCCACGGCGACGATGGCCCGCAATGGCGTGACGTCCATGCTGGGGATTACGTTCGGGTGCCGGCCGATGTCCCACATGCCCTTCGCAACCTCTCGGGAGAACCCGCCATCGATTTGATGATCACGACCGCCCGCATGGGCAAGTTCTTCCGTGAGGTCGGCCGACTCGCGGGGTCCCCGGCGCCGACTGCCCAGGAGGTGGCTCGCTTCGTCGAGATAGCGGGACGTTACGGCTACCTTCTGGCGACACCGGAGGAAAACGCAGCGGTCGGGATCACACTTCCCGCCTGAACGCAGGACGAGCCCCGCGAGCCGGAGAACACCCATGCTGCCATCGGAGATTGCACCACACTACGACTTTGTCGTGTGTGGGTCCGGCTCGTCGGGATCGGTGGTGGCGGGGCGAATAGCCGAAAACCCGCATGTCACCGTGCTATTGGTGGAAGCGGGCGACACCGATAACGTGCCGGCCGTCCAAGATCCATCGCAGTGGCCGCTCAACCTGGGCAGCGAGCGCGACTGGGGGTTCGTCTCGCAGCCGATTGCTCACCTCAATGGGAGATCGATCTCGCTCTCCATGGGCAAAGTGCTCGGTGGGGGGTCCAGCATCAACGTGATGGCATGGGCACGGGGCCATCGCAGCGACTGGGACTACTTTGCCGCCGAGGCGGGCGACGAATCCTGGGGCTATCAGTCGGTGCTCGAAATCTATCGTCGGATCGAAGACTGGCACGGGCCCGCCGACCCCGACCGCGGCGCCGGCGGCCCGGTGTTCGTCGCACCCGGTAGCGAACCCAATCCGCTGGCCGCAGCCATCATTGAGGGCGCACGCTCGGTGGGAATCCCTAGCTACCCGAGCAACAACAGCGCCATGATGGTGGCCGGCGGCGGCGCGTCTCTCATCGATCTCCGGGTACGCAATGGATTCCGGCAGTCGATGTTTGGCAGCTACATGCGCCCGCTCCTGCGGCGATCGAACCTGACCATTCTCACCGGCGCGACGGTGACGCGGCTGATTTCCAAGGCGAACCGGGTCACCGCCGTAGAGTTTTCGTGCCGCGGGACGAACCACAGCGTTGCCGCGACGAGCGAGGTGGTCGTTTCTCTCGGGGCGATCAACACGCCAAAGGTATTGATGCAGTCGGGCATCGGCGATGCTGACGAGCTGCGCCAGTTCGGAATACCCCTGGTGTCGCATCTACCGGGCGTCGGACACAACTACCAAGACCATCCGCGTATCGACTGCGTATGGGAGTATCGCCAGCCGCTTGAGCCGCGCAACAACGGGGCAGAAGCGATGGTGCTCTGGAAGAGTGATGCGCTCCTGGAGGCGCCCGACCTACAGATATGCGTCGCGGAGTTGCCGTTGTCCAGTGCGGAAAACGCCGCCGTCTATGGACTACCGGAGCACGGTTGGACCGCGTGTGTTGGCGTGCTCCGACCGAAGAGCCGCGGCCGGGTCCGCCTAACCGGGCCCGATCCGGCCCACCCGGTCGCGATCGAGGACAACAGGCTGGCCCACGACGAGGACTTCAAGGCCGCACTCGCCGCCGTCGAGCTGTGCCGCGAAATCGGCAACTCGGTCCCGGTGGAACGCTTCAACAAGCGTGAGGTCATGCCCGGCAACCTCGCCGGCCAGCAACTCGAGCGGTTCATCCGCGACGGAACTGAAACCTTCTGGCATCAATCCGGCACGGCGAAAATGGGCCGCGACGCTATGTCAGTGGTGGACGGAACTCTCAAAGTTTATGGGGTGGACGGTCTTCGGATCGCCGACGGCTCAATCATGCCGCGCATCACCGCCGGCAACACCATGGCGCCCTGCGTAGTCATCGGCGAGCGTGCCGGCGACCTCCTCAAAGCCGAGCACGGGTTGTGACGCTCAGACTGCCGTTCTCGCGGCTTTCATCGATCAAAATCGCGGCGGCCGATCGCGCGTAAACCATCGGCGAGGTGTTGTTGAGTGTGGTCGCTAGCGCGACCGCTCCTTCGAACAGCACCGCGAGTTGATGACCAAGTTCGTCTGGGTCACCGACACCGAGTTCGTCGCACGTGTCCGCCAATCGAGCGATAAACGCTTCTTTGTGCGCGCAGACGATGCAGTGCACTTCCGGCAGTTTTCCGGCCGCCCGACAGCGGCGTTATGGAAGGGGCACCCGCGCACGCGCTCTGTTTTCCCGCGCTCGAAGATAGCCAACAACCGGTCCCGTGGCGCTAGGCCGGTCCGTTGAGCGCCCGTTCTGGTGGCACCGCGCGCGTCGCGCCCATATCACGGAGGCAGGCCTGGACGATCTCGGCCTTGCTTGAAAAGTGTTTGTACAGCATCCGCTTGGACACACGGGCGTGATCGGCGAGCTGGTCCACCCCCGTGGCGTGGATGCCGTCGCGGTAGAACCGCCGTCGTTGATCATTCGTGACCATGGACGACGACAACCTCGAGCTGATGCGCATCGGCCAGGCCGGCCGGTAGCTAAGCCGACCGATATGAGACTATGGCGACAATGGGCAATTGCATATATGAGAAGCCGTATATTCGCAGCTACCAGGCGCGGATGCTTTCCATAACGCGGCGGCATCCTACGGGCATTGACGGCCTTCGCGACCGGCGTGCGCCCGGGGGCAAGGCATGAGACCGCTGCCGCAGCTCACACCGTGGAATCAATGGTTCTGGACGTCCGGCCAGGATGGCCATCTACGCATCCAACACTGCAGCGAGTGCGATACGTACGTGCACCCTCCGGTGCCGATCTGTCCATCATGCCGGGTGACAACGGCCAAACCCGCCGTGGTTTCCGGTCGTGCGACGGTGGTGGGCTACACGGTCAACGAGCATCCATGGCTTCCCGGATTCGAGCCGCCCTACGTCATCGCGGTGGTCGCACTCGACGAGTGCGCCGAGGTGCGCCTGACGACCAACATCGTCGGCTGCTCACCCGAGGAGGTGCACGTCGGCCAGCGCGTCTCCGTGCGTTTCGACAACATTGACGACGTGTGGTTCCCGCTGTTCGAACCCACGGATGGCACCGATGAGCGGGACCTAC
Organism: Mycobacterium intracellulare ATCC 13950; assembly: GCF_000277125.1. Lineage (NCBI taxonomy): Bacteria > Bacillati > Actinomycetota > Actinomycetes > Mycobacteriales > Mycobacteriaceae > Mycobacterium > Mycobacterium intracellulare. The sequence goes on from NC_016946.1 coordinate 1,960,207, forward strand.
TGGGGCCGCCCGCTTCTCCCGTTCCGCGTCAGCCGGTAACGGCGGAGCGGTTTGAGCATCGATCCGTGATATCGGGCATCGGCCGGTCAGCCACCGGCCGCCGGCTGATGGTCGATCCGTTGTCGCTCACGATGGACGCATGTCTTGCCGCGGTTGCCGATGCCGGTTTGGAACTGTCTGATATTGACGGTCTTTCGACGTACCCGGGACCCGTGGGCATGGGTATGAGCGAAGGCGGCATCGCTGCCGTCGAGGAGGCTTTGCGCATACATCCCACGTGGATCAACGGCGGCATGGATCTACCCGGCCAGGGTGGCGCGATCATAGCCGCGATGATGGCGGTGGCCGCGGGCCTTTGCCGACACGTCCTGTGCTTTCGGACGGTGTGGGAATCGACGTATGCCGCGCTTCGACTACACGGGGGCGGCGGACGGGTATCGGGGCCCCAGCAATGGTCGTTGCCGTTTGGCGCCGCCTCGGCGGCCAATTGGATCGGTGTGAATGCCAACCAGTATCTGCATCGATACGGTGCGAATCGGGAACTCTTCGGCATGATCGCCGTGAACGCGCGGCGCAATGCCGCGCTCAACCCGTCGGCCATCTACCGCGAACCGATGACCATGGACGACTACCTCGCCGCGCGGCCCATCACGTCACCGTTCGGCCTCTACGACTGCGACGTTCCCTGTGACGGCTCGATCGCGGTGGTGGTGTCCGACGCGTCGATCGGCGGTGATCTGCCGCGACCGGCCATACGCTGCGACGCCGTCGGAACGCAAGTGGCCGAACGTATCTCGTGGGATCAGGGGACGCTCACTCACGAGCCCCAGGTCATCGGCCAGGCCGCGCATTTGTGGAGCAGAACTGATCTGCGGCCCGAGGACGTCGACCTTGCCCTGCTGTACGACGGCTTTACGTTCAACTGCGTGTCGTGGCTCGAGGCCCTGGGCTTCTGCGGCTTCGGCGAGGCCCAGGGATGGCTGGATGGCGGCCGGCGCATCGCGCTGGACGGCGAGCTTCCACTCAACACCCACGGCGGCCAGCTGTCCGAGGGACGCCTGCACGGATTCGGCTTCCTCTACGAAGCGGTGCTGCAATTGCGCCACCAGGCCGGTAACCGCCAAGTCAAAGACGCACGCACCGCCGTCGTCAGTACCGGTGGGGGAGTTCCATCCGGCGTCATGCTGTTGCACCGCGCGACGTGACGTCGCGACGCTATTCGAAGGCGATGACGCCCCGGATGTTCTTGCCCGCGCGCAGGTCTTTCATGGCCTCGTTGATGTCATCGAGCTTGTACTTCTGCGTGACCAGCTCATCGAGCTTGATCAGCCCCGCCTCATACATCGCCAATAGTTTCGGCATGGCCTCGCGGGGGTTCATCTCGCCGTAGAGCACCCCCTTGAACGTCTTGCACGAACTGACCATGTCAGTGAGGACGATCGGCACCATCAGGTCGGTGATCTTCGGCATCCCGGTCAGCACGCAGGTTCCGCCCTTGCGCAACAACATCATCGCCGTCATTATCATGTCCGCCGGCACGACCCCGGGCGTGAGAACGACCCGGTCGGCCATCACCCCCCAGGTGATCTCCTTGACCAGTGCCAGCGCGGCACCGATGTCGGCAGCGGCGTGGGTGGCCCCGAACGTCGGCGCGATCTCGCGTTTGAACTCGTTGGGGTCCACGGCGACGATGTGCTTGGCGCCGGCGACTTTCGCGCCCTGCACGGCGTTCATGCCGATTCCGCCGACACCGACCACGACGACGGTATCGCCGGCTTGGGTACCCGCCGCGACCGATCCCGACCCGAATCCTGTTGTCACCCCGCAGGACACCAGCGAGGCGGCCTCTAGGGGGATCCAGTCGTGGACTTTGACGAGCGAGCGCTCGGAGGCCACCACGTATTCGGAGAAGGTGCCGACCTGCATCATCGCCATGAGGTCTTCGTTGCCGAGATGGCGACGGCGGGTGCCGTCGGTGGTCATCGCCTTGCTGTAGATGTCGGCGCCCACGTCGCACAGGTAGGTGTAGCCACTGGCGCACCATCGGCAATTGCCGCAGGCGGGCAGAAACGAAATGGCCACATGGTCACCGGGCTTCAGTGATGTCACCCCGGCCCCGACCGCTTCGACCACACCGGAGCCCTCGTGTCCTCCGAGCATGGGGAACCATTCGGGCACCGGAAGGCCAGACGCCCGCATCATCTCTTCCATCTCCGCGGTCGGCACACTGTCGCCGGTATAGAAGTGTTCGTCGGAGTGACAGATGCCCGCATAGGCCATCTTGACCAGCACTTCGCCCGCGTGCGGCGGATCGAGCTCCACTTCGGTGACTTCCCAATCCACACCGACACCGCGCAACACCGCTGCTTTGGACTTCATTGCGTCTCTTTCGTTAGGGGTTTCACCATTGGCGGAGTTCCTTCACCGCGTCGGAGGCGCGCGGGGCCAGTGTCAGGTAAGGGATGAAACTGCTGTTGCCGCAGTGGATCACGGAATGGACGACCTCGGTCAGGTGTTCCGCGTCAACGAGGCCGCCCACCATGTACTTGTTCTCCATCCAGTACCTGATGGCCGCTTCCAGAGCGTCGGGGTCCCAGCTTTTGTTGAACTCGGTCTGCGCGTCGCCGGCGCCGCCGAGGCTGTCGCCCACGGCGAGACGGGTAAAGCCGATCTCCGGATGTTCGATACGCCAGGCCTCAACGAGCTTGTCTAAGGCGCTCTTGGTAACCGAGTAGGCCCCGAGCAGCGGCCACGGCGTCGTGTAGGACGCACTCAGTGAGGACAGGTATACGGCAGAGCCGGCCGTCGCCGCCAAATGCGGGGCGGCGGCCGCGGTGACGAGCGCGGCGCCGGTGACATTGGTCGCGAACAACTGTGCCCATTGTTCCGCGGTCACCTCGCGCAGTGGAGCCAACACACCCATGCCGGTCGTGTACACCAAGGCGTCAAGACCGCCGAGCGCGCCGACAACCTCGGAGATCGCCTTTTTGCAGCTGTCGGTGACGGTGACGTCGCACGCGATGGCGACCGCGCCGTTGCCGGCATCCTTGGCGGCCTCGACCAGCCGGTCGTATCGACGCGCCAGTAGCGCGACGTGCGCACCGCGTTGGGCGAGCCCGGTGCCGATGCATCGGCCGAGGCCCGCGGAGGCGCCGACGACGGCGACCCGCATCGGTTGATTTCCGTTGTCAGACATCGAGCTTGGCACTCACGGAGCCGAGGGTCGAGCCCGCGGTGCGTTCGAACCGACCGTGGTCGAAGCTGCGGATCTCGACGTCGTGGTCACCGGCACCGGCACGCAGGGCGCCCACCGTGCATTGGTCTCGGGTGCGGTGTTCGAACGGGTCGAACGAATACCACCGACACGCATTCTCGTAGGTGATCTTGTTGATCTCGTCGTCGGGCAGCCCGGCCATGACGAGGGCGAGTTCCTCGGCCGCCGCGGGCCACGACGAGTCGGAATGCGGGTAGTCGCACTCCCAGGCGATGTTGTCGATGCCGACGTCGTGGCGCAGCTTGACCCCGATCGGATCGGCGATGAAGCAGGTCAGGAAGCGCTCCCGGAAGACCTCACTGGGCAGTCTGTCGCCGAAGTCCTGGCCCGTCCACAGGTGATGCATTTCGTACGTGCGGTCGAGCCGGTCGACGAAATACGGGATCCACCCGGTGCCGCCCTCCGAGAGTGCGAACCGTACGTCGGGGAATTGCTTGATGACTCGCGACCACAACAGGTCTGCGGCCGCCGAGCAGACATTCATCGGCTGCAGCGTGATCATCACGTCGATGGGCGCGTTGTCGGCGGTCATCGTGATCTTGCCCGACGAGCCCAGGTGGACCGAGAGCACCGTGTTGGTGTCCGACAGCGCCCGCCACATCGGATCCCAATAGTCGTCGTGGATGCTCGGGAAGCCGAGGGTGGCGGGGTTCTCGGTGAAGGTCACTGAGTGACAACCCTTCTCGGCATTGCGACGGATCTCCTTGGCGCACAACTCCGGATCCCAAAGTATGGGTAATCCCATGGGCAGGAAGCGTCCGGGATACGACCCACACCACTCGTCGATGTGCCAGTCGTTGTACGCCTGGGTGACGGCGAGCGCGAGGTCCTTATCGGGGTGGGTGGCGAACAGCCGGCCCGCGAAGCCGGGAAAGGACGGGAAGCACATCGACGCGAGCACACCGCCCGCGTCCATGTCCTTGATTCGCTCGTGGATGTCGTAGCACCCCGGGCGCATCTCGTCGAAGGCAGTGGGTTCGATGCCGTACTCCTCGCGCGGGCGGCCCGCCACGGCGTTGAGGCCGATGTTGGGGATGATCGCGCCGTTGAACGTCCAGACCTCCGAGCCGTCGGACTGCCGGATCACCCGGGGCGTCTCGTCGGCGTACTTGTTCACAACCCTGCCCTCGAACAGGTTCGGTGGTTCCACCAGATGGTCGTCGACGCTCACCAGGATCATCTCTTCGGGCTGCATGGGACTCCTTGTGCAGAGGTTGAGAGCGAGACTATCAGGTTGTAGAGGAACTATATTCAATTACGGAAATGTACATTTTCAGAACGGTAGCGTTTGACCGTCAGCAAATCCGGAAACGCTACCGCCGCAACACTTTTCGGGGAGCTACGGCGAACGAGAGCAACAGCCGGTCGAGCACCTTGGCGGCTCGGCGGCGTGCCCTGGCGGGATTTGCGGCGTGCGCGACCAGACGTGAAGCCTCCTCGAGCGCCGCGACGAGCATGTGCGTCAGCTCCCCGACGGGTTGGTCGTCGATGATGCCCTCTGCGATCGCCTCGCGGACCAACTCGTTGATGAGGGCGATGCTGTTGCCCTCCTGGATTTCGCGCAGGGTCTGCCAGCCCAGTACCACCGGACCGTCGACGAGTATCACCCTCTGCACGGCGGGCTCCGTTGCGGCTTCGAGAAATCCGTGCAGACCGCTCGTGAGCCGTTCCCACGGGTCCGTGCCGGGCGGGGGAGTGGCGATGGACCGCAGCGTAAGGTCGTTCTCAACGTCTTCGAATACGGCCCGAAACAGCTCGGCCTTGTCCTTGAAGTGGTGGTAGAAGGCACCGCGCGTGCCGACGCCCGACTTCGCCACGAGGTCACCGATGCTCGTGTTGAAGAATCCGTGCTCCACGAACAGTTCCCGGCCCGCCTCGATCAGGTCGCGGCGAGTCTGCTCGCCACGGGCACGCCGTTCATCGTCCGCACCACCGCGCTGCGCCATGCCGATGATCGTAGCAACATTCAGTCTGCATGTTGAGGGGCGTGCCCAGGTGTTATCAGCGCACGATCCCCCGAACAGTCATGAGCCCAAGGTCGGCGTGGGACTTGAAACCCGGCGGGCCATCACAGATGGCGGGGATGGCGTTCACTGGTTCCATCGCGGTCCAGGCGTAACCGATATAGCCGGGCTTCGCGTGGTCTCGTGCATCTTCGCTGCCCCGCAGGATCAGCTCGGTTCCCGGGTCGCCGTCAATCACCACGCGGTAGTGGTAGTAGGGCTCCCAATCAGGTTTCGGCTCGATGGCGTCGTGTTCAACAAACGAGTAGAGCTCGTGCAACGTGATGAATGGCCTGCCGTCCACCCACGCCGTCCAGAGATGATGCTGGGACGCGACGGTGCCCGTCTTGATCACACCTTTGAGGCCGGGCATGTCCATGTCCGGGGATCCCTCGTACGGGATATCGCGGGTGGCCGTGCCGAGCTGCACGTCTGTCGTGAACTTCTCCACGGTTTTACCCAGTCCTTCGACAACCATCGTCAGCGACTGTGCGAACAACGACCACGCGTCTTGGAAGAGATTTCCCTTCGCAAATTCGACCGGGGTTTTTCCGAACCCCATCTCGTCCAAGTACTTCAGGGTGTCCTTATTGAAGTTCACCGCCTCGTAGATATGGATGTGGTCGGTCTTGCCGACGATCCGGGCTAGCGTCAGAACGAGAAGGTCCGCGGCGTAGCCGGGGTGGATGCCACCTCCGTGGAACGAAGTACCGCCTTCTTGGCACGCCGCTTCGATCTTGTCGATGTCCGCGCTGTTGGTTTCGGTCCGATGCCACCACGCACCACCCGAGGCAACGACGCTCTTTCCTCCGCGGAGCAGCCGGCAGATCTCGTCGACGTCCGACCAGAGCGGCGCGTAGAACACGCAATCGGCGTCGAGTGCCTCCAAGGTGGCCTTGTCGGTGGTTGCGTGTACCCCGATCGGTCCTACCCCGACGAGCTCACCAGCGTCCCTACCGACCTTCTCCGGGCGATTACAAAGCACTCCGACCACTTCGTAGAGAGGGTTGTGTGCGAAGTGGCGCAGTGCGATCGTGCCGACATTACCCATGCCCCACTGGATCACGCGGTACTTCTTCTGGATGGACGGCGCGTGGGACTCCTGCGTCGATGTGAGCGTCATTCCGTCTCCTCCGGATGTGATCCCCCGCTCGGAAAAACTAACATGCCGAAAGTTCGCTTTGCACTTTTCGTAAACCACCATTTTCGGCGGGTGCGAGTTTGCGGTGGCGCGGTGGGCCTCAACCTCCATACTGTATGTTGCCGCTATGGCAGACGAGGTTCGCGCATACGGTTCGGTCGCTCCCCTGAAAGTCGGCTTGCTCAACGACTATCCGACGTCCGGCGACACCGACAACGACAGCGTCGCCGCGCTGCGGCTGGTGATGGATGAAGCCCTTTCCTCGGGACTGATCGACCGGCCGATCGAACTCGTCACCCGCAATGTGGTGGGCCTGCCCAACGGGACCTACCAAGTGGTCGAGCGGGCCTTCGACGAGCTCGTCGCGGAGGGTTGCCTGGCGATCTTCGGGCCGTGGGTGTCGGATAACGTGGTGCCGCTGCGTTCCCACGTCGAGGCCACCGCGCGGGTTCCGATCGTCACTCTGTCGGGATCGGAGGGAGCGCTCGGCGACTGGTGCTTCGCACTGAACAACGGCTCGATGCCCGAGGAGCCGGTGATGCTGGCCGCGGTGATGATCGGCGACGGTCGATCGCGCATCGCCATTGCCTACGAGGCATCGCTCATCGGTAAGGAGTACCTCGCCTTCGCCGAGAGAGCCTACGACGCCGCGGGTTTGAAGGTCGTTGCGACCGTGGCGATTCCCCAGGTCGAAGCCGACAAGTCCGAGACGGTCACTGCGTTGCGTGCGGCGGAACCCGACGCGCTGGTGCACGTCGGGTTCGGGCACGGGCTGTGGGGCTTCACGGATGCGCTGCGCGCCGCGGGCTGGGATCCGCCGCGATACACGACGACGGCGTTCGAAATGGCACACATCAGCGCGGAGTGGAGGCGGCACCTATCCGGATGGATCGGCCTGGACAGCTACGACGAGCGCAACACGGTCGGACAGGCCTTCCTCGACCGCTTCGAGGCGCGATACGGTCGCCGGCCCGGACACTCGATGCCGGGCCTGTCGCACGACGCGGCCACCGTGATCGTGCGTGGTCTCGCCGCGGCACGGCCGTTGACCGGGGAGGGTGTGAAGAACGGGATGGAGCAGGTGAAGCTCGTCCCGTCGGCCAGCGGCGCGCCGGGAACGTTCCTGCGATTCGGCCGGTTCATCCGACAGGGGTGGATGGGTTCCGATTATCTCGTGGCCCGAAGGGTTTTGCCCGACGGCAGCGCGCACGTTTTCCATGCGGCGCCCAGCGACCACATCGCCCGCGCGGTCGGTGGTGCCTCAGGCTAGTTGGATCGCGCCGAACACCGGTGCTGTCACGACACCGGGTGGCCGGGCCAGCACGTACGGTATGGCGCGAACCGCGCTCATCGCGATCATCAGGTGACCTGGCATGGCGTGCTGGCCCGTCGATGGCGCGCCGTCGAATGCCACGTCGAGCTGGAGTTCAAAGCTGGGCTCACCTTTGATGACCGCGCGGATCAGCGGCGCCTTTTCGCCGGGCGCCAATGGAGCCATGCCCCATTGTGGAAGGTCGCGGGTGAGCACCCACTCCTCGTGAATGGCCAGCAACGGGCGTCCCGACCAGTGGCCGACCCACGAGAATCGCTGCCCGACAACCGTTCCCGCCTCGATCGTGCCGGCCAGGACGTCGATGTCGTGGGGCAGTGTGGTGGCGTCGACCGCCACGTCGATGTGGGACAGGGTGATCCCGAGGACGTCGGCCGTCGCATTGAGGGCCTGGCGGTAGGCCATGTCGAGCTTCTTGATGATCGGGGAGTCAATGCTGACGTCTTCCGGCGGTCTGCCCATGCCCATCAGGTCGACGAGCATCGGCCGACTGTCCACGGCGGAGACGTCGGTGGCCTCGTAGAGGTCGATGCGGTCGATGGACTTACTCAGCCCCGTCACCGTCGCGACGAGCCGCTCGAACATGAAACCGGGGTTCTCACCCGCCGCGTGAAAGCGTGACCCGCCCGCTCGGCACGCCCTGGCGAACATTGCCTCGGTCTCTTCGCCGTAGGTGGGTAGGTGGTTGTACGACGTGGTGGTGATGACGGTGCTACCCGCCGCGAGCAGGCGGCAGATGTCCGCAGCGTTCGTCTCGACGGCGTGGGCCTTGCTGGCCGCGTGCACGACGACATCGGCGCCCAGGGCGATGATCTCGTCCTTGTCCGTCGTGGCGATCACACCCGTCGTCGGTGGCCGCCCGCAGAGCACACCCGCGTCGAGGCCGGCCTTCGCCGGGTCGTACACGAGCACGCCCACTAACTGATAACGCGGGTTTTCAATAAGCTCCTGCAGTGCGGCCCGGCCGACGGCGCCGGTCGCCCATTGCACGACTCGAATAACCAATCGAACGCTCCAGGTTGCTCTTTCGGACTTCCCCGAGTTCTGGTTGGTTCAACCTACATGATGTAGGTTTGCAACCGACAAGGTGTAGGTTGAACGGTCGTACGGGAGGTGGGCACGTGACGGAGCCTGCGGTTGCTGGCGACATCGAGCAGCGCATCCGTGATGCGCAGGAGAAGTTCAACGCCGGAATGGGCGCCGACGGCGCCGCGACCCCCTACCCGCTGCTGCGCGAGTTGCGGCGGAAGGCGGCCGTTCACCCCGGCTGGCCGGAGATGGGCGTCCCCGAGAACGGACCGGACGGCACGAAGACATTCACGGCGTACTCGTTCGACGCGGTCAAGGCCGTCTTCACCGACAACATCACGTTCAGCACCCGGATCTACGAGGACATGGTGCGACCGCTGCAAGGCCCGACGATCCTGGAAATGCAGGAACCCGAACACGCGACGTATCGCAGATTGCACGAATTCGCGTTCGCCAGGTCCTCGATGAAACGCTGGGACACCGAACTCGTTGGGCCCCTAGTGGACCGCACGATCGCGAAGTTCCGCGACAACAAGCGCGCCGACGTGGTCAATGCGGTGTTCATGCCGATCCCGGTCCGGATCATCGCCGCCCTGCTCGGCTTGCCCGAATCCGATGTCGGCGAGTTTCACCGGCTGGCCATCGACCTGCTGGGCTTTCGTGCCGACATGGAAACGGCGATGAAGGCCTCGGCTCAGATGAAGGAGTATTTCGTCGGAGTCCTCGCCGACCGGCGCAAGTCGCCGAAGGACGACATGGTGACCATCCTGTCTCGGGCCGAGATCGACGGCGTCAAAATGTCCGATGAACAAATCTACGGATTCATGCGCAATCTCTTGCCCGCGGGAGCAGAGACCACGTCGCGCTCGACGGCCAGCCTCGCGCTGGGTCTGTTGACCCACACCGACCAGCTCGATGCGCTGCGCGCCGATCGCAGCCTGTTGCCGCAGGCGATCGAGGAGGGCATCCGGTGGGAGACGCCGCTGCTCAACTTCATCCGAGAGGTCACTGCCGACATCGACTTTTTCGGGCTCCATATCCCGAAGGGTTCGACGATGATGGTCAACCTCGGCAGTGCCAACCATGACGAGACGCGATGGGAGGACGCCGAGTCCTTCGACATTTTCCGGGAGCGCAAGCCGCACATCGGGTTCGGTCATGGCGCGCACGTGTGCCTGGGAATGCACCTGGCGCGGTTGGAGAGCACCAAGATCTTCGACGCCTTGCTCGACGAACTCCCGGGGCTGCGGCTGGACCCCGACGCCCCGCCGCCCTACGTGACCGGCACCATGTTTCGATCACCGTCGCGCCTCGACGTGGTATGGGACTAGAGGAAGCCGCCTGACATGACTCGCGTGATCCAGTGGGCCACCGGGGTGACCGGAACGATGTCCTTGCGTCACGTCTTGAGCCGGCCGGACCTGGAACTGGTCGGCGTGCGGGTCTACGACGCGGGCAAAGCCGGGGTCGACGCGGGCGCGCTGTGCGGGGTCCCCGAAGCGGGAGTGTTGACGACCGCCGATCGCGACACCATCATCGGAACCGATGCCGACGTGGTGCTCTACATGGGAAAAGTCGAGACCGACACGCCGGGCTGCTTCGCCGATGTCTGTGATCTCTTGGCGTCGGGCAAAAATGTCGTAGCCACCGGCAGTCGGTTTGTTCATCCCCGCTCACTGCACGAATCGCTGGCCGACGCCATCGAAAAAGCTTGCCGCACCGGCGGTTCGTCGTTTCTGGGGCTAGGCCTGTATCCGGGCTTCGTCGGTGAGTCGCTCGCGCCGATCCTGTCCCGGCTGACCGAGCGCACCAACCGGATCAGTGTGCGGGAGGTGCTGAACTACTCGACCTATGCCAGCCACGACCTGATCTTCAATGCGATGGGCTTCGGTCATGCGCCGGATGATCCCGCCCCGTTGCTGACCAACACCGACTATGCCGCGAGCGCATGGATCGGCAGCGCGACGGTCCTTGCGCAGGCGCTCGGACTCCATATCCGGTCCGTCGAGGGGTTCCGCGAGGTCGTGACGACGCCGAGGGCGCTGACGGTGGCCGCCGGGGAGATTCCGGCAGGAACCGTGGGCGCCATGCGCTTCGGAGTGGTGGTCGACTGCGGCGAGACCACCCTCGCCGTCGAACACCTCACCAGGATGGCCGACGACCTGGCCCCCGACTGGCCGACGGAGATCGGTTATGCGGTGACCTTCGAGGGCAAGCCCAACATGACTTTTCAACTCGTGATCGGCTCCCACGGGGAGGATCATGCCGAGCAGGGCTGTCTGGCCACCGCCATGCACGCCATCAACGCCATCCCCGCCGTGATCGCGGCTGAGCCGGGGCTCTACGACTTGTCGACGATCACCCCGTTCGTCGCGCACTGGACTGAGCGCGGCGTCGTGCCCGCGACGTAGGCGCCCACACCTACAACTATGCGAGGAGAGTTGAGTGCTCAAATCGATTGATTTCCAGGTCCTTCGCGAGGCACCGTCCCTGACCCATTACCGGCGCGAATGGGTCCCGAGTCCCGGCATGGGACTGTCGGGAATCTGGCTCGGCGCAGTCGTCGCCGACGCATCCGGTCAGAACTACTGGGGGGTGCGGGGATGCGACGACTTCCTCACCGGAATGACCCACGTCGTGTCTCCGGTGTGCGGATTTCGCTCGCTTCCGAAAGACCTTAGCGCCGAGGCGCCCCACCTCTATTCGGAGTACTCGACGCTCGACTGGTTCGAGCCGCTGCAGTACGTCGACGATGGTAAGGCGGTGCGGCTATCGTATCCGAGCGGGCGAATCGAACGCGACGCCAACGAGTTTCACTGGTATGACGCCAGCAATCGATGGGAGATCCACGGTCGTACGGTCAGCGACATCGTCCTCACCCACGTGCCCGCCCAGGGCGGCATCGACGACGATGTCTATTACCGCCATGAGCTGATGTACGCCACCGGCAGGGTCGACGGTGTCGAGGTGTCCGGCTACGCACACCAGGACTTCGCGTACGGTCCGCCGAAAAAGGTGTACACCGAACTCCCGATCGCCCGTCACCTGCAAGGCATGTGGGTGTCTTGGCTGCATGAGTTCGACGATGGGCAGTTGGGCGGCGGCAGCTTCTGGCAGGGGCGCGACGGCGTGGCTTTCGGGCCGGGCTATCAGCTGAAAGACGGTGTCACCACGGTGCATACGGACATCGTTGCGAAGCCGACTTTCAACCAGGCTGGGAGGATGTCCGCGCTCGAGGCGACCATCGGCGCCGATTCTTACACCTTCACCTTCGAATCCAGCGGTAGCCCGCTGCACGTCTTCGGTTCCGTGACCGCAATCTCGTCGGGTGCGCGGCCGGCGCGAAGCTGGTGCTGGGTCGAGTACGCCGGAAACATGCTGACACCGGAACTTCTCGACGCGGCCACCGCCGTGTTCGCGCTGGCGCGCGGACTCGGCTGACGACGGATCAGATGAAGTCGGACCCGCCGTCGACGTTGACGGTGGCCCCTGTCACGTAGCCGTTTCGTCGTGACGCCAGATAGGCGGTGACGGATGCGACCTCTTCGGGCAAACCGGCACGACCGACGTCGCAGGGATGGCCATACGTCCGCTCGACCCACGTCATCACATGCTTGGGATCCGATGAGTCCAACCCCTCTGCGGCAAGCACTTCCCTCAGCGTCTCGGTGAAACTAGCAGTCACAATGGTTCCGGGACAGACGCAGTTGACCAGGATACCCTCGGCGCCAAGGCTTTTAGACAGGTTCTTGGTGAGACTGGACAGGGCTGATTTGGTGGCCGTGTAAGCCACCAGGCGCGGGCTCTGGCGCTGGATCGAGTGCGCCGAGAGGGTGACGATGCGGGCCCACTCGGCGGCTCGCAACATCGGCAGTGCGGCCCGCACCGAGCGCACAGCGGAGAGCGTTCCCAGTTCGAACGCGGCGTGCCAGTCGTCGTCATCGAGATCCTCGAATGCGCCGGCGTTCGGTCCGACGGTGTGCACCAGGACGTTCAGGCTGTCCCAGGCATGACCAACGGACGCGAACGCCGATGCGATGGATTCGGTGTCGGACATGTCGACGCTGATCGTCAGCACTTCGGGAGCTCCCGCACTGCGGATTTGCCTCGCAGCCGAGTCCAAGGCGGCCTGGCCGCGCGCCATGATCGCCACGGAAGCGCCCTCGGCGGCGAGCCCCTCGGCGATCGCCAGCCCCATTCCCTTGCTGCCTCCGGTGACAACCGCGGTGGCGCCGTCGAAGCCCAGGTCCATTGAGCCGTCCTCTGAGGTGCTGTGAAGGGCTACTGGCCCTTGATGATTCGGGGCGCCAGGTGAACGATCTCGCTGACCACTGTCGGGTTGGCGCGCGACATCGCGATCAGGGAAAGCATTGCGTTGGCCACGTCCTCCACCGTAGACATCTCGTCCGGGATCTGACCCCCGTGCGCCCAGGCGCGGTATAGATCGGCCAGCAGGTCCCGGTCGGCTCCGCGCAGGATCTCGGTGTCACAAGTGGGGCCGACGCTGACCCGGATCACGGCGATCTCGGGATGTTCGGCCCGCCAGGAGCGCAAGATCTCGTCGAGCGCGGCCTTGCTCGCGTGATACGCGGCTACACCCGCGCGGGGGCGGCCTACATCGTGGCTCGACGCGATGACGACCGTCGCGCTGTCGGTCAAGTGGGGGAGGGCCGTCCGCAGTACGTGGGAGGCCCCTACGGCGTTGACGGCGTACGCGTGCAGCCAGGTCTCCACATCGGTCTCTTCGATCAGCGCGAACGGCACCACGGCACTGGTGAAAACCACTGCGTCGAGCTTCCCGAAGTTGGCGGCAACGGCGCTGATGACGGATTCGATGGCGCGCGGATCGGACACGTCGAGTTCGTGGGCCGTTCCACCGAGCCGATCAGCTAGTTCCGAAAGGCGGTCTACCCGCCGTGCGGCGAGGGCCACCGCAGCACCCCTGGAGTGGGCGGCAAGGGCCAACGCCTGCCCGATGCCGGACGATGCCCCGATGATCAACATCCGCGTCCCCGCGATGCTGGAGTGCCGGTCGCTCATTGCCTGCTTCCTTCGGATGTTTTCATGATTGACGGCTGCGCCGACACTACCTTGATTCTCGCATATGAGAATCATTATTCTCAGGCGGGCCGGATCGGCCGCGCTCGACTCGGGCAAAACGGCCGGTTCCAGGGCAGCTGTGCTGCCTTTCGTCGATCGGCGCTGACATGGGCGGTGCGACGAACGGGACGCGTGTCCGTCAGCAATAGAAACCGCCGGCAAACCCGCGGAGGTCACGGGCAAAGTCTGACCAAACTGGGCAGAAGGCTTGTTTGCGATTTGCGATAACGCATACTCTCGACGAGACGACCTGCTCGGCGGGTAAGGAAGGACGACCGCGTGACGCAAACCGTGGGCGGCCAGCCGTACTTCCACCCGTCCGACTTCGAGATCGACGACACCCCGTATCCGGTGTGGCAGCGCATGCGTGATGCCCTGCCCCTCTACCACCACGAGAAGTATGGATTCTGTGCGCTGAGCCGATCCGAGGGCGTCGCGCGCGAGCTCACCAGTTGCGACGACTACCGCTCGGGCAAGGGCACCATCATCGAAGTCATCCTCAAGGCCTCCCTCCCTGCGAGGTCATGACGTGGCGAATACCGTTGACTCCAACACTGCTACGGGCTCCGTCGAACCGGTTGATGCCAGCGCGTCAACGCTGCTGACCAGGGCCGGGTGGGGGCTTTTCACCGTCGCTTACCTGGCCTTCGCGGTGTTGACCGTCGCGACCGTTCAAACGGGCACTCACGGGGATCCCCGCACCACCAATCCCACCCCGGGCCCCGTGCCATATCCGCCCTTCCTCGGGTTCGATAACTGGCCGCTGGTAGTCGCCTTCAGTTCCATTCCGATGGCGCTCGGCCTGATCGGATCGTTGGTGTGGCTCTCGGTGCGACAGCGCAGGCTGCATTGGGCGGTGGTAATCGCGTTCGCAGGCCTGATCACCGGCGCACTGGATCCGTTGGCTAACTGGGCGACGTTCGCGATGTTCGACCCGCGCATGCTGCACTTCCCGCGGTCATGGCCGTATATGAACATCTCGCCCAACCTGGAGCCCGCGTTGTCATTCCTGGGGGGTTACGCGGCCTATTACCTACTCAATGGGCTGGGAATCCTGCAACTGCACGACAGCTTCTTGGATCCTATGGTCCGGAGAACCAGTTGGCTTGCGCGCCATCGGCTTGCCGCGGTTTTCTTCGGTGCGTTCGTCATCGCCATACCGCTCAACGGGTTCGTCCAGTTCAGCTGGTTGAGGTTCGGTATCTTCTACTACTCCGAGGCGGTGGGCCCGACGCTGCGGATCGGCCACATCCATTTCCCGCTCATCATGGCGGTGTACGACTCGTTCATCTTCGCGATGGTTGCCGTCATGTGTGTCCGCGACCAAGGGGGCGAGCTGGTGCTGATCAACCGGATCGCCCGCCGGCTTCCGGCGCGGTCGGCCCGCAACAAGGTCACGCTGACGCGCCAGCTCCTCGTTTCGGCTTCGGTGGGCCTCGTATCGTTCGGGGTACCGCTGGCGGTGTTGTCCGGGCTACGGGTCGCGGGGCTGTCCGCACCCGCATATGAGCAGAACCCGTATCCGAATGTCAAGGTATACGACCCGTATGGGCATCTCGAGGAATCGGGCAAGCCGGGGCCCTTCTACACATGAGCCCGATCCGAAGGGTCCCCCACCAGCGGGTCGGATCGATAATCGCAATTTCGTTGATCGGAGGCAGCGGTGATGACTGACCACGGTTTCGGCCGCCATCGAGTCGTCCACATCGGTACGGGTCTCACGGGAAGAGAAGCGTTGCGGGCCACGATTCTCGACCCGGCACTGGACCTTGTCGGGATAAAGGTGTCGACACCGAGCAAGGTCGGCGCAGATGCGGGTCGGCTCTGCGGGGTCGCGGACGTGGGAGTGACGGCCACCGACGACATGGCGGAGATCATTGCGCTAAAGCCCGATTGCGTGTCCTACTGTGCGACGGCGGTGCGGCGGGAGGAGGACGCGATCGCGGATATTGCCGCGCTGCTGGAATCAGGGATCAACGTCGTTACAATCTCGACCATCCCGATGGTCTACCCGCCGGCTGCGCCGAAACACTGGCGTACCGCGCTCGATTCGGCTGCGAAGAAGGGCAATTCGACCCTTTACGCTACGGGTAGCGAACCCGGATTCATAAGCCTCAACCTTCCGACCGCCCTGCTCGCCGGCGCGGGCACCGTCGATTCGTATCGGATGGACGAGTACGCGGTGGACTTGGACAAGTCCTATCCGATCTGGGATGTGTTGCACGAGTCAATGGGTTTCGGCAAGCCGGATGGCCACGTACCCGCCCGGATAGCTTCGGGCAAGGTGAATCACGACTGGGAGGCGGTCGTGCGTTACCTTGCGGACGTACTTGGGATCGAACTCGACCGTGTGGAACTCGACTGGGAGACCCTGCTCGCTCCCGTTGATCTACCAACTGCTGTGGGCGTGGTGCCGTCGGGAACGATCTGCGGGCATCGCTGGCAGCTTTCCGGAGTCGCCAACGACCGGCCAGTAGTGGCAGTCCAATATTTCGCGACGGTGAGTTCGACACCGTGGCCCGAACACTGGCCGAAGCCCTCGCGCGTGGAACAGGGCGGAATGGTCTTTCGTGTCGAAGGCAATCCCAGCATGAGCCTGGAACTGTACCTCGAACCGTCCAAGGAAAATCACGTCAATCCGGGAATCACGGCCACCGCGATGGCCGCGGTGAATGCCATTCCTCGCGTGGTGGCCGCAGCGCCTGGCGTCATCGAATGGCCCCTGGCCGGACCCGAAATCGTTACTCGGCTCTCCCGCACCGGACGATGACCCTATTCGCGCTGTTACACGGCGGGCTGCATTACGGCTCCTGCTGGGATGCGGTCACCATGGAGCTGGCGCGGCGAGGCCATCGCGTGATCGCACCTGATCTCCCGGTCGATGACGACTCGGCCGGGGCGCTGGAGTGGGCGCAAGTGGCGATCGCTGCGATTGAGCGAGAAGCTGATGGCGCATCCGACGACGTTGTCGTTGTCGCGCACTCGATTTCGGGACTTTGCGCACCCGTCATCGCCACGCTGTACCCGGTGCGCCGAATGGTGTTTGTCGGTGGCCTCCTGCCCGTCCCGGGCCACTCGTTCGTCGAACACCTGGCCGCCAACCCCGATGCGATCACATTTCCCGAGCCGCAAGAACAAGGTACCGGACCGTTCGGTCTTACCTGGGAATCGGTGCGGGAAGGCTTTTACCATGATTGCCCGGAATCGATGGCACGTCATGCGTTCAGCGAACTACGGCACCAGGCGTTCACCGTGTTCACGGAGCGTTGCCCGATCAGCCGCTGGCCCGATACGCCGTCGATCTACGTGCTCATGCGGGACGACCGCGCCGTGGGGGAGTCGTGGGCTCGGCGCAACGCGATCGGCAGGATCGGGGCACGGGTCGTCGAATTGGACGGCGGCCACTCGCCGTTCTTTGCCCGTCCGGCCGAGCTGAGTGCGGTGCTGCTAAGCCTGGACGACCCCGACATGCTGAAATTGCAGCTGCGGTAACAAACTTCGACTCATCTGATGCCAGCCACGCAACCGCGTTCGCGACGTCCGCGGGCATCGTCACCGCGTAGGCAGCAGTTGCTTGGTGAAGCCGTATTGTGGATGAGGGTAACGGCGCGGTCCGATGTTCACCGTCTAGCGAAATCCAGCGCGTTGCGGGGCGCGGTGATCGGCAGATCCAGTGATGTGGCGATGCCGGGAGCCGCATCGATGACGTACGGGATGGCGTTGACAACGCGCATGGCCGTCGCCTCCATGGCGTTGTCATTCGCCGATGCCGCGGTGCCTTCGGTACCGAAGCGAAGGTCACAGTGGATGTGCGGTTCACCCTCGATCACGATGCGGTAAGTGCCGTGTGGCGCCGACGCCCACTGCGGCGCCAGGTCGGGAGCCATGCGGTTGATGTGCTCGATGGTGATCACCGGATGGCCGGCGACTACCCCGGTGGTCTCGGCCCTCACTGCTCCGCAGGTGCCGGCCGGAATCAAGCCGCACGCCACGTGTAGGTCGCGTGGCGTGATCACGCGCTCGTAGCGTTCGGTGATCTCGTCGAGTTCGACGTCGAGGGCGCGGGCGACGAGACCGATCGGTGGTCCCCAGGCGAACCGCTGTGCGCCCTCGAGTTCGAGCATCGGTTTGAAATCCAGTGGGCGACCGAAACCCATGGCGTCGAACATCAGGTACTCGTTGGGATAGGCCGAGTAGTCAAAGATCTCTTGTGCACGGACCGAGCGGATCGTGTTAGACAGGGTGGACAGTATGACGGCGAACTGGTCGCCGGCGAAGCCGGGTTCGATACCGGACGTGTATATCGTGGCGCCGCCGGCGAGCGCCGCGGCCCGCACCTGATCGGCCAGGTTGGGAATCCACCGGTCGGGAAACATCATTCCGGGCGTGTTGGTCGTGACCACATTGATGCCGGCCCTCAAAATGCGGAGATAGTCGCGCACCGCGGCCGCATCCATTTCGTCGCTCATGGCCGCATACACCACGCAGTCGGGCTTGAGCTTGATGATGTCGTCGAGATCGGCGGTGGTCGTGACGCCGATTGGGCCGACCCCGACCACCTCACCGGCGTCGCGGCCCGCCTTCTCGGGACTGTGCACCCATACGCCGACCAGGTCGAGGTGTGCGCGGCGGTTGATCGCGCGCAAGGCGATGCTGCCCACTCCACCGGTGGATATGACTGCGACGCGTAAGATTTGGTCTACCACGTCAATTGCTCCTTCGTAGGGTGCTTTTGCGCTACAGGTCGGGAATTGGCAGGGACGAATTCGGCCCCTGGAGGCCACCGTCGACGATGAAGGTCGAATTGGTGGCATAGCAATCGCGGGTGGACAGATATAGCGTCAGTCGGCCGAGGTCCGCGACGTCGCCGATACGATGCAGGGGCGTCAGCTCCTTCAGCTTCTCCTCGGAGCCCGGCATGAGGTCGAAGCTTGACTGCAGTCCGGTCGTCATAAAGGCGCCCAGGGCGATGGCATTTACCCGGATCTTGGGGGCGAGCTCCTGCGCCATGGCTCGGGTCAGAGCTTCGAGCCCGCCCTTGGCCACGGAATAGGGCAACAATCCACGGATTCCGAATCGACCTGCACCGGAGGAGATGTTTACGATGGAGCCCCGTCCCACCTTCAACATGTGGGGCACCGCGAGCTGGCTCATGATGAAGGCAGAAGTGACGCAGTAGTCGAACGTCTGCCGAAGGTTGTCGTCGGTGAGGCTCAGAAATGGGCCATACGTTGCGAAACCAACGTTGTTGACAAGGATGTCGATTCGGCCGAACTTGTCGACGGCGGTTTGCACCACGCGTTCGCTGTCCGAACGTTTGAGTGCATCGGCAGTGAGCGCGAGGCCTGTACCGCCGGCTAGTTCGATATCCTTGACCGTCGCTTCCACCTCGGACGAAGTTCGTGCCGTGCCAACGATGGTGGCGCCCGCTTCTGCGAGTACCTTGGCGATGCCTTCGCCGACGCCGCGTCCGGCGCCGGTGACTATCGCCACCTGACCTTCCAGCTTGAATTGTTCGAGTGCCATGAGCGCCTCTCCGCACGGGTTTTGGGTTCGCAGCGGCGAATCTACCGTAATGAGAATCAATATTTCCGGTTATCGGAAAGCGCCCTTTAGGGTGTCGTAGAGTCGTTCGTATGCCGCAGCCACTGTTGCACCACGTCGTGTTCGCGATCGGCCTCGAGCGGCTCGACCGCGCTGCGGAGTACCTGAGCGCATTGGGCTTTCAGTTCGAGGCTTTCGAGCTCGAGCACCTCGGCCTGCAAATCCGACTCGACTGGGACCGCGGTTTCGAGCTCATCGCTCCCACCGCGGCTGCACCGACGGACGCGGGCACCGCGGCGGAGTTCTTGTCCCGCAACGGCGACGGCCTGTTCTCTGTCGTGATCCGTACCGCGGATTGTGATGCTGGCGAACACATCGCCGCGCGATACGGCGTCAAGCCCGACTTCCGGCAGCGGCACGAAGGTGACGGCTTCGAGCTGACCGAAGTCAAGCTGGAGCCGTTGTTCGGCATTCCGTTGACACTGATGACCACGAATATGGCAGACGAGCAGCCGGTCACCCCTTAGGGTGCGCCAACAGTTCGCTGAGCTGTTGCGCCAGCTCCGACTTCTTGACCTTTCCGCTCGCGGTGAAAGGGAGTTCTTGCTTCGCGGTGACCCAGATGAACTTCGGAACCTTGTACGCCGACAACCGGCCACGCAGTTGCGCCCGCAAGGACTCGCCGTCG
This sequence comes from Mycobacterium intracellulare ATCC 13950, assembly GCF_000277125.1. NCBI lineage: Bacteria > Bacillati > Actinomycetota > Actinomycetes > Mycobacteriales > Mycobacteriaceae > Mycobacterium > Mycobacterium intracellulare. Next base: position 1,980,316 of record NC_016946.1, read on the forward strand.
AGCGCCGAGTCGCCGCGCGGTACCACCGCCGCCGCGACCACCGTGCCGTGCTCCTCGCTCTCGGCGCCCACCACGTATGCCTCCAGCACGCCGTCGCAGTCGGCCAGCGCCCGCTCGACCTCGCTGGGTGTGATGTTGGTGCCGCCACCCGTCTTGATCAGATCGCCCAACCGACCGGTGAACCTGATCCAACCGTCGTTGTACTCGACGCCGCAGTCGCCCGTCCGGTAGTAGCCGTCTGGAGTGAACACCTCTTCGCGCTCACGTTTGTGCAGGCGTTGCATCAACGAGTATCCGCGAACCCAGATTTCGCCCGGCGCGCCGACGGGCACCGGCCGCCCCGTGTCAGGGTCGACGATCAGATGGTGCAGCCCTTCGATGGATACGCCACCGGTTTCGGACCGCTCGGGCGGCTGCGGCACATAGGGGTCGACCCCAATGTGGTTGCCGCACAGTTCCGTCATCCCCAGCGCGTTAGGTCCCTTGGGTCGACGCGCGGGCGGCACCATCGCGGGCATGCTGGTCCGTTGCACCGAGCTCAGATCGCGTCCAGGAAAATTGGGATGCTCGGCCAGAGTCTTGCCCTGCTGGGGCCAGCCCAGCGTGATCGTCGCCCGGTGGCGCTCCATGAGTTCCAGGGCCTCGGCCGCGTCGAACGCGGGCTGGGTGACCAGCGTTGCGCCGTGGTGGATCACGGCATGCAATCCGGTGATCAGACCTCCCACCCAGAAGAAGGGCATGGCGGTGAACATCACGTCGTCGTGGGTGACCCCATAGGTGAACGTGAGGTTGTAGGTATGCCGCACCAGCGCGCCGTGGGTGTGGACGGGACCCTTCGGGTCTCCGGTACTGCCCGAGGTGTAGATGATCGTCGCGTCGTCGGCCGGCGTTACGCACAGTTCCACATCGACCAGGAAGTCGGTGTCGCTGGCCGACATGTTGCCATCGCCGTCGATCGTTGTCGTCCAGGCCTGATCGGATGGCCCCCACACGGCAACGGTCCGCAGGAACGGCGCTTTGGGTACGGCGATGCGGCCCGGCTCGCGCTGATCCGACAGCCCCGGCAGCGCCTCCCGGAGGCGGGCGAGGAAGTCGTGATTGCGGAACCGCGACCACGTCAGGATCGCGTGCAGGTCGGCATGGCGTGCGGTCCAGGCGAGTTCGGACGCCTGGTAAAAGGTGTTGAGCGGCACCGCGACCGCGCCGATGCGTGTGGTGGCGAACCAGGCCAGGGCCCAATCGACGCTGTTCGGCATCAAGATTCCGACGTGATCGCCCTTGCTTATACCCTCCGCCAGCAGGGCGATCGCCAGCGCAGCCGAGCGCCGGTCGAGGTCGATATAGGTCAATTCCTGACCATCGGCGATGAGGAACGGCTTGTCCCCGAAACGTGCCGCGCAGGATCTCACCAGAGCGGGAATCGTGGGCAAGATCTTCGGGAAGGGCATGAGCGCAGGATAGTAGCCTTTGCAGAAAACGAGAACAAAGGTTCTCATTCGTTGCTTTCGGCCTACAATTCCGCCATGGCCGCAGAAGCGGGGCGTCGGTCCACTGGCGATCGTTTGGACCGGGTCGAATCGAGTCTCGCGATCAGCCAGCTGCCCAGTAGATACGCGATGGCCCTCGACGCCCGGGATCTCAACGCGCTGGTGGCGTTGTTCGTCGACGACGTCGACGCCGGCGCGGAGGGCCACGGCAGGGATGCGCTGAAGCGTTGGTCCGACCGGGTACTTCGGCGGTTCTACCGCAGCATCCACCTGATCTGCGGCCACCAGTTCGATTTCATCGACCCTGACCACGCGACCGGATCGGTGTATTGCCGCGCCGAACACGAGGACGGCGACGGGTGGTTTGTGATCACGATGCGTTACGACGACGTCTACGAGCGCCGCGGCGGCCAGTGGTGCTTCGTCAAGCGGCGGGAGCATCCTTGGTACTCGGTCGACGTGACGGAGCGCCCGGGTCCGGAATTCATGCGCTGGCCGACCGACGTTCGGTTGCGTGCGGCCATGCCCCAGCGCATGCCGACGTGGCGGGCCTTCTGGGCCGACGGAGATCCCGCGCTGCCCGAGCGGTTATCGGCGCGCCCATAGCCTCCGGCGCCGGTTGCCTCACGCGCCGACGCGGTTTACAAATCCGTTCGAAACTGACATTCTCACATAATGCAATCGTGCGTTTTCGCCGTTGCAAGCCTGCCGGTGCGCTCGCACCCGTACCACTGAGACCAATGGAGGCCGTCATTTCCGACGACAAAGTGCTCAGCGGCGTCCGCGTGTTGGAGGTCGCGGCGTGGACCTTCGTCCCGTCGGCCGGCGCCGTGCTCGCCGAGTGGGGCGCCGAGGTTATCAAGGTCGAGCCCCGCGAGGGCGGTGATCCACAGCGTGGCCTGGTCACGATGGGCATCGTGGACGAGGGCGGCGGCACGGTCAACTACATGATCGAGATACCGAATCGGGGGAAGAAGTCGATAGGCGTCGATCTGAGCACACCCGGCGGCCAGGACGTCATCCGTAAGCTCGCTGCCACGTGCGACGTATTCCTCACCAGCTATCTGCCGACTCGCCGCAAGAAGATGGGCATCGACGTCGACGACATCAGGGCAGCGAATCCCGGCATCGTGTACGTGCGCGGGTCAGGCCACGGCCCGAAGGGTCCCGATTCGGACAAGCCTGGCTACGACGGCGTCTCCTACTGGGCGCGCGGCGGCATCGCCGCCATGCTCACCGAAGACGGCGACGAGTTGGTGCGGTCGCGGCCCGCCTTCGGAGATCTCCTCGGGGGCATGGCGATCGCCGGCGGGATCGCGGCCGCTCTGTACAGGAAGGCGACCACCGGCCAGGGTTCGGTGGTGGATGTCTCCCTGCTCGGGCTGGCCGCGTGGAACCTCAGCCCCGACGTCGCGGTGAGCCAGATTCACGGTGGCAGCTCGATCCCGAAGTACAGCCACGCCGACGCACCCAACCCTCTGGTGGGGACCTACCGCACCAAGGACGACCGCTACGTCCAGCTGATGATGCTGCAACTCGACAAGTTCTACCCGGAAGCGATGCGCGCCATCGGCCTGCCCGAATTGGTCGAGGATGAGCGGTTTGCCAGTCCCGCAGCACGTTTCGCCAACCGCACGGAACTCATCTCGCTCATGGACGAGGTGTTCGCAAAACGCACACTCGCGCAATGGCGCGAACAGCTGGCCGAACTCTCTGGCGCCTGGGGGGTTGTCCAAACCCCCGGAGAACTCTGTGATGACCCGGCGGTGACCGCCAACGGCTATGTCGCGAACACCGCCACGATGAACGGCTCGCCATACTCGTTGCCCACAAACCCCGTCCAGTTCGACGAACGGGCCGTTGTCCCGCCGGGCGCACCCGAACACGGCCAGCACACCGAAGAGGTCTTGATGGAGGCAGGCTTGGACTGGGACACCATCGCGACCTACAAGGAAACCGGGGCGATCCTATGAGTGCAACGCCATCGCAGATCGCTTCTGAGAATCCTGTTGATTTCGACCCGTTCTCGGACGACTTCTTCAATGGAGCGTTCGACACGTACCGTCGGCTGCGCGACGAGGCTCCCGTTTATTACAACGCAAAGTGGGACTTCTGGGCCTTGACCCGTTACGACGACGTGGCGCCCGCTACCAAAGACTACGAAACCTTCTCGTCTGCCAAGGGCGCCACGCTGGACATGGTGCAGGCGCACGACGATGCGCTGCCGGTGCCCAAAGTGATCATCTCGATGGACCCGCCCGAACATCAGAAGATGCGCCGGCTGGTGAGCAACGTGTTCACCCCCCGCGCCATCGCCGCGCTGGAAGACATGGTGCGCGAGAAGGTCTACGAGCGCATTCATGCGCTCGACCCGTCCTCCTTCGACGTGGTAGCCGACTTCTCGGCCCTGTTTCCGAACGAGGTCATCACCACCATGCTGGGAGTGCCGAAGCAGGACCGCGACCAGATTCGTCTCTGGCTCGATCTGCTGCTTGAACGGCGCCCCGGTGAGATCGCCACCACCGCAGAGGGTTTCGAGGCCTCGACGAAGACGGGGATCTATTACTACAACCTGGTGCAGAAGCGCCGTGCCGAACCCTGCGACGACATGATCAGCCGGCTCATCGAGACCGAGATCGAGCGAGACGGGCAGGTCGAGAAGCTCACCGATGTGGATATCACCGGCTTCGCGACCATGCTCGGGGGAGCGGGCGCGGAGACCGTCACCAAGCTCATCGGCAATGCCATGGTCGCCTTCGCCGACTTTCCCGACCAGTGGCAGAAGTTGCAGAAGGACCGTAGCAAGATTCCGGCCGCGATCGAAGAGTTGCTGCGCTACGAAGCGCCGTCACAGTACCAGGTCCGCACCGCTACCCGCGATGTGACGTTGCACGGCAAGACAATTCCCGAGGGTAGCGCCGTCCTGCTCGTCACGGGTTCAGCGACGCGCGATGAGCGGATGTTCCCTGATCCTGACCGATTGGACATCGACAGGGAGCGCAAAATGGGCTTCAATCTCGCCTTTGGCTACGGCATACACAGTTGTTTGGGGGCCGCGTTGGCGAGGATGGAGAGCCGCATCGCCCTAGGCGCGCTGCTCGATCTCCTCCCCGAGTACGAAGTCGATCGCAGCGGGTTGCGGCGGGTGGCAATGTCCAATGTTTGCGGGTGGTCCAATGTCCCCGTCGCACGGCGGGCGGGCTAGCGCCTCTTGAGTCCGTCACTCAGGAATCCCCGCACGACGTGGGCACGGACGAAGTCGGCGACCACGTCGTCGTCGCCCATGTCGAGATAGGGCGACGGGGTGGTGAACAACGAGAACAACATCCGCGCGAACCACTCGGTCGCCGACCGGATGTCAAGGTCACCGCGGACCTCGCCGGTCAGCCGCGCCGCGGAGACATACGGTGCGAGAAACTCGCTGCATTCCCGCAGGAGGGTCGACGCATTCTTGGTCAACATCAAGCTGACCTCGTCCTGGTCGAAATACGATTCGGGCTCCACGACTCGGCGCGCCTGAGCGACGAAAACGCCTGCACGCGTTAGCTTTTCCTCCAGCGTGCTGCCGCCGTGCCGATCGATCGCCGTGGCCAGCCTGCGATAGAAGCGCTGGGACGCCGCCTCCGCACAGCTTTCGACGATCGTCTCCTTGTCCCGGAAGTACTCGTAGAACGTGCTCCTGGACACATCCGCGACACGTGCGATGTCGACGATCGTCGTCTTCCGCAACCCGTGCGTGCGGAAACAGGCGAACGCAGCCGAGATGAGCACCTCGCGGGTGTCGACCGCCGTCGCGTACGTCATCTCGATTCCCGGCTTCCCCGCTCAGCGATCGGGTGCGAGGATCAGTCCGCTCGTCGGAACGCCTGTACCCGACGTGACCAGCACGTGTTCGACGTTGTCCACCTGATTGTGGGACGTGCCGCGCACCTGTCGGACGCCCTCGGTGATGCCGTTCATGCCGTGAATGTAAGCCTCGCCGAGCAACCCGCCGTTGGTGTTGATCGGCATCCGGCCGCCCAGTGACAGTTCTTCGACCGAGACGAAGTCCTTGGCTTCCCCGCGGCCGCAGAATCCGAGCTCCTCGAGTTGAGTGAAGACGAAAGGCGTGAAGTGGTCGTAGAGGAAAGCCGTCGAAATATCTTGCGGTTTAAGACCGGAATCCCGCCACAGCTTGTCGCCAACGACTCCCATTTCGGGCAGGCCGGTGATCTCCTCGCGGTAGTAGCTGGTCATCACCTCGCCGTCGTAGGCGGCTCCTTGCGCGGCGGCCGTGATGACGGCGGGCGGCTTGGCCAGGTCGCGGGCGCGCTCGACGCTCGTCACCACCATGGCGACACCCCCGTCGCTTTCCTGACAACAGTCGAGCAGCCTCAGCACGGGCTCGATGATCCACCGCGATTGTTGGTGCTGCTCAAGGGTTATCGGCTTCTGGTAGAACCAGGCGTCGGGGTTGTTCGCGGCGTGCTTGCGGTCGATAACCGAGATCTTCCCGAAATCGGCGTTGGTGACGCCGTATGTGGTCATATAGCGCTGCGCGTGTAACGCGACCCAGGCGGCCGGCGTCATGAACCCGAACGGCGCATAGGGAGCCATCCACAGCGGCGTCACTCCCGGCTGACGGCCGGCGCCACCGAAGCGGAACCCGGAGCGCTCGTTGAACGCTCGGTAGCACACCACCGCTGATGCCACGCCCGTCGCGACCGCCATCGCGGCCTGCATCACCGTTCCCGCGGCGGCGCCACCGCCGTGGGGGACCCTGGTGAAGAACGTCAGGTCCCGGATCCCGACATTGCGGGCGACCTCGATCTCCTCGTTGTCGTCGACGCTGAAGGTGACCATGCCGTCGATGTCGGCCGGACGAAGACCGGCGTCGCCTATGGCGGCTTTGACTGCCTCGCAGGCCAGTTGCATCTCGCTGCGGCCCGATTCCTTGGAGAACTCGGTTTGCCCGATCCCGACGAGCGCCGCCTTGCCGCCAATCCCGCAGGAGCCCCTGTTCATGCATCCACGCCTTCGAGCAGGCTGAGCACCGCGGTTCCCGAGACGTGGTCGCCGAGGCTGTTGGCGCCCCTGAACGTGACCTCGATGAATCCTTCGCCGTCGGCCGACGATTTGTCCGTGACCGATCCGGTGAAGCGCATCGGATCATTCGGGTAGGCCGGGACGCCGAGGCGAATGGACAACTTTTTGATCATCGCCTCGGGGCCCGCCCAGTCATGAAGGAACTTCACGCAAAGCCCATTGGTCGTCAGGATGTTCAAGAAAATGTCTTTGGATCCCTGGGAATTCGCAAAGTCGCGGTCATGGTGCACGGGCATGTAGTCGCGGGACGCGATGGCCCCGGCGACGATCAGTGTGGTGGTCACCGGGACGTCCATCGGGGTGACTTCCTCGCCCACGTTGATGGAGTTCCATGCGCGCGTGGTGGTGCGGTCGACGGTGGAGGTCATGCGTTTCCTTCCGGGTATGTCGCGCCGAGCCGGGCGAGTTGTTGGGGGGCAGAGCCGAGCGAGAGCTCGATCTGCTTGGCCCACAGGAAATAGCGATGAAGCGGGTAGGTGACGTCGATGCCCATGCCGCCGTGGACCTGTTGGGCTGATGCGACGACCCGTGCACCCGCCTCGGCGGCCCAGAATTTGGCGATGGCGGCCTCGCGGGCGGCGGGTCGGCCTTCCGCGATCAGCCACGCCGCGTGCCAGGTGGTCCACCGAATCGCCTCGACGTCGATGAATGCATCGGCCAACCGCTGCTGCACGGCCTGAAATGAGCCGATCGGCCTGCCGAACTGCTCGCGCTCGCCGGTGTAGGACGCCGCGATCTTCAACGCGCGCTCGGTCACCCCGACCTGCATGGCGCACAGCCCGACGAGCGCCCTGGTGTACAGCGAGTCGACGGCATCCCGGCCACCGGCCTCGTTGAGTCGGTGCGCGACGGCCCCAGCGAACTCGACGTCGGCGTAGGGCTCACCATTAGTGGTTTCGGCCGGTGTGACGACGACGCCCTCGGTGGCCGTCTCGACGACGAACAGGCCCGGTCCGTCGTCCGCGCGTGCCGAAACCACGATGGCGTCGGCAAGCTGCGCGGCGGGCACGAGTTCCTTGACGCCGTCCAAGATCCAGGCGTCGCCATCGGGCCGGGCGGTGGTGCGTGGGGCGGCCGGGTCGGAGCTTCCCGGTTCGGCGAGCGCGGCGGTCAGTATCGTGCTTCCGTCCACCACCTTCGGTAGGTACCGTCGCTGAGTGGTCGAGTCACCGTGCCGCGCAATCGTATCCGCGCCGAGCACCAGGGTCGCATAGACCGGCACCGGCGCAACACTCCAGCCCACTTCCGCGAGCAGCACGCCGAGGTCGAGGAAGCTGCCACCGCTGCCGCCAACCGATTCGGGTAGCGCGATGCCCAGCAAGTCCGACGCCGCCAGCTCACACCACAGTGCGGGGTCGAAACGAATCTCGCCCGATTCCAACTCGGTGAGGTGCTCGGTGGTGGCGCGGTGCTCGAAGAGCTGGCGGGCCACCTTGCCGACGGTCTCTTGTTCTTCGGTGAAGGAAAAATCCATGTTCGCCTGGTGCCTCGTGTTCAGCGGGCGGGCCGGAACTGGTGCAGCACCAGCTCGTCCCCGGTCGGGATTGCTTCGAACTTCTCGTAGAAGACCTCGACGGGCATACCGACGTCGATGGCCGCCGGTTCGATATCGCACAGGTTCGACACGATGCGCACACCTTCGTCGAGCTCGATCAGTGCCACGACATAGGGGTATTGAAGGAAGGGGAGCGGCGGGTATTGCGGCATCACGAAGCTGTAAACCGTTCCGCGCCCGGTTGATTCGATGGAATCCCAGTTGAGCGACTGGCAATTTCCGCACATCGGGCGGGGCGGCACCCGCAACGTCTTGCAGTCGGCGCAGCGCTGGATCAGCAGCTTGTGGTCCTTGAGGCCCGACCAGAAGAATTCGGTGTCCGGGCTGATCGACGGAGCAAGTCTGGTCGCCATCAGCTTCCCGTCTTGAATCGCAGCGTGCGGAACCATTGGCGGCCGATGACTTCGCCGTTCTGATCGCGGTACGTGGTCACCCACGTGACGAAGAATCCTTTGCCCATCGCGGTCGTCTTCTCGTCGGAGATCGAGTCGAACACCGTCTCACCGGTGATCTCGTCGCCGACGCGGGGATAGCGTTCGATCTCAAACTCCGAGTTCGTCGCGATGATGCCCGTGTAGCCCGCGTCGGAGAGGAATTGCAGCGGGTTGGTCTTGACCTCGATCGGCACGCCGCCGCGCTCATGGATGCCGGCGAGCTTGGGCGGCGGCATCGTCCAGCTCTGCAGCATCACCGGCGGGGAAACCAGGCCACCGTAGCGGGAATTCTCCGCGAACTCGGGATCAAGGTAGGCGGGATTCATGTCGTCCAACGCGTACGCCCAGTGCCGGATCATCGCGGCGTTCACCGGATCGGGGGCGCGGGAGGGTCTGCCGACTCCGTCGGTGGGCGTCCCGATCAACGCGTCGAGGCGCTCGCGCAGGTCGTCTTTGGCTAGCTCTGTCACGTGGATTTCTCCTTTCCGGAGGCCCGCACGTCTCGGGGTGCGCGGGGCATCCCGAGGCCGGCCATAGCGATGATGTCGCGTTGAAGTTCGTTGGCTCCGCCGCCGAATGTGTTGATGACCGCCAGCCTGTAGGCGCTCTCCAGCTCGCCCTTGAGCGGAGCCGCCGAGTCCTTGCGGACACCCGCCTGCCCGACGACTTCGAGCAGCTCGCGGGCGACCTGTTGAGTGAGCTCGGTGCCGAAAACCTTTGCCGCCGAGGCCTCGCCCATACCGAGGGCACCCGAGCTCATCGTCGCGTTCACGCGCAGGTTCAGCAGCCGGTAGGCGGCGACCTGCGCTTCCACCCGGGCCAGGGCCTGCTGCACCCAGGGCTGATCGATGACCATGCCGTCGTCGAGCGGTGTCGTCGACGCCCACTTGAGCGTCTTGGCGAAGAGCGGCTCCAGGGCACCGAGGTTGCCCAGGGCGGCGCGTTCGAGGTTGAGCTGGTTCGTCACCAGTGTCCAACCCTGGTTTTCGCCGAGCACGATGGCGCTCTCGGGTACCCGGACGTCATCGTAGAACGTGTAGTACGTGGACACCCCCGGCATGGTGTGTAGCGGCTTCCAGGAGAACCCGGGCGAGTCCGTCGGCACGATGAACAGGGTGATTCCCTTGTGTTTCTTGACGGTTGGGTCGGTGCGCGCCGCCAGCCAGATGTAGTCGGCGAACTCCGCGCCGCTGGTGAACATCTTTGAACCATTGATGACGAACTCGTCGCCGTCCCTGACCGCGGTGGTCCGCAGCGAGGCGAGGTCGCTCCCGGCGCCGGGCTCCGAGTAACCGATCGCGAAATCAACGGTGCCCTTGAGGATCGCCGGGAGGAACTTGGCCTTCTGCTCCTCGGTGCCGTACTGAATGAGCGTGGGGCCCACAGTGTTCAGGGTGACAAACGGCAACGGTGCGTTGACCCTGCGCGCTTCCTCCGAGAAAATGTACTGCTCCAACGCGGTCAGCCCGCCGCCACCGTATTCGACCGGCCAGGCGACGCCGAGCAACCCGGCATCGCCGAGCGCCCGCCGGCACTCGGTCATCGCGGCGCCCCCCTCGGTGAGGTTGGCGACGGCGGCGCGGCGCTCCGGGGTCATCACCGCCTCCAGGCGCGTCCGGTAGTCCTTTCGGAGCTGCTCCTGTTCGGGCGTGTAGTCGAAGTCCATCAGTTGCCCGCCCCCAGTCGGATTGGCATGCGTTTCACGCCCGGCACCATGGTTGCGCGCAGCCGGGTCACGTCACCGGTGAGCTCGATCGTGGGAAAGGCGCCCAGTAGCACCTCAAACATCACCCTGGCTTCCAGGCGCGCGAGCTGGGCGCCAAGGCACGCGTGCTCCCCGGCCCCGAACGCGATGTGCGGGTTGGGATTACGGGTGATGTCGAACTCTTCGCAGGTGGGCCCAAAGATCTCTTCGTCGCGGTTGGCGGAGCCGTAGAGCATGACCACTGTGTCGCCCGCCCTGATCTGCTGGCCGCGGATCTCGACGTCCTCGGTCGCGCGGCGGGCCATGTGGGTGACCGGGCTGGTGAATCGCAGCATCTCCTCGACCGCGCTGGGCAGCAGCGACGGGTCCGATCGCAGCAGCGCGAACTGGTCGGGGTGGTCGATCAGCGCCAACGTGCCCAACGCGATCAGGTTGCGCGTGGTTTCGTTGCCGGCGACCAACAGCAGGAAGGAGAAGTTGAGCAGATCCGCGTCGGTGAGCCGCTCGCCGTCGACCTCGGCTGCGGCCAGGATGCTCAGCAGGTCGTCCTGCCCGCTGACCTCGCCGGAGCGCCGCGCGGCGATGAGCTTGGTGAAGTATTCGTACAGCTCACCGAGGGCGACGATCGAGTCCAGTTCGATGTCCGGGTCGGCGGTGCCGACCGCCGCGTCCGACCACGCGCGGAACTGCTCCCAGTCTTCGGGTGGGGCACCGAGCATCTCGGCGATCATCCGGGTGGGAAGGGGCGCGGCGATCTCCTCGGCGAACTCGTACTCTCGCGACGGCTCGACACTGTCCACGATGCCCTTCACGATCTGGCGCACCTTGGGCTCGAGCAACTGCACCTGCCGGCGGGAAAAGCCGGAGTTGATGAGCTTGCGGAGCTGCCGGTGGCGGGGAGGGTCGGTGAAAATGAGGTTGCCTTCCTGAACGGGTTCAGGCTGGCTGGGATCCGGAATCGTGATGCCCTTCGTCGACGAGAAGGTCAGTGGGTGGCCCGAAACGTAGCGGACGTCCTCGTACTTCAACAGCGCCCAGAAGTTGGTGACGTCGTTCCACACCACTGGCGTCGTGTTGCGGAGTTCCCGGTAGACCGGGTAGGGATCGCCGGCGTAGAAGTCCGGAGAGTGCAAGGGAACAGTAGTAGTGGGCACCGCATGCCTTCCTTGGACACTGGGCTGGCCGGACAGATAACGCAAGAATGTCCGTTTCCATGCTGTCTACAGGAGAGCCGGATCATCTGTCAATCGCCGCATATTAGGCTAAAAATGGCTCAAATTAGCCGTTGACGGCGTCGCGGTCGGCGTGTACACACAGGTTGAGTATGTAAGTTATCTCGGTGGCGTCGCCCGCGCTGCTTCACGATCGTGCAGTCAGGAAGGCAGGCAGGATGGCTGGGTCGGGTTCGCTCCTCGAGGCCTACGGTCACTACATTGACGGCCAGTGGACCGACCCGGACTGCGGACGCTACGACGTCGTCAATCCCGCCACCGAGGTGGTGATCCAAACGGCGCCCGATGCGAGCGTGGCGCAGGTCCGGCAGGCGGTCGCAGCGGCCAGGTCCGCCTTCGACACGGGCCCGTGGCCCGCGGCAGAGCCCGCGGAACGGGCCCGCTGCCTGCAACAACTCAGCGATGCGCTGATGGCCAGGAGCGAGGAGATCTACGCACTCGCGCTGGCCGAGTGGGGTTGTTCCGCGAACGAACGGCTGATTCACGTCGACGGACCGGCATTCATGGTCGGCCATGCCGCCGAGCTCGCGGCGGAGCCCGCCGAGGCACCGATGGATGCCTGGGGGGCCGCGGGCACCACACTGCTGCGCTACGAACCCCTCGGTGTGGTGGCGGCCATGACGCCGTGGAACTTCCCGCACACCCTCAACGTCATGAAGTTGGGCGCGGCACTGGCGGCGGGAAATACGCTGGTGCTCAAGCCTTCCCCGCTGACACCGCTGGCCGGGCTGGCGTTGGCGCGAATCATCGACGAGGACACGGACATTCCCCCTGGCGTCGTCAACGTGGTGACGCCGACCAGCGTCGAGGCCAGCAGGAGCCTGACCCTGGATCCCAGGGTCGACATGGTGAGCTTCACCGGTAGCTCTGTCGTCGGCCGCGACGTGATGGCGGGAGCGGCGACCACCATGAAGCGCGTTCTGCTGGAATGCGGGGGCAAGTCGGCGACCATCCTGCTGCCCGACGTCGACGTCACCGACGACCTGTTGGAACGGCTGTTGTTCGAGGGATGCACGATGCATGCTGGTCAAGCCTGCATTCTCAACAGCAGGTTGCTGCTGCCCGAGGCGATCCACGACGAGGTGGTGGACCGGCTCGCCGCACTGTCCCGCGAAGTCGTGATCGGCGATCCCGTCGATCCGGCGGTCACCATGGGTCCGTTGATCAGCCGCGAGCACCTCGACCGTGTCGAGGGCTTCGTCAAACGCGCCGAAGCCGACGGTGCGACCGTCGTGGCCGGGGGAGCCCGCCCGAAGGATCTGAACAGCGGTTTCTATTTCGAGCCAACGATACTCACCGATGCCGCCGCCGATTCGTATATCGCGCAGGAGGAGGTGTTCGGTCCCGTGCTGACCGTCTTGCGGTATCGCGACGACGATGACGCGGTGACCATCGCCAACAATTCGTCTTATGGCCTCGGCGGCGCGGTGTGGGGAAGCGACATCGACCGCGCGGTGGCCATCGCCCGGCGGATGAGGACCGGACAGGTATCGGTCAACGGCACAATCCCCGGAGACGCGCCGTTCGGAGGCTTCAAGCAGAGCGGCATCGGTCGGGAGGGCGGCGTGATGGGACTGCGGGCCTATATGGAGCCCAAGGCCATCGGGATACCCGCGTGAACCGACCCCTGGCGGGCTTGCGCGTCGTCGAGTTGGCCTCCGAGATCGCGGGTCCCTATTGCGCGAAGCTGCTGGTGGACCTGGGCGCCGACGTGCGCAAGGTCGAGCCCCCGTCAGGTGACCCACTGCGCCGTTGGGGTCCCTTTCCCCCAGAGGGCCCTCATCCGGAGCGAAGCGGGCTGTTCGAGTACCTGAACGCCGGAAAGTGCGGCGCCACGGTTGATTTCGCGCAGGAACGTGGCCTTGAGGTCCTGCGCGAGATGATCTCGCAGGCGGATGTCCTGGTCGAAGACTTACCGGGGGGCGCACCTGAGCGCCGGGCGTGGGGTCTGGACGCGCAAACCCTGGCCCGGGTCAACCCGGATCTCGTCGTGGTCCGGATCTCCAGCTTCGGCCAGGAGGGGCCACTGCGTGACCGGGTGACGACTCCGCTGACCCTGCAGGCGGCGGCGGGTTGGATCAACGTGCGCGAGCCCGGCCGGGCGCCGCTACAGGCCGGCGCCCGCATCCCGGAATACATCGCGGGCGGATACGCGGCCCTCGGCGCGCTGACGGCCCTACGCGTCGCCACGGCCGAAACGCACCGGCCGGTCGAGGTGGACGTGTCGATGTTCGAGTCGCTGTTGGCGACGCTGCCCTATCCCATGCTGATGGCCGCCCGCTTGAAAAGCCTTGGCTTGCCGACGAATTCCAAAGCCGCGCCGATGCTGGGTATTGTGCGTGCCTCCGACGGCTGGATCGGGATCAACTGCCTGACCGGTCAGCATTGGCTGGACGTCTGCGCGATGGTCGGGTTGCCCGAGTTCGGCGACCACCAGCTCGCGATCATGCTCGGCGGGCCCGAGCGCGACGAGTTCTTCGCCAAGGCCCAGCCGTTCCTGGAATCGATGTCCGTCGCCGATCTGGTCGAATTGAGCCAGGCCATGCGCATACCCGCGGCGCCGATCACCGACGGCGACACGATCCTGGGCTGCCCGCAGTATGCGGAGCGAGGGTTTTTCGTCGACGCGGCCACCGACGGATGGCGATTCACCAGGCCAGGCGCGCCGTTCCGGCTCTCGAAGACCCCGGTACCGCCGCCATTGCCCGCTCCCGCCCTCCGAACAAACGGAGCGCAGGCCAAGTGGAGCAAGCGCGACGCACCGCGCCCGACGGGTGACGTCGCCGACGTCTCTTTGCCGTTCGCCGGGTTGAAGGTCTTCGACTTGAGCACTTTCTGGGCGGGCGCGTATCTGACGTGCTACCTCGGTGCGTTCGGGGCGGACGTGATCAAGGTCGAATCCATTCAGCGGCCCGACGGACACCGCTACTCGGGCTCGCTGCTGCGCGAGGGCGACGACTGGTACGAGCGCGGGCCGCTGTGGCAGGGAACCAATCTCAACAAGCGCGACATCACGCTGGATCTCACCTCTGCCACCGGTCGAGAGTTGGCGCTGCGACTGGCTGCGGAGGCCGACGTGGTGGTGGAGAACTTCTCGCCGCGCGTCGTCGAACAATTCGGACTGGATTACGACTCCATCGCGCGGGTCAATCCCGGCGTGATCATGGTGCGGATGCCCGGGTTCGGGCTCCAGGGGCCGTGGCGCGACTACGTGGGCTGGGCGCTGAACATCGAACAGGTGTCAGGCATGTCGGCCGCGACCGGTTATGCGGACGGCCCGCCGTGCAATCTGCAGGGGCCCGCCGACCCGATCGCCGGCGTACACGCCTGCGTCGCGCTGCTGGCCGCCCTCGAGCACAGGCGGTCCACCGGCGAGGGGCAGCTGATCGAGGCGGCGCAAATCGAGGTCGGCGCGGCGGTGACAGCCGAACCCGTCATCGAATACTCGTTGACGGGATCGGTGCGCCCGCGTGAGGGAAACCGCCACCGCGAATACGCGCAGGGCGTCTATTCGACCGGCAATGTCGACGAGTGGGTCGCGCTCTCGGTGCGTCATGACGATGACTGGCGAGCGGTGCTGGACGCCATTGACCGCCCCGACCTGCGCGACGACCCGAGATTCGCCTCCGCTGCAGCGCGCCGGGAACACCACGACGAATTCGACGAGGTACTGGCGAATTGGACGTGCGAGCGAACCGCGGAGGAGGTCGTGGCGACGTTTGGCCGGCATGGTGTGCCCGCCGAGCGACTGTTGACGGCCGATCGGATGTATGACGTCGAGCAACTCGACGCGCGCGGCTTCTATCAGGACCTGGACCATTCGATCACCGGCCGACAGAGGTTTCCCGGCTGGCCTTTTCGCATCTCGCCGGGACCCATACACCAGCACAGGGCCGCCGCGCCGACACTCGGGCAGCACAACGCCGAGGTGCTTGGAGCGCTTGGACTTTCCGCTCAGGAGATTGCCGCGTTGCGGGAGCAACGAGTGATCGGGGAACGCGTTCTCAACGCATAGTCGATGAACTCGGCCCGTTCGGTCAGGCGTCGATCATCGCGGCGATCGTGTCGACGACGCACGCCGGGCGATCGCTGCCCTCCACTTCGACGGTGACGCGAACCGTGGCCCGGCCGCCTTTGTCGTTGCGCTCAACCTTGAGCAGTTCGGCGCCAGCCCTGATGCGGGAATCGACCGGTACCGGGGCGGGGAAGCGCAGCTTGTCGCTTCCGTAATTGACTTGCATCGCCAAGCCGGTTACCCGGTAGATCTGTTGCACGAGAATGGGTACCAGCGACAAGGTCAGATAGCCGTGGGCGATGGTCTTGCCGTAGGGACCGGCGGCCGCCTTCTCAGGGTCGACATGGATCCATTGATGGTCACCGGTCGCCTCGGCGAACAAGTCGATTTCCTTCTGCGTGACCTGGCGCCAGTCGCTGAAACCAAGGTGCTCGCCGACGTGAGCCTCGAAGTCGGCGATTCCGTCGTAAACCTTCGGGGATGTGCGCGCCCGGGTCATGCCGGAACCTTGAGCCCCAACTGCTCGATAGCGTTGCCTCCCATGATCTTCGCCTTGGCGGCCTCGGAGACACCGTCGAGCCGGTCGACAAAGCTCAGCGGATCACCGATGCCCTCGGGGTGCGGGAAATCGGAGCCGAACATCACGTGATCCTCGCCCATGATGTCGATAATCCCCTTGAGGTCGTCCTCGAGGAACGGATGGATGTAGATGTTTCGCTTGAACACCTCGACCGGGTGCTCGTCGAACTCCTTGGGCATGATCTTGTACGCGGTGTTGAGCTGCTCGAGCAGATTGCGGACCCACCCGCTGCCGTTCTCGACGCAGAAGATCTTCAGATCGGGGAAGCGCGACAACGCGCCGTGGCAGATCATCGCGGCCAGGGTGTCCTCGATGGCGCGGTGGCCCATCACGACTTCGCGTAACGCGCTCGGCTTGAAGGACAGATACTCGTCGCCGCCTTCCCACTCCATGAGGTGTTTTTGGTAGCCGCTGTCCGAGGCGTGCATGGTGACCGGCATGCCGGCGTTGACGACCTCTTCCCAGAACGGGTCGAACTCGGGGAGGCCCATGGAGCGCGAACCGCCGAACCGGCTGGGCACGGGTGCGGGCCGCACCAGGAATGTCTTCATGCCGCGCTCGAGGCCCCAGTGGAATTCCTTGATGGCTTCGTCCACCAGGGGCAGGCAGATCACGGGGGTGGCGAAGATCCGGTCGTGGTAGTTGAACGTCCAGTGCTCGTGCATCCACTCGTTGAGCGCATGAATGATCGCGTGCGTGAGGATGACGTCGTCGGTCGTGCGTTCCTCGATGAGACTGGCGAGCGTCGGATACATGACGCACTGATCGATGCCGAGTTCGTCCATCAGTTCCAGTCGCGGCGCGGGTGACTGGTATGCCGGGATGACATCCATTGCCTCGCCGATGAATTCGCGGAAGTTGAGGCCTTCGGGATTGTTGCCCAGGAAATAGTCCTCCGCGCTGCCCGGCCTGGCGACTCGCTCGAACGTCGGGTTGGGGATCATGTGGCTGATGTGGTCCTTGACGACGAGTTTGGGTCGGCCGTTGACCTCGACGTAGCCGACCTTTCCGCGGTGCTCCTTCGGCAGGTACTTGGTGAGCGCGTCCGTCGTCTCGTACATGTGGTTGTCGATGTCGAAAACCGGGTACGGCAGAGACCGGGGTGACATGAGGCTATCCCTCCTCCGAGCAGCGAATATGATCGTTTACGATAAGTGAGAACGACGTTATCACTTTGGCTTTTCAACATCCAGACGGGGTCAGGACGCCGGGATCCCTTTCCACGCGTCAATCACGGCATCGGTGGTGGTCACCGTGGCGAGCAGGGACAGCGTGTTATCGATGATGGACTCGGCGTACTCCCGTGGATACCCGCTCACCGCGTCACGCGGCAACACGAACTGATAGCTGCGGTTCACCGCGTCCATCGCGAAGTTCTGGATGGCGATGTTGACCGAAACGCCCACTCCCACAATGGTCTTGATGTTCATGTTCCGCAGCACCGAGTCAAGATCGGTACCCGTCATCGGTCCGACGCCGTGGGTGCGGGTCAGCACGAGGTCGCTGGGTACCGGACCGAGTTCGGGCAGGACCGATGCGCCGGGGCTGCCGGGAGTCAGGTCGGCGGCGAACGATTTTCCGGCCATGAACAGCCGGGCATTGCTGTTCGATCCCCGGTTGTCCGGGCGCTTCTCGATCAGGCAGTGCACGACCGCGACACCGGCCGCCCTGGCGGCGCCGAGCAGCCTGGCGATGTTGGGAATGGCTTCGCGCCGGGCCTCTTCGGCGAGCAATGGAAGGCCGGCCTGCGGCCCGATCACCCCGCCCTGGCACTCCTGGGTCACCAGCGCGGTGGTTGCGGGATCGAGCATGGCTTGAAGGCTGGGTTGTGGCATGAGAATAGACGTTATCGTGTGCTGGAACTCAATTTCCACGAGGAGGACCGATGGAGGCTTGGGAGCTTGAAGTGCGGGAGTCGGTACGGCAGACGTTGGCCGACTACACCGCCGCCACCGACCGATTCGATCTTCGTGCGCTGGCGGCGTGTTTCTGCGACGAGGGAGTGCTGGAATTCACCGGCGGTGCCGAGCGCTTGACGGGGCCCGCGCAAATCGAGGCCGGCCTCGGCGCCGCGGTGACCCGGCCTTCGACACCGGGCCAGCCGGCACGGCGCGCTCCGACCCACGTCCGCCACCATGTCTCCAGCATTCGGTTCGGGTCGGTGGCAAACACCAGGGTCGAGGTCAGCAGTTACTTCGCGGTCCACACCGACATCGGACTCGACCACTGGGGCCGCTACCGCGACGTTCTTGTGCCCCTGAATGGTCGGTGGCTGTTCGCCCATCGCCGGATCAGTGTGGACGCGTTCGCGGCCGACAGCCTGATGGCCTAAGGGTCATGCCGTGATGAACTCCTTGGCGAAAGCGCGCGAACGTTCGATGAGTTCGCTCCGGTCGGAGCCGGACGGGGCGATGGTCAACCAGGTGACCCCGGCGGCAGCGAGCCGCGCGATGATGGCGTGACGTTCGTCGGCCGATCTGCTGTCCTCCAAGAGGTTTCCCGCGGAGAAGCAGATGTCCAGCGGTGCGGTGCGGCCGATTTGGGCCGCGTACTGCTTGGCCCAGCCGATCGCGACCTCCAAATCCTCGATGGTCGAGATCTCCGCGGTGCGCGATGCGGCGGCGTAGCCGAACGTGTTGAACGGCGCCCACCCCTGAGCGCGCGATACCGCCCGGCGCACGGCCGGCTTGCTGTTGCCGCCGACCCATACCGGTGGGGGAGTCGTCGGCAGCGGGCGCAGCCGAACACCGCGGGCGGCGAATGACGTCCCCTGGTAGGCGATGTCCTCGCCGGTGAGCACCTTGTCCAGTACGTCCAGTGCCTCGTCGAGCAGCGTGCCGCGGCTGTCGAAATCGATTCCGAGGGCCTTGAATTCGGGCTTGAGATATCCGGCGGCAGTTCCGAGGATGAGGCGTCCCCTTGACAACGCGGCGAGGCTCTGAATCGATTTGGCGCCGAGAAAAGGATTGCGGTAAGCGGCGATGTAGACATTGGTCAGCACCTTGATGTCGGTCGTTGCGGCGGCCGCGAAAGCCAACGCGACGAACGGATCAAGGGCGTGGTGGCCGCCGTGGTCGAGCCACTTCGCATCGGGTGCGGGGTGATCGGTGACGTGGACGGCCGCGAACCCGCTCTCCTCGGCCACTCGCGCGATTTCGGCGATCGCTTCAGCGGTTACGAACTCATCGACCGTTTCGACACGATGAGTCGGCAGTTCGAGGGAAAAGAAGACGGTCACGAGGATCCTTTCATTCAGAGACGAGCGTGGCCAGGCGCTGCGCGTGGTAGTCCGGGTCGCCGAAAATCAGCTGACTGGCCTTGGCGCGCCGGACGTACAAATGGGCGTCGTGTTCCCAGGTGAAGCCGATTCCGCCGTGGATGCGCATGTTGTCGAGCGCAACCTGCAGGAAGGCTTCCGAACACACCATCTTCGCGACCGACGCGGCGGTCGGGAGATCATCGGTGCCGGCCACTGCGGCCGCATGCGATTGGGCCGATCGCGCGCCCTCCACCTGAACCAACATGTCCGCGCACCGGTGCTTCACCGCTTGGAAACTACCGATCGGCCGACCGAACTGAATTCGATTCTTGGCGTAGTCGACGGCCATATCGAGGCACCGTTGCGCCGCGCCGACCTGTTCGGCCGTCAGCGCGACGAGCGCGAGGTCCGATGTGCGGGCAAGGAACTTCGCGGCACCACCGTCTGTTCCGATCAGCTCCGCCGGTGCGCCGTCGAACTGCACCCGCGCCACCTTGCGGGTGCGGTCGAGTCCGGCCAACGGCGTGCGACAAAGCCCCTCTGGCCCGGCACGTACCGCGAACAACGACACGCCCGCGTCGGTGATGGCCGGCGCCAAGACGACGTCCGCGGTGTGACCGTCGATAACGAGCGGCGCCTCACCACGGATCCGATAACCGGCGCCCCGGCGGTCGGCCCGCAACGTCACGGCATCCGGGTCCCACGCGCCGAGTTGGCCGTTGAGGATCAGCGTCGCGGTGGTGGAACCGTCGACGAACCCAGGAACGAACCGCTCCACCGCCGCGTCGTCCTCGCTGGCGAGAATGGCCTGGGTCGCCAGCGCCACGGTGGCGAAGAAGGGGGAGCACACCAGCGCGCGTCCCATTTCCTCGAACACCACCGCAAGTTCGACCACACCGGCACCCGCCCCGCCCCATCGTTCCGGCACGACGATGCCCTGCAGTCCCAACTCGCCCGCCATCTGGCGCCACGACGCCTCGTCGTACCCGATGTCCGTCGCCATCAGCTTGCGAACGGTCTCGCTGGGCGATGTCGCGCTCAAGTAGTCGCGGACGACGCTGCGAAGCTCGTCGACCTCACTTGACGGCACGCCGGGCCTCCCGGCTCGGGCTCACGCGGGCTGCTGCGGGATCTGGGATACGCAACGCGGCAGACCGAACGCTCAGCGGTGCCCACCCGATCATGTTGTCGTACAGCGGTTTTGATGGAGTCATGTCTTCCTTTGCGCGATCGCGGCTGACGCCGGCGTCCCTCACTCGGGCGCCTGGCCATCCCGCGCGAGATGGCCATTGTCGGATCAGGATAGTATGTTTTGTGAAAATAGAGAATAATCATTCTCGCGCTTAAGGAGCGAAGCGGTGACGACGAAACTCGACTACGGCATCTTTGACTGCGACACCCACTGCTACGAGACGCGGGACGCGTTCACCCGTTATCTGCCGGAGGAGTTTCGGGACCGGGCGATCACCACCGTGCGCGGGGCGGACGGCGTCGAGGTGATCCTTGCGGGACATCGGGTCGCCACGTTCAACAGCGAAGGGGGACTGGGCCTCGATGTCGCTTATCGGCCGGGCTCGCTCAAGGAGATGCTCAAGCAGATGGGATCGGGCAACCCCGAGGAGTCCTACGAGCCGCAACCCATGCAACCGGAATTCATCGAGCGCGGTGCACGCCTTGCCGTCATGGCGGAGCAGAACATCGAGCGTATGGTCATCTATCCCAGCGGTATGGCCCTGGCCGCCGAACACTACGTCGACGACACAGCGGCACTGTACGCCAACCTGCGCTCGTTCAACCGATGGTTCGACGAAGAGTGGGGTTTCAACTACGAAGACAAGATTTTCGCCACGGCGCTGATGTCGTTGCGCGACTTGGATTCTGCGATCGCCGAGACGGAGGCCATCATCGCGCAGGGCGCAAAGTTCGTGCTGCTGCCGACCGGGCCGGCTTACGGTCGATCGCCCGGCGACCCGTACTTCGACCCGATTTATGCACGCTTGCAGGAGGCCGGCTGCATCCTGGTGTTCCACATCATGCCGTTCTGGTACTTCAATGCGATCTCGCCCGCCTGGGGACAAAACTCCGACCCGGCTTCTTGGCACATGTCGGCGTGGCAGTGGATGAATGTCTACGGCCAGCGCCCGATCGAGGAGACGTTGTCCGCTCTCATCTTCGACAACCTCTTCGGCCGCTTCCCGGGCCTGAACGTCCTCGTCGCCGAGCACGGGGCGGAATGGGTGCCGTTCTTCGTCAAACACATGGACAAGAGCAGAGGGATGGGCCGCAACGGGCCTTGGATTGGTGGGAAGCTGACGGAGCGGCCGTCGGCGATCTTCCGCCGTCATGTCCGTGTCGTGCCGTACCCCGAGGACGACATCCCAGGAATCGTCGCGGGCCTGGGATACGACGACTGCTTGGTGATGGGCTCGGATTACCCGCACGCCGAAGGCCTGGCCGTGCCGGCCGAATTTGCCAAGCTGCTCGACCCGCTCGACGACGCCGCCAAGCGGCGGATCATGCGCGACAACGCCGACCAGTTGCTCTCCCGGAGCTAACCGCCCGATGGCAGACGACGACGTCGACCTCGACCTGCTGCGCGGGTCTGCGCGGGAGTTTTTGGCCGAGCGCGGCGAAAAGGAATCCGTCAAGGACCTTGCCGCGATGGACTGGACCGCGCTGCTCGTCGGTGAGGAGGCGGGTGGCGCAGGCTGGCGTCCCGTCGAAACGTGCGTCATAGCCGAAGAACTCGGACGAGCGAACGACAGGTCGGCATGGTTCGGTACCACAATGTCGGCCGGCGCGCTTGCCTCGGCGCCCGCCGATGTGAGGGAACAGTTGCTCCCCGGTCTGCTCGCCGGCACGACGGTAGCGGGCTTCGCCGCCGCGGACGCCTCCGCACGGATCATTCGCGGCAATGAAGTCGACATCATTGTGCTTCTGGGACGCAACGGAATTCACCTGATTCGTGACCCGGATCCCGCGCGGACGGTGCTGGACGGCGACTTGCTCGACGTCACCAGAACGGTCTGGCGTATCGACCTCACCGACGCGCCCAGCACCCTGATCGGGCCGCCCGGCAGGGCCACAGAGCTGATGGCCGTGGCTCGGCTGCTCGTTTCCGCCGACTCCTTGGGCGCCGCCTCGATGACCCTTGAACGTCTGACGGCATACCTGCGGGAGCGCGTGGCGTTCGGGGCGCCGATCGCGAGCTTCCAAGCGATTCAGCACCGGCTCGTCGAGCTGCTGGTCTTCGAGGTCAAAGCCCGGGCCGTCATCATGAAGGCGGCGCGCGCCATCGCCTCCGGCGACGAAAGGGCGACCGCCCTGGCGGCGGCCGCGCACGCGTTCGTGGCGGCGAAAGCATCGGCCGCCGTGGACGAATGCATGCAACTGTCGGGCGGCATCGGATTCACTTGGGAGTACCCGCTGCACTACGAACTGCGTCGCGTCTTCACCAACTCTCATCTGATCGGCACGGCGCGGTCGAGTCGCGCGCTGCTGGCGGAGGTGTCCGGCTGGTGAGCGCTTTCGTCGACCGGCCCACCGAGGCGCAGCTGACCGAGTTCAGGCATCGCGTCAGGGCGCACATCGCCGAACACGCACCGGCGATCGAGGCGCGCGAAGGCCACCGAGCGCCCGAGACCGCCGAGCAGGAAGCCCTGTTGCGCACGTGGTTCGCCGGCTTGTTCGAGGCGGGGTTTGCCGGTGCGGACTGGCCGGTCGAATACGGCGGTCGCGACGACTACCACCCGCTGCACGACCGCATCGTGAGCGAGGAGATCCTGCGCGCCCGCGCGCCGCGCCCGGTGGACCAGGTGAACCTGGCCGCCCATGTCCTTCTGCACTTCGGGTCCGACGAGCAGAAACGAATGCTGCTGCCATCGATTCGGCGCAGCGAACATGTCTGGTGCCAGTTGCTCAGCGAGCCCGACGCCGGCAGCGACATCGCCGGAGTGCGCAGCCGCGGTACGCGGCAAGACGACGGCAGCTGGCGCCTCGACGGGCAGAAGACCTGGATCACCGACGGCCACTGGGCCGACATGGGCCTCGCTCTGATGCGCACCGACCCGGCGTCGTCGCGCCACCACGGCCTGTCGGTCTTCGCCGTGCCGCTCTCGGCAGACGGCGTCGAGGTTCGTCCGATCCGCACGATCGGTGATGCGATCGAGGTCAATGAGGTCTTCCTCACCGGAGTCCGCGTCGGTGCCGAGAGCCTGATCGGCGCAGCGGGCGACGGCTGGTCAATCATCATGGCGGGCCTGGACTTTGAACGATTCGGCATCGGTGGAAACGTCGTTCTGCTGGAACTGTTGATCGATGATCTGGTCGTCGTGGCCCGCCACGCGCAGGTCGACGGCGCACCCGCGCTGGAGTCCGCCGACATACGCCAGAAGGTCGCCGAGTTGGCCGTGGAGGTCGAAGTGGCCAAGGCGTTCATCGACGATCACGTGGAGCGGCTGACATCGGGCGACGAACGACCGGGTGACGGCTCGATCGCGAAGTTGAGTTTTGCGGAGACATACCACCGCGTCGCGGCTTACGGCGCCCAGTTGGCGGCGTCCGCGACCGTCGCCGGGGTCGCGGACCCGGAGGTGCAGAACGCCAAACAACGGTTGCGGGAATGCTGGTTGTGGTCGCGCGCTTACACGATTTCGGGCGGCAGTTCGGAGATGATGCGCAACATTCTTGCCAAGCGCCGACTGCACCTGCCGAGCCGATGACCTCACGTCCTGCGGCGCAGACCTACTGGTCCCTGGTGGAGACCGCCGCGCGGGCGCACCCCGACTGGGTTGTCCTCGCGGACGACTATGGGCGCAGCCTGTCGTGCGCGCAGCTGCGGGACTCCGCACTGACTTGTGCGGCGGCGCTGGCGCAGCGGGGGATCGGTGCGGGCACGGTGGTGTCCTGGCAACTGCCGACCACGCTGGAGACGATGGTCGTCATGACGGCGCTGGCGCGCCTCGGTGCGGTGCAGAACCCGGTGCTGCCGATATGGCGGGAGAGCGAACTGCGGTTTGTGACAGCACAACTCGGGACCGAAGTCATCATCGTCCCGGGATTGTGGCGCGACTTCGACCACACCGCGCTCGCGTATCAGCTCGCCCGTGAACGTGCCGGTGAGCGGCCCATGTCCGTCGTGGTCGTCGACCACGACGCACCCGTCACCGGCGGGCTTCGGCTGCCGGTGGGGGAACCAAAAGAGCTGCCTCCACCGCCGCGCGGCGGCGAGGAACCGCGGTGGATCTACTATTCGTCGGGCACGACGGCGGCACCGAAAGGAGCGCGGCACTGCGACCGGTCGGTCATCGCCGGTTCGGCAGGGGTCATCGGGATCGTCGGGGCGTCCAGTCGCGACGTCAACCCCATCGCGTTTCCGGTTTCGCACATCGGAGGCGCCGCGATGCTCGCCGCGGCCCTGCTCACCGGGATGAAGCTGGTGCTGTTCGACGCCTTCGACCCCGTCGAGACCCCTGTCGCCATCGCGGCGCACCGCCCGACTCTGCTGGGCAGCGCGACGCCTTTCTTCGTCGCCTTCATGGCGGCGCAGGCGAAGCATGGCGACGAACCGCTCTACCCCGATCTGCGGGGCTGCGTCGGAGGGGGTGCGCCAATCACCGCCGAGCTCGGTCACCAAGTGCGACAAACGCTTTCGGTCGACGGCGTGGCCAATGCGTGGGGCTTGACCGAATTTCCGGTCGCCACCTCTCAGGCGCCGAACGGTCCGGCGGAGCTGCTGGATCACACCGTCGGCAAACCGGTGCCCGGCGTTGCGGTACGGGTCGTCGACGAAGCTGGACAGCAGGTGTCGCGTGGCACGGAGGGGGAGTTGCGGCTCAAGGGGCCGCAGTGCTTCCTCGGCTACGTCGACGCAACTCTGGATGCCCACGCGTTCGACGCCGAAGGATGGTTTCGCACAGGAGATCTGGGCCGCATCGACGACGACGGCAACGTCGTCGTCACCGGCCGGATCAAGGATGCGATCATCCGCAATGCGGAGAACATCTCGGCCTTGGAGGTCGAGGGTGTCCTGGCCAGCCACCCGGCGGTGGCCGACGTGGCGATCATCGGGGTGCCGGATGAGCGGACCGGCGAGCGTGTTTGCGCTGTCGTCGTCGCGCGCCCGGGTGTGGCGGTGACGCTTTCGTCGGTCTTCGATCACTGTCAAGCGCGGGGACTGAGCAAGCACAAAACGCCCGAACGACTCGAAATCGTGGATGCGCTGCCCCGGAATAGCACCGGCAAGGTCCTCAAGACCGAGCTGCGGGCGCGGTTCGGCTGAAGCACTTCATCGGGCCCGGCTAGACGCCGATGAGCTCCTTGAGGTTGCCGCCCATCACTCGTGCCCTGGTGTCCTCCGGAAGATCCTCGAGTTCCTTGACGAAATCCGCGGGCTCGGCCAGCCCCTCGGGGTGCGGGTAGTCCGAGCCGAACATCACCCGATCCGCACCCAGGATGTCGACGAGGTGCGACATGTCCTCCTCGTGGAACGGATTGATCCACACGTGTCTGCGGAAGACATCGCAGGGATGCTCGCTGAAGTCGTATGGCCTCTTGCGGTATACGCGGTCGAACACGTCCAACAGGCGGTGTGCCCACGAGCCGCCGTTCTCGACCACGCCGATGCGTACCCCGGGGAAGCGCTCGAACACCCCGTGCGCGATGAACGCCGCAAGAGTGTCGAAGATGTTTCGGCTCTCCTCGTAGATGAAACCACGCAGCTTGCTCAGCGCGAATCCGTTGAACTCCGTGGCTTCCTCCCAGTCGTCGACGTAGCGCTCATAGCCGGAGTCCGAGTTGTGCATCTGCACCGAGATACCCGAATTCTCGACCAGTCGCCAGAAATCGTCGAACTCCGGCAGCGCCGGTGACCGCGACGTGCCGTCCTCGCGCGGAACGGGTGCCGGCCGGATCAATACCGTCCGGGCGCCATTGTTCAGGCACCATTCGAGTTCCTGCACGCCCAGCGCGGGATCGTTCAGCGAGATCGCAGGAACGGGGAAGATCCGGTCCTGGTAGTTGAATGTCCAGTCGTCGAGTAACCACCGATTGAACGCATGCGTGACCGCGTGGGTGA
Source organism: Mycobacterium intracellulare ATCC 13950 (assembly GCF_000277125.1). Taxonomy (NCBI): domain Bacteria; kingdom Bacillati; phylum Actinomycetota; class Actinomycetes; order Mycobacteriales; family Mycobacteriaceae; genus Mycobacterium; species Mycobacterium intracellulare. Next base: position 2,006,743 of record NC_016946.1, read on the forward strand.
GCTCGGTGTCGGATTTGGTCCGTTCTTCGAGCATGCCCGCTGTCGTCGGGAACATCACGGCGCCGTAGACGCCCTGCCGGTCCATCAGCGCCAGGCGTAGGTCGGGCCGCCTGAACTCATCGGGGCAGCGGATCGGTTCGGCGAGCTCCCGCAACGTCTTGCCCTCTGGGTTTATGCCCCGGAAGTAATCGGACCAGGCGCCGGGTGTGGGGATCACCTCGTATGTCGGGTTGGGGATGCACTCCGTGACCGTGCCCATGATCTGCAGCTTCTTGCGGCCGTTGACGTCGATGAACTTCAGCGCCTCGGCGTATTTCTCCGGCAGATACCGCGTGTAGGCGTCGATGGTCTCGTACATGTGGTTGTCGGCGTCCCAGACCTCAAACGCTTTGTCGTCGCTCACCAGCACCTCCAGCAGGCGTGAGAATATTGATTCTCAATCATAGCGAACGTTGGTATCTGCAGGGAACGGGCTCAGAGGTTCATGAAATGGCCGCCATCGACACCGAGGGTTTGCCCGGTGACGTAGCGAGCGGCGGGACCGATAAGGTATGCCACGGCTGAGCCGATATCGATTTCGGGGTCTCCGATGCGTCCCAGCGGGATTCGGCGTGCCAGCCTTTCCTCCATCGCCGGCTCGGCGCTTATCGCCAAGGTCATCGCGGGTGAATATGCCAGCGGTGAAACAACATTCACCGTGATGCCGTGAGGGGCCCATTCCCGCGCGAGGCTCTTGGCGAAACCGCGCAACGCGCCCTTCATTGTGGCGTAGAGCGGCAGGGTCGCGCTGCCTTCGATGCCGGCGGGCGAGGTCATGACGAGGAAGGTGCCGCCCCGCTTCTTCAGCGCGGGAAATGCTGAAACGGCGCAGAAGTGCGCTCCACGAAGTGACACCGAGTAGTGGTCGCCCCAAACGGAACGATCGACATCAGCCAGTTGGTGCGGCTGGCTCGAGGCGTTGCTCGTGGCGTTGTGCACCACGGCATCGAGCCGCCCGGTGGTCGCCAGGGACAGCTGTATCGCGCCCGCCACTGCGTCAGGGTCGGTCACATCGCATCGTGCCCACGTCGCATCGTGGCCCCGTGCGGTGATTTCCTCGGCGACGGCCAACCCCGTCTCGGACCGGGTGGCGACGACGACGTGCGCCCCGGCCGAGGCGAGAGCCATGGCGATGCCGCGGCCAACCCCGGCGCCCGAACCAGTCACCAGCGCGGTGAGACCGTGCAGGCTCATGGCAGCATCACCGCCCCTCCGTCGGCGACGATCGTCTCGCCGACGAGGTGATCGATATCCGGCCGCAAGAGGAATTTCACCGCCTCGACGACGGTGTGGAGAAGCGTCGAATCGTCGTGGACCACAGCCGCGGTGAGGTGCGCGGTAAAAGAGTCCATCTCGGGCGTGAACAGTCGCAGAGGGGCCGCGACCAGGTTGACGGACACGTCTTCGCGCTTCCATTGCCGCGCAGCGGATTTCGCCATCGCGCGGATGCCTTCCACTGCGGTGGTGTACGCCACCAGTCGGGCCGCGCCCGCCATGCCGATTGTCGGCACGACAACGACGATTCGTCCCCCGTGCGGTGCTAACGCGGACCGTGCCCGCTGGAGCGCAGCCAGGGCGGGCCACATCATCCCGTCGACGATGTGATCCCATTCCTCGCCACTGAGGCCGGCCGCGTCGGACGGCCGCGGGGCCGGATCGGTACCGACGACTACGACCGCTCCGGTGATGCCCGATGCCAGCCCACGTCCGGGTACCGCGACGATGCCGTCGAGTCCGTCTGCCAGCTCGCGCGCCAGACCGTCGGCCGCGCCCAAGACGACTGTGGACGACGCCACGTCATCGACTCGGCTGGCGCGCTAGGCGGTCATCGTGAATTTTCACCAACTCCCTGAACCCGATACGTACGTACCGGGGTTTGGGTTGGATGCCCCAGTCGTCGCGGGCGGTGTGCTGGCCGGCCGCTTCGGGTGCTCCCCCGAACGGGGGCCCGCCGAGTGGATAGGGCTGTTGGCACTGGAGACTGTCGTCGGAGAAGCGCACCTTCATGAGCTCACTGCAGATCTCGGTCAGCGATAGCGTCGGCCAGCCGTACCAGACCGCCATCACAGGTACGGTCAACGAGCCCTCGATGACCAGCCCGAATAGGCAGACGTACAGCCCGCGTTTGAGCCATTTATGCATTCGCGCCCACGTCGGGGTGGTTCCGACCGGCAACGGCTCGACCGAATCCTCGGTCCCCACAGTGGAATTAGACACGGCGGTCCCTCCTTCGGTGCTAGTCGGAAAAGATCTCTCGGTTGACGGTGTGCAGGTACGGGATCGCGAGGAACGGCGTGACGTAGAAGATGTTGAATGCCCACCACCCGAGAACCGGTAGCCCGACTGCCGTATAGCGGACGTCGGCGTACATCGTCATGTTGAGGATGTAGCCGGTCCACACGATCACTCCGAACCAGCACGTCACGATCGTCCACTGGTGGCCCCAGCGTCTCATTTGGAGCAGCCCGATGGCGGCGGCGATGCGCATGGGAAACGCGATCAGCACGCAGACCATGACCCAGGCCTTCTCGCCTGGCGCAGCGGCTCCGCCGATCCAGAGTTCGTTGTAGTGCCAGAAGTAGCCGGCGTCGATGAGGTTGCCCCATGCGGTGAAGACCGTGCGGGTGATCAGGGCGTGGTTGGCGAATAAATCGAGCGCCCAGCCGATGCTGTTGAGCGCGGCGTCGAGGATGATGACGTATCCGATGAGCGTGACCATCATTGGCCGAACCGACAGCCCGTCGCGCTGCGCCTTTCTCAACAGATAGATCCCTCGGCAAAATATGGGCAGGCCGACGATGCCGAGGACGAGGGTGCCCATGAGCGCGGTGCCGGCGATGCACCATCGATCCGCGCGCCGTTGCATCTCACGCGTTTGTGCCTCGTGCTCGTCCATGGCGGGCGATCGGGTTGGACTCGTCATTGATCACCAATCCCTCGTGAGATACATCTGGAGCTGGATCGCGAACATCGCGATCAGCACTCCGTAGATGAAGACCTGGAACGCGATCAATCCACGTTTGCGTCGTCGATCCTGCTCGTCCACTGTGTCTCCTGCGTCTATCAGAAGGTGCCGATGTTGGCCAGCATCCAGTAGAAGAATGCGACAAGGCCACACATCACTGCCCAGGTCACAGCCAGTCGGACCAGTTCCTGCCACATGAGACCCTCCTAGCGGGGTGAAACTTGCCACCAAACGTTAACATCACTCTCAGAAATGAGAACAATCGTTTTCGTCGCGTAGGCGTTGGAGGGACAGGGTCACACGTCCGCGAGCGCAGCGAGGTCGCGCTTGACCACCTTGCCGACATCGTTGCGGGGCAGCTGTTCGACGAACACGATGCGTACCGGAACCCGGTAGGGCGTCAGACGCTCTCGACACCACGACACGAGGCCGGCCTCGGAGACCGACTCATCGCCTCTGACGACGAACGCCCACGGCACCTCCCCGAGCCGCTCGTCGGGAACGCCGACGACGGCGGCTTCGCGCACCCCATCGGCGGCCAGCAGGACGTCCTCTACCGTGCCGGGAAACACTTTGAGGCCACCACGATTGATCATGTCCGATACTCGGCCGTCGAGCCACAGAAAGCCGTCGTCGTCGAACCACCCGAGGTCGCCGGTGTGGAACCAGCCGTCGTCGGTCAGCCGGTCCAGGAAGGCTGGATCGATCTTCCGGGCGGCCGTCGTGGGCGTGCGGACCATCACCTCGTCGTCGGCGATTGTGACGTCGATGCCGGGCAGCGGCCTGCCGACCGAACCCAGTTTGGTCTCGCCCCACTCCCGGGCGTCGGCGGCCGACCAGCCCACCACCTCACCCCCGAGTTCGGTCTGGCCGTAGGAGTTCAGCACTATCACCCCGAATTTGTCCCGGAACCGGCGCGCCTGCACGGGCGACAGGGGAGCGGTGATCGACCGCACGATCTTCAGTGGCGAGAGGTCGGCCACCGAGTCGTCGTGCAGAACCATGGTCAGCGCCGCGGGCGGCAGCACCGTGGATCGCAGCTGGTGGCGCCGGACCAGCGCGGCGAAATCCGTCGGGGAGAACCGGTCCATCAGCACGACGCCCGAACCGGCCCGGAACGCGAACAGCACCTGGTAGATGCCGGCCCACAGCGACAACGACAAGGGCACCAGGTTCGGCATGGGGGGCCTCTTCGGTGGGGCCGACGCATTTTCCAAGCCAGGTTTCGTGCCGCGAAGTTTGGCCAGCAGCCGGTCGATCAGATCGAGTACCGTGCTGTGACGAAGCGGCACCGGCTTCGGCGGTCCCGTGGTGCCGGAAGTGAACTGCAGCAGCGCGACGTCGTCGTCGTAGCACGGCTCGCCGGCCGAGTGGCCTGACGACGCGACCCTGGTCCACGACAGCGCCTCGCCGGTGATTACGGGCAGGTGATGAGTCGAGAAACGTTGTGCGAGTGCGGGGGTCGTGATGATGGCAACGGGGCGCAGCGTTTCCAGCTGGGCGAGGATCTCGGGATCGGCCGCCCTGGGGTTTAGCGGTGTGTACACGCCGCCGGCGTGCCACGTGCCGAACAGCGCGGCGATGGTGGTGGCGTCGTTGGGCAGCATCGCGGCGACGACCTGTCCCGTCGCCAGCCCGGACTCGGCGAGCAGCTTGCCGAGTCGCTGGGCACTGGCCGACAGCTCGTCACGGGATACCTCGGCGCCGACCGTGTGCACCGCGACGTCGGGTAGACCGTCCAGCAGCGTTGCGAGGTTCACGAATCAGCCTCCAGGGGAGCCCAGTTCGGAGTTCGCTTGTCCGCGAAGGCCAGGGGGCCCTCGTTCTGGTCCGGATGGCCCCACATCGATGTCAGGTGTTTCGCACCTTCGCGGCACGCATCGGTGAGGCCGTATTCGAGCGCGCCCCATAGTGCCCGTTTGGTGGCGCGCATCGCCGAGGGCGAATTCTTGGCGATCTTCTCGGCGAGCTCCTGGGCGGCGTCACGCAGCTTGTCGGGCGGGTCGATCACCTGGCTGATCATGCCGAGTTCGTACGCGCGCTGGGCGGTGAGCCGTTCGTGACTCCCGACGAGTGCCATCCGTAACACCGCTTCGGCGGGCATCTTTCGCATCAGTGCGATGGTCTCCAGCGCGCTGACCTGACCGATCGAGACGTGGGGGTCGACGAAGGTCGCATCCGACGACGCGATGACGATGTCGGCGTCAGCCACCCAGTGCAGCCCGCCGCCCGCGCACACCCCATTGACGGCAGTGATGACCGGCTTCTCGACATTGCAGTGCCAGGCGCTCAGCTTCAGATCCAGTGTGCGCATGGTCTCCTGGAATTGCAGCACGGCCTCGCCGTCGAGGTCCTCGACATCGGCGCCCACCTGAAACGCCCGGCCGTTCCCGGTGTGCACGATGACGCGGACGTCGGGATCGGCGTTCAATTCCGCCCACGCCCTGGGAAATTCCTCGCGCATCACGGCGTCGTAGGCATTGAGACGGTCAGGGCGGTCGTTGATGATCCATCCGACGGGACCCCGTCGTTCAACGATGAGTCTGTGGTATGTCATGGAACCTCCGCTACGTCGGGCAGCGGTTGCCACTGCGGCGCACGCTTCTCGCGCCACGCCCGGACACCCTCGGCATGATCGGGGTGATTGCGGAGCCGCCAGATCTCCTCGGCGGCGTCGCTGCGCGCCTGCGTCATTCCGACTTCCAAACTGTGCCAGAGCGCCTTCTTCGTGGTGCGTATCGCGGTCGGCGAATTCGTGGCGATCGCGGCCGCGAGACGGCCCGCCGCCGCGCGGAGCTGATCGGCCGGCACCACCTCGGACACAATGCCCAACTGGTAGGCACGCTGCGCCGAGATGCGTTCACCCTTGCCGCTCAGTGTCATTCGCAGAACGGCCTCCATCGGCGACTTGCGCAGCAGCGTGATCGCCTCGTACGCGACGGCCTGCCCGATGGAGACGTGGGGGTCGGTGAAGGACGCCTGCTCGGCGGCGATGACGATGTCGGCGTCTGCGACCAGATGCAGGCCCCCTCCCGCGCACACCCCGTTGACCGCGGCGATCACCGGTTTCCACACGTCGCAGTGCCAGGACGAGATCTTCAGCTCGGCATCCCTGGTTCGGCGGGAGTGTCGTCGCATGGCCGCCTTGTCCCGCGCGACCTGGACCACGTCCATCCCGGTACAGAACGCCCTGCCGTTGGCGGCGTTGACGATCACCTTGACGTCCGGATCGGTATCGAGGTCGGCCCAGGCGGCCTCGAGCTCGTCGAGCATCAGCGCGTCGAAGGCGTTGCCCGCCTCGGGCCTGTCGAGGATCAACCAGCCGATCCCGTCGGCCTTGGACACGATCAAGCGTTCATAGGCGCTCACGAACGGGGCATGTCCTTCCAGGGCTTGCCCTTCCAGGGGTCCGGCTCCTTCGGCAAGCCGAGCACGCGTTCGCCGAGGATGTTCTTGTTGATGTCGGTGGTGCCGCCCTCGGTGCCGTTGGCGAGGCTGCGCATCATGCCCTGCACATCCCGCGGCAGAGCGTCCGGATCGTCGTGGGCAGGCCAGGCGATCGCATCCGTGCCCAGCAGATCGACCATGAGGTCCTGGATCTGCTGATTGATGGTGGCCTGGTGCACCTTGCCGATCGACGAGGCCGCGCCGGGGGACTGGCCGGCCGAAAGCGCTGCGCGCACGCGGTCATTGGTCCAGCCGCGTACCCGCTCTTGCGCCCACAAGCGCATCACCTTGTTCCTGATCACGGGATCTGCCCAGCGTCCGGTCTCCCTGGCGAGGATGATCAGTCGTTCGGCGCTCGACCCGCCGAGGCGGCCCATCCCACCCGAGCCCGAACCCGACACCATCTGTCGCTCGCTGGACAGCGTCGACGCACTCACGCGCCAGCCGTCGTTGACGGCGCCGACGCGGTGGACGTCGGGCACCCGCGCTCCGTCGAGGAAGACCTCGTTGAATTCGGCCTCGCCGGTGATCTGGCGAAGCGGTCGCACCTCGACGCCCGGCTGGTGCATGTCGAGCAGGAAGTACGTGATGCCCTTGTGCTTGGGCTGTTCGGGATCCGTCCGCGCCAACAGGATCGCAAAATCCGCCTGATCGGCCCACGTGGTCCACACCTTCTGACCGGAGATCACCCAGGAATCACCGTCGCGCACTGCGCGGGTGGCCAACGACGCGAGGTCGGAGCCAGCGCCAGGCTCGCTGAAGAGCTGGCACCACTTCTCCTCGTTGCGCACGATCGGCGGCAGGAAGCGCAGCCGCTGATCCTCGGTACCGTGGCTGAACAATGCTGCCGCCGCATTGTTGAGCCCCAAGGGATTCAGACGCGTCAGGCGAAGCGGGCGGAGCACCTCGTCGATCGCGCGCGCGACTTCGTTGCCAACACCCAGGCCGCCGTGTTCACGCGCCCACGTGGGTACGACTAGGCCGGATTCGGCGAAGGTCGGATACCACTGTTGGTAATCCGCAGGGCTGCGGACCGCCCGCATGGTCGCGGCGTCCTTGGCCGCGGCCGAGCGCCAGGCGGCCGGAACCTCGGCCTCGATCCACTGCCGCACCGCCGCGACCGCATCGTCGACCGGCGTGTCAGGGCGGATCGGTAGTTGCGTCATGATCTCAACCTCTTCAGCGGCCCTTGAATGCTGCACCGCGTTTGTCGCGGAAGGCCGCCAAGCCTTCCTTGAAATCCTCACTACGACTCGACAATTCGAGTGCCAATGCCTCGTTCTGGAGATGGCGGTCAAGGTCGAGGCCGTTGGCGCTGTGCAGCAACCACTTGGTGAGTCCGAGCGAAACCGTGGGCGCTTCACCCAGTTCTCTGACGAGTTGTTCGGCCACCGAGGGCAATTCGTCGGATGCGCAGGCGCCGTGGATGATGCCCCACTCGGCGGCGCACGTTCCTCCGATTTCCCGGCCGAGCATCAGCAGCTGTCGGGTGCGTACCAATCCGATGAGCCGTGGCAGTAACCAGGCTGCGCCGCTGTCGGGGGTGAAGCCGCGCGCCATGAACGGCTCCCAGAACCGGGCGTCGTCGGCGGCGACGCAGAAGTCTGATGCCAGCGCGATGTGGAAGCCCAGGCCGATCGCCCAACCTCGGACCACGGCGACAACGGGCACCTGCGTCTGAAGCATCAACGGAATCAGCCGATTTGCCTTGTTCGGTAGGCGGCGCTGCGTGCTGCCCACGCGTGGTTTCCGTTCGGATTTTGCGTTGTTGGCGATCAGGTCCGCGCCCGCGCAGAAATCCGGTCCGGTGGCGTCGATCCTGATGACCCGCACCGATTCGTCGGTGCCGGCATCGACCAGATGACCGATCATCGCGTCCAGCATCGCATCGTTGACGGCATTACGGCGTTCGGCGCGGTCGAGGGTCAGCCGCAGGGTCGGGCCCTGCTGTTCGGCCAGAAGGCCGGGAACACTGCGGTAACTCATGTGCTCAGCGCTCGGCGAACTGTTCCGTTACGGCGGTCAGCAATTCGCCGAGGTTCGTCGCGCCGCCCGGCGGGTCAGGCAGGCGCACGGGCCCTCGGTCGCGGCTGGGCAGCAGGACGGTCGCGTGTCCCGGCGCGGTGATCTGGCCGCGGTGGTTGGTCGCCGCGAGTTCGAGGTCGACGGCGGGGCGTTCACCGTCGGCGAGGTACTTGCGGACGACGGTACCGGTGACGGTGTGGACGTCGCCGACGTAATTGAACAGACGAAACTCGCAATCGAGCTTCCACAGCCAGGCGTCATCACCCATCCAGTCCGTGCACAAGTGGATCAACCACGTCTCGCGCATGCGCCCGTAGTCGAACGTGGTGGGATTGCCCGCGTTGCGCGCGGCGTCGGGCTCCCAGTGCACGCGTTGCTGGGCATCGGGGACGCCGTACTCGTTGGGCGTGTAGAAGCGGGGGATGCGCTGCCGGTTCCGCCACGCCAGTCTCAACGGACGCACACCGTACATGCCCATACCCATGCCGACGTGCCAGCAGACCATGTCGGTGACCGTCAGCGGGCCCTTTGTCAGCGACCCCAAATCGTCGCCTTCGTCGACGTCTTCCCACCACCGCGGCTCGGCGCCGCGCGGGCTTTCGCGCCCGTAGCGTTCGTCGAGCTCGGCTATCTCGTCAGCGGTCCACGTCTTGAGTTGGACGGCTTCGTATTTCTTCCGGCCCCGCGCCTTGCTGCGCTCGGTGCGAATCATGTTGCGGTACTGGCCGCCCAAGATCGTGCCCTCGTCGTCGCGGAACACCTGGGCGGACCATTCGTGGATGGCGCGGCCGGCAAACTCACTGCTCTTGTCGAGCGCGGCCACCAGGGCATTGCGCCTGAAGACGCGGTGGTTGGCGCGCAGCGGCGCCCACCATTCCCGAGCAGATGAGGCGTAGAAGGCATGCACCCCGCGCAGTGGATCGCCCTTGGTCAGTGCGCGGTCCTCGTCCGAGAGTGTCGTGACTTCGTCCTCCCCGATCAGCGTGTCGCCGCCAACGAGGGCGGGTGGGGCCACAGACTCTCCCCATACAGACTTCGCGGCGTATTCGGGATCGGCCCACAGCGGGTTGGCGTCACCGTAGCTTTCGGCGACGTGACGAAACGTGTCCTCGTTGGGGCGGTAGTAGTGCGGTGGCTGCGTGTGCGGGACGGCAATGCCGATGGTAGCCCGCAACCTGGCCAATCCCTCGTCGGTGATCCGCCCCGTCTGCCCCATCGGATTGCCTCCTCGTTGTGGCGGCCCGTGTCGTCGCCCGGACAAGGTGGAAATTAAGATACCCGAAAAACGGAAACGCCGTTAACGCAGGGGTGAACGAGATGTCAGAACAAGCATCCGGAATCGTGTGTGCGATCGGCGCCGACGGCGTCGCGCGGGTGACAATAGATCGTCAGGAAACGGGAAACTCGTTGTCTCCGTTGGCGCGTGACGCACTAACCGAAGCATTCGTACGGGCCAATGACAACCCCGCCGTCCGCGCGGTGCTGTTGAGCGCCAGCGGCACCCGGCACTTCTGCGCCGGGGCCGGCCTCGCACCGCAACCGGCGGGCGCCGGGGCCGCCGTCGAGCCGGTGCAAAAGCGTCCGGGTGACATCGCGCGGATGCTTCAGCAGGGCTGGCAGCGGCTGGTCGCGTCCATTCTCGACTGTGACAAGCCGGTGGTCGCGGCGGTCAAGGGCACGGCCGCCGGGGCGGGCGCGAGCTTGGTTCTGGCTTCCGATCTCGTCGTGATGTCAACGGAGGCAAAGCTTGTCGAGGCGTTTGTGCATCGTGGAATCCTGCCGGATTCCGGCGCCATCCACCTCCTGACGAGGATCGTCGGCCTGCGCAAGGCGACCGAATTACTGATGCTCGGTGAGCCGGTCGACGCGGCCGCCTGCGAAAGGCTGGGACTGGTCAATCGGGTGACCGCGCCGGACGACACCGACGCGGTCGCCGAGGAACTCGCCGGACGGTTGGCCGCGGGCCCGACGGTGATGCTGACGCTGACCAAGCGGCTGCTGTCGGTCTCGTCGGAGTCGGATCGGCACCGCGCATTCGAGCAGGAGGCCTGGGCGCAGGAGGTGGTGTCGCGCACGGCGGACCTGCAAGAAGGCCTGGTGTCGTTCGCCGAACGCCGGAAGCCCAAGTTCCTCGGCCGCTGACCTTCCGCGTCAGCCCGCGATGGGTCCGCCCCGAATGGTGAACGCGGCGCTATCGTCGATCTCGTCGATAGACGACGCCACCGACTCCGCGGTCAGCGCCGTGTCCTCGATTCCCTTGGTGACACCGATGAACACGCGTGACACTTTGCCCGCGCCCACCGAGTAGATGTGCGCGGTGCGGTCGCACGACCGATGACACAGATAGACCACGACGGGCGTGACGAGCTCGGGATGCATGGCCTTGCCGGCGTCACCCATGATGTTTTCCGTCATCCGGGTCCGCGCTATCGGGGCGATGGCGTTGACGGCGATGCCGTTGCGGGCGCCCTCGATCGCGAGAACGTGCATCATGCCGACCAGGCCCATCTTGGCGGCGCCGTAGTTGGCTTGACCGAAATTTCCGAAAAGGCCGGTGCCCGAGGTCGTCTGAACGATTCGGCCGTAATTCTGCGCCCGCATGATCGGCCACACCGCCCGCGTGACGTTGAATGCGCCGGAGAGGTGCACGGCAATGACGGCGTCGACCTGCTCGGCGGTCATGTTCTTGAACGCCGCGTCGCGCAGAATCCCCGCGTTGTTCACCAGCACATCGACCTGCCCGAAGGCCTCCAGCGCGGCGGCCACGATCGCCGCACCGCCCTCCTCGGTGGCCACCGAGTCACCGTTGGCGATCGCCGTACCCCCGGCCGCGGTGATCTCGTCGACCACGGCCTGGGCCGCCGATATCGACGCCCCGTCGCCGTCCACCGAACTGCCCAGGTCGTTGACCACGACCCGGGCGCCGCGGCGGGCGAGCTCGAGTGCATGGCAGCGACCCAGTCCGCCGCCGGCCCCCGTGACGATGGCTACCTGGTTGTCGAAAGTCATTGAATGCATGGGTGAGAGGTTACATTTACCTAACCGAGAACAACCATTTGCATCTGAGGCGTCGGAGGAGGCTCATGACTGGCCCGACTGAGTTGCTACGACATGCGCGCCGCAGAGCCGAAGAATTGCGGCCCCGCTACCGAGCGGCCGGTTTCTGGACGGCGGAGCCGATCGACCTGGTGGGACCCACCGCGGCGCGGCACCCTGCCCGGGTTGCCGTCGCGGATCGCGGCGCCGAACTGACCTACGGCGAACTGGACAAGCGCATCGACTCGGCCGCCCGAGCGATGGTCGACGCCGGCCTTGCTCCGGGTGGCGCGATCGTCGTGGTAGTCGGTAACGACGTGGACTCGGTCGTGTCGGTCCACGCGGCGCTGCGGGTGGACGCGGTGGTTCTGCTCGTGCCGCGCAGTGCCGGGGCGACGCAGATCGCCGACATCCTCACCCGCACCGGTGCACGATTCGGCGTAGCGCCGAACTGGGCGACGATCACCGACGCGGAGGTGTCCGGTCTCTGCGATTGGATCGAACTCGGTGACGATGGCCGAACGGGTACCACCCGGCCGCCGCGGCCGGTGCGGTCGGCCGATGATCCGTGCCTTGTGCTTTACACCTCGGGCACAACCGCGCGGCCCAAGGGCGTGATTCATTCGCTGAGCACGCTGGCCAAGGCTTCGGCGAATTACATTGCGGCGGCGGGCCTGGGTTCCGACGACCGCATCTTCTTGATCAGCCCGCTCGCGTCGGTCACCGGGGTGTTGCAGGCGCTGTTCATCGGTCCGATGCTGGCGGCTCCAGTGATTCTGGAAGATCGCTGGGACCCGGCGGCGACCTGCGACCTCCTGGTCAGCTCAGGTGCGACGTGGTACGGGGGCCCGGACCGGCTGCTCGACCGGATGCTCGACCAGGCCGTGGCGCGCGGCGCCGTCGTCCCATTACGCGCCGTGTACCTGGGCGGCACGATGCTGGACCGGCGGATCGTCGAACGCATCGAAGACGAGTTCGGCATCGTTGTGATGCGCGCCTATGGATCCTCGGAGACCCCGGTCAGCACGTCCGGTCTGCGGACCGAACCCCGAGACATCCGCCATGCCGACGACGGTGTGGCGCTCGGCGACGTCGACGTGCGCGTCGGATCCGAGTCCGAACCCACCGAGTGCTGCATCAAGGGTCCGCACACGTTTCTCGGTTACACCGACGCCGAGGACGACGAATACGCGTTCGAGGGGGAGTGGTTCCGAACCGGTGATGTGGCGGAGGTGGTCGGCGGCCGGGTTCGGATCGTCGGCCGGATCAAGGACATCGTGATTCGTAACGGGCTGAAGATCCCGGCCGCCGAAGTGGAGGAAGCGGTCTCGAGGATCGGTGGGATACGCGAATGCGCCGCTTATTCCGTTTCCGATCCCACCACCGGTGAGCGATTGGCTATGGCGGTCGTGCTCGAACCCGGCGTCGAGATCTCGCTCGCCGAGATCGCCCGGACCCTGGGCGCGGAGGGATTGCCGAAATACAAACTGCCCGAAGAAGTTGTCTTCTGGGACGAGCCGCTGCCCGTCAACGCCAACGGCAAAGTCGACCGCGCCAAACTCGAAGCGCGGTCGGTCGGGCGGCAGCGGCTGCTCGCCGACCGTCTCGCCACTACCGGATGAGAGATCCCGCCGCCGAACCTAGTCGGCAGCGGGACGGAAGACCGGGACGACGAATCCGTCTTCGTCGTCGCGGAAGGCGATCACCAATTGCAGGTCGGCGCGCAAATCTTCGACGCGGCAATTCTCCACGACCGTCATCAGCCGCGGTCCCTCCTCGAGGTCGACCATCGCCAGCACGTACGGCGTGCGCACGTCGAAAGGTGCGGCGTTTTGGTGGATGACGCTCCACGTGTAGAGCCGCGCGCGACCGGTTGCCGGCGCCAACTCGACGTCCTCAGCCCAACAATGCGGACAGAACGGCCTGGCGTACAACGATTTGCGACCGCAGGACCGGCAGGCATTCACCAACAGCCGCCGGTCCTGCGTGGCTGACCACCACGCCTGACCATCGGCGTCGATCGTGGGGCGATCAGGAGCCGTCATCGCTACCTTCCGAGAATCATTGTGGCGCTGTGGGTGAAAAAGCCCCCCATCGCGTGGACGCATGCCAACCTGGCGTCGGCGACCTGACGCGCTCCGCATTCACCGCGCAACTGCCGCACCGCCTCCACCATGAGGAACATTCCTCGCATACCCGGGTGACACGACGCCAGGCCCCCGCCATCGGTGTTGGTCGGCAGCGACCCGCCCGGGCGAAGCGCTCCGGACTCTATGAAGGGGCCGCCTTCTCCCTTGGCGCAGAAGCCGAGGTCCTCCACGGTCAGCAGGACGGTGGACGTGAAGGAGTCGTAGAGCTGACACACATCGATGTCGGCCGGGCTGACCCCCGCCCGCGCGAACGCGAGTGGCCCCGAGCGCGCCGCCGGCGACGTCGTGAAATCGGGCCACTGGCCCATGCTGACGTGCGACGCCGCGTCGGCCGTGCCAAGAATCCACACCGGATCCTTCGCGCAATCTCTGGCGACGCGCTCGCTGGCGAGCACGACGGCGCCGCCACCGTCGGTGCGCAGGCACACATGCTTGGAGGTGAACGGGTCCGCCAGTAGCGGCGCGGCTGCGACGTCGGCAACGGTGATGCGGTCTCGCTCAAATGCGTTGTCGTTCATGGCTGCCCACTCGTGGGCCGCGACGGCGACTTCGGCCAGTTGGTCGACGGTGGTGCCGAATTGGATCATGTGGCGCCGGGCTGCCATGGCGTACTTGGCGATGAGGGTCGCGCCGTAGGGCGCCTCGTACTGCAGGGCACCGCCGGTTGCCATCGCGGCAGCCGACGCGCGCAGCTGTCGCTTGACGTCGGAGCGTGCGGTCGATCCGTAGGTCAACAGAGCGACCTCGATTTCGCCGGCCGCGATCGCGGCGGCGGCATGGCCGGCCATCACTTCCCAGGAGGATCCGCCGACATTGGTCGCATCGACCCAGGTAGGCCGCAGGCCGAGGTACTCGCTGACTTCCACGGGGGGAAGCAATGTTCCGTGCCCGCCGAAACCGTCGATGTCCTCCTTCGTGAGCCCCGCATCGGCGACCGCCCGCCGCGAGGACTGGGCCATCAGCGCCATGGCGGTCTTGTCGGGCACCCGGCCGCAGTCGGACAAGGCTGCGCCGACGATGGCGACGCGGTTCGATGACATAGCTCATGGTTATCACATCGACGTGGCGTCCGATAATGACCGTTGACAATATTGTGGAAACGTTATTCTCGGTCGGCTACCGTGAGCCTATGACGACGGCGCTGCGGGACGCCTTGCGGGCAGAGACGCTGGTGTTGTGCCTCGCGCTGCTCCACGCGCGCACGCCCGACGTTCCGGCGATCGCTGCGGCGTGTGGATACGACGCGGTATACGTCGATCTCGAACACACATCGACGTCCCTGGATACCGCGCAGATGCTGTGTGCGAGCGCGCTCGGCGCGGGGATCTCCGGCCTGGTGCGGGTGCCGTCCAACGATCCCAGTGTCATCGCCCGCGTCCTGGACGCCGGCGCGGTGGGAGTTATTGTGCCACATATAAATTCGAAACAAGAGGCCGAAGGAGTCGTGCAGGCCGCACGATTTCCACCGATCGGCAGCCGGTCCATTTCGGGTCCCAACGCGGTCAGCGGATACGCACCGCGAACAGCGCCCCAATTGGTGGAGCTGCTCGAACGGCGCACGGTCGTGGCCGTGATGATCGAGACCCCGGAAGCCGTCGAGGCAGCCGACTCCATCGCCGCCGTCGACGGTGTCGACATGATTCTCATCGGACCGAGCGATCTGACCGCCGAAATGGGCATCCATGGACAGTATGAGAATGAGCATTTCCACAGTGCAGTAGAATCGGTCGCGGCGGCTTGTCGTAGTCACGGCGTGGCGCTCGGTATCGCCGGAATAAAGTCGGTTGACCTGCTGAATCGATTCCTGGGATTGGGATTGCGATTCATCTCGGCGGGGACCGATGTCGGGATGATGACCGAGGCGGCCTCAGCCCGTGCGCAAGCGCTTCGCGGACTGCAGAGCCACCGCGACGACTGACATCGACAACCGAAAGCGACGCCCACACACCAGGAGGACCGGATGCCGACAGCCATCTACACCGAACGCGTCACCGACCCAATGGCGTGGACCGGCGCGGACTTCACGAGCAAGGAAGACTTCGCCTTCGACCTGTCCGCCCGCAATGTGGCTGCGCTGGAATCGATCCTGGCCAAGACGGCGAACAAGGGCCGCGATGACATCACGCCAGAGGATGCTCGGCATCCCGACCTCGACGACGATCTGGCGCGGCTCTACCACGATCTGATGTTCGGCAAGGGCCTGGCCTGCGTGCGCGGCTTCCCGGTCGAGCAGCATTCGATTGAGGACCTCGAGCGCATCTACTGGGCGTTCTGCACGCACCTCGGCTATCTGGTGTCGAACAACTCCTTTGGTCACCGCATGGTGCGCGTTCAGGAAGAGATCCTGCCGGGCGGCGTGCAGCCCGCTCGCGGTACGAAGTCTCGTGCCGAACTCGCGATGCACAACGACGCCGCCGACATCCTGTCGCTGCTGTGCGTCTACCCGGCGGCCCAAGGCGGCGAAAGCCAGTTCGCCAGCGGCCCGGCCGCGCACAATCGGATCCTGGCCGAACGCCCCGACCTGCTCGACGTGCTCTACGAGGGCTTTCCGCACCACCGACGCAGCGAACAACCCGATGACCAGCCCGATGTCACGCCCTACAACGTCCCGGTCTTCTCCCAGATCAACGGGCGAATCTGCATCAACTTCACCTACAGCAGCATCCTGCCGGCCATGAAGACGCTCGGGCGCGACTTCACCCCGAAGCAAGAGGAGGCCATCGAGCTGCTGCGCAACATACTCGTCGACCAACAGGTCGAATTCCGTTTGGAGTCCGGGGAAGCGGCCGTGGCGAACAACTTCGCGATGTGCCACTCCCGGTCGGACTTCGTCAGCAGCGACGACCCCAAGAAGGCCCGCTGCTTCCTGCGCGCCTGGATGGAGGTCCCGCGCGAAGATCGTCGGCTGCCGATCGGTCGCGAGTACTTCCACATGGAAAACAAGGATCTGCGGCTCGGGTACGACGTGGTGCCCGGGCGCGACGGCGCGATCGCGCGCAACGACTACCGCAACGTCGACACGGCGCTGGCCGACATGTTCAAGGCGGCACAGGCCAAACCCAAGGCACGGCCATGAAAGGCGCACGACAAAGATGACCGGCGCGCCACGACCGCGGTTGGTCGTCGAGCGGTGGACTGACCCCGCCGCGGCGGACGTCCTGGAACTGTCCGGCATCGACATCGTCAAACTCGATCTGACCGCACCCGCCGAATCAGGCTGGGCGGCATTGGAGTCCGCGCACGGCTACCAAGTCGCCACGCGAACCGATGTTGCCTCCGTGGCCGACGGCGCACAGTGGCTGGCCGGTGAGGCATTGATCGCGCGCTGCCCGTGCCTGCTGGCCGTCTGCTCGGCAGGAGCCGGATATGACGTCATCGATGTCGATGCCTGCACCCGCGCGGGGATAGCGGTGTGTAACAACTCTGGGCCGGGAGCGGAGGCGGTGGCCGAGCACGCCCTGGGATTCATGCTCGACCTCGCCAAGAAGATCACCGTCTCCGACCGCGCGCTACGGAGCGGTCCGCTTCGCGATCGGCTGGCCCTGCGGGGAACTCAGCTGTTCGGCAAGACGCTTGGTGTCGTCGGGCTCGGTGCCATCGGGGGCCGCCTCGTCGAGTTGTGTGCGCCGTTCGGCATGGAGGTGCTGGTCTTCGATCCGTACCTCGACGAGACGACCGCGCGGTCTCGCGGTGTGCAGCAAGTGACGCTCGCCGAGCTCGTCGAACGTTCGGACTTCGTGCAGGTTACGTGCCCTCTGACGAGCGAAACGCGCGGACTCATCGGCAGAACGCAATTCGCCGCGATGAAGCCGACCGCCTTCTTCATCACCACGGCGCGCGGGCCTGTCCATGACGAGGCGGCGCTGCTCGACGCGCTCGTCAGCGGCGGAATCGCCGGCGCGGGCCTCGATGTGTTCCACGAGGAGCCGCCCCGGCAGGACAACCCGCTGCTGCAACTCGACAACGTCGTTGCGACGCCGCACACAGCGGGCATCACGGTGGAGGCCGCGCGGGACATCGCCGTCGCCACCGCGACTCAGTGGCAGACGATCTTCGAAGGCCGCATGCCGCCTCGCTTGTTGAACCCGCAAGTCTGGCCTCGCTATTGCGAACGATTCCACGACATCCTTGGTGTTCACCCGACCGCGCGCGTCCCCGCGGCGGCGGAGTGAAAACGACTACCCCCCAACGAGTGTGAGAGAAGGACCGTGACTTGGCGACACACTACGACACGATCGAGGTCGAGGTCAGGGGCCATGCCGCCTGTGTGACCCTCAACCGTCCTGAGGTGCTCAACGCGATCAACGACGAGATGATCGCCGAACTGGCCGTGGCTTATGCGGAAATCGAACGCTCGCAAGATATCTGGACCGTGATCATCACGGGTGCCGGCCGTGCGTTGTGCGTCGGAGCCGACGTCAACAAGGCCGCCGACCACGACATGGAGAACGCGGCAGGCATCGACAACCAGGGCGAACCCATCCTCAGCTCGATGCGGCAGTGGGACGCCCCGCAGGAGGCGACACCGCCGTGGCTGCAGATGACCAAGCCGATCATCTGCGCGGTGAACGGCATCGCCTGTGGGGCGGGAATGGACCTGGTGACCACGGCGGACATCACCATCGCGTCCGAGCGCGCGACGTTGATGGACCCGCATGTCAGCATCGGCGTGACATCCGGGCGCGAAGGGGTCAGGCTCGCCCGTGTGCTCCCGCTGCCCGTGGCGATGCGGCTGATCCTGATGGGCAAACACGAAAAGCTCAACGCGCAGCGCGCTTATGACTTGGGCGTCTTCACCGAAGTGGTCCCGCACGATGAGCTCATGGCGCGCGCCTGGGAGATCGCCGACATCGTGAATTCGAATGCACCGCTGGCGGTGCGTGGTTCACGTATGGCCGTGCGCAAAGGTCTGACGATGCCCATATACGAGGCGGAACTGCTCGCCGAGAATTACCGGATGAAGGTGGCGCTGACGAAGGATGCCATCGAGGGGCCGCGCGCCTTCCTCGAGAAGCGCCAGCCGCAGTGGAAGGCGCTGTAGGGCTCGACCGGCTGCGTTACACCATCCCGAAGAAGTTCTTTGCGTTGGTGGACAGCACCTTTCGCTTGGTCTCCTCGTCCAGGCCCTCCGTCGCCTTGTTTGCGACCTCGAGACTCCGCGGCCAGTTCGTGTCGTTGTGCGGGTAATCGGTCTCGAACATGAGTTGGTCCGGCCCGACCAGATCCAGGATGCGGAACGCGACCGGATCGCCGAAGGTGGAGAACCACACTCGTCCGGGCACCTGGCTGCTGGGCGGTTCGGTCAAGAGGGGGTGTATGCCGCCCCACGCGCGCCGGTCCTCCCAGACCTCGTCGACACGCTGCAGGTAGTAGGGGATCCAGCCCGCTTGCGCCTCGGCGAACGCGAGCTTGAGGCCGGGGAACTGCATGAGCTTGCCGGAGAACAGCCAGTCGACCATGGCGATGGTGCAGTTGACGGCCATCAGTGCGCTCGTCACGACATGCGGGGAGTCCGGAGAGGACTTGGTCAGCGAAGAACTCGATCCGATGTGGAGCATGATCCCCACCTGGTTTCGCTCGCACGCGGCGAAGAACGGGTCCCAATAGCCGCTGTGAATGGACGGCAGGTCCAGGCGAGAGGGCAGCTCGGAGAAGCACACCGCGCGCATCCCCCGGGCGGCCACCCTTTCGACCTCTTTCGCGGCGAGCTCGACGTCCCAGAGCGGGATGATGCCGAGCGGGATCAGCCGACCGTTCGAGCTGCCACCCCACTCGTCGATCTGGAAGTCGTTGTAGGCCTCGACACAGAGCCTGGCGAGCTCCTTGTCCTTGCCGTACAGGAAGCGTTGGCCGCAAAAGCGTACGAGGGTGTTGGGAAAGCAGGCCGAGGCTTCGATGCCGGCAATGTCCATGTCCGCGAGCCGATCCGCGGGACGGTAGCAGCCGGGGCGCATCTCGTCATAGGTGATGGGGTCGGTGGTGAGTTCGTCGATTTCATAGCCGGCGGCCGCGCTGATGAGCGGGATCGGGATAACGGCGTCCTCGTAGTGCCAGATGTCCGCGTCGCGGCCCTCGTCGTCCTCGACGAAAGCCACATCGGACGTGACGGATGGATCCATGCGCCCGCGCGTGCGAACGATCCGCGGGCCGATGTCGCGATAGCGCTCGGGCAGCCGGCTGGTCCACAAATCGGCCGGCTCCACCAGATGGTCGTCCGGCGAGACGATGAGGATGTCTGCGCTCAACGCTGCACTCCTTCGAAAACGGCCCATGGCTTCAGTGAGTGGCACACGGATTCGGAAATGAGAATGACCGTTTCCACGGTACCGCATCAGGCGGCCCGGCGCGCCGGTGCACCTCTGGACTGCCGTCGGACCAAGGCTCCTCGGAGGCGTACCGGCTCTGGGAGAACCGCCCCGGTGCGGGCCGCCGTCGAACCTTCGGGGCCGATGCCGGCAGTAATCACTTACCTGCAGTGAGAATCAACATGCACGTGTAGGTAGATCGCACATTTTCCGCGTCGGGCGGGTAGTCTTTCCGCATTATGCCTACGAAGAAGCCCGCCGGTCCCGATCCCGAAACCGGCTTGGAATTGGTCGACAACAACGTCGAGCTGCACGGCTCGTGGCAGCAACGCACGATCGAGCGGCGTCTGAGTTCTGCCAGAGCGCGTGCACTCGCGCGCAGTTCGCGGTTCCTGGCCACCGCGCTGGAATTGGTAGAGGAGTCGGGCAAGGCCGATTTCACGATCCAGACCCTCATCGACAGGTCGAATCTCAGCCTGCGAGCGTTCTACCAACACTTCGCGGGTAAAGAAGAACTGATGTTGGCGCTCTATGAGAACGTCACGAGTCAGTTCACCGAGGACATTCGCCACGATGTCGCGGCCGCCGACGGTCCGATGGAGCAACTCGAGGCTTTCTGCCGGGGCGTTCTGTCCCGCGCGGAGTCGTCGGAAGCCGTCGGGGGCCGGGTCATGACGATCTACAACCTGAGCCTGGAGATCGAGCGGCCGGACGACTTCGCAAAGGTCTGGGAGCCGCATCTGAAGCTGCTGACGAAGATCCTCACGTCGTGTGCTCGGGCCGGATTGGTACGCACGGATCTGACCCCCGCGCAGCTGACCACGTTGCTGAACACCACGCTGACCGCGCTCGCTCAAATCGGCGTTTTTCATCTGGGCGGCAAGGGTTCCAAGCTGACGGAGGACCAGTTGTGGGCGTGGTGCAAACAGGCCGTCACGCCGCCCGCGTCGGACGTCAAAGCCAAGCCGGCGCGCAAGGCGCCGCGTGCCGCAGCCGGCGGACGGGCCGGACGGCCGAAGAAACTAACGGGGTAGGCCGAGCCCGCGCTGGGCGATGATGCTGCGCTGGATCTCGCTGGTACCCGCATAGATCGTCGTGCCCAAGGAGAATCGCAGCGAGTGGTCAAACCGCCCGCGTTCGGGAGCGGTCGGCTCGAGGTAGCTGCGTAGACCGTCCGGGCCGACGAGTTCGAACACGTCCTGGCTGGCACGCTCGAGCGCCTCGGTGCTGAACACCTTGGACATTGACCCCTCGGCCACCGGTATGTCGCCCTGCTCGACCATCCACACGCACCGGCGCTGCAGCAGCATCGACACCTCGGCCTCCATCGCGACGCGGGCGAGCCGGCGCCGGACGTCGGTATTGGCGATCGGCAGTGAGCCGTCGCCGGACGCGCTGGTGGTTGCCCAATGCTCGGCATGGTGCAGCAGCCGGATCAGGTGGGGCCCCCATCCGGACGCGTGCTCGTCTTGCAGCGACAGGCTGAGCACCTGCCAGCCGCCATCGACTTCGCCGATGCGCCACTCGTCGCCGATCCGGACGTCGCTGTAGAAGGTGATGTTGGTGCGTTCCCCGGAAAGCGTCCATACGGCTTGTGCCGCAAAGCCATCAGAGTCGCCCGGCACCAGGAACATCGTCAGGCCTTTGTGTTTCGGCTTGTCCGGGTTCGTGCGCGCAAGCAGGAACACGAAGTCGGCGAGGTGACCGTTGGTGGTGAACATCTTGGAGCCGTTGATCACCCACCCGTCGCCGTCGCGCACGGCGCGGGTGGCGGCCGCCGCGACGTCCGACCCGCATTCGGGTTCGGTGAAGCCGAGCGCAATGGTGATGTCGCCGTTGATGGCTCCGGTGAGGATGCGGTCCTTCAAGAAGGGGGTGCCGATCTCACGGATGATCGCCGCAACCATCCTGGTTGTCTCGGAGAGGTACACCGGCGCGTCATACCGCATCAGTTCCTCTTTGACGACCTGATCGTCCCATGCGTTGCGGCTCTGTCCGCCGAACTCGACGGGCCAGGCCGGAGCGAAATAGCCCTTGTCGACGAGACTTTTGGCGAACTCGTCGTCGTGTGCGACCCCGCTGCGGTAGATGCGTTCCTCGAATTCGGGGGTCAACACGTCGTGCAAGTGGGCACGGAGTCCGTCGCGGTAGGTCTCGGTCTCCGTATCGAGCTGAAAGTGCATGTATGCACGCCAATCTGTCGTGGCACGCGGCCCAGGACGGTACGCATGGCAATGTTAATCTCAATTTTGAGAGTAACCATATCCGCACGTGACGGGGCGATAACGTGGACCTGAGCCTGACGGGCGAACAGAGACAGTTGGTGGATTCGTTCGCCGCGCTGTTTGCGCGCGAGTCGACATCCGAACGAGTCCGGGCGGCCGAGCCGTTGGGCTTCGACCTCAAGCTGTGGAAGGCCCTGCTGGAGACGGGGGCGGTGGAGATGGCGGTCGACGAGGCGGCCGGCGGATGGGGCGCGCCCGAACTGGAACTCGCGTTGATTGCCGAACAGTTCGGACGCGCGGTCGCGTCCGCTCCCGTCATCGAAGCGCAGGTTGCCGCGCGGCTGCTGGCGGCGTCCGGCGAGGCCGGTACCGGGCTTTTGAATGAGGTCCTCGCCGGTGAGCAGCTGGTCACGTTCGCGCCCCGCACCGGTCGCGGTGGTCGGTTGGGGTTGGTGCCCGGCGGGGCGGTGGCAGACCACGTCATCGCCCTGACCCAGGGGCGGCTGCTGGTGGTGCCGATCGGCGAGAACCGCACCATAGTGGAAAACCTTGGGTCAATGCCGCTGGCGGACATCATGATTGACGATGGTCCCGTCGTCCTTGCGGACGGGCCGCAGGCGCGCGGCCTATTCGATGGCGCCCTTGACCTGTGGCTCGCGCTGACCGCCGCGGCTTTGGCGGGCGCGGCCAAGAGGGCCGTGGAGATCGGCGTCGACTACGCCCAGCAACGTCATGCGTTCGGAACCGCGATCGGCTCGTTCCAGGCGGTGTCTCACCCGCTGGCCGACAGCGCCACCGCCGCCGATGGGGCGCGGCTGCTCGGGCTCAAGGCCGCGTGCGCATTCGCCGACGAGCCGGATTGCGTTCGCGAACTGGCTGCGATGGCGTTCGCATTCGCCTATGAGACGGCGCGCGACGCCACTCGGCGCAGCCTGCACATTCAGGGCGGATACGGGTTCGGCATGGAGGGCGACATCCAGCTTTACTATCGCCGGGTTCGGGGATGGGCAATGGTTTTCGGCGAACCCGCGGTCGCATTGGACCGGGTGGCCGATGCGCGCTATGGCGCCGCCGCGGAGTGAACAGAATCGCGACGCGCAAGGATCGCGAAGCTCAGCGTCGCACGCGCCGCGAGTCGGTCGCGGCCAACGTCGAAGACGTCGACGGCAACAACGATCATCCGTTTTCCCGCGCGCACCAACGTGGCGACCGCACGCGCGGGGCCATCGACGATCGGTGCCAGGAAATGGATGGACATGTCCGCGGTTCCCGCGCCGTCGCCGTCGCCGGCATATTTGACCGCAAGGCGCCCTGCGGCGACATCGATGAGAGTGGCTACCAGCCCACCCTGCAGCGCGCCGCGAATGTTCCTCAGGTCTCCTCGGTTGTGCAGGTCAACGACGACCGAGTCATCGGTGTCGACGACGTCGTAGAACGGCAGCTGGGCGAAAAGATGTCCCGGAACGGTGACGTCCATAGGGCGTGGCGCCGCGGGCGAGTTATTGGTCACCGGCACAACGTTAGACGCTGGACCGGACCTGATCTTTCACGGCCAAGACAACCGGGGGAGCGCTCCGCCAGTTCGGCACCCCTTGCGCCTCGCCGGCGGTGGGGAGCTTGTCCTCCCGGATCTGGGCCCAGTGCGAGTGATTCAATTGGTGCAACGCGAAACACGACTGCAGCGCGTTGTAAAAACCCATGTTGTCGACTGATTGGTTTACCGACTCTTTGATGAGCAGGGCCGCCATCGTGGGCACCTCCGCGATGCGTCGCGCCAACTCGAGAGTGCGCTCGGCCAGTTCGTCGCGCCGGAAGATCTTGCTCACCATGCCGAGCCGGTAGGCCTCTTCGATCCCGATCGCGTCACCGGTGAGCATGAGCTCCTTCGTGCGCCGCGGTCCGAATTCCCAGGGATGGCCGAAGTATTCCATGCCGCACATGCCCAGCCGCGTGCCTACCACATCGGCGAAGCGCACCTCTTCGCTGCCCACGATGAGGTCACAGGCCCAGATCAGCATGAGTCCCGCCGAGAACACGTCGCCGTGCACCTGGGCGATGGTGATCTTTCGTAGGTTGCGCCAGCGCAGGTTGTTTTGAAAGAAATAGTGCCATTCCTGCAGCATGGTCCGCTCCGCTCCATCGCGCGTACCGCCGTTGATGGTCACGGTGGGGTGCTGGCCGGGCCCGGGGCCGAACTCGGCACGCGCCTGCTTGGAGCCGATATCGTGGCCCGACGAAAACATCGGGCCCTCGCCGGCCAAGACGACGACGCGGACGTTGTCATCGGATTCGGCGCGGGCAAACGCCTCGTCGAGTTCGACCAGCATGCCGCGGTTTTGGGCGTTGCGCTGGTCGGGGCGGTTCAGCGAGATCCGAACGATCATGCCGTCGTCGAAGGTCTCCCACTTCAAGAATTCGTAATCGCTCACCGTTCGCCCCTTCGTCCCGCATCCGGTAATGGTGTTATCTCTATATGAGAAGATATGTTCTCACAGGTCGGCGGGCGACGACCGGAAGGGGTGCCGATGGCGGACGGTCGAGGTAAGCCGCGAGTGATCCTGTGGGGTCCTGGTCAGGTCGGCATCGGCGCGTTGCGTGCCCTCATCGCCCATCCCGGCCTGGAGCTGGCCGGCGTCGTGGTGCACGCGGAAGCCAAGGACGGCAAGGACGCCGGCGACCTGTGCGGGATGCCCGCGACCGGCGTCATCGCCACGCGGGACATCGGGGCCGCACTATCGGTGGACGCCGACGTGGTGGCCTACTTCGCGTCGGGTGACTATCGCTACCACGACGCGGCGGTGGACATCGCGCGCTGCCTGCGCGCTGGCAAGCACGTGGTGTGTACCTCGTTGGTGCCCATGTGTTATCCGCCCGCTGCCGACCAGGAAACCGTCGAACTGCTCGAGGCGGCCTGCGCGGAGGGCGGGACCAGCTTTTTCAACAGCGGTGTCGATCCGGGCTGGGCCAACGATGTGATCGCGCTGACGATGACGGGCTTCAGCAGCCGTGTCGACGGCATCACCATGCTCGAGATGCTCGATTACGGCCCGATCCGTCAACCCGACATCATGTTCGACTTCATGGGGTTCGGGCATACCCCCGATCATCCGGCGCCGCTCTTCGACCCCGACCGCCTCGCCGCGTTGTGGGGACCCACCGTGCATCTGGTCGCGGATGGTGTTGGCCTGCCACTCGATCGCGTCGAGACGACGATCGAGAAATGGTTGGCGACAGAGCGTTACGAAGTGGCGTCGGGGTGGATCGAACCGGGAACCATGGGAGGAATGCGATTCAAGCTCGCCGGAATGGTCGGTGGAGAGGAACGCGTTGTGCTGGAACACATCACCCGAATGGGCGACGGTGCCGCGCCGGATTGGCCGCGGCATCCATCACCGCTCGGTGGCTACCGGGTCATCGTGGACGGCCTGCCCACCTACACCGTCGACATCGAGATGCACGGCCGCGGGGACAACATGCGCGGCCTGACCTACGCGACGGTTATGCGCGAACTCAATGCCATCCCCGCGGTGATGGCCGCACCAGTTGGTTTGCTGTCCACCCTCGATCTGCCGTTGGTCACCGGTCCCGTGCGCGGTGGAACCTGGCGGGGCGTGCTGCCCGCAAAGGCGAAGCTGTGAGCGAACAACCGGTCCCGCCCGCATCGGTGGATCTATGGGAGATCATGCGGACCGCGTCGGCGGTACGGCGCTATCGCGACGAACCCGTCTCCGACGAGGCCGTCGACGCTTGTCTGCGTGCGGCGAGTTGGGCTCCGTCCGGCGGCAACCAGCAGCCGTGGAAGTTTGTGGTGCTGAGATCGAGCGCTCTGCGCGACGTGGTCACGGCGGCGGCTCACAAGACATGGGACGTCATGACCGAGTTCTATCGGCTTTCGATGCCCGAGGACGAGGCTGACGACCCCAAGTCGCGCGTGCTGCGCGCGATGGCTGAGCACATGAGCGTCGGTGGCGCGGCGCCCGTGCTGGTGCTGTTCTGTGTCCAGCCGCAGCGGGGAACCACCGAACTACAGCAGGGAGGCTCGATCTTTCCCGCCGTCCAGAACTTCCTGCTGGCGGCGCGGGCGCAAGGCCTGGGCGCGGCGATCACCCTGTGGCACGGGTCCTGCGAGGATCAGCTGCGGTCCATGGTCGCAATCCCTGACGACTGGCTCATCGCGACTCTGCTCACGGTGGGCTGGCCCAAGGGGGGACACCACGCGGTGCGGCGCAAACCGCTTGATGAGGTGGCGTCGATCGATCGTTGGGATCAATCCTGGAGCAAGAGGATGGCGTGAGGGACCCAGCGGTAGAAATCGCGCTGCTTCAACAGCATTCCTGTCGCCAATGTGCGGGCGGCCGCGTGGTCTGACGCGCCTCACCCGGTCGACGGGACGCGAGATGAGCCGGCCCACCTACTGCTTAGCGGGGGGTGAGTGAGCACGGCTGGCGTTACATTTGCCTGTGCTAGTGTAACTGCGTTGTCGCAACGGGCCGACGGGAAACTGATGACCGCTGAGCAAGTCATGCCTGCCGAGATCGCCGCAGGGAGCCACAACGACGTCGGCGAAGTCATGAGCACTTCGCTTACACCGCGACATTCGACATCGAAATCGTGCAGCCCGCCGCCGACGGCGTCGGTCCCATTCAGCTGAACAGCCCTGCAGCCCCGACGGAGTTCTGATGACCGTGCCCACCGCCCCCACCGAATCCGACCTGTACTACGACCCCTACAACATCGACCTCAACATGAACCCCTATCCGGTGTTCGCCCGGATTCGGGAAGAGGCGCCCCTGTACTACAACGAACAGCACGACTTCTACGCGCTGAGCCGCTACGACGACGTCAACAAGGCGGTCATCGACCACGAGACGTTCATCTCCGGGCGCGGAGCCCTGCTCGAGATCATCAAGTCGGGCATGGAAATACCGCCGGGCACACTGATTTTCGAGGATCCGCCGATTCACAACATTCACCGCAACCTGCTGTCGCGGGTGTTCACTCCGCGCAAGGTGCTCGCACTCGAGCCGCAGATCCGCGAGTTCACCGCGCGGTGCCTGGATCCGCTGGTCGGGTCGGGTCGGTTCGACTTCGTCAACGACCTCGGCGAGCAGATGCCCATGCGCGTCATCGGCATGCTGCTGGGGCTCCCGGAAGACCGGCAGCGGCAGATCACCGACCACGGCGAGGAGACCCTGCAGGGGAAGACCGTCGACGCGCTGGCCACCGGCGAGGTGTTCGCGGAGTTCGTCGACTGGCGCGCCGAACACCCGTCCGACGACATCATGACCGACCTTCTCAACGCCGAGTTCGAGGATGAGACCGGCACGGTGCGCAAGCTGCGCCGTGACGAGCTGTTGATGTACCTGACGGTTATCGCCACGGCCGGTTCCGAGACCACCACCCGCCTGATCGGCTGGGCCGGTAAGACGCTGGCCGACTACCCGGATCAGCGCCGTGATCTGGTGGAGAACCCGGGACTGATTCCTCAGGCGATCGAGGAGATTCTGCGGTGGGAACCGCCGGCGCTCCAGATCGCCCGCTACGTCACCCGCGATGTCGAGTACTACGGCCAGACCGTGCCGGAGGGTTCGGCGATGCTGATGCTCGTCGGCGCGGCCAACCGCGACCACCGCCGGTTCCCGCCGGACGGTGACGTCTTCGACATCTACCGGGAACAGCGTTCGCACATGACCTTTGGCGCGGGCACGCATTTCTGCATGGGCAACGCGCTGGCCCGCCTGGAGGGTCGGATCGCGTTGGAGGAGATCCTCAAGCGTTTCCCGGCGTGGGAGGTCGACTGGGCCAACGCGGTGCCCTCGGAGACCGCCGCGGTCCGCGGCTGGGCCGCCATGCCCACACTCGTTTCACGTTCCTGACGTCAACGCCGGGATCGAACGTCCCTTACCTGCTTGACCATTGAGGCGCTGCCGCAGAGTGTCAACGGTTAATCCACGCCGCCACCACGCCTTTGAGGCGCCGGGCATGCCGTGCGCCCCCGCGCATTCGGGGCGAGACCGCCTCGGCTCGAGCACCCGTCGGCCCATGAGCCGCAGTGGCTGACGAGGCCCGGGGACAGTCGTCGCCAAGGTGTCCTGGCCGACTACGAGGCCGTCGCTGACATCGACGCTTTGGCCCGCGGTATCGGGCCGGCGGTGGCACACCTGGTAGCGATCAGCAAGCAACGCAAGCGAACACGCGGTCGCCGGGGATCATCGCTGGTCGCCAACGTCTAACCGGACCGCGGCCGTGGCGCAGCGTCATCATGCCGCACAACGGGATCGGGCAGGAACAACCTGCAGGATCCGGGTTCGGCGAACGGGATGAGACCGAGGCCCGGCGCGTCGGTGGCGCCGAGCTGCTCCAGCATTCCCTCGACAATCCCGAGGTGGACCTGACAGACGATCGTCGGATAACGACGGGCCGCGTTCAGCAGGGGACACCGGCGCAGTGCGATGCCTCGCCGCGCGTCGGGGTCGTCGTCGGGCGCGAAGCCGAGGCGGGCCAACGCGTCGAGCACGGACTGCCGCGCATCGTCGCCGGTGCGGCCGCACTCGTTGATGAGTTCGCGGCCCCACTCGACGCCGGCCGCACGCGCGTCGCGCTCCGGGTGCGCGCTGGTGCGAGCCAGCTGTCCGGCCAGCGCGGTCGCCAAACCCGCGTAGTCACGCGTCGCCACCGCGGGGTCGGCGGCCGATGCCCGGTACAGCGTGGCCGGACGTCCGCGTCCGGGTGTCCTGGCGGTGGAGCGTTCGACGAGCCCAAGCTCGACGACCGCGTCGAGATGTTCGCGAACGGTGTTGGCGTGCAGGTCAAGAGCCGCGGCGGCGTCAGTGACCCGGACGGGGGAGTGTGCGCGCACGTAGTCGAGCACCCGCAGCCGCTGCCCGGACAGCGCCACGGGCGCCACCAGCACCGGCGTCGGCCGGGGGCCCAGGACGACCGGCTCTTTTTTCACGGAATTTATTGTAGTAAATTGTTGGGCGATGCACCTAGCGCAATGAGCCGCACCCGCTCGGCGAGCGTCAGCTCAACGGAAAGGAACCGAAAATGCCGGCCAACGATGTGATCGTGGCGTCCACAGCTGCCGATGCCGAGGCGGTCGAAGCCATCACCAGTCACCACGCGCAACTCGCCGGGCAGCTGGCGGTGCTTACCGATGCGATGGTGTCGGCGGTCGAGCGCGGTGCGGACTTCGAGCCGACACGCGTTGCCGCCCTTGCCTTCCTGGCCGGTGAGTTGCTGCCGCACGCGGCGGCTGAGGAGGAGCGCCTGTACCCGGCCGCGACCCGCACCCAGCGCGCGCGGCCCCTGATCGAATCGATGATCGCGGCGCACCGCATCATCGGCTCCCTCGTCGACGGCATCCGCACGGAACCGCCGGTGCGCGCGGCCGGTTCCGCCCAAGCCCTGCGGGTGCTGTTCGACGCGCACCTGGTCGACGAGAACGAGCGGATTCTGCCCATCGTCGCCGCCGACCCGGACGTCTCCCTGGTGGAGGTAACCCACGGCATGCACGAACTCCTCGGCCACCCGCATACCACCAATGGCGCCGAGCCATCACACAACTGCGGCTGCGGCGAAACCGATGCCGACGATCCCGTGCTCGACGTCCGCGACGTGCCGCATTCGATCCGGCACGCGACCGTGTTCGGCGCGTTCGACGCGGTTCCGGATGGCGGCGCCCTGGTGCTGGTCGCTCCCCACGACCCGATCCCGCTGCTGCGCCAGCTCGACCACCGGACGTCGGGGCGACTCGAAATCCGCTACGAGCAGCGCGGTCCGGAGGCTTGGCGGTTGCGGCTGATCAAGCGGTAAGGGGCAATACGCGAAACCGCGCGGGGCGTCTAGTCTTCGCGGGACAGCGCCGCGCGCGGACACGCCGCGACGGCCTGCTCGGCGAGCGCCTCCTGCCCGGCGGGCACGGGGTCGGTGAGGACCACGGCGTATTCGTCATCGTCGAGCTCGAACACCTGGGGGGCGATGTTCACACAGAAGGCGTTGCCCTCACAGCGATCACGGTCCACTAGCACGCGCATTGAGAATCCTCCTTCGATACGTCAGCGGGCTGCGTCCTCACGCGTTCGCCTGCTGGCACACCCACCCGTCGGGCGTGCGTCCGGCCTCGATGAACCGGGTCAGCTCCGCGCTTGTTTGCGGCGGCAGGTCGGTGTCGGCGTTCGGATAGATGACCGGCTCCTCTTTGGAGTTGTGCTGGTGGAGTTGATCCAGCAGCTGCGTGCACGTATCCCTCAGTCGCGGAACGTCGTTCCCGTCGGCGAGCAGATCCTCCAGCGTGTTCATGGTGTGCCAGAGCTGACCGTGCTCGCGCATCATCACGAAGATCGGCATCACGATCCCGGCCTCCCGCAGCGGCGGGAACAGGAAGATTTCCTCTAGGTAGATGTGCCGGCGCAGGGCTACCAGGGTGTCGGTCAATAGTTCGCGCTGCAGGCCGCCGCAGTCGAGCTTTTCGATGAAAGCCTCTATCGCGTCATCGATTTCGCGGTGTTCTCGCGTCAACTCGGCAGATAGCGTCGGGCTGGTCATTCGCATCCCCTCTGTGTCGGGCGGCTTCTGTTCTAGTCGAGTTCGGCGTCGACGCTGATCGTCGCTCCGGCGAACAACCGCGACACCGGACACAGTGCCGCGGCCTGGTCCACCACGGCGGCAAAGGATTCGGCATCCAGGCCGGCGACGCTGGCCTTGACCTTCAGCTGCGAGGTGGTGATCGTCGGAACACCATCGACCGCATCCAGGGTCACGGTGGCGGTGACCTCGAGTCGCTGTGGCGGAGTGTGGTTCTCGCCCAATTTCAAGGCCAATGCCATCGAAAAGCACGACGAGTGTGCGGCCGCCGCGAGTTCTTCGGGGCTCGTCTTGCCTCCGGGCTGCTCGGTGCGAGAGGCCCAGGTCAGCGGCAGGCCGTCCAGCGCTCCGCTGCTGCCCTGCGACAGTTTGCCTTCGCCCGACGCCAGCGGGCCTTCCCAGGTGGTCCGCGCCGCCCGTTCCGCGATGCTCATAGTCCGCGATCCCTTTCTCCGTTGCGTGGCATTTATACAAGTGCTATTTGTGCAAACCCTAGCCCGTCACCGTGCGCGTTGGCCAGCATCGTCATGGCCCGCCTGGAGCGGGATTCGCAGGGGAACCGTCTCGATCATCGCGATGACTGCGGCGCGGTCGTCGGCGATCGGCGCGGTAATCCCTACCATGGCTAAGACTCAACGTGTCCGCCGCAACACGTCGGCGAGCGCGCGCCGCGGCGTGGGCGGCGGGGCTGCGTCGAGCGCCGGCGCGACACCCACCCGGATCAAGACCTGGGGGAGGTCGGTGTGACCCGTGACCGCCGCCAGCAGTTCACGGCTGACGGACAGTTCCGTCAACTGCGACACCGGACACGTGGCCAAGCCGGCCATCGTGCATTCCAGGAGGACACTCGATAGCACTTCGCCGCACGCAAACGCGTTGGCGTGGCTGTCATCTTCGGTGGACAGCATCAAGATCTTCGAGAAGTCCCGCGTCACCCCGGCACGCCGGTCCGGGTTGCGGGTGAAGGGGAAGTGGCGATTGACGCCCACCCGATCCGCTTCGGCGGCCGAGATCAACGAGCTGTAAGGGATCCCCTCCGATACCTCGAACGGTGCTGTCCACCAATCGAGTTCGACATGATACGAGGAGTCATACAGGCGCAGCGACTCGGTGAACTCGGCCGCTTCGGCCAGGCGCGGACGCATCTCCTCCGGCAGTACGTCCAAGCGCACCACGCCCGCGTCGATCCTGCCGCGGAGCAAGCCCTCGAAGGATTCCCAGTCGAGCGGCGCGAGGAACGGGAGCCGATCGGTCCGACGCTGCAGGATCGCGTCGGCGCGGCGACGCTGGTGGTCGGTCACGCCGTCGGACGGGGCGAAGCTCACCCTGGCCAGGTGCCTAGGGTTGCCCGGCTCGGGAAAGCGTTCGACTTCGGCGGTCCAACCCGCGGCCGCCATCGCCGCCCGGAGGTGTTCGAGCGCACCGCCGCAGCTGATGTGGGCCTCGCGCATCGATCGATCCGCGTGCACGACACGGCTCGTGTCGAGCAGCAGGTCCAGCCCAGCGCCGTCGGCCACCCATCGCCACGGTTGGGTGTTGTACAGCGACGGGGCGCGGCAGGCCAACCGGACCGCATCCTCGATGACCTTGGTTTCCACCATAGTGTCGAACACGACGCACCTCCGGCTTCTCCGCTGGCCCAAGGCCGTTCGCTGGGGAGGACGACTCGGACATCCAGTGCTACTATTAATGAATATTATCCTCCAAATTGCTGGAAGGCAACCGGACGAGAGGATGGATGGGGTGGGCGAGCGCACCGGGACCGAGGCCGGACGGCCGCACCGCGCGGCACAGAACCGGCAGCGCCAACGAGTTCTTGAACTGGTGCGTGAGCATGACGGACCGGTCGATGCGACCGAACTCGCCGCACGGCTTGGGCTGCACACGACGACCGTGCGTTTTCACCTCGACACGTTGTGCGCCGAGGGACTTGTTGAGCGGACTCGGATCACGCGGACCGGTGTGGGACGTCCCCGCACCGGCTACCGCGCGGTGCGCGAGCGGCTGGACTATCGAATCCTGGCCGAAATATTGGCATTGGAACTCGGCGATACCGCCGACAAGAGGCGCCGCCGCGCCGAAGCCGCCGGCCGGCGCTGGGCCGAGCGGATCACCGACGACGTCCCGCACGAAGACCCTGTGGGACACCATGTTCCACGCGACGCGGCACCGGCGGAGGATGCTGAGGAGCGTTCGGCGATGATCACGACGGTGTTCGCCAGGATGGGATTCGCTCCCGAGCTGGTTCCGGCCCAAAAATCGACCCGCCGCAACCGGCGGATAATTCGTTTGCACAGCTGCCCGGTCCGTGATCTGGCCCGTGATCACCCCGAGGTGGCGTGCGCGCTGCACCGGGGCCTCCTGCAGGGCCTGGCGGGCCCGGCTAAGCCGGTTGGTTCGGAGCCGGGGATGCACGTCGAGCTGGAGCCGTTCGTCGAACCCGAATTGTGTCTTGCCACGGTGACCGCGCATGACTGAGGTGTGCGCCCCGGTGGGCCAAGCGGACGCAGATCTGGTCTCCCGCGCGGACATCGAGGCACTGTTGCGCCGGTTTTACGGCCGGGTGATGATCGACGACGTTCTCGCCGAGCCGTTCGCGGAGTTGCGGAGCAAGGGCCTCGAGTCGCACATCCCGGTGATGGCCGACTTCTGGGAGACCGTGCTGTTCCGCGCCGGACTGTACCGCGGCAGCGCCCTGCACGCCCACCGTCATGTCAATCAACGAAGCCCGTTGGGCGGCAGTCACTTCGTCCGGTGGCTCACCGTGTGGAACGGCACCGTCGACGAGATGTTCCGGGGCCCGATCGCCGAGCGCGCGAAGATCCAGGGCGCCCGGATCGCCTGGGCGATGCACCGACGGCTGACGGGCGCGGACTCGCCGGAGCTAGACATCCTGGTGCCGCGCTGAAGCGCTGACACAGCCGCCGGGGGGGGCAAGGTGCCTTCAGTCCGGGTCGCGTTCACGGTTCGTGGTTGCGTGTCGGTCATCGGAACCAGGTCCATCTGGTTTATACAAGCCGACTTGTGTAAACTCTACGTCATGGCATACGTGATAGGAAAGCCATGCGTAGACGTGATGGACCGGGCCTGCGTGGAGGAGTGCCCGGTCGACTGCATCTACGAGGGTGGCCGGGCGCTGTACATTCATCCCGACGAGTGCGTGGATTGCGGGGCGTGCGAACCCGTTTGCCCCGTCGAGGCGATCTACTACGAGGACGACCTGCCCGAAGAGTTGCAGCCGTACCTGGCGGACAACGCGGCGTTCTTTTCCGAAACGCTTCAGGGCCGTGACGAGCCGCTGGGGTCGCCGGGCGGGGCCGCCAAGATCGGCCCGCTCGGTGTCGACACACCGTTGGTGGCCAACCTGCCCAAGCAGGAGCCCGAGCCGGCGTGAACACGGTCGTGATGCCACGCGAGGAACCAGTGGGCCACCGACGCGGAATCTCGTGATGAACGCCGAGGGATCGATTGCCGTCGCCTTGACCTTCGTGTGGTTGGGAATGGTGTTGGCGATCTCATTTCTGGAAGCACCGTTGAAGTTTCGCGCGCCCGATGTGACGAGGCGGATCGGGCTCGGGATCGGGCGCCTGGTCTTTCGCGCGCTCAACAGCGTCGAGGTCGTCTTCGCCGTCATCCTTGTGGCGGTGATTCTGGCCAAACCTCCGCCGGCGGGCGTCATCGCGGCACTGCTGACCGCCTTCGCGACGCTCGCGGCGCAGTTGCTGGTCGTGCGACCATTTTTGAACCGGCGTTCCGCCAAGGTTCTCGCCGGCCTTGATGCGCCGCGCTCACGCGGTCACTACGCCTATGTGGGCCTGGAGGCGGTCAAGGTGATCGCGCTGGTGGTCGCGGGCGTGCTGCTGCTCGCCACCCCGTGACGTGAATCCCCGTCTCGGAGCGTGCTTTTGAAAAGCCCCACGAACACGCGTGGCCGGGTGCTTCCTCGAGTATCACATTCGCCCATACGCGACGGCCATCAACAGGAAGATCCCCGCGACCAGAAGAAACATCGTCGCCAACGGGTCGATCACATCGAAAATCATGGAATCGCCATCAGCTGATGCCGGCTAGGTGAACGCCGTAGGGGACGGCCTTCAGCAGTGTGACGGTGAGCGCGACACCGCTGGGCAGCGTATAGGTGCGCTGCTCGCCGGGACGCGCACCGGCGATGGCGGCGCCCAGCGGTGATCGGATCGAATAGACCTCCATGCCACCGTATTCGGCGCCGCGCACGCTGAACAGGAACGTTTCGACCTCGCCGGTGTCGTCGTAGCGGATGGTCAAAACCATTCCGGGCTCGGCGATCCCGTCATCGGGCGGGTCCTCACCGACGACCGCATCGACCAACAACTCATGGATCCGTCGGATGCGCACCTGCCACGCACGCTGGACGGCGATCGAATTCTCGTCATTGGCGCTACCGACGGCGTTGGTGTCACACAACTCCCGCAGCGTCGCCAATTCCCGCTGAAGCCGCTCGTAGGCCTGCGGTGAAATCCATGCGGGTTGAGTGCTGGTCATATCTTTTCCCTTTCTTCTGACAGCGTTGGAGCGCGCCCGAGAACGTGCTCGCGGGCGAGGATTCGCGGGAGGCTTGCTTTCCGGGGTTAACGGGTGGCGTGACGCAGGGTCCGGTGCCGCGGGTCGAATTCGGCGAGAGCCTGGGGCTGCTTGCCGGTGGTGATCTGTTCGGCCAACAGCCGCCCGGTCACCGGGCCGTGTGCCAAACCCCACATGCCGTGCCCGCCGGCCACATACACGCCACGTACCAGCTCACCGATCAGCGGGCGGCCATCGGCGGCGACCGCGCAAGCACCGGCCCAGACATTGCTGCGCGCGGCCCAATCCACCCCGTCGAGTAGGGAACTGGCGTCGGCGGCGATGGCCTCCACCCGCTCGCGTGGGTGCGGCTGGTGGTGTCGGCGGAGTTCCAAGGCGCCTGAAACACGCAGCGCCCCTTTGTAGGGCGTGCACGCGACGCGAATGTCCGGCAGGTAGATCGGCGCCAGTATCGGGCGGTCCATCGGCACGGTGAACGAGTAGCCGCTCTGGGCCTGGACGGGGACGCGCAGCCAGCGGCCGGCCAGCCGCGACAACCGATCACCGGTGGCGATGACCGCGGCATCGGCGGTCAGCGGGTCGCCGCGGCGCGGGTGCACCACGGCCCCGTGATTCCAGCCGTGGACGTCGTCGACTTCCAGCCTGTGCATCGCCGCCCCGCGGGCCATCACCGAGCGGCCCAGGGCTTCGACGAACCGTCGCGGGTCGACGAACCGCTGTCCATTGATGTTCAGCCCCGCGGTGACTTCCGGGGAGGCCAGGGGCACTTGCTCGCGCAGCGCCGCGCCGGAGAGCGCGGTGACATACATTGGCTGTCCGGCGTTTTCGAGCTGCTGCAGCGATTCCAGCATGCGCTGCGCCTCTTTGGTGCTGCGAAACAGCGCGGTGATCGGCGCGTCGGTGACCGGTGCGTCGACCCCGTTGGCGATCAGCACGTCGAAGGCTTCGATGCAGTCCTCGTTGAGCGCCACGCCGGCGCGCAGGGCCCGCTGCGACGACGCACGCCGATGAGGCGCGGACAGCTGGATGAAAATGGCCCCCAGGTGCGCGCCGAGGGTCGACGGCAGCTGCGGCGGCATGGCCGGCTCGCGAACGGCCTGCCATTCGTCGCGCAGCACGCCGGCGGGCTGGAGCGGAAAAGTCAGTGCCGGGGCGATCCATCCCGCATTGCCCCATGACGCGCCCGCTGCAACGCCCGCGCGGTCGACCACCGTGACGTCGACACCACGTTCCTGGAGGAACCACGCCGTGGACAACCCGGCGACGCCGGCGCCCACGACGATCACGGATCTGGGCCCGCCGTCAATAGATTCGACGCCACCCATCGCGCACCTCCGCAACTGATCTTCTGACTGGTGAAGTCCATGGTGGTGTGGACGGGTGCCGCGGTGGTTGCCGGAATCCGACAATGCGGGACTGGGCCGTTGTGCCGAACCGACAACGCCGTTGCTGCCGTTACCTCATCGATGCCCAACTAGGCTGTCGAAGTCCCGTTGCCATCGGGCGTAGCGCGACCGGTCGAGGGCGACACGGACGACGCCGAACAAGCCCGCCGCCAACAAACTCACGGTGGACCAGGTCGCCACGGCGAACGCCACCCCCGCGTCGACAGCGGTCCGCACCGCTGGGCGCACCGGGGTGCCCTTGCCATCGACCCAAATCTCAAACGCGTCACCGGACTTCACGTTCAACGGCGCGGAAACGTCACCGGTGTGCTCGATCCCGTCGACCGACCATCGTGCAGGCATCGTCACCGTTGGGCTTTCGAGATCCCTGCGCGAGTGGCTGTCGCCGATGGACGTCGCGGTCACCTGCCGGCGAGCCTGCTCGGCGTGAACGCGGCTGCTGGACTCGTGGACGGCGGTGCCCACGGCAGCCCCGATGGGAACCCCCAGCAGCGAGATCGCGACGGCCAACACCAACACCAGCGCCTCCACCCGGTCGCTGGCGCGTATCAGCGGGTTGTGCCCGAACAACCGCGAGGACAGTCCCCGCGGCAACGGCACGGTGAAGCTCTCCATGGCGGCGCCATCGTCCGGGTCGCCTGCGGGCCGAAGATGATCGGGACGGTGGGTGCTCATCGGATGTTTCCTATCGACGGGTCGGCGCGGGCTTTGATCGCACACGGCAGCCGGAAACACGCCGCCACTGAAACCGGCCACGGGTGACAACCTCATGATGGCGGGCATGATCGCCACAGGGTTTGCCGAGCCAAGACAACCGGGCCGCGGCGCTTTGTCGGATCCCGACAGCCCCGTCGGTCAGTCGGTGTCGGTTGCCGCGAGCTCGATCATCATCGCCAGCCGCTTTCTGGCGTCGTCCAACGACAGGTTGGTGAGCTCGGCCATTTTGCGCAGCCGGTAACGGACGGTGTTCTCGTGCACTCCCAGGCGTTCGCCGGCCTCGGTCGGGTCGCCCTGGGCCTGTAGCCACGCTCGCAGCGTGAGCACGTAGTCCGTGCCGTTGGCCTGGTCGTGGCGGCGCAGTTCGGCCACCGGTCCGCGGGTCGGGGCGCGCCCTGAGCGTGCCGCGGCTCGCAGCCGCTGCAGCAGGATGTCGTCCCACGACTCGTCGTAGGCCGGCGGCGCGGCGGTCGGCGACATCTCGTGCAATGCCAGGCATTCGTCGGCCTCCTGGCGGGCGGCGGCGAGGTCCGCCAGCTCGGCCACACCGCTGATCCCGGCGATCACCGTCACCCGCTCGGGCAGGGCCGCGTGCAAAGTCGTCACCCAGCGCCGCGCCGTCGCCGCGTCCTCGCCGGGGAGCACGGTGTAGACGATATTGCCCGCCAACGCGCTGCGCCCCGGCCGTGACCAGCCGAACCCCGTGGTGGCGCGCTCGAACGCCAACAGCAACGCCGCATCGCGGTCGGCCCCGACGAACGCCTGCACCGCGATCACGCGCAAACCGTTGTGCGCCAGGCCCAGCCTGCTCGCCACCGTGGACGCGTCGGCCGCGCCCTCCAGCAACCGGATCACCAGTTCGGACTCGACCTGGCGCTCCAGGTCGGCGCTCGCGCGTGACCGCAGCAGGTGCAGGGCCACGGTGTGCGCGCCATCGGCCAGGGCCCCGCGCGCCGCGTCGTCCAGCGGCGCCGGGCATGCCACCCACACCGACCCGATCAGTTCCGCGCCGGATCGCACCGCGACCACCATGCGTCCGGTCAGGCCCTGGTCAGGGGCCTCGGCGATAAACAGCGGCTCGTCGGAGACCGCCAGGTGAGCCAGCACCCCACGCGCCTCGAACAGCGCGCGTAGTGGTTCCGGCGTCTGCCGTCCAAGGATCGTCTCGACCCGTGCCGGGTCTGCATGTTGCTGCAGCCTCGAGTACGCCAACACCCGCAACAGACGGTCGTGGATGACGACGGCGCTACCGATCGCGTCTGCCAAACTATCGGCCAGCGCGAACAGATCGGTTGGGCCGCGCCCGGATTCCGTCTCGCGACCTTCCAGCACCAGGCCGTAGACCACCGCCGCGACCGCGCTCCATGACACCGCCTCGTCGATGACCATCACCGCGCCGACACCGGCGTCACTGTCAAAGGTCACCGGTGCGTCACGGTCGCGCAGCACCACCACGATCGCGCGGGCCGACGCCGCCCAGCGCACCGCCTCGTCGTGGGAGCCGGCGCCGATGGCCAGCAAAACGTCGCCGACGACCGGCCGTTCGGTGGGCGGCTCGTGGACGACCACGCTGCGCAGCTCGGTCGAGCGGGGCACCGACGACCAACGCAACCGGACGCCATACCCACCCAGGACGTTCACCAGGCGGTCCAGTGTGATCATGCGCCGGCTCCAACGGTGTGCAGAAACGAGAGGTAGGTGCCTTATA
The DNA here is from genome assembly GCF_000277125.1 of Mycobacterium intracellulare ATCC 13950. Taxonomy (NCBI): domain Bacteria; kingdom Bacillati; phylum Actinomycetota; class Actinomycetes; order Mycobacteriales; family Mycobacteriaceae; genus Mycobacterium; species Mycobacterium intracellulare. Next base: position 2,045,912 of record NC_016946.1, read on the forward strand.
TTGTGCCCCGGATCGCGAGCGGTAAGCCGATTGTGGCTGCGGAGTCGGAATTCGCAGCGGTCTACCGCGGGTTTCGGCCGGACCGCCCTAGGCGGTCAGCCGCAGTGAGGCAAGCCATTACGCCGCGCCAGCCGTCCCATGCGGTCCGTTCTGGTCAACGCGCCCGACGACGTCTAGACTTTTCACAATTTCATTTGTAAAAACATAGGGCGGGCATGTGCCGCGCGGGCCGCGATCAGCCACCGGCCGGCGATGGGCATCTGCGAAGAAAGGGCAGCGGCGCAATGAGTTTTCGCGACGACGGCAAGGTGTACCTCGAAGTCGGGGTCAACGAAGACGCCAGCAAGGATGAAAACCCGAATGTGCCCTACGGCGCCGAAGAGACGGCGCGCGACGTGGTCGAGTGCATGCAGCGCGGAGCCACCGCCGTCCAATTCCATGCCCGCTACGACGACGGCCGGCAGGCGTGGGCCGACGACGAGGTCTCCCGCACCATCCTGGCTGCCGCGGCCCGCGACGTCGACCCGTTGGCCTACCCGGGCTACGCCGGTAGCCTCGACCACATCTGGGCGCTGGCCGAGCACCCACCCGCCGGTACGGGACTGCTGCTCGCGCCGTTCGACCCCGCCCAACACGTCAAGCGTGTGCTGTGGCAGGAGGACGAAAACCAGTTCAAGACGGTCGGTTTCGACGATTCGAACGGTTCGCAGCCGTCTTACCCGCCCGAACTCGACCGGTTCACCAAGCTGGGCCTGGTGCCCAGCATCGGTGTGTTCAACGACGTCGACTTGCGCTGGGTGATACTGGCGGCCCGCATCGGGATCTTGCGGCAACCGCTGAACATCAAGTTGTTCTTTTCCGATCGCTGGGTCTCCTATAACGATCCCGACCCCGATGTCCTCGATTACCTGGTCTCGCGCATCCCGAAGTGGATCGACCACGAGATCGTTGTCGTTCCGTATGCGATGAGCTCCGCCGAACGGCGCCAAGAGCTTTGGGAACATGCGCTCAACCGCGGGCTCGGCATCCGGGTGGGCATCGGGGATTGCCCGACGATATCGCGGACGACCACCAACGCCCAGCTGGTGGATCGCGCGGTCAACCTCGTGACCAAACGGGAACTCACGCCCGCCACGCAGGATGACGTACGCGCCCGCTTCGCCGCGGCCGAGGTGGATGAAAGCGAGTTGGTAAGGGTCGTCGTCAACCGGAACCGGTGTATGGGATGGGGCGTCTGCTACTCGCACGCGCCAGAGATCTACCAACCCGATGCCGAGGGCTACTGTGTCGTCGTGAAGCCCCACGTCGACCCCAGCCTGCTGGAGAAGGCCCTCGAGGGCGCGGCGAGCTGCCCGGAACGGGCGATCCGCGTCGAGGTGTGACATCGCCTCGCGGCCGGACGATGCCCAGCGAGGATCACGGCGGGGGTGTCACCGAGCGCTGCAGGAAAGGCGTGAGTATGTCGACGGGCAGTGGGAAAACCACGGTCGAATTCTGATCGGCGCCCAACTCCAAAAGTGTTTGCAGGTACCGGAGTTGAAGCGAGGCCGGATTCTTCGACAGGGTCTCGGCGGCCTGGCTCAGCTCGTCGGACGCCTGTAGTTCGCCGCGGGCGTTGATGACCTTGGCACGGCGTTCACGCTCGGCTTCGGCCTCCCGGGCCATCGCCCGCTGCATGGATTCGGGGATCTCGACGTCCTTGATTTCCACGACCCGGACCTCGATCCCCCAGGGCCGGGTCTGCGCCTCGATGATGGTCCGAAGATCGTTGTTGAGGTCCTCGCGTTGGGCCAGCAGGGTGTCGAGGTCCGCGCGGCCCAGCAGCGAGCGCAGGGTGGTTTGCGCGATCTGTGAGGTGGCCACCGCGTAGTTCTCCACGGCGAGAATCGCTTTGAGCGGGTCGACCACCTGAAACATCACCACCGCATTGACCCGGGCGGGCACGTTGTCGCGGGTGATCACCTCCTGCGGCGGGATGGTCAATGTCACCACCCGCTGATCGACCCGAATCATCTTGTCCACCAACGGAATCAACCACCGCAGGCCCGGCCCGTACAACGGGCGGGCATGGCCCATCCGGAACACCACGCCACGCTCGTACTCGCGCACCACCGCAAGCGAAAGAAATGTCAGCACGACCACCAGCACCGCGATTGTCACCCCGGCCACCCACAGCAGCGCGCTCACGTCGCCGCGTCCTTCTCCGGTCGGCCCGCGCCCCAGCGGGTCGAATAGCGGTCGACCGCGAGAGCCGCCTGGTCTTCCAGCGCGGAGCGGTGCGCCACGTGCCCGGGAGCGTTGGACGGGGTACGCCACAAATGGCCCGCCAGCGGCGTCCCCGCCGCCAGGGCGATGGCTATGACGCCGATCAGTACCAGCAGGTCGGCGGGGGAGTGCAGCCTGGCAAGCATCACCAGCGGCATCACCACCCCCAAAGCTGCTACGCAGCAAGCGATGCCGCGGTGAAAGCGTCCGGCTTCGGAATGCGGCCAGGGGTCGATTTCGCGGCTGATCTCGCGCCCGTGCTCCGAAGTCGTACAGGTCGATTTGACCGGGCAGCTGTTGCACACGCTGGGCTTGGCCCGGTAACGCATCACTCGGTGCTTCGGATCGAAGGAACTCGGCCACAGCCAGTGGTCCTCCGGGCACACCCACGCGTCATGGTCGGCGTGGTAACGGAATTGGCCGCTACGCCACTGCGCGGCGCGCTGCGACACGCGCCGTGCCATCGCGTCGACACCCCAGGCGGTGGCCACCAGTGCCAGTGCGTACCCGGCAACCAGCCATGCCGCGGCGGTGGGGGATGTCATCGTCAACCCTTCTGCGATGCAGCCGGAGTCGGGTCGAGTTCGGTGTAGAGCGGATGTTCGTGCAGCTCGTCGCTGGTCGGCGCGCGTCGGACGTTGCGTATCGCGGTCCACGCGATCCAGACGAACGGCAAGACACCGCCGAGGATGAAGACGAAATCGCCGGGCAGCCGCAGCCATTCGATCAGCGAGTTGCCGGGACGGGTGAGGTAGCCCAGCGACCGCGCCTCGAAATACCCCGTGCTCACGGAGTGGTACAGCTGCAACACCCCCAGCGGCAGCAAGGTGGCGAACACCATCCACGCCAGCCCGATGTTCATGCACCAGAAGGACAGCCGCGCCCACTTCTCCGGCCACTTGTCGGCCGGGATCGCGTAACGGAAGGCGAACATGGCCAGCCCGACGGCGAGCATGCCGTACACACCCATCATCGCTCCATGGGCGTGGTTGGCGGTCAGGGCGGTGCCGATCTGGTAGTAGGACACGATGGGCAGGTTGATCAGGAACCCGAAGATGCCCGCGCCCAAGAAGTTCCAGAATCCAACCGCCACCAGGAACATGACCGCCCAGCGATGCGGGAACGGTGTTTCGTGGCTTTGTTGGCGAGATCCCAGCTGCAGGAACGCCCAGGCCTCGACGGTCAGGAAGGTCAGCGGGATCACTTCGGCGGCGGAGAAGAACGCGCCCAGCGCCATGTGTTCCACGGGCGTGCCGGAGAAATACAGGTGGTGCATCGTCCCGATCACACCGCCGGCGGAGTACAGGATGATGTCGAGGAAGATCACTCCGAGCGCGATCCGCTCGCGCACCACCCCGAGCAGGACGAAGATGTAGGCCACCATCACGGTGGTGAACAGCTCGAGGAAGTCCTCCACCCACAGGTGGACCACCCAGAACCGCCAGAAGTCGGCCACCGAGTAGTGGGTGTCGTGGCTCGCCAACAGGCCCACGGCGTAGAAGGCCGGGATCGCCAGGCCGGTGAAGAAGAACATCCACGGCAGGTTCATCTTCGACTCGCCCTTGAGCTTGCCGCGGATGCCGCGCCAGATGATCGCGATCCACAGGAACAGGCCGACGGTCAGCAGGATCTGCCACAGCCGCGGCAGGTCGAGGAATTCCCACTGCTGGGAGAACAAGCCACCCGCGGGAATCACCCCGTAGATCGAGAGGGCCTCGCAGATCAATGAGCCGCCCACCACCAAGACGAGCGCGCCCAGCAGCCCGTACACCAGCCAACTCTGCCGTCGCGGTTCCCGGCGGCTGATGAAGGGCACCAGGAAGATTCCCCCCGCCAGAAACGCGGCCGCCGTCCAAAACAGCGACAACTGCACGTGCCAGGTGCGGGCGAGGTTGAAGGGCAACAGCTTGGCCAGATCCAGCCCGTAGAACGCCGACAGGTCGGCGCGGTAGTGCTCGACGGCGCCACCCATCAGGGTCTGCGCCAAGAACAGCACCGAGACGATCGCGAAGATCCAGATCGCGGCGCGCTGCGAGGCGGTCAGTCCCACCTCGCCGGGCTGGCGGAACGACAACGTGGATGCCTCCGCGCTGTGCCACCCGATCTTCTGGCTCCACCGCCCGTACACGGCGAACATGATGCCGGTCCCGCCCAGCAACGTGACCAGCGACAACACCGACCACACCACGATCGATGCGGTGGGCCCATTGTCGACCCGCGGCTCGGCCGGCCAGTTGTTGGTGTAGCTGTAACTGTGACCCGGGCGCTCGGCCGCGGACGCCCACGCCGTCCACGCGAAAAACGCGGTGAGGTCATGGATGTCGGCCGTGCTGGTGATCATGTGCGGCAGCAACCCGTACTTGGTGGAGTTCTCGCCGAAGTAATCCGCGTAATGCTGTTGGAGATGGTCGAAGGCGGCCGCCTGCTTATCGGTGAACACCAACGTCTTGGTGTCGGCGTCGTAGCGGTTGGTGCGAAACTCGGCCACCACCCGTTCCTTCGCGTCAGCCGCCCCCTGTGCCCGCCATTGCGCGGCCACATCGTTGGTCGACATGCGCAGATATTCCGCGGTGTAGTCGGGACCGAGGTAAGCGCCATGCCCCAGCACCGACCCGTACTGCATCAGGCCGCGCGCCTGATAGAGCTCTTGGCCGCGGGTGATCTGGGTGTCGGTGAACAGCACCTTGCCCGACTCACTAACAACGTTGGCCGGCAACGGCATTGAGGCGGTGTAGGTCCGGTACACCAAGATGCCCATCACCAAGAACCCGAAGATCATCACCAGCGCCACGCCCTGAGCCCAGCCCTTGCCGATCAACGACGCGGCGGGTGCCGGTGTGGAAGGTCGTGACGGTGCTGATCGGATTGCCATGTGCCGGTGCGCTCCTCGGGCTGAGTGAGGGAGGGAAACGTGTCCGGGTAATTACACAATGGCGATTGTAGAAATTCACTATGAGCTGCATCACGCCCGAGTGCGGGCGCATAACCCCGGTTAGCCGGCTAGCGACCGCGATTCGTGCCCGCCTGCTGGCAAACCCATCCATCGGGTATGCGGCCCGTGACGACGAACCGGGTGAGCTGCGCGCTCGTCGGCGCCGGCAAATCGTAGTCGGCGTGCAGATACACCACCGGCTCCTCTTTGAAGTTGTGCCCGTGCAGTTGGTCCAGCAGCTGGTTGCAGGTGGCGTCGAGCAGTGGACCGCCTGTCCGGTCGGCGAGCAGTCGCGTCAGGGCTTCCATCGTCCGCCATAGCTCGCCGTGTTCACGCATCATCACGAAGACGGGCATCATGATCCCCGCCTTGCGGATCGGCGGGAACAGGAAGGTCTCCTCCAGGTAGATGTGCCGGCGCAGCGCGTCCATCGTCGCCCTCAGTAGCTCGGGTTGCCGATCGCCGCCGTCGAGCTTTCCGACGAAACATTCGATCGCAGCGCCTATTTCGCGGTGTTGCCGCATGAGTTCGGCGGATAACACCCGGTCGGGCATCACGTGCTCCTCTACGTCAATGTGCAGATCGGGGCGGGCCAGTTCCTAGAAGGCGGCGGGTCAAGCCGGTGGTGTTGCCGGCGACGAGGCAAGGTTCGGTTCCCGCTGCCCGACAGCGAGTCCCTGCTGTAAGCCCCCGATGAGCTGCTGTCGCTGGGCGGGGGCGCCGGCAGGGCTGGTCTGTGCGCAGCTGCAGCTGAGGCCGCCAAAGGGATTGGGGCCGTCGTCACCCGGATCCGGGTCGGCGCCGGCGTGGATCGGCGTCGACGCCCCGAGCGCCACGATGACCGCGGCGCACATCGCCGCGTTTGTCAGGAGCGCCAAAGGTTTTCGGTTCGGCGGCCGGTGCGCAGACCGGTGTGGTGTGGGTGTGTCCATTGCGATTTCCTTCGGATTCGACGAGCTTGCGCCTCCCGTGACGGGCTGCGGACGGGGGCGCTGCATCATCCGGCCACCGGCGAATGCGGGATGAGCGAGACACGCAAACCGACGCGCTGAACCGCACCCTCGGACTCGCGACCGACCATGCCGCCCAGGGGCAGCTTGGACACGGTCGGGCCGGGGGACGGCGCCGCGGCCCATCCGCCCGGCATGGCGCTGGAGTGGAGGGCCTGCAGCGGCGTGACCGACGAAACGGTGGCGGCCCAACTCGGGGGCACGGACAACGTGCTCAGCGAGCTGGCTTGGCCCACGCCCGCCGCAACTCCGTGACCCAATCCCGCGACCGGCGGGAGATTGCCCAGACCCGCGGCGGCGCCCATACCGCTGATGCCCTCCACGCCGCCGGCGCCCTCGGCCCCCAAAATGGAACCGGCGCCCGCGTAGTCCAGCGCCAACCCCTGGTAGTCCAAACCGAGCCCCTGGTAATCCAAATCGAGCCCGTAGAGGTCTATGCCGATTCCCCCGGTGTCGGCGATCAGGCCAGCGCCGTCGGCGCCGAAACCCGCCGCCTCTCCCGCCAGCGCGCCCGTACCGCCGTCGAGCGCCGGCGCGGCGGCGAGTGTGGAGGCCAGTCCCGTCGCGGCGCCCGCGCCCGTGCTCGCGCTCTTCGTCGCGCCCTTGCCGGAGGCGTTGGTCAGACCCGACAGCGCGCTGAGCGGGGCGGTGGCCCCCGACGATCCCAGCGAAGCGCCCGTGCCCATCGCCGCCTGCGACAGCCCCGTGCTCGAGGACGAGCCGGGTGTCGAAAGGCCTTGCAGGGTTTGCGGCACCGAGGAGGCCCACTGTGTCGCCGTCGCGTGGGCGGTGCTGCCGGATTGCAGCGCCGCGTGGGTGACGGCGCCGATGTGGCCGGCGACGGCGGTCGAAGTCGCCGTTTGGGGCGGCGGCGACGCCACGGGCGAAAGCGCCGAGGCCGACGCCGAACTGGCGGCGTAGCCGTACATCGCGGTCGCGTCTTGCGCCCACATTTCGCTGTACTCGGCTTCGGTCGCCATGATCGCCGGCGTGTTCTGTCCAAAGATGTTCGTTTGGATCAGCGCCAGCAGCCGAATGCGATTGGCCGCGACCAGCGGAGGGGGGACCGTCATCGCGTATGCGGTTTCGAAGGCCGCCGCGGCGGCCGTGGCCTGGGCGGCGGCCTGCTGGCATTGCTCGGCGGTCGCCGTCATCCACGCGATGTAGGGCATGACCGCGGCCACCATCGACATCGACGCCGGTCCCGACCAGGACTCGTCGGTGAGGACGGCGATCACGGCTTGGTAGCTGCCGGCGGCATCAGTCAGCTCGGCCGCCAGCGTCTCCCATCCCGCCGCGGCGGCCAGCAAACTTGCGGGACCGGGCCCCAAATACATCCGACCAGAGTTGATCTCCGGTGGTAACGCGCCAAAATCCATGCCTATCTCTGTCCCTTGTCAGTTCTCTGGGCGGACCGTCCTGACGCCGCGGCGGTCGCACACGACATCCGGTCACGCAATCGATGTGGTGATGAAAAGCCCAAGTCCCCAACGCATCACGCGACGCGACCTGGTGAGCCCGCATTACCCGGGTTCGTTGGATTGACCTCGCCATTGTGCGAATTTGGCACACCTGTTTCCCGGCAGCACCGGGGTGTGTGTGATGGCCACAACGCATCTGCTGAACGGCCCAGACGCGCCGATCAGCAGATGCCGGGGGCACCGGAGCTGATCGCGGCTAGTGTCTGATCCGCCGCGGGCGGGTATTGCGCGCCGGCGAGGTGACGCGCCCGATCAGCAACGGGCGACGCAGAACTGAATCAAAATATTGTGCCCGGCGGGGCTGGACGCCGGCGCGCGTGCCGGCGCATCGACGCGCTGCTGGGACCAAATTATGCCGAGGGTGGGTGGGGCGGACGATCCGGATTGCCGAGGCGTGGAAAGAGCGAAAGTGCTTCCACGATCACGCTTTAACGCGACGCTCTTGAACGCCTTGTCGTCGTTCACCGTGGATCCGACGCCGAGGCGACGTACCGGAACCGACTCGTGGTCGGAGTGCACGGGGTTGGAAAGCGGGCTGACCGACGAGGCGGCCGCCTCGGGCGGCGAGGCGTTGGCGGCCATTTCGGCTCGCAAAGCCCCGCAACCGAGTACAGCTGCAACGAGCGCCAGCGCAGCAACGATGGCCAACGCGGGTTGCCGTCGCGGCCACCGTGAAAGCAGTCCAACTCCGAAATTCACAGTGCCATGCACTCTACCAGCCGCGATACATCGACAGGCAACGCGTCACGTCCAGCAAAACCCGATCGGGCGCCCTCGTCAGACCATCCGTGGTCCGCCGAAACCCGGAACCGCGCCCACCGGGATCAGTGCCAGCGCGATGACGAGAAGGATGAACAGCCGCACCGTCTTTGGTGTAGGTCGCCGATCGATCTCGGGCCTGCGCGCCGCGAAAAGGAGGAAGACGACCGCGAAGTCGAACGCTACGATCGTCAGCCAACGGGTCCAGTCGAACCCGGTCAGAAAGACCGGGATGACCAGCAGCAGGCCGGCGATTACCCAGGCAGTTCGCCCGCGCAAGGCGTCGACGAACGCGCGCAGCGGGACGCCCGAAAGGGCGCTGAGACCCCACACCGTCACCGCGGCGGCACCGGCGCCGAAGAGCAGTGAGACGGTGAGGCCGAGTGCGCCGATGTGGCCGACGGTTCGGATTGCGTCCGCGATTCCGTTGGCGTAGTTGGGCATCACATTGCGGCACACCCAGTCGTGATAATCGGTTTGGCTCGGTTGTCCCGCAAGCACGTAGTGCATCAGCGTCGCGGGCGATGTGACCGTGGCAAAGGGGTTGGGCACCGGGTGATGTGGCACCGCCGCGCACAGTTGAGGGGCGATGTCGTGGCGACCGAACGCCGCCACGGCAGCCGTGGTGAGGACTCCCGGCAGCACGGCCAGGAGCATGCCACGGCGCCAGGTGGTTTCCAGGGCCCCGCCGAGGACGATGATTGCCAGGAATGCCCCCAATGCGAACTGCAGCCCTACCGCCTCGTGCACCAGCGTCAAGGCGGCGATGACGGCGCCGTAGGCGGCGCACCATACAGTCGCGACGGGCCGGGATCGTGTGAGCGCCAACGCCGAGCTGAACGCCGCGAGGGCCGCCCCACCGAACAGGTCCGGCCGAGCCGAGAACGCCGCGAACGGGACACCGAATGGCAACAGCGGCAACACCGCCGCGAGCATCAGTCTGCGTTCAGACCGATGGCGACCCGAGACCACCACACCGGCAACCGTTGCCAGCCCGCCCAAATAGACCAGCGTGGACAGCCAGCGCAGACTGAGCGTGGCCGCGAAGTAGTGGTTCGGGGCCAGCCGGACCAGTTCACCGGCGAGCCCGCGGCGGACGAAGCCATGCGTGTAGTCGGCCGTGTAATACGACATCCAGTACACGTCGAGGGGAACGACCTTGATCGCGAACCACAGCACGGCCGCCGCCCACGCCGCGATCGCGACGGCGACACCCACGTGAATGCGACGCGCGCGTTGATCGGCCTCGAGGGCGAGGTCCTCCACCGTCACGACCCGTCCCCATAGACCGTGGTGGCGGACAAACGCAGGTCGGCCAGCGCGTCGCATGCGAGCTCGCTCGTGGCCGCGGTGATGGGGTGGGCGGCGCTGTGGTAGCCGACGATGGTGAGAAACCGGCTGCCGTTGACCGTTCCTGTGCCGCAGAACAATTGGCCGTGTGTTTGCTCGATGCGCGACCGGGTGATGCCCTGCTCGGCCAGCCGCATCGAGAACTCGGTGGCGTCCGCACCGTCGATGCGGCCGACGGCGGCATCGAGGCTGCCGAGGTTTGAGCAGCCCACCGGCAGCTGGCCGGCCGACATGGCGATGCCTTCGGCGCGACGGACCAGCCATCGTGGCGTGAACGGAATGAGTGGCAATCCGGCGAGCATCTCGTTGGGTTGGCGAGCCAAAGACGCCAACAGCTCTTTGACATCCGCACGCACGCCGCTCAAGTCGCCAGCCACGGTGTGGGCGTCGACGGTGAGCGTGATCGAGGTCAGCGCGTTGGCGCGGTCGTCATCGGCGGTGCGATCGCTGACCGGAAGCACCACCGTCACGGAGTTTTCGCCGGGGAGCACCCTGCCCATCCGGTGCGCCAGGCGAGCGGCGAACGCGACGCACAGCGTGTTGCTGCTCCCGCCGAGGCTGCGCGCACGTGCCTCCCATGCCGCGGCATCGGTTTGAATCGTCACCGACCCGAATCCGTTCTGGCGCTGTCCCATTGGGCCGGACGCCCGAGGTGCGCGCGTTTGCGGCTGGGCCTGTCGATCCGCCGAGGCCTTGGCCAGTATCGCCAGCGTCGCGATCAGCGCCCGGACGGCCGCCGGCAGGCTGAGAACGGCGTGGGACAGGTCCTCACGAATCGCGCGCCACCGGCCACGCGAATTCGGCTGTGGGTAGCCGCGATTGAGCGGTTCTCCCTTGACCGCTTCGGTGACGGCCGCTGCCATCGCGAGACCGTCGACAACGCAGTGTGACGCCACCAGGGTGACCGCCGCCCCACCGTCGTCCAACGGCAGCACGCCGAGGTGAAATGTCGGCCCGTGCTCGGGGTCGACGCGCACCCGCGCGCGCCTTTCGATCCACGCGCCGATCTCGCTCCGTGGGCGCGGCGGTTCGCACGCGATGTCCGGTGAGCGGCTGTCGGCCACCCAGCGATGGCGCCCGAACGGCAGCGGCGAACGCTCGATCCGGCGCCCGAGCAGACCGGCACCGAGACTGTCTCTGAAGGACCGCAATTCGTCGATATCGACGGCGCGGTCATAGACCCATGTGCATTGCACCGTGCTCCCTTGACCGGTGGCGCGCAGCCGCAGAAACGCGGCCTGGTCCAACAGTGCCAGCCTCGTCACTAGCACCCCGCCTCGGCCGCGGCGCGATATCCGCGCACCGCCACCGGCGCGAACACCGCGACCAGGACGCCGGCCCACAGGGCGGCCTGCCACAGCGGCGAGAGCACCGGCCCGCCCTCTGCGAGCGCGCGCATCGCCTCGATCGTCGGCGAAATGGGCGAAAAACGGACCACCGGTTGCAGCCAGCCTGGAAAGACCCCGGCGGGCGCGACACCGGTGTTGAGGAACAGCAGCAGCACGCATCCCGCACCCAGCCAGGTCACCATGGCTTTGCCGTCCGCGCGGGCGGCGATCGCGATCACCAACGTCGCCATCCCGGCCGAAATCGCCACGGGCACCAGCACAAAGGCCAGCGCCGCGATCCAGCCGTAGCTGAATCGCAGCCCCAGGGCGACACCGAAGATGGTGAGCACAACGGCGGACGCGGTGGTGCGGGCGGCCTCGGCGACCAGCCGGCCCGCCACCGTGCTGGCCCGATGCACCGGCTGCACCCACAACCTCGTCAGTACGCCCGACTCTCGTTCCGCCGGCAAAGCCAAACCGGCACCAAGGGTTCCGAACACGGCGCCCACCACCGCACACATTGGAACCAGCCCGTACAGGCTGTCGTGTCCGGTGACGGCCAGAACGGCTTTGCCGATCAGCAATTTGTAGACGATGAGGAGGAAGGCCGGGAACAACAGGGCCTGCACCGCGACGATCGGGTCGCGCCGCCAGCGGCGCAGGAGCCGGCCGGCCTCCGAAGCGCTGTGGCTGACGAAGGCCGTCAGTGACGGTGCATACGAAACCCGTTGCGTCGCACAACTAGCCACTGCGCCCCGCGACGGCGGCGCGGACGCATCCCGCGCCTGTCGAGCGCCCTGAGACGGGATCCGGACCGTGCGGGGCGCGCGGGGGCGTCCGCCGCCGACGCGTCGCTGCATCCGCACCGCCAAAACGCCGAACAACGCCAGCAGCCCCAGGCACCACGCCGATGCCGCCGCCAGATCCCTACCCGTTGCGTGACCGGCGGCCAGTCCGCGCAACGTGTCGGTGACCCGGGAGACCGGCTGGTGACGGACGAACGGGCCCAGCCAGGCCGGAAACGACTCCGCGGGAGCGATACCCGTGGACAACAGGACCAGCACCAGCTGGGGCAGCAGCAGCAATTGGCTCGACGATTCGACGGAGCCGACCCGCGAGCCGAGGGCGTCGGCGCCGAGGCACACCGCCATCGCGAACGCCACGACGATGATCACGAACAGGCCCGTGTCGCCCGGACCGCCGGCCATCCGGAAGCCGAACGACCACCCGACGGCGACAGCGGCGACGAGCGCGACGACCGAGCGTATCAAGCAATAGAGCATCCGCGCGGCCAGCGGCACCGCCGCGGGAACCGGCAAAGTCTTGAGACGAGACCCGAAGCCGGAGAGCCGGTCTCGTGCGGCACGGTCCGCGGTCGTCATCGCCCCGAACAGCATCGCCTGCACGATGACCACCGGGAGGACATATTGCGGATAGGTCATCGAGCCGGGATGGATCAGGCTGCCCAACACCAAGGTGAATCCCAGGAAGCAGCCCACGGGCGCCAGCGCCGCGAACAGCAGGTCGGCATCGCGCCGGGAGCCGGATAGTGTGCGCAAGGTGAGTGCCGCCAAGGCACTCATGCCGAGACCTCGGTCGGCGGAGACAATTCCGCGTCACGCATCTGTGTTCAGCCCGGCGTCGGCCACCCGGGTGAACTCGGCGCGGATCGTCTCGACGTAGCGGGAGACCGACCTACGCGCGACGTCGGTGCCGGGGTAAGCGACCACCAGCTGCGTTTTGTCGTGCATGCGATTGACCCACATGCACACCGTCTCCGACAGCCTGTTATCGCCCCACACCCCGGCACGCAGACCGTCGAAGTAGTCGCCGAACGGCAACTTGCGAATATCGATGTACGACAGCATCGGGACCGGACGGTCCGGAACCTCGATGGGGCCTGACGATTCGTCAGGCGACTCGAGCAAGTGGTAGTACGGCACGGCACCCAAAGCCGTGTTTGCATCGAACGATGCCTGGGCGGCGCTGACGACCTCGTCGAACGAAGCGCCGGCGGTCGGAATTGCCAACGGGACAAAACTGGCCAACCATCCGACCGCGGTGGCGTGGGCGGGATCCCGCCGGTTGTCGAATGGGGTGAGGCCGAAATACGTTGCGGCGCCCGTCAACCGGTGCTCGGTCAGGGCGGCGCAGGCGAACACGCCACCGCTGAAACGCGCGCCCGCGGCGCGGCAGGCCGCTTCGAACCGCCCTCCCTGGTCGTCATCGATCAGGTCGAACACGTCGATGGCCCCCGGGGTATCGGCGGCCGCCTCGCCAAGTTCCAGCGGAAATTTCGGCAGCGCCCCGTTGTTCGCCGCGAGAAAGGCTCGCCACGAACGGATCTCGGGTGACTCTTCGGTCAGGCCCCTGGTGTACGCATGCTGATTCGCGCTGTATTCGCGATGGCTGGCGGCGGGTGCCAGCGGACACTGTGCCTGCTGCAACGCGCTGAAGTACATCGTCTGGATGTCGAGGAAGATCACCCCGGCCGACATACCGTCGGCGCGCAGGTGGTCGACGGCGATCAGGACCGTGAACCGGTCATCACCCTGGATGACGCCGAAGGTGAAGCAGTCCCATTGCAGGGGATCGGGCGTGTCGAGCAGGAGTTTGCGGATCTGCGGCGGTCCCATCTTTCCGAGATCCGTTGGCGCCAAAGTGATGACCTCCGGCTCGGCAATGACGTAGCGAAGGACCTCGTCGTCGTCACCGAAGGCGAACCGGTCGTGGTAGGTGTCGTGCCGCCGCAGGTGCGCATTCACCGCGTAGGTCATCGCATCGATATCACAGACACCGCTGATTTCCCAGGCCCCAATGCACAACCGTGGGATATCACGACCCCGGCTGACCTGGCGTCGGTAGTATCGAAGATGCTGCGACTGCTGATAACTCACCGGCGCCGGATGGTATTGCGCTTCGGCAACACGCCGGTAGGTGGTCGCGGTGGGGTACCAGGATACGACGGTGCCCTCGGCCGTCCAGTCCTCAACCGTTCCCAAGAACATGCGCTACCTTTCGTCCGTCAGCTGGTGACGCCAGTTCGGATGACCTTAATGGCACAGCGCATGAGTTGCTGAACAAGTTGAGGACCCGAGGAGCCCCGTTACGCGGGCCTCCCGATCGCCGCACCGCCGGATGCGTCGACCAATGCGCGCGAGGGAATAAGTTCACCGTGATGTGAGTTGGCGACCCGCATGTTGTCAAGCGGCGCAAAGTCATGACCCGCCGGCGCACCCGCGGCGCAATCATAGAATTCCCCTCTCGGGCCCGAGCAATCTCTCAGGAACTTCTGACAACCCATGGTGTGCCCGTGTGAGGTAGTCAACGACAGGGAGCCGAATTAAATCGCGCGGTTAACACAGAACCGTTGGCCGAACAAGCATTTCTCTCGACGCGATGACCCAATCTGTCGATTCCCACCCACAGAGCGGCGCTGTCTCGGCGAGGCCACCCGAGACGATGCTGGGCCTGCCGAAACGGCGCTTCGGTTACCATATCGTGATGTATGGCCGTATTGGAATAGTGTCAGCAAAACCTTTCTTGCACCGGTGAGTCGGGCAAACAATCACACGATCCGCATAAGTTCCGTGGCGCTGCATCACATGCTCCCGTTGATGCGAAGCCTCGCATGGGATTCGGGCCGATTCCCGACTCCGGCAGCAAACTGCGGCCAACTGGGAATCCGGTCAATAGGGAGCGTCGAGGGCTTCCTCACATCTGAGAACGCATCGTTCCCCTATGCCCCTCAAGGCATTCGACGAGCCCAGGCCCAGGTCGTTTTGGCAGCGCACTGACACTTTGACGGCTTTGGCGCCGGGTTACGCGCAGACAAACAGCCCGGGATCATCGATGATGGTTCGGACACTCCCTCGTTCCCCTCCCGCGAGATTCGTACAGAAGGGACGTTGACGATGCCCGATGAGCTCCGGGGGCCGGCCAGGCTGTTCGATGCCCTGACCACCAAGGGCACCGCCTTCACCGAGGACGAGCGACGGCGATTGGGCCTGATGGGTCTGCTGCCGACGACGGTCAAGACCCTCGAGCAACAGGCCGAGCACTGCTGGCACGAATTCTCCACGCGCCGCGACGATCTCGACAAACACATCTATCTGCGGGCGTTGCAGGACCGCAACGAGACGTTGTTCTACCGGGTTTTGCTCGACCACATCCCCGAGGCTCTGCCGATCGTCTACACGCCCACGGTGGGGGAGGCCTGTCAGCGTTTCAGCGAGATCTACCGCCGGCCGCGGGGATTATTCGTGTCCTACGCCGAGGGGGACTGCCTGGACGAGGTGCTCAACAATCGGCCCCAGCGCGAGGTCGACGTGATCGTGGTGACCGACGGGCAGCGGATCCTCGGCCTGGGCGATCAGGGCATCGGCGGCATGGGCATCCCGATCGGAAAGCTATCCCTCTACACCCTCATTGGCGGCATCGACCCCGCTCGCACACTGCCGATCGTGCTCGATGTGGGAACCGACAACAGCGAACTGCTTGATGACCCTCGGTACCTGGGATGGCGGCACCGACGCGTCGACGACGACGATTACTACGCGTTCATCGACAAGTTCGTCGCCGCGGTACGCAGGCAGCTACCCCATGTGCTGCTGCAATGGGAGGACTTCGCGTCCACACATGCGCAGCCGATCCTCGCTCGCTACCGCGACGAACTCCTTACCTTCAATGACGACATCCAGGGGACCGCCGCCGTCACCGTTGGGGCGCTGCACGGTGCCGCCAAGGTCGCGGGACGCCCCCTGTCGCAGCAACAGGTTGTCATGCTCGGCGCCGGCTCGGCCGGCATCGGTGTGCTCGACATGATTCGCCGCCAAATGGTGAACGAGGGATTGTCCGAAGGCGCTGCCTCGGAGCGCATCTGGGTCGTCGACGTGGAAGGGCTCCTCACCGATGACCGCACCGATCTGTCCGCCGCGCAGCGCGGGTTTGCCCAGCCGGCCGCCCGGGTGGCGGGCTGGGGCGTGTCCGGGCGCGCCCGGCTCGCCGATGTCGTCCACCGTGTCGACGTCGGCGTGCTGCTCGGCTTGTCCACCGCCGCGGGCGCGTTCACCGAAGCGATCGTGCGGGAACTCGCGGGCAAGACTGACCGACCGATCATCTTCCCGCTGTCCAACCCGACGAGCCGGGCCGAGGCGCACCCGGCGGAGTTGGATCGGTGGACCGACGGGCGTGCCCTGATCGCCACCGGATCGCCGTTCGCGCCGCTGCGCCGCGACGGGGTGGAACGCCCTGTCGCCCAATGCAATAACGTCTATATTTTCCCCGCGATGGGTTTGGCCGTCACAGCTGCCCAGGCGACCCGGGTCACCGACGAGATGATGCGCGTCGCCGCGGAGACGTTGGGCGAGGCGTCGCCCGCCCTCGCGGACCCCGACCGGCCGTTGCTGCCCGCTTGGTCGGACGTGCCCGATGTCGCCGTCCGCATCGCGCACGCGGTCGCCATGCAGGCCGTGGTGGACGGCGTCGCCCCGACGCGCGGCGACGCGGAGCTCGCCGACCGTATCGCCGAGGTGCGTTGGCGCCCGGAATATCCCACCGCCGTGAGTCAGTGAACACCGGCCGTCAGTAGACGTCGCGCACGTACCGGTGATTCTTGATCAGCTCGTTGACATAGGCGTGGGCGGCCTCGGCCTTCATCGCGCCGGCGTGGGCCACCAGCGCTCGCAACGCCTCGTCGACGTCCTTGGCCATTCGCTCGGCGTCGCCACACACGTACACGTGCGCACCCTCTTCGAGCCAGCCGAAGATTTCCGCGGCGTTCTCCCACATGCGGTGCTGCACATACTGTTTCGTGGCATCCTTGTTGTCGCGGGAGAACGCCAGGTCGAGTCGCGTGAGCACGCCCGATTCCCGGAAGCCGTGCAGTTCGTCGGCGTAGAGGAAGTCCAGCGCCCGATTCCGCGCGCCGAAGAACAGCCACGCCCGACCCGGCGCCCCGGTCGCCTGCCGTTCCTGCAGAAAGCCGCGGAACGGCGCAATGCCGGTCCCCGGACCGACCATGATGATCGGGACGTCAGCGCCGGGCAGGCGGAAGGTGTGATTCGGTCGCAGGTGCACGCGTGCCGTCTCGCTGCGGTCGGCCAGGAAGGTCGAGGCCACCCCGCCATACCGGCGCCCACGGGCGGTGTACCGCACCGTCGCCACCGTCAAATGCGCGCGATCGGGATGGACCACCGGGCTCGACGCGATCGAATAGTCACGGAATTGCAAGGGACGCAAGTTGTCCACGAGTTCGTCCACACTCAGCTCGCCCAGCCTGATCAGGTCGAGCACGTCCCTGCCGTACAACCACGTGCCGGGCTTCGCGGTTCCGTCACCGGCGAGGGCGGCGACCGCGTCGGCATCCCCGGCGCGGGATGCCACCAGCGCCCGCAGCGCCCGCGACGGAGCCCGAATATCCAGGTGGTGGGTCAGCAGGACGCCGAGCGGCTCGTCGTAGCCGGCCACCGCATGGTCGGGGCCCGCATCGAGTTCGGCGAGCACTGCGTCGACCAAGTCGGGGTCGTTGGCGACATGCACCGCGATCGAATCGCCGGCGCTGTAGGCGATTCCGGCGCCGGTGAGGTCCAACTCGTAGTGACGAACCTCCTTCTCCGAACCCGGCGCGCTGAGCAGCCGGTTCACGACTATCGGTGCCTCGAAACGTTGATGGTGATCCCGGCTCGGCGGGGGAGGAGCGGCCGTTGCCTCCTTGGCAACCGTCGCGACACGCGGTCCCGCATGAGCGCGGTCGGCGGCCAGCAGCTTGACCAGGTCGCCCGTCCACGCCGTCGCGAGTTGCTGGTAGGCGCCGTCCACATCGACACGCGCGGTCAGCCTGACCGCTCCCAGCGCTTGCAGGCGCTCGTCGAGGAGCCGGCCGGCATTGCAGAACAGTTCGTAACTGCTGTCGCCGAGCGCCAGCACGGCGAACTTCAAATGGTCGAGCTGGTCGGCGCTTTCGGCGCTGATCGCCTCCCAGAACAACGCGGCGCTGTCGGGGAACTCGCCGTCGCCGAACGTCGAGGTGACCACGATGAAATGGCTCGCCGATTGCAGGTCGGCGATTTCGACCTGGTTGAGTTCCACCGCTTCCGATTCGATGCCCATGGCTTCCTGGACGGCCTCGGCGAACGACATGGCCGCGTCTTCGGCGTTACCCATGTCGGTGCCGTAGCCCACGATCAGTGAAAACTTCGGTTGGGCGGTCATGGTCGCTTCCTCTGTGTGCGCGGACCTGTGTCGCTGACCGGGCGGGAGCACCGCCCGATCCAGACCTAGGATAGGGTAGCCTAACCTAACTGACACGGAGGTTGCTCACATGCGCACCGCGATTCACCATCCGCTGATATCGGGGATGGACATCCGCCGGGAGCTTCCGGTGCATGAGTCCAGCCGTCGCCTGCGCGCACTCTTTCCCGGGTGTCCCTTGGTGTATGGCATCGCCGTGCTCGACGATGTCTCGCGACAGCGCTGGTGGCCTCTCGATTCACAGCGGACCGACGCGTTGCTGCGGGCGATGTTCGACGATGCGGCGAAAAACATCGGTCCCCACGCCGCCACGCGGCAACTGGTGGCCAGCCTCATCCACGAGATCATCGGTCGGATGCTGCCGCTGGTGCTGCTGGAAGGAAGAGCCTGGGACGTCGGCCTGGAGAATCTCTGGCTGCACCGCGATCGCGACGGTGCAATCGATTGGGCCGCGGTGGTGGACCCCACGCTGCGCGTGCTGCCCGACGATCCCTGCGCGGCCGCGCGCAGTGGCGATGCCTTCGGGCGGCGCCCGCGCCGAGAAGGCGTGCTCACGCTGCCGAACGAAGCGGCACTGGCGATTTGGGTGGCGCATCGCTGCCACCGAAGTCTGTCGCGGCTGTTCGACTCCGTGCACGCAATCAGCAACGGCGCCGTCGCGGTCACGGAGATGTGGCACATCGTAGGGTCGGCGATCATCGGGGTGGCCGCCCAGATCCCGCGCCCGGCGCCCGTGGACGACCATGTGATCACCCGCCGAAGCCAGGCCATCCTCGATGCGATGGTCGGATTCGGGCTGCCGGTACGCCGATCACGCCGCGCGACAGCGCCTTTGGTCGCCGCACACGCCGGCTCAATCTGACACGGGCGGCCCCCTACGAATGCGGGAAGGCCGACGTCTTTGGCCGGTCGATACCAACTTCGATGTTCCCCTTGCATCACATACATACCGTGTGTATGTTAATACATACTGTATGTATGCGGAGGTGGGATCATGAGTGCCGTGCTCGAGGCCATAGCGGAAGAACGTAGGACCGTTTTGGAGCTTTGCTCGCAGATGCCGGATTCGATGTGGGCCAAGGACAGTGGGTGTTCGGGTTGGTCGGTGCAGGATCTCGTGTCCCATATGGCGTGCAGCTTCTGGTTGGCGGTCGACCCATCGGCCCTGCCCGATCCCGGCGATTTGCCGGCCGAGCGCGCGGCGGACATCTATGTCGAGTCGCGACGCTCGATGACCCCCCAAGAGGTCGTGGCCGATTACGAATCGGTGAGCGCGCGGGGTCTAGAGGTGCTCGCCGCCATCGAAGGTCAGGACGTCGACATTCCGATAGGCGATGTCGGCACCTATCCGGCGTCGGTCGTGCCGACAACCTTCGTCTTCGAAGCCTTCGTCCACATCCGGTACGACCTTTGTTCTCCGGGTGGGCCGCTGCAAGGTGCACCGCCGCCCGTCGACCAGCTACGGCTCGCGCCCACCCTCGATTGGATCGAAGCGGCCCTGCCGCAGCAGAACACGAGTCTGCTCAACGAGTTACAGACAGGCGTGGAGCTTCGCCTCGACGGCCTGTGCGCTCGGACCCTCCGCATCGGCGACCACGACGATGTCGCCTCGCACATCACGTCTGATTCGCAAGCCTTCGTGCGGTGGGTTACCCAGCGCGGTACCTGGGAAAGCTTGGGCGTTCAAGCCGAAGGGGATCCATCGACTCTGAACGTGATTCGCCGGCTCAGGGTGTTTTGAGTCCACCGCGGACCTCGACGCTACGCCGTCGGGCGGGACATCCCACGACCTCCGCGCGGTATGTATGAGAATGCACACGTGAGAGGCGGGGATTGATGGCGAAGGGCGGTCGTCGCACACAGGCAGAGCGCGCGGCCGGCACGCGTGAAGCGCTGGTCGCTGCCGCCCGGCCGTTGTTTGCGTCGTTGGGGTTTGCCGACGCATCCCTGGAAACGATCGTTCGCAACGCAGGGGTGACCCGCGGCGCCCTGTATCACCATTTCGCCGACAAGACAGAGCTATTCGCGGCGGTGTTCGAGCAGGTGGAGGGGGAGATGGCCGCCCGAATGGGAGACGCCGTCGCGGCGGCGGGGCACGGCGATCCCGTCGAGATCATGCGGCTGTGCGCCGCCCTGTGGTTGGACGCGTGCGCCGATCCCGAGATTCAACGCATCGTTTTGCTCGAGGCGCTGGCGGTGCTGGGATGGGAACGCTGGAGCGCCATCGGGCACCGGTACAACATCGGATTCGTCACGGCGCTGCTGACCGAGGCCATTGAGTCGGGCAGCATCCCGCGCCAGCCGATCGAGGCGACGGCCCTGACGATCATGGGGGCGCTGCGCGAAGCGACGCTCTACATCGCGCGTGCGGACGATTACCACCAGGCGCGGGCGGACGCCGGCGTGGTGATGGACAGACTCCTTAGCGCGTTGCGCACCAACGCGATTGGCTAATCTGTCGCCACGTGCGGCGGGTCGTAGATGACCAGGAAAACGAGTTCGTCAGAACCGACGTTTTTCAGACTGTGCACGACGTAGGCGGGCACCTTGACGAAGGTGCCCGCCTTGGTCTCCCAGCAATGCTCGCCCAGCTGAACGAGGCCGGCCCCGCGCAGGAAACAGAAAGCATGGTTGTAATCGTGATGATGCGGCGAGGATCCCCCGCCGGGGCCGAACTTCGTCAACTGCGCACTGAAACGTGTGGAGTAGTTATCGCCGGCCAGCTCGTCACTGACCCAGAAACTCGGTCCCAGACCGGTCTCGTGCCAGACGATCTCCTCGGGTGCGATGACATTCTGTAACACGTTGTGGCTCATGGGATTCTCCTTCGCAGCGAAAGCCTTGGTGCCCGGCATCGTCACGCGGCAATGCTGCCGCCGCCGTCGGCGCGAATGATCTGACCGGTGATATAGCCGGCGTCCTCGTCCAGCAATGCGCAGATGGCGTGCGCGATCTCGCGCGGTGCGCCAAGCCGGCGCAGCGGAATGGTTTGCAGGAGACGCGCTTCGCGCTCGGATCCGGCCGGACTGAGCTCGCGGTACATCTCGGTTTCGATCGGCCCGGGCGCCACCGCGTTGACCGTGATGCCGGACTGCGCGAGCTCTCCCGCCCAGATCCGCGTGCACGCTTCCAGCGCCCCTTTGGTGGCGGCGTAGGGCGTGCGCTCCGCGGTGCCCAGTGTCGTCATGCTCGTGACATTGACGATGCGGCCCCACCCGGCCGACAGCATCCCGGGCAGCACCGCTTGCACGACCTGCACCGCGGTGCGCACGTTCAGGTCGTAGGTGGTGAACAGGTCATCCAACTCGATCGAACCGATCCGGCCGAACCGCGCGACGCCGACGTTGTTGACCACGGCGTCGACGCGCCCATCCCGCAGGGCTCGCTCGAGTACCGCGTCGGTGGCGGCGCGGTCGGTGAGGTCCACCGCGTAGAACTCACCCGGGAAGTCGTCCGGCCTGGCGCGCGCGAGGCCAACCGGCATGTCGCCCGACACCGCGAGACGGTCGGCGACGGCCCGGCCGATTCCCTTCGACGCCCCGGTGATCAGCACTCGCTTTGCGGTCATGGTGTCCTCCTTGGCACGTATTTCATGATTACTTAAACGTTTTGGAAAGCCAATCAGACATAACGTTGTTGATATGGCTGATGACTTTGGCCTTATGGAGGACCGATGACGACGTTGTCGCAGCTCAAGACGTTTATTGCGGTGGTCGACCAGGGCGGCTTCACGGCGGCGAGCCGACGGCTGGGACTCTCGCAGCCGGCCGTCAGCCGCACGGTCGCCACCCTCGAAAAAGAATTGGGGTTGCCGCTGTTCATGCGCCGCCGGGATGGCCTCGCGTTGACCGAAGCCGGAGCCGTTGCGCTGACGCATGCGCGGGAAGCGGTGCGGCAGTTGACGTTGATGCGCACCGAAGTCGCCGGATTGGCGGGCGACATCACCGGGACGCTGAGTCTGGCCAGTCTGCCGACAGCGACCGCCACGCTCATCGCGCCGCAACTAAGGACCTTCGCCCGGCGGCATCCGGCCGTCACCATTCGGCTGCTGGAGGGGAGCAAGGAAGAAATCTTGGACTGGCTCGACCAAGGCGCCGCCGAAGCCGGTGTGGTCAGCTTGCCGAGCAAGGGCCTCGACGCGGCGGTACTCGGCGTGCAAGAAATGGTCGCGGTGGTGCCGGCCAACAGCCGGCTGGCGGCCAAGGACATCGTCACCTACGCCGACCTGGCCAGGGAGCCTTTTGTTCGCGGCACCGGCGGCTGCGCCGATGTGTTCATGCCGATTGCGCGGCGGCAGGGCATCGAATTCGACCTGGCCTTCGAAGCCCGCGAGATCGGGGCGACGCTCGAAATCGTGCGAGCCGGGTTGGGCGTGAGCATCCTGCCCAGCGCCGGCCTCCCCGAGCTGCCCGGTGTCGTAGTGCGGCCGCTGTTGCCCCTGACCGAACGGCGTCTGGGCATCGCGGTGTCCGCGAGTGCGTCGGCGCCCGCACGGGCTTTTCTCGACCAGATCGCCGCACTCGATCTGGATTAGGCTCGGTGACAACGGCTTTGCGGTCGCACATGGCTTCACGCCTGTCTGTGGCCCTCGGATGCCGTAACGGGCTGTCAAGTGGTCGAGCCCCACGTGGTATGTTCGCCGTCGTGAACATCGGCGTGCGCGCGTATTGGCGCTTTATCGAGGCTCCGGGCGGAGCCGGCGGTGAGGCGTCTGGTTGACGCACCCGCACGACTGAGACCCGGAGCCCAGCAGTGACCACACGGTCGCTGCTTTTCGCTTTTCAGGGCATCGGGAACCAGCGGGCGTGCCCTGGCAGCCAACACAGAAAGACACACCCACCATGTCCCTCACCGACGTCACCACAGCTGTCGACACGTCCGACCATCGGATCGTCTCGTTCCGAGAACTCTCGGCTCCGGCCGCGATTCGCACCGAACTGCCACTGACACCCGCACGCGCCGAGGCCGTCCAGCGCGACCGCGACGAGATGTCGGCAATCCTGGCCGGCCACGACGACCGCCTGCTACTCGTGGTCGGCCCGTGCTCGGTGCACGATCCGGCCGCCGCGCTCGACTACGCACACAGGCTCGCCCCGCTTGCGACCCGGTACGCCGAACGGCTGAAGATCGTGATGCGGGTCTACTTCGAAAAGCCGCGCACCACCGTCGGGTGGAAGGGGCTCATCAACGACCCCGCCATGGACGGCAGCTTCGACGTGGAACGTGGGATCCGCACCGCACGAGGGTTGTTGCTCGACATCATCGACGTCGGCCTCCCGGTGGGCTGCGAATTCTTGGAGCCCACCAGCCCGCAGTACATCGCCGACGCCGTCGCCTGGGGCGCCATCGGCGCGCGGACCACCGAGTCGCAGGTGCACCGCCAGTTGGCATCGGGGCTGTCGATGCCGATCGGATTCAAGAACGGCACCGATGGCAACATCCAAGTCGCCATCGACGGCGTCAAAGCTGCGGCGGCGCCCCACCATTTCTTCGGGACCGACGACGTGGGCCGCGCGGCCGTCGTCGAGACCATGGGCAATCCCGACTGCCACGTGATCCTGCGGGGCGGTACCGCCGGCCCGAATTACGATGCGGCCTCGGTGGTCACGGCCATCGAACGGCTGCGCAAGGTTGGGCTGTCCGAGCTGGTCATGATCGACTGCTCACACGCCAACTCCGCCAAAGACCACGTGCGACAGGCCGAGGTCGCCGCCGAGGTGAGCGCGCGCATCGCGGTGGGCGAGCGCGGCATCGCCGGCCTGATGCTGGAGAGCTTTTTGGTGGCCGGCGCCCAATCGCTCAGCGGCGAACTGACATACGGCCAATCCGTCACCGACGCCTGCATGGACTTCGCGACTACGGCGGAATTGCTGGCGAAGCTTTACGCGGCGATGGGTGATCGCGGGTAGGTGGCCCTGAGGCGGACAGGGCCGCGCCGAGTGTGGGGCCTAGGTACGGATTTGGTTCATGTTTCGTCCATACACTCGGTGAACCCAGCGCCCTTGCAAACCAACTAGTGATCGCGGCTACCATACGCACGTCGTGGTGCTAGCGCGCCGAAATCTGGCCGGCGATCGCCTTTTTGTCGATCTTGCCGATCGGCGTGGTGGGCAGCGTGGTCATCGGAACCAAGACGTCGGGACGCGCGTGCGCGGCCACGCCACGCCCGTCGAGGTAGCCGTTAAGCTCCGCGAGCGATAGCTCAGGACCGTTGAAAACTATTGCCGCACAGATCTTCTCGCCCAGATAAGGGTCGGGGAGCGCCACCGCGGCCGCCGAGAAGATCGCCGGGTGGCTGTGCATCTGCTCCTCGAGGTCCGCCGCGGAGATGGTTTCGCCGCCGCGGCAGATGACGTCTTTGACGCGGCCTGTGACCACGACGTAGCCGTCGTCGGTGATCCGGACCAGGTCACCGCTGCGGAAGAAGCCTTGCGCGTCAAAGCAGCGCTCGTTGTCGCGCTCGGCGCGAAAGTAGCCGTTGAACGTGTAGGGTCCGCGGACCAGCAATTCGCCTTCCTCGCCGGGGGGCATGGGCTCGCCGGCCGCATTGACGACGCGCAGTTCGTCGGCGGCGGACAACGGCCGGCCCTGCGTGTGCTCGGTGAGTTCGGGCGGATCGTCGGGGCGCGTGTAGTTCAGCAGCCCCTCGGCCATCCCGAACACCTGCTGCAGGCCCGGCGTCAAGGCGGTGCGCACCAGGCGGGCGTCCTCGGGCTCCAGCTTGGCGCCACCGACTTGTAAGAGCCGCAAGGTTTTTGGAGTCACCGGTTCCCACTCGCAGGCCTGCGCCCACAGTTTGGCCAGGGCCGGCACCAGGGCGGTGACCGTGACGCCGTGGCGGTCGATGGCGGCGAAGGCCGCCTCGGGGCTGGGATCGGTGCCGAAGACGGTGGTGGCGCCCACCGTCATCGCGCCGAGCAGGCCAGGACAGGCGAGGGGAAAATTGTGTCCGGCCGACAGCACCGCCAGATAGACGTCATCGCAGGTGAGCCGGCAGAGTTCGGCGCTGGCCGTCGCGTTGAACACGTAATCGTCGTGGGTGCGGGGGATGAGCTTGGGTGTGCCCGTGGTCCCGCCGGAAACCAGAAGCAGCGCAGGCGATCCCGGGTCGGCCGAGGACGGCGGGCCGGGCGCCTGCTCGCACAACTGCGCCCACGAGGTGAACGGCCCCGGGTCGCCGTCGACGATGACGTGCCGCAGCGTGGGGTGTTCCTCGATGAGGCCGAGCGCCATCGTGCGATAGTCGAAACCCGCCGCGGTATCGGCGATCAACAGACCGGTGGCCGCGCTGACCGCGGCGAAATGCCCGAGCTCGGCGGCCCGGTGTCCCGGCAGGCACATCACCGGGACCGCCCCCGCCCGCAGCAACCCGAATAAGGCCACCGCGAACTGGCAGCTGTTCGGCAACTGCAGCAGCACCCGGTCGCCCGGCGCGATACCCAGTGCCCGCAGGCCGCCGGCCGCGCGGTTAGCCTGGTCGTCGAGGTCCGCATAACTGAAGCCGGTACCGCCCACGGCGTCGCGCACCGCGGTTCGATCGGGCCACTGCCGAGCCGCGTCGGTCAGGATCGTGTCCAGCGTCCGTCCCGCCCAATAGCCGGCCGCCCGGTAGGCGGCGGCGCGATCAGCGGGGAAGGGCACGAACCCGTTGAGGACTCCGGCCGGCGGCGTTGTGTTCGGGGTCATGGCTCCTTAGACGGGGGCTTAGTAGCGGGGATGCACGGAGTAAGGATAGGGTAACCAAAAAATTAGGGCAGCCTGTGCTAATTCAGGGAGGGTCTGTGGTGCACGCCCCGGCACGCTCGGAGGACATCCGGGCGGAGGTGGCCGAACTCCTCGGCGTCGACGTCGATGCAGTTCAGCCGGGTAGCAACCTCATCGGTCAGGGCCTGGACTCGATCCGGATCATGACCCTGGCCGGGCGCTGGCGCCGCCAGGGCATCGCCGTCGACTTCGCCACGCTCGCCGAAACGCCGACGGTCGAGGCCTGGGCGGAATTGGTCAACGCCGGCAAGCCGAGCGCTGATCGGCCGGCCGAGCCCGCCGATGCACCCGCGGACGCTGCGCGGTCCGGGGAGGACGAGCCCTTTTCGCTGGCCCCGATGCAGCACGCGATGTGGGTCGGCCGCCAGGAAAACCAGCAGCTCGGCGGCGTCGCGGGACACCTCTACGTCGAATTCGACGGCAGAGGAATCGATCCGGAACGCCTGCGCGCCGCGGCCACCGCGCTGGCACGGCGCCATCCGATGCTGCGGGTGCGGTTCCTGCCCGACGGCACCCAGCGCATCGCCCCGGCCGACGAGTTCGGCCCCTTCCCGGTCCACGTCGAGGACCTGCGCGAGCGGAGCACCGGCGAGGCCGACCGGCGGCTCGCCGCCATCCGCGCCGCCAAATCAAACCAGCAGCTCGACGGCGCGGTGTTCGAGCTCGCGGTGACGCTGCTGCCGGCCGAACGGTCGCGGCTGCACGTCGACCTGGACATGCAGGCCGCCGACGCGATGAGCTACCGCACCCTGATGGCCGACCTGGCGGCGCTCTACCTCGGCCGCGACCTGCCCGAACTGGGCTACACCTACCGGCAGTACCGCCAGGCCATCGAGGCCGAGGACGCGCGGCCGCAACCGGCCCGCGACGCGGACCGCGCCTGGTGGGCGCGGCGCCTTCCCGAGCTGCCAGACCCGCCCGCCCTGCCGACCACCGGGGGCCGCGCCGAGAACCAAAGCACCCGGCGCTGGCACTGGCTGGACCCGCACACCCGCGATGCGCTCTTCGCGCGCGCCCAGGCCCGCGGGTTCACCCCGGCGATGGCGCTGGCCGCGGGGTTCGCCAACACGCTGGCGCGCTGGTCGACCACCTCGCGCTTCCTGCTGAACGTCCCGCTGTTCGGGCGCCAGGCGCTGCACCCGGACGTCGACTCCCTGGTCGGTGACTTCACCTCCTCGCTGCTGCTCGACGTCGACCTCGCCCGCGCGAACACCGCGGCGGCACGGGCCCAGGTGGTGCAGGACGCGATGCGCACCGCCGCCGCCCATTCGGCCTATCCCGGTTTGGCGGTCCTTCGTGACCTCAGCCGTCATCGCGGCACCCAGGTGCTCGCGCCCGTCGTCTTCACCAGCGCGCTCGGACTCGGCGAGCTGTTCAGCTCCGACGTGACCGGCCAATTCGGCACACCGGGATGGATCATCTCCCAGGGGCCGCAGGTGCTGCTGGACGCGCAAGTCACCGAATTCGACGGCGGCGTCCTGGTTAATTGGGATGTGCGCGAAGGCGTCTTCCCCGCCGGCGTCATCGACGCGATGTTCGCGCATCACATCGACGAGCTGCTCCGGCTGGCCTCCGCCGACGAAGCCTGGGAGGCGCCGGGCCCCCCGGCACTGCCCGAGGCTCAGCGCGCGGTGCGCGAGGCGGCCAACGGCCGCACCGCCGAACCGAGCGGAGAAGCCTTGCACGACGGGTTCTTTCGGCAAGCCGAGCAACGACCCGATGCGCCGGCGGTCTTCGCCAGTTCCGGTGACCTCAGCTACGCGCAGCTACGCGACCAGGCGCTGGCCGTGGCGGCCGCGCTGCGTGCGGCCGGCGTCACCGCCGGGGACACCATCGCGGTGATGGGCCCCAAAACCGCCGAGCAGATTCCCGCGCTGCTGGGCATCCTGTCCGTCGGTGCCGTCTATCTGCCGATCGGCGTCGACCAGCCACGCGACCGCGCCGAGCGCATCCTCGAGTCCGGCGGGGTGAGCCTGGCCGTGGTGTGCGGAGGACAACGCCTGTCCATGCCGGTGCCCGAGGTGGTGCTCGCCGACATCCTCGGCGGCGCGCCCGCGAGCACCGAGATCACTTCAGCGAGAGTCGATCCCGCCGCGCTCGCCTACGTGTTGTTCACCTCCGGCTCCACCGGCGAACCCAAAGGCGTCGAGGTCACCCACGACGCGGCGATGAACACCGTGGAATTCATCGGCCGCCACTTCGACATCGGCCCCGCGGATCGATGCCTGGCCCTGTCGACCCTCGAGGGCGACATCTCGGTCATGGACGTGTTCGTCACCCTGCGCACCGGCGGCTCCATCGTCGTGGTCGACGAAGTCCAGCGACGTGATCCCGACGCCTGGGCCCGGCTCATCGACGCCCACCAGGTCACCGTGCTGCATTTCATGCCCGGCTGGCTCGAGATGCTGGTCGAGGTCGGCCGCGGGCGGCTGTCCTCGGTGCGGGTGGTGCCCACCGGAGGCGACTGGGTGCGCCCCGAGGTGGTGCGCCGGCTGCGGGTCGAAGCCCCCGGCGTGCGCTTCGCGGGACTCGGGGGTGCGACCGAAACCCCGGTGCACAACAGCATTTTCGAGGTGACCGAGCCGATACCCGACGACTGGACGGCGCTGCCCTTCGGCGTCCCGCTGCCCAACAACGCCTGCCGCGTCGTCGACGACACCGGCGCCGACTGTCCCGACTGGGTGCCCGGCGAGTACTGGGTGTCCGGCCGCGGTATCGCGCGCGGCTACCGCGGACGCCCCGATCTCACCGCCGAACGCTTCGTCGAACACGACGGCCGAATCTGGTATCGCACCGGCGATCTGGTCCGCTACTGGCCCGACGGCACCCTCGAATTCGTCGGCCGCGCCGACCACCGCGTCAAGATCAGCGGGTACCGCGTCGAGCTCGGCGAGGTCGAGACCGCGTTGCGGCGCGTGCCGGGGGTGCGCACGGCGGTGGCCGCGTTGATCGCCGTGTCCGGCGAATCCGATGTGCTGGCCGCGCAGGTGTGCGCTGACGATGCCTCCGTGACCGCCGAGGGAATCCGGCAGGCTCTCGCCGACCTCGTTCCCGCGCACATGATTCCGCGCCACATCACGGTCGTGGAGCGGATCGGTTTCACCGATGCCGGAAAGCTCGACCGGCGCGCCGTGGCGCGCGAATTGGAAAGCGCCGTTTCGCAATCGCAGCGGCCGGGCCACCGCGCGCCGTCGACGCCACTTCAATCCGCGCTCGCCACGATCGTGGGCGACCTGCTCGGCCGGCAGAACATCGGTATCGACGACGACTTCTTCGCCCTCGGCGGTGACTCGGTGCTGGCCACACAGGCGGTGGCGCGAATTCGGGCCTGGCTGGACGCGCCGGACATCATGGTCGCCGACATCTTCGCCAACCGAACCGTGTCGGCGCTGGCCGCGGTCCTCGGGGCCGGTGAGCGCGACCCCGGCCGGCTTGACCAGGTCGCCGAGCTATATCTGGAGGTTATCGGCATGGACGCCGAATCGGTTCTGGCGGCCTCTCAGCAACCCGCGAAATCGTAAACGGTGCAATGACATTGAATAATCTGATCACCGTGTCTTCCACGTTCCCGTCCTGGATCAAGCTGACCCGGGGCCCCAACGACGGGTCGGCGGACCGCCGTGCGGGCGCCACGGTGGTATTCCCGCATGCCGGTGCGGCCGCCGCGAGCTATCGGGTGCTGGCGGCGGCGCTGGCCGCCGGCGGCGACACCTACGTCGTGCAGTATCCACAGCGGGCCGACCGCCTCAGCGAGCCCGCACACGAAAGCGTGCACGACCTGGCCGCCGGCCTCTTCCAGGCCGCACCATGGCCCAGCGTCGCACCGCTGACGTTGTTCGGCCACAGCATGGGTGCCGTCGTCGCCTTCGAATTCGCCCGCGTCGCCGAGACGCACGGTGCGGCCGTCCGCAAACTCTGGGTATCGGCGGGTCCGCCGCCGTGCGTCGTCGCCGACATGCCCGAACTGCCGACCAGCGACGACGGGCTGCTGGCGGACATCGCCGATCTGGGCGGCACCGACCCGGAACTGCTTGCCGACGAAGAGTTCTCGGAACTACTGACCACCGCGGTGCGCGCCGACTACGAGGCCTTCAATCGCTACGACCCGAGCCCCGACGTCCGCATCGGCGCCGACATCCACGTGTTGGGTGGCCATGACGACCACCGCATCGGGACCGGTGTGCTGCGCCAGTGGGAAAAACACACCGCGGGATCCTTCGCCGTGTCGCTGTATGAGGGCGGGCACTTCTACGTCTACGACCATGTCGACGCGGTCGCCGCGCAGGTGAATGCCGGGTGATACCGATGTCGAACGATGCGTATGACGCCGAGAGCGTCGACCCCGTGGTGATCGTGGGAATGGGTGTCGAGGCGCCCGGCGGCATCGAAAACGCCGAAGGGTACTGGGATCTGCTGGTGCACGGCCGGGAGGCACTGGGACCCTTTCCCACCGACCGCGGGTGGGCCGTGCGCGAACTGCTCGCCGGCTCGCGCCGCAGCGGTTTCAAGGAGATTCACGATCGCGGTGGATTCCTCAGCGGGGCAACCACATTCGACCCGGAATTCTTCGGCATCTCGCCCCGCGAGGCCGTGGTGATGGACCCGCAGCAGCGGGTGTCGCTCCGCGTGGCCTGGCGCGCCCTGGAAAACAGCGGCATCAATCCCGACGACCTTGCCGGCCACGACGTGGGGTGCTTCGTGGGCGCCTCCGCCACGGGCTACGGGCCCGAGATGGCCAGGTTCTCCGAACACAGCGGCCATCTGCTCGCCGGGACCGCCCTCAGCGTCATCTCGGGCCGCATCGCCTACACGCTGGGATTGGCCGGCCCGGCACTGACCCTGGATTCCTCGTGCGCGTCCGCGCTGGTGGCCTTCCACGTCGCGGTGCGTTCCCTGCAGAACGACGACTGCGACATGGCCATCGCGGGCGGGGTCAATGTGCTCGGCTCACCGGGGTTCTTCGTCGAGTTTTCCAAACAACACGCCCTCTCCGATGACGGCTACTGCCGCCCCTACAGCGCGCAGGCCAGCGGAACCGTGTGGGCCGAGGGGGCGGCGATGTTTGTGCTGCAACGCAAATCGGCCGCGGTGCGCGCCGGCCGCCGGATCCTGGCCGAGGTGCGCGCCACCGCCATCAACCAGGACGGGCGCAGCGCCGGGCTCAGCGCCCCCAGTGGCGACGCCCAGGTCCGCCTCTTCCAGCGGGCCATCACCCTGGCCGGGATCAAGCCCGCCAAGGTGGGCATGATCGAGGGGCACGGCACCGGCACCCGGCTCGGCGACCGCACCGAATTGCGCTCGCTGGCACAAACCTACGGCGACACCGAGGCCGGCGCCGGGGCGCTGCTGGGGTCGGTGAAGTCCAACGTGGGCCACTCGTTGGCCGCCGCCGGCGCGCTGGGACTGGCTAAGGTGCTCGTCTCCGCCGAACACGGGGCCGTCCCGCCCACGCTGCACGCCGACAACGCAAGCCCCGAAATCGACTGGGACAAACAGGGTTTGCGGCTGGCGCAGACCCTGACACCGTGGCCCGCGACCGACGGGCAGCGCATCGCCGCGGCGTCCGCATTCGGGATCGCCGGCACCAACGCGCATCTGATCGTCTCCGTTCCCGAGGTCGCCTGATGCTCACCCATCATCTGCCGGACGGGCGCATCCCGGTGCTGCTCAGTTCCCACGACCCGGAGCTGATCCGCCGGGACGCCGCGGCGATCCTCGATTACCTGGGCCGCATCGACTCGCCGAACGCGACCGCCGCGATCGCATCCACCCTGCTGCGGCTGCGGCGCCCCCGCCGGCACCGCGCCGTGCTGCGCGCGGCCGACGCCGCCGAGCTGGCCGCCGGGCTGGCGGCGATCGCGCGGGGCGAGGAACACGAGCTGGTCACGCACTCCGCGAAGACCACGCCGCCGCGCATCGCGTTCGTGTTCCCCGGCCAGGGAAATCAATGGCAGGCGATGGGCGCCGGCGCCTACCGGGAGCTGCCCGCCTACCGGGAGGCGGCCGACCGGTGCGCCGAAGAGTTCGTCGTCGCCGGATTCGCCTCTCCGCTGCCATATCTGGTGGGGGAGGAAGAGCGTAGCTGGTCACGTCCCGAAATTCAGGGAGCGCAGTTCACCCACGCGGTCAGCCTGGCCGAGGCATGGCGATGCTGCGGTGTGCTGCCCGATATCACCATCGGCCACAGCCTCGGCGAGGTGGCGGCGGCCTATGTGGCGGAGGCGATCTCGCTGCCCGACGCCGTCGCCCTCGTGGTCGCCCGCGCCACCGTGGTCGGCCGGCTGACGGGCCGCTACGCGATGGCGGTGCTGGGCGCCGGCCTCGACGTCGCCGAGTCGCTGCTGGCCGAGGCGCCCGGCTGGGTGGAGGTCTCGGCGGTCAACGGCCCGTCGTCGACCGTGGTCGCCGGCGATCACGACGCGGTGGCCGCCGCGGTGCGCCTGGCGCAACAGCGCGACGTGTTCACCCATCAACTGTCCGTCGACTATCCGGGCCACACCAGTGCGCTGCGGCCATTGCGTGCCAGCCTGGCCGAGCTGACGCCGCGGTCGGCGTTCCGGGACGGGCCGGTGCGCTTCGTCGGTTCCACCCGCGGTGCCGAGTTGGGCGAAGGGACCGATTTCTCGGACTATTGGTATGAAAACCTCTGCGGCACCGTGCGCTTCGATCTTGCCGTGCAGTACGCCCGCGCCTGCGGGGCCGACACGTTCGTGGAGCTCTCGGCGCACCCCTCACTGCTCTATCCGCTGGGCGACATCGTCGGCGACGAGTCGGTTGTCGTCGGCTCGGGCCACCGCGAGCGGCCGGTCACCGAGTCGCTCTCGGCGAGTATCGCCGCGGTCGCGACCGCCGACCCCGGCTGCCGGTGGGCCGATGCCGTCCCGAACGCTGATCAGCCTCCGCTGCGGGGCTTCCCGAACGCGCCGATGCGCGCGGTGCACCTCTGGGCGGCGCCGGAACGAGTGACCGAAGCGGCCTCACCGTCCGCGCCGACCGTGGCCGTCGAGGACTGGCAGCACGCCACCTCGCACACCGTTGCGACACGTCCCGACATCGGCTTCTTCGGTACGGACGCTCTCGCCCGTTCGCTCGCCGATGCCGTTGCGGCGCAAGGCGACTGCCGCGTGGTGGCACCGAACGAGGCGGAGGTCCTGGCAATCGTGGCGCCGCGTCTCGACGAGCACGACGCCACGGCCGCCATCGAGCAGATCGCCGCCCGTCCCGATGCCGGCCTACCCGACTACCCCGCGCTCATCGGGCCGCGATGCCGGGCCGTCTGGCTACTGACCGTCGGCGCCGAACAGGTCGATCGAGACGACACCAACCTCTCGCCGGCGCAGGCGGCCCTGGCGGCGATGCATCGCAGCGTCGGGTTCGAATTCC
Source organism: Mycobacterium intracellulare ATCC 13950 (assembly GCF_000277125.1). Taxonomy (NCBI): domain Bacteria; kingdom Bacillati; phylum Actinomycetota; class Actinomycetes; order Mycobacteriales; family Mycobacteriaceae; genus Mycobacterium; species Mycobacterium intracellulare. Next base: position 2,079,435 of record NC_016946.1, read on the forward strand.
CCGACCAGGCCTTCGGACATCTCGACCTCGAGCGGGCAGATGTGGACGCCGCGACCGCGCGGGCCGTCGCCGACGTGCTGTCGGGCGACGCGGCCGAGGTGGCATTGCGGGGCGGCGAGCCGCCGCTGAGCCATGTTCGAAGCCACGTCCGGACATTCCGCGAATGCGGCGAATCGGCGACCAGCCGGGCCCTCGACGCCGCCGCCCTGGACGACGTGGTGATCACCGGCGGCAGCGGGGCGATCGGCCTGCAGTACGCGCGGTACTGCCTCGAACGCGGGGCGCGGACCGTCACCCTGTTGAGCCGCACCGGCGTGGACCCGGCCGCGCTGCGCGAGCTCGCCGACGGCCACGGCGCCGAAGTGCGTGCCCCGCAATGCGATATCACCGACCGCGCCGCACTGGCCTCCGTGGCCGCGACGCACGCGGGTTCGGGGGCGTCGCTGCTGATCCACACCGCGGGCATCGCGCAGGCACGCTCGCGCGCCGACCTCACCGGTGTCGATGTCGCGGCCGTGTGCGACGCCAAGGTCCGCGGTTTGGCGCTGATGGCCGAGGTTTGGCCGCTGCGGCCGGACTGCCGAATCCTCGCCTGCTCGTCGGTGTTCGGGACCTGGGGCGGCTACGGCCACGCGGCCTACGCGGCGTCCAACCGGATGCTCGATGTGCTGGCCGCCCAGCTGCGGGCCGACGGCCGCGACTGCACGGCGATCCGGTGGGGGCTGTGGCAGGGCGCCGGGGTGGTGGTCGGCAACGAGATCACCCGCACCGAACGCTCGGGCCTGGTGGCGATGGAGCCGGAGGCGGCGATCGAGGCCAGCCTGCACCGCTACGACGGCGACCCGCTGATTTTTGACGCCGACTTCGACCGGCTGCAGGTGTTCTTCGAAAGCCAGGGAATGCCAATGCCGTTCAGTGCTTCGCACAGCGGTGACGGCGGCGCAAAAGAAGACGTCGCCGTCGCGAAGCCGCTCGCCGAGGTGGTACGGGCCGAATTGGCCGCGACGCTGCATCTGGGTGATTCGCTGTCGATCGACCCGGGCACCTCCCTCATCGACCTTGGGGTGGACTCGTTACTCGCCCTCGATTTGCGTAAGCGGCTGCGGCGGACGGTCGGGAATTCGGTTCCGGTGGCCCGCATGCTCGGCGGCATCACCGTCAACGAGCTGATCGACGCGCTGCGCGCCGACTCATCCGGTGGCCCCACGCCGCCGCCCATCGAGCGCACCGGCGCCGCCAACGGTGCGCACCACTCAACGCTCGCGATGCTCGAAAGGTTGGACTCCTAGCGTGACAGACACCACCGGCGCCGGCACCCGTCTCGACGAGGAACGCTTGGAACTGCTGCGCCGCAAGCTCGCTGAACGCGGCCTGGCCAGGCCGACGGGCGCGGCTTCCGTGACCACCTACGACGAGCCGCGCATGTCCGCCGGCCAGCACCGGATGTGGTTCGTGCAGTCAGTCGATCCCGACAGCGCGCTGCTCAACATCTGCGTCTCCTATCGCCTCATCGGCGCCGTGGACGCCGCTCGGCTACATCGCGCCGTCGATGCCGTCGCCGCGCGTCACCCCGCACTGCATACGACGTATGACACCGACGGTGACGGCGACCCGCGGCCCGTCGTCCGCGACGACCTACACCCCGAATGGTCCGAGCACGACCTGTCCGGGCTGGCCGATCAAGCCCGCCGGTTGCGGCTGGATGTGCTGGCGCAGCGGGACTTTCGCCGTCCGTTCGACCTGAGCAAGGATTCACCCCTGCGCGTCACCGTGGCGCACCTGGGTGCCGACGAGCTGATAATGCTGATCACCGCGCATCACATCGCCTGGGACGACGGCTCGTGGGCGCCCTTTTTCGCCGACCTGACCCGTGCGTACACCGACCCGGACGGCTTTGCCGCGGCGCCGGCGCTGCCGGATCTCGCCGCCGACCCGACCGCGATCCGTCAGGCCGATCTGGACTACTGGCGGCCGCTGATGGCCGATCTCCCGGAGCCACTGGAACTTCCCGGCCCCAATGGGTCGGTGGTGCCCAGCACCTGGCGCGCGCAACGCGCGACCGCGCCGCTGTCGGCGGACGTCGTCGACCGGGCGGCCGCGCTGGCCCGCGAGACGGGCGCCACGCCTTACATGGTGTTGATGGCCGCGTTCGGCGCCCTGGTGCACCGCTACACCCAGTCGACGGACTTCCTGTTCGCGGCCCCGGTGCTGAACCGCGGGGTGGGAACCGAGGATGTCATCGGGTACCACGGCAACACCGTGGTGGTCCGGCTGCGGCCGCGGCCACACCAGACGTTCCGCGAACTGCTGGCCCAGACCCGGGACGGCGCGGTGGGCGCCTTCGCTCATTCGCGCGCCGACCTGGATTGGCTGGTGCGTGAGTCGAATCCGGACCGCCGGCACGGCGCGGACCGGATGACCCGGGTCAGCTTCGGACAGCGGGAGCCCGACGGCGCCGGCTTTTGCCCGCCGGGCGTGCGCTGCGAGCGCGCCGAGTTGCGCGGTCATTTCAACCAGCTGCCGCTGAGTCTGATGGTCGAGTTGAACCGCACGCCGGATGGCCTGGGCGGCGGCGTCATCGAGGCCGAGTACCTCGTCGAGGTGCTGGATCAGCAGCTGGTGCAGCAACTGCTGCGCCACTACGCTGCCCTGCTGGACAGCGTGCTGTCCGACCCCGACGTGACGCTGTCGGCGTGCGCGCTGATGAATGACGAAGACGCCGAGTGGCTGCGGTCCGTGTCGACCGGTGAAGAATTCGTCACCCCGGCCAGCACCTTGTCCGAGCTGGTCAGCCGGCGAGCGGCGCGCACGCCCGACGCCGTTGCGGTCGTCTACGAAGGGCGCGCCTACACCTACCGCGAAATCGATGAAGAGTCGAACCGCGTGGCGCACTGGCTCATCGAGCAAGGAATCGGCACCGAGGATCGCGTCGCGGTCCTGCTGGACAAGTCACCCGAACTGGTCATCACCGCGCTGGGTGTGCTCAAAGCCGGTGGCGTCTACCTTCCGGTGGATCCCACCTACCCGGAGGACCGGCTGAGCTTCATTCTCGGGGATGCGGACGCCAAACTGGTGCTGCACGAACCGGTTTCCGGATTGGAGGGCTATCCGACCACGGCGCCCACCGCGTTGCTGCGGCCGCTGAGCCCGCAGAACACCGCGTACCTGATCTACACCTCGGGTTCGACCGGACTGCCCAAGGGCGTGCCGGTGCCCCACGCGCCCATCGCCGAGTACTTCGTCTGGTTCGGCGACGAGTACCGGATCGACGAGACCGACCGGCTGCTGCAGGTCGCGTCGCCCAGTTTCGACGTGTCGATGGGCGAAATCTTCGGCACCCTGATCATGGGTGCCCGGCTGGTGATTCCGCGCCCGGACGGACTGCGCGACATCGGCTACCTCACCGATCTTCTGGCGCGCGAAGGCATTACGTCGATGCACTTCGTGCCGTCGCTGCTGGGACTCTTCCTGTCGTTGCCCGGTGTCAGCCAGTGGCGCACGTTGCGGCGGGTGCCGATCGGCGGGGAGGCCCTGCCCGGCGAGATCGCCGACAAGTTCCACGCCACCTTCGACGCGTCGCTGCACAACTTCTACGGACCGACCGAGACGGTCGTGAACTGCACCAGCTACCCGGTGGAAGGCGCCCAGGGCACGCGCATAGTGCCGATCGGCCGGCCCAAGATCAACACGCAGGTGTACCTGCTCGACAACGCGCTGCGGCTCGTCCCTGCCGGGGTGATCGGTGAGATCTACATCGCCGGAACGCATGTCGCGCACGGATACCACCGCAGGCCGCAGCTGACGGCCGAGCGCTTTGTCGCCGACCCGTTCACCCCGGGCGGGCGGATGTACCGCTCCGGCGACCTGGCCCGGCGTAACGCCAATGGCGACATCGAGTTCGTCGGCCGCGCCGACGAGCAGGTAAAGATCCGCGGCTTCCGCATCGAGCTGGGCGAGATCGCCGCCGCCATCTCGGTCGACCCCAGTGTCGGGCAAGCCGTCGTCCTGGCCATGGACCTGCCGCAGTTGGGCAAGAGCCTGGTGGGATACGTGACTCCGGCCGAGGGCGCCGGCACGGAAACCGTTGACGTCGAACGCATCCGCGCCCGGGTGGCCGCCGCGCTGCCGGACTATATGACCCCTGCCGCCTACGTGGTGCTCGACGAGATCCCCATCACCGCCCATCAAAAGATCGACCGCGCCGCGCTGCCGCAACCGCAACTGGCGGCCGGCACCGAGTACCGCGACCCGACGACCCCCACCGAAATCCGGGTCGCCCAACTGTTCTCGGGGCTGCTCGGACACGAACGGGTGGGCGTCGACGACTCGTTCTTCGATCTGGGCGGCCACTCGCTGGTCGCCACCAAGCTGGTCACCGCGATCCGCGCGGAGTGCGGTGTGGAACTCGGCATCCGCGACGTGTTCGAGCTCGCCACCGTGGGCCTGCTGGCGGAGCGGATCGACCAGCTGAGCTCGGGCCAACTGACGCAGTCGCGCCCCAGACTGATCGCAACCGCACACGACGAACCGATGCCGCTGTCGGCGTCGCAGCTGCGCAGCTGGTTCGCCTATCGCCTGGACGGGCCCAGCCCGGTCAACAACATTCCCTTCGCGGCCAAGCTGACCGGTCCGTGGGACATCGACGCGCTGATCGCCGCCGTCGGCGATGTCCTCGCGCGGCACGAAATCCTGCGCACCAGCTACGTCGAGCTGGACGGCGTGCCCTATCAGGTTGTGGGCCCGGCCGGGGTCGAGGTTCCGGTGCGCCGCGCGGAGGGCGTCGGCGAGGCGTGGCTGCAAGAGCAGCTCGACATCGAGCGGCGCCATTGCTTCGAGCTGGACTCGGAACTGCCGATCCGGGTCGCGGTGCTGCGCACCGAGAACGCGGACGAGCACGTGCTGTCGGTGGTCGTGCACCACATCGCCTCTGACCATTGGTCGGCGGGTGTGCTGTTCTCCGACGTGATGACGGCCTACCGGGCCCGACGCGGTGGCGAGGCGCCGTCCTGGGCGCCGCTGCGCGTGCAGTACGCCGACTACGCGGCATGGCAGCGCACGTTTTTGGGGGACGCCAGCGGCCAGGAGTCCGCTATCGCCGCCGAGCAGCGGGAGTACTGGACCCGCAAGCTGGCCGGGCTGCCGGAGGACACCGGGTTGCGCCCGGACTTCCCCCGCCAGCCGGTGCCCAGCGGGGAGGGCGAATCCGTCGACTTCCAGATCGACTCGGCCACCCGCGCCAAGCTCGGCGAGCTGTGCCGCGAGTTGGGCATCACCGAATTCATGCTGCTGCAAACGGCTGTGGCAGTGGTGCTGCACAAGGCCGGTGGCGGCGTGGACATTCCGTTGGGCACCCCGGTCGCCGGCCGCACCGAGGCCGAATTGGACCAACTGATCGGCTTTTTCGTCAACATCCTGGTGCTGCGCAACGACATGGACGGCAATCCGACGCTGCGCGAACTGCTGAAACGGGCCCGCGAGACGGCCCTGGCCGCCTACGCCCACCAAGACCTGCCGTTCGACCGGGTGGTCGACAGTGTCAGCCCGGTGCGCTCGCTGTCGCGCAACCCGCTGTTCCAGGTCGTCGTGCACGTCCGGGATCACCTGTCCGCCACGCGGGTCATCGAAACCGCCCCCGCGGGCGGCGATGGACGCGACACCGTGTGCACGTCGCTGGACCCCATCTTCGACATGGCCCACGCCGACCTCAGCGTCAACTTCTTCGGCACCGACGGCACCGACGACGTCGGCTACAACTGCAATGTCATCTTCCGTACCGAGCTCTACGCCAGAACGACCATCGAGCGGTTGGCGCAATGGCTGTCGCGTGCGGTCGCCGTGTTCGCCGAGGATCTCGACTTGAGCCTGCGCGACGTTGCGCTGATCGATGCGGGAGAACAGCACCGCATCCTGCAGGACTGGAGCCGCGGGGCGCCGGCACCGCACGACAGGCCGCGCACCATACCCGAGCTGCTGGAACCGAGTCGGGCATGGGACGCGGATCGGATCGCGGTGCGCTGCGGGGACGAGCGGATCGATTACCCTGCGCTGCACCGCCGTTCGGACAACCTGGCCGCGCTGCTCGCCAAGAACGGGGCGGGGCCGGGCGCGTTGGTCGGGCTGTCGACCCGCCGCAGCATCGACCTGGTCGTGGCGCTGGTGGCCATCATGAAGGCCGGCGCCGGTTACTTCCCCATCGACCCCGGTTACCCCTTGGCGCGAAAGCAATTCATGCTCGAGGACGTCGCGCCGCCGGTGGTGGTCGCAACGACCGAAGCGGTGGCGACCATGCCACACGTTGCGGGAGTCGAGTTGATTTCGCTGGACGATCCCCACGTGCGCGACCTGGTGGACAGCGATGACGTCGATCCCCAGTCGCGGGATTTGCCGCGGCCCCACCCCGACGACCCGATGTATCTGGTGTTCACCTCCGGATCGACCGGCAAGCCGAAAGGCGCGGTGGGCACCCATCGTTCGATGGCCGCCCGGCTGGATTGGCAGCTGCGGCACTACCCGCCGAGGACCGAGGACGTGCGGCTGGCGCAGGCGTCGATCACCTTCCTCGAAGGCGGGATGGAGATGCTGGCCGGCCTGGCCGCCGGCGCGACCATGATCCTGGCCGACGACGACGAGCACCGCGACCCCGAGGCCCTCGGGGAGTTGATGACCCGGTATTCGGTCGCCCAGGTGACCGCCGTGCCCAGCCTGGTCTCGGCGTTGGTGGACAGCCGGCCCGACGCCGTGCGCGCGCTGTCGCGGCTGGTGTGCGGTGGCGAGCCGGTCAGCACGTCGCTGCTGCAACGGCTGGTGTCGGTGTGCGCCGACGACGGTGCGACCGAGTTGCTGAACAACATCGGTTCCACCGAGACCTCCGGCGCGGTTTCCCGCGGGCCGTTGGGCCTGCCGAATCCGCTTGTCGGAAAGCCGGTCCCGGGCGCGCAGGCCTACCTCCTCGACGACGGGCTGCGTCCGGTGCCGGTCGGCGTGGTGGGCGAGCTGTACTACGCCGGTGACCAGCTGGCGCGCGGGTACTGGAAACGGCCCGCCCTGACCGCGACGCGGTTCGTCGCCAACCCCTATGGCGGGGAGCCCGGTTCGCGCTTGTACCGCAGCGGTGACCTGGCCCGGTGGACCGAGGACGGCCAACTGGAATTCGTCGGACGCTCCGACCACCAGGTGCAGGTCCGCGGCTTCCGGGTCGAGTTGGCCGAGGTCGAGGCGGCCCTCGCGGCGGCCGACGGCGTCGCCGCCGCGGCCGCGCGCACCTGGGAGGTGCACGGCGGCACGTCGCTGGCCGGATATGTTGTGCCCCAACGGCCCATCGTCGATGACGTCGACAAGGCGGCGTTCGCGGGGGAGGTGCGCGCCGCGATCGCCACGACCCTGCCGGGCTACATGATGCCGTCGTCGCTGACCGTTCTCGACGTCCTGCCCAAGACTGAGTCCGGCAAGTTGAACCGGCCCGGGCTGCCGCTCCCGGCGGTCAGCACCGGTGGCCTGACCGAACCGGCGCGCACGGACACCGAACGGGCGCTGGCCAAGGTGTTCGCCGAACTGCTTTCGACCCCCGAAGTGGGGCGCTTCGACGACTTCTTCGCCCTCGGCGGCGACAGCATCCTGTCCGTGCAGCTGGCCTCGCGGGCGCGCGCCGTCGGCCTGGCCGTGAGCCCGCGCATGATCTTCGAGAATCCGACGGTGCAGCAGCTGGCCGCCGCCGTGGACGCTCTGGGGAACGGGCAGGCTGACACCGAGCGGGACGACCAGGCGGCCGACGTCCGTTTCGAGCCGATGAGCACCTCCGGCCTCTCGTCCACGGATCTGGCTGCGGTGACCCAACTTTGGTCGTCGTCACGTGAGGGCACGACATGACGGCCGCCGACACCGACGTCGCGCCCGACATCGAGGACGTGATGGCGCTGAGCCCCCTGCAGGAGGGCTTGTACTCGCTGACCACGCTCGCCGAGTTCGCCGACGGCGAAGCCGCGGACGACCCGTACGTGATCGGCATGGCCGCCGACATCTCCGGCGCACTCGACGTCGCGCTGCTACGCGAGTGCGCGGAGAAGATGTTGGTGCGCCACCCGAACCTACGGGCCAGCTTCTTCAGCCGCGGCATCCCGCGGCCGGTGCAGATCGTGCCGTCCCGTGTCGAGTTGCCGTGGCGATCCGTCAGCGCCGCGCGCGAGGACGTGCCGGCGCTGGAAACCGGCGAACGCCGCCGGCCCTTCGACCTGGAACACGGGCCGGCCATCCGCTTCCTGCTGATCGAATTGCCGGGCGCGCAATGGCGTTTGGTGCTCACCGCCCATCACATCGTGATCGACGGCTGGTCGATGCCGGTGTTCATCAACGAGATGATGATCCTGTACCAGGCCGGCGGCGACCTGTCGGCGCTGCCCGTGGCGCCGCGGCCGTACCGCGATTACATCGGCTGGCTGGCCAGTCGCGACCCGGAGGCCAGCCAGCAGGTCTGGCGCCGGCACCTCGCCGGTCTGCCCGGCCCCACCCTGCTGGCCGCCGCCCTGGGCTTGGTGGAGACGACGCAGGGACGGCAGACGGCGCTGCCGCGCACCACCGAACTGCGGCTGCCGGCCGAGGCCACCGCGCGGTTGGTCGACGAGGCCCGTTCGCGTGGCATCACCGTCAACACCCTGATGCAGATGGCGTGGGCGCTGGTGTTGTCCCGTCTCACCGACACCGACGACGTGGTTTTCGGGGTCACGGTGTCCGGCAGGCCGCCCGAACTGACCGGTGTCGAGACCATGGTGGGTCTGTTCATCAACACCGTGCCCCTGCGGGTGCGGCTGGACCCGGCCGCCAGCGCCGGCGAACAATGTCGCGCCGTGCAGCGCGACGCCGCCCTGCTGCGCGAGCACAGCTATCTCGGGCACGCCCAATTGCGTGCCCTCGGCGGGGTCGGGGAGATGTTCGACACCCTGCTGGTCTACGAGAACTTCCCGATGAACGGGCTGTCCTCCAGTGGCGAATTGACCGCCGGCGGTGCGACCTTCCGGCCATCCGCCCTGCAAACCCTGTCGCATTTCCCGATCGCCGTCGCCGCCCACATGGATGCCGGCGAGCTGGTGGTGCTGATCGAAGTGATCGACGGCGCGCTGGGCGCCATTCCCGCGGCCACGTTCGGTCGTCGGGTGCTGTCCACCGCCGAGCGGCTGCTGCGGGATTGGGCGCGGCCGCTGCGCGAGATCAGCGTCCTCTTCGACGACGAGGTTGCCCCGCTGCGTGCCGCCGGGGCGCCCGCCGCGACGTCACCGCGGAGCATTCACGCGCGGTTCGCCGACGTCGTGGCCAGCGCGCCCGACAGCCCGGCGGTCAGCTGGGCGGGTGGCACGCTGAGCTATCGCGAGCTGGATGACCGGTCCACCCGGCTGGCCGCCCAGCTCGTCCGCAAGGGCGTCGCGCCCGAAACACCGGTCGCCATAAGCCTTTTCCGCGATCCGCAGTACGTCGTCGCGATACTCGCGGTGCTCAAGGCCGGCGGCATGTGCGTGCCGCTGGTGCCGGGGATGCCCCCGGAGCGGGTCACCTCGATCCTGCGCCAATCCGGCGCGTCGATCGTCCTGGACGACGAGCTGACCGCGCAGCTCCTCGAGGCCGGCCGGCCGCACGACGAATTCACGCCGGTCGACGTCGCGCCCGAACGGGCCGCGTATGTCGTGTTCACCTCGGGCACGACGGGAGAACCCAAGGGCGTCATCGGAACCCATGGCGCGGTGGGGGCGTACGCCGATGACCATCTGGACCGCGTGCTGCGGCCCGCGGCCGCAAGACTGGGCAGACCGCTGCGCATCGCCCACGCTTGGTCGTTCGCCTTCGACGCCGCCTGGCAGCCGTTGGTCGCCCTGCTCGACGGCCATGGCGTGCATGTGGTCGACGAGCAGACCCAGACCGATGCCGAGGCGCTGGTCGCGCTGATCGCCGAGCACGGCATCGACATGATCGACACCACCCCGTCGATGTTCGCCCAGCTGCAGGCGTTCGGCCTGCTGACCGACGTGCCGTTGACGGTGTTGGCGCTCGGGGGAGAGGCGCTCGGCAGCGCCGCCTGGGACCGAATCCGCGAGGCGTGCAACGCCACGTCGATGACGGCGTACAACTGCTACGGGCCGACCGAGACCACGGTCGAGGCGGTGGTCGCCGCGATCGCCGAGCACGACGAGCCCTGCATCGGCCGACCGACCCGGCACACCCGCGGATACGTGCTGGATTCCGGGCTGCGCCCGGTGCCGTGCGGCGCGACGGGCGAACTGTACCTGGGCGGCGCCCAGCTGGCTCGCGGCTACATCGGCCGCGCGGGGGAGACCGCGGCGCGCTTTGTCGCCGACCCCTTCGCGCCCGCGCAGCGGATGTACCGCACGGGCGACCTGGTGCGCCGATTGCCCGACGGCACAGTGCAATACATCGGTCGCGCCGACGCCCAGGTGAAGATCCGTGGCCACCGCGTCGAGCCCGGGGAGATCGCCGCCGCCCTCGAATCGCATCCCGCCGTCCGGCACGCCGGCGTGCTGGTACATCAGCACCGGGGAGCCCCGCGGCTGACCGCGTACGTGGCGACCACCGATACCGCGGGGGCCAAGCCGACGGCCACCGAACTGCGGGCCATGCTCGGCACCCGGTTGCCGCGCTACATGGTGCCGCAGCGCATCGTTGTGGTCGACGAAATCCCGTTGACCCCCAACGGGAAACTGGACGAATCCGCGTTGGCCGCCGCCGACGTCGCCGAATCAGCCGGCGGCGCGGCAACACCCGAGACCGCCACGGAATCCGCGCTGGCCGACCTGCTCGCCGAACTGCTCGGGCACCCAAGCGTCGACGTCACCGCGGACTTTTTGCAGCTGGGACTGGACAGCATCATGGCGTTGTCGGTGGTGCAGGCGGCCCGGGCGCGCGGAATGGCGCTGCGCGCCCGACTCATCCTCGACTGCACCAACATCCGCGAACTGGCCGAAGCGATCGACTCGGAAACCACCGCCGCGGCCCAGCAGGTGGACGAGGCAAGCGGGCCAATGCCGTTGCTGCCCAACGGCCGATGGCTCTACGAGCACGGCGACCCGCGCCGGCTCGCCCAGACCGAGGCCATCCGGCTGCCCGAGACGCTGCGCCGCGAACAGCTGGACGCCGCGCTGGCAAGCATCATCAACGGCCACGAGGTGCTGCGCACCCGGGTCGACCGCTCCACGATGACCTTGGTTCCGGTGCCGGACGCCGACGTCCTGGGGGCACTCGAAGAAGTTGAGGTGGACGCAGAGCTGGCCGCGGCGGTGCCGGCCCACGTCGCCCGGGCCGTCGACCGGTTGGACCCCGAACGGGGAACGCTGCTGGCCGCGGTGTGGCTCCGGCCCCCGGCCGGCGAGAGCGTGCTGTTGCTGGCCGCGCACGTCGTGGCGCTGGACCCGGCGTCGTGGCGGGTGATCCTCGGTGAACTCGGTGCCGCCCTGACTGCGGCGGCGACCGGTCACTCACCGGCCCCCGTACGGGAACACACCAGCTATCGGCGCTGGGCCGAGGCGCTCACCGCGCGGGCGCACGGCCTGGACACCACGCCGTACTGGGCGTCGGAGTTGGACGGCGACGACCCCGACCTCGGCGCCCGGCGGCTCGACCCTGACCGCGATCGGGCCCGCGATCTGATCGTCCGCAACGTCGCGACCGACGCCGACCTCACTCGCCGGCTGCTGAATTCGGGTCTGGCGTTGCCCACGCTGTTGGTCGCCGCCACCGCGGCGACGGTGACCAGCTGGCGCCGGCTACGCGGTCAGGCGACCCCGCCTCCGCTGCTGGCGCTCGAAACCCATGGCCGCGCGGACACTTTGGTCGATGGGCCCGGCGCGCACACCATCGACACCGGCGACACGGTCGGCCTGCTCAGCTCCATCTACCCGGTGCGGCTGGACTCCGACGACCCGCACAAGGTGGCGGAGAAGTTGGCCTCGATCCCCGGCGATGGCCTCGACTTCGGGTTGCTGCGCTACCTGCGGGACGACACCGCCGCGCGGCTCGCCGGCTTCCCGCCGCCGCAACTGCTGCTGAATTACCTTGGCGCCGCCCACACCGACGGCGGCACCGGGCTGACGCTCGAGCGCGAGCTGCTCGCCGGGGTGTCGCCCGTGCCCGAGCCCGATCTGGCGGTGCGCCACGAGCTCACCATCGCGGCGATGGTGCTGACATACGGCGGGGAGCGGGTGCTGGCGGCCCAGTGGCGCGCGCTGCCCGACATTCTCACGGACGCGGACATCACCGCGCTGCAAGGACTTTGGATCGATTCACTGCGGGAGGTGGTGAAATGAGCACACTGGCGATCGTGGGCGCCGGCGCCAAGGCGGTGGCCGTCGCCGCCAAGGCGTCGGTATTGCGCGACATGGGCGTCGAGGTTCCGGACGTGGTCGCCGTGGAACGCATCGGCGTCGCGGCGAACTGGCAGGCCAGCGGCGGCTGGACGGACGGTGCGCACCGGCTGGGCACCAGCCCGGAAAAAGACGTCGGCTTTCCCTACCGCTCGGCGCTGGTGCCGCGCCGCAACGCCGAGCTGGACGAGCGGATGACCCGCTACAGCTGGCAGTCCTACCTGATCGCCACGGCGTCGTTCGCCGAGTGGATCGACCGCGGCAGGCCGGCGCCGCCGCATCGGCGGTGGAGCCAGTATCTGAGCTGGGTCGCCGACCACGTGGGGATGAATGTGGTGCACGGCGAGGTCGAACGGCTGGCCGTCACCGGGGACCGCTGGGCGATCCACACCCATGAGACCACCGTGCACGCCGACGCGTTGATGATCACCGGGCCCGGCCAGGCCGAAAAGTCCTTGCTTCCGGGCAATCCGCGCGTCCTCTCGATCGCCCAGTTCTGGGACCGCGCCGCCAATCACGACCGGATCAGCGCGGAGCGGGTCGCGGTGATCGGCGGCGGTGAGACGGCCGCCGCGATGCTCAATGAGCTGTTCCGGCACCGGGTCTCGAGCATCACCGTCATCTCCCCGCAGGCGACGCTGTTCACGCGCGGCGAGGGGTATTTCGAGAACTCGCTGTTCTCCGATCCCACCAACTGGCCGGCCCTCACGCTGGCCGAACGTCGAGATGCCTTGGCCCGCACGGACCGGGGGGTGTTTTCGTCGAACGTGCAGGAGGCGTTGCTGGCCGATGACCGCATCCACCACCTGCGGGGCCGCGTCGCCCACGCGGTGGGCAGGCAGGGGCAGATCCGGCTGACGTTGTCCACCAACCGAGGAAGCGAGAACCTCGAGACGGTCCACGGGTTTGATCTCGTCATCGACGGCTCCGGCGCCGACTCGCTGTGGTTCGCACCGTTGTTCAGCCAGGACGCGCTTGATCTGCTCGAACTCGGTCTGGGTGGGCCACTGACTTCGGAGCGGCTGCAGGAGGCGATAGGTTATGACCTGTCGGTCACAGACGTCACCCCTAAGTTGTTCCTGCCCAACCTGTCCGGACTCACCCAGGGCCCCGGATTCCCGAACCTGAGCTGCCTGGGGCTGCTATCCGATCGGGTGTTGGGTTCCACCGTCAGCCCCTCCGCGTATCCCCTGAGAAGGAGACATGATGAGCGCCAACCCCTTTGACGACGACAACGCCACCTTCGTGGTGCTGGCCAATGACGAGAACCAGCACAGCCTCTGGCCGACCTTCGCCGACACGCCGTCCGGCTGGCGGGTGGTCTTCGGTGAAGCAAGCCGCGCGGACTGCCTGGAGTACGTGGAGCAGAACTGGTCAGATATCCGCCCCAAGAGCCTGATTGAGGCGCTCGCGGGGGAGTAAAGGCCCACCGCGGGGTCCTTGCACTATGCAGGCAGGGACGATTTCCCAGCCGCTGCACGCCTGCGGTACAAGGCTATTCGAGGTATGTCCCGCGTCGCCGCCGTAGCGTCGCCGTAACGTGACCAAGTTGAGACGCAAATTCCGGAGTCACAGGGCACACTTACACCATCTTCAACCATGAAGACGTGTGACCGTGTGCGGCGATCCCCAAGATTTCCGCCACGGTCCATGTGTATCGAAGGGGGACCTGTGAATTCCGTGAAGTCCATTGCCACGGGCGTGGCGGCGCTGACCGCCATTGGCGGCGCCGCCGCCGGTGTGGCTTCCATTGCAGCACCGATGGGTCTGGATCATGTGCAACTGGCTGCGGTCGGCGCGCCACTGCCGCAGGACCCGCCACCGCCTCCGCCCCCGCCGCCGGGTGCGCCGGGCCAGTTGCCGACGGCCGATCAGTTGGCCACTCTGTGCAACCAGGTAACCGACCCCGGCGTCAACTACAGGGAGAAGGCCAACTTCGTTGAAAACGGCGTCAGCCAAAACGAGGGCATGGTGGCCGACCATGACCTGCGAAAGGCCTACCGCAACGGGAACTTTCCCGAGCAGTTCAACGTGACGAACATCGCGCCGGCGGGTCCGAACATGGCCCAGGCCGACGTCGCCATCACGGGCCCGAAGTTCGCCGGCCCGGTCACCAAGCACCTCGCGTTCGTCAACCAGGGTGGGAACTGGGTCCTGCAGCACGACGCGGCGATCGCGCTGATACAGGCCGCGACCGCCACCAACTGATGACCGCGCGGTGCCTGCCGCGCAAACCCGAAGCCGGTCTGGCGCATTCGCCGGACGTTCCGATACTCGAGGACACCCCATGCGTCGCCTTCTGGCGGCGCATGGGGTTTGGCATCTGCGGCCACCGGCAAGGGCGCCCGCACAGCCGGCGCACAGGGTGCTCATGTCGTTCGCACAACGGGCGGCCGTAACGTATCGGTGCCGAGACACGAAGTACGAGACGCAACGGGCACGCTGACACCACCCGAGCGTCGAGATTCGTGCCCACCGAAGGGGGAACCATGAACACTGTCAAAACCCTTGCCACCAGCGTGGCAGCTCTGGCGATCGTCGGCGGCGCGGCCGCCGGCCTGACCTCGATGTCGGAGCCGAGCCCGCAGGTGGGGGTGCAGCTCGCCACGATCGGCGCGCCGCTTCCGCAGGATCCGCCGCCGGCGCAGCCAATCGCGGGCGCTAATGTCCCGACGCCCGATCAGCTGACCGGCCTGCTCAACAGCCTGGCCGACCCGAGCGTGTCGTTCAGCAACAAGAGCAACCTGGTGCAGGGCGGCATCAGCGGCATCGAGGCGCACGTCGCCGACAAGAAGCTGCAGAAGGCCGCGAAAAACGGTGACCTGCCGCTGTCGTTCGACGTGACGAACATCCAACCCACCGCCGCCGGCTCGGCGACCGCCGACGTGTCGGTCTCCGGTCCCAAGCTGACGTCCCCGGTCACCCAGAACGTCACCTTCGTCAACCAGGGCGGCTGGGTGCTGTCCCGGGCCTCGGCGATGGAGCTGCTGCAGGCCGCCGGTCAGTGATCGGCGCCGGGCGCGCGCAGGCCTAATTTCGCGATGCGTGCCGGATCCGCCAGCACATCGATCGCCCGGATCCGGCCGCCCCGCACCACGAATCCCATGACGGACGCCGCGCGTCCGGCGACGAAGATGACGGCGCCGGCGGCGCCGTTGACGGTCGCGGCGCGCACCTCGCGGTCGGGCCCGGCGTAGCTTCGGGCCAGCCTGGCCACCGAGGCCGCACCGTCGGCCCGGAACGCCGCCGCGGGCGGGCCGAAGTCACCCCGCAGCACCACCTCGGGATGCAGCACCGACACCAAACGCTCGAAGTCACCACTGCGGCCCGCCGCGAAGAAGGCGTCCACCACCTCGCGTTGGGCGGCGAGGTCGCCGTCGGGAACCGGATCGGCCCGCTCGATCCGCCGGCGCGCGCGGCTGGCCAGCTTGCGGGCCGACTCCGGCGTCCGATCGACGATGGTGGCGATCTGATCGAACGGCACGCTGAAGACGTCGTGCAGCACGAAGGCCAATCGCTCCGCCGGCGGCAGCGTGTCCAGCACCACGAACAGCGCCAGCCCCACCGCGTCGGCCAGCATGGCGCGGTGTTCGGGATCGAATTCCTCGTCGGCTTCCACGATCGGGTCGGGCAGGCGGACGCTCAGCTCCTCGCCGCCGTGAGTTCGGCGCTCGCGCAACATGTTCAGGCAGATGCGGGCGACCACGGTGGTCAGCCACGCGTCGGGGTTGACGATCTCCCCGGAGCTGCCGCTCAACCGCAGCCAGGCCTCCTGCACGGCGTCCTGGGCGTCCTCGAACGAGCCCAGCATGCGATACGCGAGGGCGCCCAACCGCGGCCGGGCCGCCTCGAAGCGCGCCGTCAATGCCCGCAGTGATGGCGATGACGGCGCGGACGCATCGGGATTGGTCACGGGCGACCAGTCTCCGGCAGGGCGCACACGCGGTCGCCGGAAAAGCCCGACGACCCGATGTCGAGCGCGATGTTGAAGCGGGCGCGCAGATTGCCCAGCGTGATGACGTGGGTCAGGCCGACCAGTTGGGCGGTGTCGAAGTGCGCGCGCAGCGCCTCGAAAAGCTCATCGCTCACCTCGACGGGGGTGCGGCTGATCGCGGTCGCGTATTCGAGGATCAGTTTGTCGACGTCGGAAAAGCACGGCGCGTCCCGATAATTAGCCATCCCCAGCAGCTCTTCGTCGGTGATGCCCCATTGCCGGGCGATCTGCGAGCCGAGGTCGATGCAGTATTCGCAGCGCACCGTCGTCGCCGATTTCAGCTCCGCCAGCGCTCGGTGGCGCGGGCTGAGAACGTCCAGCTTCGATTCGGCCTGCTCCAACTTGCCGTAGGCGTTGAGCAGTCTGGGGATGTGCGCATACATCCGCAGCGGTTCCAGCATTCCCGCGGTTTCCAGCCCGGTCATCTGCGCGAGCTTGCGCCTGGTGAAGAAGAAGGCGATCTTGGCGCCCCACCCGGCGTCGCGGTCGGAGACTCCCTGTAGCCGTGGCATGACGATCCTCCCGGCAAGTTGTGGTCGTGAACCAACGTCCTCACTAGGTCGACACGCGGGAAGGCCCAAACGTGACCACTAACTCACCCGGGCTGGCCCAAGGGCATGTCCATGTCGAACACGCGGGCGTGAAGCACGGTGCGGTTCCGCAGCGCGGCGCGCACCGCGCGGTGCAGGCCGTCCTCGAGATAGGTGGTGCCCTTCCACCGCACCGCGTGCGGGAACAGGTCGCCGTAGAAGGTGGAGTCCTCCGAGAGCAGGCGGTCCAGCGCGAGCACCGTTGTGGTGGTGACCAATTCGTCGAGCCGGATCTGTTGCGGCGGTATCTGGGACCAATCCCGATAGGACAGGTTGTGCTCGGGATACGGTTTGCCGTCGCGCACGCCCTTGAAAATCATTGGCCGATCTCCCCCGACGCATAGCTGTGGCCCGACCGGTTCATGCTGGAAAGGCTAGCCGGACACCGGCCGTCCCGGCGAGCAGACGCTTGCGCTCCACCGGTGCGGGCGACGGCGCCCGAGACCGTAAAATGAACCGGGTCAAAGCGGTATCGAAGGAGGTGACGACCAGTGGGAACTGCCGATGACCGACGGTTCGAGGTGCTGCGGGCCATCGTCGCTGATTTCGTCGCCACCAAAGAGCCGATCGGTTCCAAGACGCTGGTGGAGCGCCACAACCTGGGTGTCTCGTCGGCCACCGTCCGCAACGACATGGCGGTGCTCGAGGCCGAGGGCTACATCACCCAGCCACACACCAGTTCCGGGCGGGTGCCCACCGAGAAGGGCTACCGCGAATTCGTCGACCGGCTCGACGACGTCAAGCCGCTGTCCTCGGCCGAACGGCGCGCGATCCAGGGATTCCTGGAGTCCGGTGTCGACCTCGACGACGTCCTGCGCCGCGCCGTGCGGCTGCTCGCGCAACTGACCCGGCAGGTGGCCGTCGTGCAGTACCCGACGCTGTCGTCGTCGACCGTGCGCCACCTCGAAGTGATCGCCCTGACGCCCGCGCGGCTGCTGATGGTCGTCATCACCGACTCCGGCCGGGTGGACCAGCGCGTGGTCGAACTCGGCGACGTCATCGACGACCACGAACTCTCCCAGCTGCGGGAGATGCTCGGCCAGGCGCTGGTGGGCAAGAAACTGTCGGCCGCCTCGGTCGCGGTGGCCGACCTCGCCGGGCAGCTGAGCAGCCCGGAAGGGCTGGGCGACGCCGTGGGCCGATCGGCGACGGTGTTGCTGGAGTCACTCGTCGAGCACACCGAGGAACGCCTGCTGATGGGCGGCACCGCCAACCTGACCCGCAACGCCGCCGATTTCGGCGGCTCGCTGCGCTCCATCCTGGAAGCGCTCGAGGAGCAGGTGGTGGTGCTGCGGTTGCTGGCCGCCCAGCAGGAAGCCGGTAAGGTGACGGTTCGCATCGGCCACGAGACGGCCGCCGAGCAGATACTGGGCACTTCCGTGGTGACCACCGCCTACGGCACCTCCGACACCGTGTACGGGGGAATGGGTGTGCTGGGGCCCACCCGGATGGACTATCCGGGAACTATCGCCAGCGTTGCCGCGGTTGCCCTATATATCGGCGAAGTCCTGGGTGCTCGATGAACGCGCACCCGCAGTGTGGGTAGGCGCGGAGAAGACCAGGTATAGGAGAGTCAGGCGTGGCACGCGATTATTACGGGCTGCTCGGCGTGAGCAGAAACGCCGGTGACGCGGAGATCAAGCGCGCGTACCGCAAGTTGGCGCGCGAACTGCATCCCGACGTCAATCCCGATGAGGCCGCGCAGGCGAAGTTCAAGGAAATCAGCGTCGCCTACGAGGTGCTGAGCGACCCCGAGAAGCGGCGGATCGTCGACCTGGGTGGCGATCCGATGGAGAACGCGGCCGCGGCCGGCGGCGGTTTCGGCGGCGGTTTCGGGGGCCTGGGCGACGTGTTCGAGGCCTTCTTCGGCGGCGGTTTCAGTGGCGGCGCGACCTCCCGAGGTCCCATCGGGCGGGTACGGCCCGGCTCGGATTCGCTGCTGCGGATGCGGCTCGATCTCGAAGAGTGCGCGACCGGCGTCACCAAGCAGGTCACCGTCGACACCGCCGTGCTGTGTGACCGCTGCCAGGGCAAGGGCACCAATGGCGACTCGGCTCCGGTGCCGTGCGACACGTGTGGTGGTCGCGGCGAGGTCCAGACCGTGCAGCGCTCCCTGCTGGGGCAGGTGATGACGTCGCGGCCGTGTCCGACCTGCCGCGGCGTCGGGGTCGTCATCCCCGACCCGTGCCACCAGTGCATGGGTGACGGCCGGGTGCGCGCCCGCCGGGAGATCAGCGTCAAGATCCCCGCCGGTGTCGGCGACGGCATGCGCGTGCGACTGGCCGCCCAGGGCGAGGTGGGACCCGGCGGCGGGCCGGCCGGTGACCTGTACGTCGAGGTGCACGAGCAGAGCCACGACGTCTTCGTCCGCGAAGGCGACGACCTGCACTGCACGGTGTCGGTGCCGATGGTCGACGCGGCGCTGGGCGCCACGGTCACCGTCGACGCCATCCTGGACGGCGTCAGCGAGATCACCATTCCGCCGGGCACCCAACCGGCTTCGGTCATCACGCTGCGCGGCCACGGGATGCCGCACCTGCGCACCGGCACCCGCGGCGATCTGCATGTCCACGTCGAGGTGGTGGTCCCCGCCCGCCTGGACGCCCGCGACACCGAACTGCTGCGCGAACTGAAGGCCCGGCGCAGCCGCGACGTCCCCGAGGTGCGCTCGACCCACGCCGGCGGCGGCCTGTTCAGCCGGCTCCGCGAGACGTTCACCGGACGCTAGCCAAGGCGCGCCGATGGTCGCGACCCTGTTCTACGCCGACGAGCTGCCCGAGACCGGCGCGCTGGCCGTCCTGGGCGGTGACGAGGGGTTTCATGCCGCCAGCGTGCGGCGGATCCGCCCCGGCGAGCAACTGGTGCTCGGCGACGGCGCCGGCGGCCTGGCGCGCTGCGAGGTGGAGCACGCCGGGCGTGACGGACTGCGGGCGCGGGTGCTCAAGCGCTGGAGCGTCGCGCCCGGAACCCCGCCGGTGACTGTCGTGCAGGCCCTGCCGAAGTCGGAGCGATCGGAGCTGGCCATCGAGCTGGCCACCGAGGCGGGGGCCGACGGGTTCCTGGCCTGGCGGGCCGCCCGCTGCGTGGCCAACTGGCAGGGCGCCCGGGTCGAGAAAGGTCTGCGCCGCTGGCGTGCGGTCGCCCGTTCGGCGGCCCGGCAATCGCGCCGGGCGCACATCCCGCCGGTCGACGGGGTGCTGTCCACCCCGGCGCTGACCTCGCGCATCCGCGACGAGGTGGCCGGCGGCGCGACGGTGCTGGCCTTGCACGAGTCGGCCACCGAGCGGCTCGCCCACGCCGACCTCGCGGGAGCGACATCGGTGTTCCTCGTGGTCGGCCCCGAGGGCGGGATCGCCGACGACGAGATGGCGGCGTTGTCCGACGCGGGCGCGACGGCGGTGCGGCTAGGTCCGCAGGTGTTGCGGACGTCGACCGCCGCGGCCGTGGCGCTCGGTGCGCTGGGGGTGCTGACCCCACGATGGGACCACCCGTCGAGCCTGTAAAGACTCGTCGCGCGCTGCACATTGGGGCCAGCGTCGACCCGGCGGTAGGATAAAAACGCTAGAAAACGCCGGAATCGGCGAGCACTTCACACAAGGCAGGCATCGAAAACCACGTGACGCCCCGCGAGACCAGCGCTGCTGACGCAGCCGGACCCCTCCAGGCCGACGCTCAAGTTCGCAGCAGCATCAACGTTCCGCCCCATTCCGTCATGGGCCTGCTGGGTTCGGCAGACGAGAACCTGCGCTCGCTGGAACGCACCCTGGACGCGGATCTGCACGTGCGCGGCAACACCGTCACCATCTCCGGTGAGCCCGCCGACGTCGCGCTCGCCGAACGGGTGATCTCCGAACTGATCGCGATCGTCGCCGGTGGGCAGCCGTTGACCCCGGAGGTGGTCCGGCACAGCGTCGCCATGCTGGCCGGCACCGACAACGAGTCACCGGCCGAAGTGCTCACGCTGGACATCCTGTCGCGGCGCGGCAAGACGATTCGGCCCAAGACGCTCAACCAGAAGCGCTACGTCGACGCCATCGACGCCAACACCGTCGTCTTCGGGGTGGGCCCGGCCGGCACCGGCAAGACTTACCTGGCAATGGCCAAGGCGGTCAACGCTTTACAGACCAAACAGGTCAGCCGCATCATCCTGACCCGCCCGGCCGTGGAAGCCGGTGAGCGCCTTGGCTTTTTGCCTGGCACGCTCAGCGAGAAGATCGACCCGTACCTGCGGCCGCTGTACGACGCGCTCTACGACATGATGGACGCCGAACTGATCCCCAAGCTGATGTCGGCGGGGGTCATCGAGGTGGCGCCGCTGGCGTACATGCGTGGTAGGACGTTGAACTCCGCGTTCATCGTGCTCGACGAGGCGCAGAACACCACCGCCGAGCAGATGAAGATGTTCCTCACCCGCTTGGGCTTCGGATCCAAGATCGTCGTCACCGGCGACATCACCCAGGTCGACCTTCCGGGCGGGGCCAGGTCGGGTCTGCGTTCGGCGATAGAGATCCTCGACAGCGTCGAGGACATCCACGTGGCGGAACTGACCAGCGTGGACGTGGTGCGCCACCGGCTGGTCTCGGAAATCGTCGACGCCTACGCCAAGTTCGAAGAGCCCGACCTGACGATGAACCGGGCGGCCCGGCGGGCGTCGGGCTCGCGCGGTCGCCGATGATGGTGCGGTGAGCGGGTTCCATGAGCATTGAGGTATCCAACGAGTCGGGCATCGACGTCTCCGAGGCCGAGTTGATCAGCGTCGCGCGGCATGTCATCGCCAAGATGGACGTCAATCCGGCGGCCGAGCTGTCGATGGTGCTGTTGGACACCGCGGCGATGGCCGACCTGCACATGCGCTGGATGGACCTGCCCGGGCCCACCGACGTGATGAGCTTCCCAATGGACGAGCTCGAACCGGGCGGGCGCCCGGACGCCCCCGAGCCCGGGCCCTCGATGCTGGGCGACATCGTGCTGTGCCCGGAATTCGCGGCCGGTCAGGCCGCCGCGGCGGGGCATAGCCTGGGGCACGAGCTGGCGCTGCTGACCATCCACGGTGTGCTGCACCTGATCGGCTACGACCACGGCGAGCCGGACGAGGAAAAGGAGATGTTCGCGCTGCAGGACCGGTTGCTCGAGGAGTGGGTCGCCGACCAGGTCGAGGCCTACCGCCAGGACCGCCAGGAAGAGCGCGACCGCCGATTGCTGGACAAGTCAAGGTATTTCGACAATTGAGCCGACTCTGGATCCTGGTGGCGGCAGCCATCGCGTTCGCGCCGATCTCGATGATCGTCGCCATCCCCGGCACGGTGGCGCAGGCGGCGCCCTGCGCCGGCGCGGGCTCGAACCCCGTGTCCTGCCAGCGCTGCATGTTCTACGTGAACGCCTATCACACGGCGAACGTGTGCAACGAGGACAAGCGCGGCGTCCAGGGGCCCGCGAGCAACGCGCCGACACCGGTTCCGCAGGTGCCCATCCCGGCGTACGAACCGCCCCCGCTTCCGCCGCCGGTGCAGCAACCGGTGGTCCTGCCGCCGCCCAACGCGGGCCAAAACACCGTCCCGGTGCTCGAGATCAATCCGCCCGGCCCCGATGCGCCGCGAAACGCCCCGGTGGTCGCGCCGCCGCGAGGGCTGGATGCGCCCTCGGTGGCGATCGCAGCGGCGAAGGCCGCGCCGGTAGCCCGCGCCGACCCCGCCAACCCGCCGAAGCCGCCGACCGAGGTGGACTTCAACCAGCAGGTGCAAAACGTGGTGAATGCCCACCGGCAAAACGTCGACATCCTCAAGATCGACGAGCACCGGTTCGTGCGGCCGCGCCACTGGGACTACGTCGACTACGACGATGCCTACCGCCGCCCAACCCTCTACAACCCGCTCAATCAGGCGATGACGTTCCGTTACTTCTACAACGGCGCCTACCAGCAGCTGTACCTCCCGCGCGGAGCGCGGATGGTGCTCGACGCCGCGACCGTCGGCGTCGTCCCGTTCACCGCGGTCGGCGACAGCTATGTGGCCTCGGGCAGCTTCTACGGGGGTGGCTCGCTACCGCTCAACGGATACAACGGGCCACCGCCGCCGGACTACAAGCCGCCGGCGCCCCCGAAGCTGTACGACAACGTCGTCGTGTCCGTTCCCGCCAAGGGCGAGACCGTGGAAGTGGGCCACGTGGCGGTGGTGGGCCACGACGGTAGCCAATCCCCGGGGAGCCAGGACACGTTCCTGCTCGACGACTCCACCCTGGCCTGGGGCCAGATCGACAACTCCAGCAGCGCGCCCGCCCAGATCCGGGTGATCAAGACCCAGCCGACGCCGGGCGTCGGCCTCACCGACGACGGCGGCTTCTTGGTGCTGCTCGCCGTTCACCACCCGGAGCCCGGCCAACCCCATCAATCCGTGTGGACCATGGCGCTGCGCTTCGGTGGGTTCGCCGTGGTGGTGGGCCTGGTCGCCTGGCTGCTCAATCGCCGGAACCGCAGCGAGGACGACGCCGCTGAGTCCTCGTGATGCCACAGGGGAATAGTGACCACGTCGAGGGATGACCGTTGACCGGCTGGTCTGAGCTGTTCGCCGCGGTCGCGTTGATCGCGCTGGGCGGGCTTTTCGCCGCGATCGATGCGGCCATCAGCACGGTGTCGCTGGCCCGTGTTCAGGAAATGGTGCGCGACGAGCGGCCGGGCGCGGTGGCGCTGTCCAAGGTGATGTCGGAGCGTCCCCGCTACATCAACCTCGTTGTGCTGCTGCGGATCACCTGCGAGATCACCGCGACCGTGCTGCTGGTGGTGTTCCTCTATGACAACTTCGGGCTGAAGTGGGGATTGTTCGGCGCCGCGGCCATCATGGTGGTGACCAGCTTCGTCGTCATGGGGGTGGGCCCGCGCACCCTCGGCCGCCAACACGCCTATTCCATCGCGTTGACGACGGTGCTTCCGCTGCAGGCGATCTCGTGGTTGTTGATGCCGATCAGCCGGCTCCTGGTGGTGCTGGGTAACGCGGTCACCCCGGGGCGCGGGTTGAGGAACGGGCCGTTCGCCTCGGAGATCGAGCTGCGCGAGGTCGTCGACCTGGCTCAGCAGCGTGGCGTGGTCGCCGCCGAGGAACGCCGGATGATCCAGTCGGTCTTCGAACTCGGCGACACCCCGGCCCGCGAGGTCATGGTCCCGCGCACCGAGATGATCTGGATCGAAAGCGACAAATTCGCCAGCCAGGCCATCAACCTGGCGGTGCGCAGCGGCCATTCCCGCATCCCGGTGATCGGCGAGAACGTCGACGACATCGTCGGCGTCGTGTACCTGAAAGACCTTGTCCAGCAGGCGTTTTTGTCGGGCGGCCGCGGGCGGACCATCCCGGTGGCGCAGGTGATGCGGCCGGCGGTCTTCGTGCCGGACTCCAAGCCCTTGGACGCCCTGCTGCGCGAAATGCAGCGCGACCGCAACCACATGGCGCTGCTCGTCGACGAGTACGGCGCGATCGCCGGCCTGGTCAGCATCGAAGACGTGCTCGAAGAAATCGTCGGCGAGATCGCCGACGAGTACGACCAGGCGGAGACGGCGCCGATAGAAGACCTGGGCGACAGACGTTTTCGGGTGTCGGCGCGGCTGCCGATCGAGGACCTCGGCGAACTGTACGGCGTGCAGTTCGACGACGACCTCGACGTCGACACCGTCGGCGGGCTGCTGGCCCTGGAATTGGGCCGGGTGCCGCTGCCGGGCGCCGAGGTGATCTCCCACGGTTTGCGGCTGCACGCCGAGGGCGGCACCGATCACCGTGGGCGGGTACGCATCGGCACCGTCCTGCTCAGCCCCGTCGAATCCGACGGCTCACCCGACGGCGAGGAACCCCCGCAGCATGACTGAATTCCGTTCCGGCTTCGTATGTTTGGTCGGCCGGCCCAACACCGGGAAGTCGACCCTGACGAACGCGCTCGTCGGGACCAAGGTCGCGATCACCTCGAAACGGCCACAGACGACCCGGCACACCATCCGCGGGATCGTGCACCGGGACGACTTCCAGATCATCCTGGTCGACACGCCGGGTCTGCACCGCCCGCGCACCCTGCTGGGCAAGCGGCTCAACGACCTGGTGCGCGACACCTACGCCGAGGTGGACGTGATCGGGCTGTGCATCCCGGCCGACGAGGCGATCGGCCCGGGCGACCGGTGGATCGTCGAGCAGATTCGGGCGACCGCGCCCAAGGCGACACTGGTCGCCATCGTCACCAAGATCGACAAGGCGCCCAGGGACCGGGTCGCCGCCCAGTTGGTCGCGGTCAGCGCGCTGGTCGGCGAGCAGGCCGAGATCGTCCCGGTGTCGGCGGTGGCCGGGACGCAAATGGACGTCCTGATCGACGTGCTGGCCGCGGCGCTGCCGCCGGGGCCCGCCTACTACCCCGACGGGGAACTGACCGACGAACCCGAAGAGGTGTTGATGGCCGAGCTCATCCGTGAGGCGGCCCTCGAGGGGGTGCGCGACGAGCTGCCGCACTCGTTGGCCGTGGTCATCGACGAGGTCAGCCCGCGGGAGGACCGCGACGACCTGATCGACGTGCACGCGCTGCTCTACGTCGAACGCGACAGCCAGAAGGGCATCATCATCGGCAAGGGCGGGGCCCGGCTGCGCGACGTCGGCACCGCCGCGCGCGCCCAGATCGAGAAGCTGCTGGGCACCAAGGTGTACCTCGACCTGCGCGTCAAGGTCGCCAAGAACTGGCAGAGCGACCCCAAACAGCTTGGCCGGCTGGGCTTTTAGCGGGCGTTCTGCGTGGCGAGCACCCGGATGGTGTTCAGCGACGGATCGGCCGCGTCGGGCAGATTCATGCCGGCATTGACGCCCGAGCAAAGATAGTCCAGCACGGCATCGTTGAGACGCTCACCCGGCACGACGGCGGGGATGCCCGGGGGATAGGGGGTGATCTGCTCGGCGGCGATGCGGCCCGCGGCGCTGTCCCTGGACACCGTTTCCACCCGCCCGAAAAACGCGTCGCGCGGCAACTCGACGGACTCCAGTTGCAGCTCGTCGGGCGAGGGCAGCGCGATGCTCGGCGGCGGCTCGAAGTCGTCGGCGGCGGTGCGCCACGCGCGCAGCGCGTCGGTGAGACGCCCCAGGGTCTCCTTGTCGTCGGCCATCGACAGGGTGGCCAGGATGCGGCGGTGATCGCTCATCCCCACGTCGATGTGTGCGTGCGCCCGCAGCCAGTCGGCGGCCTGATAACCCGAAGTGCCCGTTGCCGATACGTCGATCAGCACCTGCATCCGGTCCAGGTCGTGGGACGCCTGCGCGCCGAGCAACTCGTCGTCGAGGACCTCCACATCCGGGATGAGTTCGATCTCCTCACGCACGTGTCGCGTCAAATCGAGTGCGGCACCGAGCAATTCATGACCGTGCTGCACCATCTGCCGGCGCCAGCCGTCCATGGCGGCGTACAACAGGACGCTGGGACTGGTGGTCATCAGCTGATCCGCGCAGGCGGACAGGCGATCCCGATCGATCAGGTCGCCCTGCAGGTGAAACACCGAACCCTGCTCGAAACCGGCGCCCATCTTGTGCACGCTGACCACGCAGACGTCCGCGCCGGCGTCCATCGCCCAGGTCGGCAGGTCCTCGTGGAACGGCAGGTGTGCGCCCCACGCCTCGTCGAGGATCAGCGGCTTTCCGCGCCGGTGACACACCTCGGCGATCCCGGCGATGTCGGCGCAGGTGCCGTAGGGGCTGGGGCTGACGACGAGCGCACCGGCGGCCTCGGGGTGCTTGTCCCAGGCCGCTTCGACCTGCTCCGGCGAGGGCGGATGAGAGAAGTGGTGCGCGGCGTCCCAGCGTGGGGTGATCCAGCGCGGCTGCACGCCGGAGAAGATCAGCCCCGCCACGATCGACTTGTGGCTGTCGCGGCTGACCAGCAGGCTGCCCTCGCCGCCGGCCACCGCCATCATCGCCGCCCGCACCGACAGGGAACTGCCGCAGGTGGAGAACCACGCGGTGTCCGCGCCCACTGCCTCGGCCATCAGGTCTTCGGCGTTCTTCAAGTACTTGTTGCTGGTCCGGCGGTCATCCAGGCCGCCGCTGGCCAGTACGTCGTCGAGGAAGGGTTCACGGCCCAGGACCGCGAGGACCCGCTCGTCGGTGCCGCGGCCCTGCCGGTGGCCGGGCGGTGTGAACCCGTATCGGTTCTTTTCCCGATAGTCGGCCAGCGCATCGAGCAGTGGGGCGTCGGATTGGTCCATGGCGAACGTGTACCCGCCTCGTCGGCAGGAAATTCAGCCGCTGGGCGCGGGCGCCGGAGGGGTGTCCGCGCTCTGGTGCCACCAGGGTTGGGGCTGCTTGCTGGCCCATCCGCACACGGCTTCGAGCTCGGCGGCCAGCGAGATCAGCATGCCCTCGCTGTTGGCCGGGCCCATCAGCTGCACGCCGATCGGCAGGCCTTCGGAGGTGAAGCCCGCCGGAACGTTGATGGACGGCCACCCCAGGACGTTCCACGGGAACGTCAGCGGGCAGGCCGCGATCATGGCCCGGTCGGTGCCGAAGCCGCTCAACCGGTCGAAGGCCCGCGCCAGCGGCGGGGGCTGGGCGGTGGTCGGCGCCAACACCACGTCGACGATGTCGAAGATCGAACCGACCCGGCGCTGGTCGGCCGCCTCGTGGCGGCGGGCGCTGCGCAGGATCGCCTGCCCCAGCGCGGCGCCCATGCGCAGGTTGGACAGGGTCCGGGGGTCCAGCACGACGCCGTCGCCCAAGCGCTCCTCCCAATCCCGCAGGCCCGCGGTGGACCGGGCGAGAAAGTCCCACGACAACCGCATGCCGTAGTCGGGGTTGCCGGACACCACGGTGTGGCCCAGCAGTTCGAGTTGGTTACCCACGGCGCGCGTCGCCGCCAGGATCTCCGGGTGCAGCTTGGGCCGGAAACCGGTGTAGGGAAACCGGGTTGACAGCGCGATGTTCAGCGGGCCGGGCGCCTTGCCCACATAGTCGGAGGCGGTGATCGCGGGCGGTTTGTGACGGTCCCCCTCGACGTTGCCGGACGCGGCGTCGAGCACCAGCGCCGCGTCGGCGACCGTGCGGGCCAGCACGCCGTTGACCGTGATGCCGTTGAACGCCTCCGGCAGCGGCCAGGTCGAGATCCGTCCGCGCTGCGGCTTGATGCCCACCAGGTGCGTCCATGCCGCGGGGATGCGGATACTGCCGGCGCCGTCGGACCCGATGGCGGCCGTGACCAGGCCCGCGGCCACCGCCGCGGCGCTGCCGCCCGACGACCCGCCGGGGGTGTGCCGCCGCGACCAGGGGTTGCGGGTGTGCCCGAAACCGGGCCCGCTGGTGAACGGCCACTGGCCGAGCTCACAGGTGTTGGTCTTGCCCACGATCACCGCGCCGGCGGCCTTGAGGCGGCGCACCACCTCGGCGTCGTGCATCGCCGGCGGAACCGTCCCCTCGGTGCCGAACGCGGTGGGCACGCCGGCGATGTCGACGTCGTCCTTGACGGCGATCGGGATGCCCAGCAGCGGGGCGGTGTCCCCGGCCGCGCGCCGCCGGTCGGCCTCGGCCGCGTCGGCCAGCGCCGACTCGGTGAGCACCACCCGGAAGGCGTTCAGCGTGGGCTGGCTGGCGTGGATGGCGTGCAGCGAACGACCCACCAGGGTGGTGGACGTCACCGAGCGGCTGGCCAACTGATAGAGCAGGTCGGTCAACGTGGGCAGGCGCTGGTTGCCGGACCCGGAAATGGACCCGACTCCCGACCCCGAAGCGCCAATCACGGGGTACGAGACTAGACGGCGCGGATACCCGCAATGTCGCGGCGGGGTGCAAAACTATGGGGATGCGGCTATACCGAGACCGAGCTGTTGTGCTGCGCCAGCACAAGCTCGGCGAAGCCGACCGGATCGTCACCCTGCTGACCCGTGATCACGGGCTGGTCCGCGCGGTGGCCAAGGGCGTTCGTCGTACCCGCAGCAAATTCGGTGCGCGGCTGGAGCCATTCGCGCACATCGACGCGCAACTGCATCCCGGCCGCAACCTCGACATCGTCACCCAGGTCGTCTCGATCGACGCGTTCGCCACCGACATCGTCAGCGACTACGGCCGCTACACCTGCGGGTGCGCCATGCTGGAAACCGCCGAACGCCTCGCCGGTGAGGAGCGGGCGCCCGCCCCGGCCCTGCACGGGCTCACGGTGAGCGCCTTGCGGGCGGTGGCCGACGGCCGCCGGTCCCGGGGCCTGCTGCTGGACGCCTACCTGCTGCGGGCGATGGGCATCGCCGGTTGGGCGCCGGCGCTGAACGAGTGCGCCCGTTGCGCCACGCCCGGTCCCCATCGTGCGTTTCATGTCGGCGCGGGCGGCAGCGTCTGCACCCACTGCCGCCCGGCCGGTTCGACGACGCCGCCGCCGGGGGTGCTGGACCTGATGTCGGCGCTGCACGACGGCGATTGGGACTTCGCCGAGAAGACGCCGCAGTCGCACCGCAACTACGTCAGCGGTCTGGTGGCGGCGCACCTGCAATGGCATTTGGAGCGGCAGCTCAAGACGTTGCCGCTCGTCGAACGGACGTATCACGTCGACCGCACCATCGCCGATCAGCGCGCGACGCTGATCGGGCAGGATATGGACTGTGGCTAAAG
Organism: Mycobacterium intracellulare ATCC 13950; assembly: GCF_000277125.1. Lineage (NCBI taxonomy): Bacteria > Bacillati > Actinomycetota > Actinomycetes > Mycobacteriales > Mycobacteriaceae > Mycobacterium > Mycobacterium intracellulare. The sequence goes on from NC_016946.1 coordinate 2,108,974, forward strand.
TCTGGGCCGGCGGGCGGGCGGTGATCACATCCGTCACACCCGCATCCGCGTCAGCCGGCATGTGTTGTGCCCACCTCCGAGCGACAAAAGCGGGTCACCCGAACGTGTCGCTCGGAGGTGGGCACAAGACACACGCCCTGCGACCGAGGCCAGTGGGGCGCTGGTGACACACCGCGGTTTCCCGCAGCTGCCCGCCGCGCCCCACGACTATCCGGTCTTTCCCGACAAGTCGACCTGGCCCGTCGTGTTTCCGGAGCTGCCGCCGTCCGCCGACGGCGGCCCGTGCCGGCCGCCGCAGCACACCTCCAAGGCGGCCGCGCCCAGGATCGAGGCCGACCGGCTGCCCAACCATGTGGCCATCGTCATGGACGGCAACGGCCGCTGGGCCACCCAGCAGGGGCTGACCCGTACCGACGGTCACCGAGCCGGGGAGGCCGTCGTCATCGACATCGTCTGTGGTGCAATCGAAATCGGGATCAAGTGGCTCAGCCTGTACGCCTTCTCGACCGAGAACTGGAAGCGTTCGCCCGAAGAGGTCCGCTTTCTGATGGGCTTCAACCGCGACGTGGTGCGGATGCGCCGGGTGAACCTGAATGCGATCGGGGTCAAGATCCGGTGGGTCGGGTCGCGGCCCCGCCTGTGGCGCAGCGTGATCAATGAGCTGGCGATCGCAGAAGACATGACGAAGGACAACGACGTCATCACCGTCAACTACTGTGTGAACTACGGTGGCCGCGCCGAAATCGCCGAAGCCACAAAGGAAATCGCACGGCTGGCCGCGGCCGGACGGCTGAACCCGGAACGCATCACCGAGTCGACGGTGGCGAACCACCTGCAGCGGCCCGACATCCCCGACGTGGATCTGTTCTTGCGGACCTCGGGGGAGCAGCGGTCCAGCAATTTCATGCTGTGGCAGGCGGCATACGCCGAGTACATCTTCCAGGACAAATTGTGGCCCGACTACGACCGTCGCGACCTGTGGGCCGCCTGCGAGGAATACGCCTCGCGCAACCGCCGATTCGGGAGCGCATAGTGCCATCGCTACAGGAGCGTCTGGCGTCGATCCTCCGCGATGTCCTTGCGCTGCAGGAGGAGACCGACGGCGCGCTGACTGTTCACCATGACGGCACCATCGCCTCGTTGCGGGTGGTGAACATCGCCGAGGGCCTCGACCTGGTATCGCTCACCCAGATATTGGCGTGGGATCTGCCGCTGACCAAGAAGCTGAGCGACCAGGTGGCCAAGCAGGCGCGCGACAGCAACTTCGGCAGCGTCAGCCTCATCGAGAAGGTCAATGACAAAGCCGTGCAGCGTAATTCGGGCAAGGGCGCGGCCAAGAACGCCGATGTGATGCTGCGCTACAACTTTCCCGGCGCCGGCCTCACCGACGATGCGCTGAGGACCTTGATCCTGCTGGTGCTCGACACCGGCGCCCAGGTACGCCGCACGCTGACGGCGTAACCGTCAGGGCATGCACTCCGAACAGGTGCCGAAGATCTCGATGGTGTGGCTGACGTCGGAGAAGCCGTGCTTGGCGGCCACGGCCGTCGCCCACTCCTCGACCTCGTGATCGCCCACCTCGATCGTGGATCCGCAACTGCGGCAGACCAAGTGATGGTGATGGTGTTCCGAACACCTGCGGTAGACCGACTCGCCGGTGTCGGTGCGCAGCGTGTCGATCATTCCCGCCGCGGCCATCGACTGCAGCGTCCGGTAGACGGTGGTCAGCCCGATGTTCTCGCCGCGCCGGCGTAGCTCGTCGTGCAGATCCTGCGCCGAGCGGAATTCGTCGAGTGTCTCCAACAGCGTCGAGATCGCCGCGCGCTGACGGGTCGAGCGAACGCTCGCTCCTGATGTCACGGGGCGTCCTCGCTCGCGTGCGCGACGGCGTCCACCACGATGTGCGCGAGGTGATGATCGGCGAGCCGGTACAGCACCTCGCGCCCGGACCGCTCGCCGGCAACCACGCCCGCCGCCTTGAGGATCTTCAGGTGCTGGCTGACGAGCGGCTGGGGCACGCCGAGCGCGTCCACCAGCTCGTGCACGCAGCGATGCGACTCGCGCAGCTGCAGGACGATGGCGATGCGCACCGGCGCCGCCAGCGCCCGCAACAACTCGCCGGCGGCGTCGAGGATCTCCCGCGGGGGTGGGACGGGGTAATCGGCCAGTACGGAGTGCCCACCGGCGCCGAGTCCGCCGTGGTCGTGGGTGACCGCGTCCAGGTCCGTTCCCATGTCGCCGTCGGTGGCGGACGGCATCGACGCAGAACGTGAGGGGGACATCATGGGAGCGGCATCACCTCGAGAAGTGCCAGGTAGTGGGAAAGTATCCGCCGTATCGGCTGCCCTCCACTGTCACATGCATGATGACGCATGTCAAAGACCGCGGCGCCGATCGCTACCATGACTGATGCTCTGCGCACGGCGGTCGGCCGCCAGGCGCGCCCACCCAACCCCGGAAAGGGAGTGCACCACCCCGTGGCGTCCGTCATCGACACCGTAGTGAATCTGGCCAAGCGGCGCGGCTTCGTTTTTCCCTCGGGAGAGATCTACGGTGGCACCCGGTCGGCGTGGGACTACGGCCCGTTGGGTGTGGAGTTCAAAGAGAACATCAAACGTCAGTGGTGGCGCGCGGTGGTCAGCGGGCGCGACGACGTCGTGGGCCTGGATTCGTCGATCATCTTGCCGCGGCAGGTGTGGGTGGCCTCGGGCCACGTCGAGGTCTTCCATGACCCGCTGGTCGAGTCGCTGATCACCCATAAGCGTTACCGCGCCGACCATCTCATCGAGGCCTACGAGGCCAAGCACGGCCACCCGCCGCCCAACGGACTGGCCGACATCCGTGACCCCGACACCGGCGAGCCCGGGCAGTGGACCGAGCCCCGCGAATTCAACATGATGCTCAAGACCTACCTGGGTCCGATCGAGACCGAGGAGGGCTTGCACTATCTGCGTCCGGAGACCGCGCAGGGCATCTTCGTCAACTTCGCCAACGTGGTGACGACCGCGCGCAAGAAACCGCCCTTCGGCATCGGCCAGATAGGCAAGAGCTTTCGCAACGAGATCACCCCGGGCAACTTCATTTTCCGCACGCGCGAGTTCGAGCAAATGGAAATGGAGTTCTTCGTCGAGCCCTCGACCGCGAAGGAATGGCATCAGTATTGGATCGACACCCGGCTGCAATGGTATGTCGAGTTGGGTATCGATCCGGAGAACCTGCGGTTGTTTGAACACCCGGCCGACAAACTGTCGCACTACTCCGATCGCACCGTCGACATCGAGTACAAATTCGGCTTCGCCGGTAACCCGTGGGGTGAGCTGGAGGGCGTCGCCAACCGCACCGATTTCGACTTGGCGACGCATTCAAAGCATTCCGGCGTCGACCTGTCCTTCTACGACCAGGCGACCGACGCACGCTACATCCCGTATGTCATCGAGCCCGCGGCGGGTTTGACGCGGTCGTTCATGGCCTTCCTGATCGACGCCTACGTCGAGGACGAGGCCCCGAACGCCAAGGGCAAGATGGAAAAGCGCACGGTGCTGCGGCTGGACCCGCGGCTGGCCCCGGTCAAGGCGGCGGTGCTGCCGCTGTCCCGGCACGCCGACCTGAGCCCCAAGGCCCGCGATCTGGCGGCCGAACTGCGCCAGTTTTGGAATATCGATTTCGACGATGCGGGCGCGATCGGGCGGCGCTATCGGCGCCAGGACGAGATCGGCACGCCGTTCTGTGTGACGGTGGATTTCGACTCACTCGAGGACAACGCCGTGACGGTGCGCCGGCGCGACGACATGACCCAGGAACGCGTCGCGATGAACACCGTGGCCGATTATCTGGCGGCACGGCTCAAAGGCTGCTAATCACCGGGCCGGCGTCGGCGGTGCCATATCGGGTCCCGTTGCGTCGGTGCGCGTCTGGCCGACTCGCGCCGCCGTGAATGATGCGCGGTCGCCGGTTCGCATTTGCGAAATAAGGTTTGCTTAAAAATCGGGCCGCGATGGTGGCGGTGCCCTAGGATCTGCCGTGGGGCATAAGTAGATAGCTAGTTGAGCCATGGGCGGATGTCGGGCGTCTGTCGCTGGAGCCGTTGACTCGGTCGGTTGGGGTGTGGATGATTCCCGCGTTTTTGTTCTTCCCTCCGGAAATCAACTCGGCCTTGATAGTCGGCGGCCCCGGTGCTGGACCTCTATTCGAGGCGGCCTCCGCGTGGGACGGACTGGCGGCGGAGCTGTCGTCCTCGGCGGCCTCGTTCAACACCGTGGTGACGGACCTGGCGGCGGGCCCCTGGACGGGTCCTTCGTCGGCATCGATGACGGCCGCCGCGGCGCCCTACGTGCAATGGCTGCTGATCGCCGCCGCGGAGGCGGAGGTGGCCGCGATCCGCGCCCGGCTGGCGGCGCTGGCGTTCGAGGGGGCGGTGGTCGCGACGGTGCCGCTGCCGGCGGTGCTGGCGAATCGTGCCCGGTTGCTGATTCTGATCGCGACCAACTTCTTCGGCCAGAACACGGCGGCGATCGCGCAGACCGAGCTGGAGTACGTCGAGATGTGGGCGCAGGATGTGGCCGCGATGGTGGGCTATCACGCGGGGGCCCAAACGCTGGTGGAGACGTTGCCGGCGTTCACCCCGCCGCCCGCGGGTCTCGGCGGCGGCGCGGCGTCCGCGGGCCTGGCGGGCCTGGCCGACCTGGTGACGGCGCCCCTGACGCTCGCGTCCCAGTTTTTCCAGGGCTTGTCCTCGCTGGGGACCGCGTTCGCGTCGCAGCTGCAGTCGGTGTTCATGGCGCTCTCCCCGGCGGTCTCGTCGCTGACGTCGTTGATGACCTCGACGCCGGTGGCGACCTTGACGACGGTGGCCCAGGCCGGCATGTACCCGGCCAGCGCGCTGATGCCGCCCATGGTGGCGCTGGCCCAGAGCACCGGCCCGGTGGCGGCCGCGGCGCCGGCGGCGCCGGCGCCGATATTGCTCAGCGCCACCAACGTGGCCGCCGAGGCCCCCCGCAGCGCCCATAGCGTGCTGTCCGACCTGCAACCGTTGGCGGGCGGGGGGCTGGGCGCGCTGGGCGTCGCGTCGGCGGGCCTGGGGACCGCGCGGTTCGTCGGGGCGATGTCGGTGCCCGCGGCGTGGCAAGGGTCGATGCCGGCGTACGTGCCCGCACCGGCGGTGTCGGGTGTGGCCACCGGAGCGCCCGCGGCGACGTCGGCCGCGGCCGGGTCGGGTAACGGCGTGCCGATGACGGCCATGCCGGTGGGCGACAAGGGGCCCGAGGGGGACAAGCGCGGCACCAAGGCGGAGGTGGTGCGGTCACGGCCCAAAGTGGTGCCGCGAACCCGATAATCGCGGTGCCGCTGTTGCGGATGTGCATGGAGTGCACTGCGTGAGAAACCGGAAATTCCGACTAGGTTGGCCGGGGCGGCCAAGCAACGCCGTACCGCAATATGCGAATTCATATAATTCGTCCCGTAACAACGCGCGCTCGCATGCGTTGCCCCGAGCGGGAAGCGCGGAGCCGGACCCCCTGCGAACCCGCGGCCGACCGCTCGATCCGATCACGACGGTTTAACCTAACGTGCTGTGCGGCAAGGAGTTTGTCCGTAGAAATCGACGGCCGATCGTCCGGGATGGCGCCCGAGTTCCCCGGTGTCGCCGGCCCGCGTGGCCCGCGCGGCGGTCCCCTTACCGGTCGGCGAGAGGCCCGCGTGGTCCGATACACGCTCAAATTAAGGAAAATTGGCAATTCCCGCATATTTTCTTCGGTTTGTCTTACGATGTCACCGGTTGGTGTAAATAGGTTCGCCACAGCGCCCGAACGCTTAGATCGGCTGTGGAAGGGGGCAGGGGTGCTTTTGCCTCTCGGTTCGCCGTTACCCGATGACACGGTGGCGGCAGTACGCGGTGAGTGCGGTGTGCTCGGCGGTTTATCGGTCCCACTCAAGTGGGGGGTGGTCGTTCCGCCCGACGACTACGACCACTGGGCGCCGAAGTCGGACGCGAGCGCCGACACCACGGAGGAGACACTCGACGCTCCCCGCCCGACGGCGGTCGCCGACGGCGTCTGGAGCGGGTGGGAAGGCGAAGCCGCGGCACGGCCCGTGGGCGTGATCCCGCATTCCCCGGCCGCCGGCTGAAGACCGGTAGGTAGAGAACCGAAAGCCGCCGCGGTCACCCGCGCGCGGCGCGTCAGAATCGGCCGCCGCCACCCATGAACCCGCCGTCGGAAGAACCCGGCGAGCCACCGAACGACGTCGGGCTCCAGCCGCCGAATCCGCCCCGCATCCCCCCGCTGAGCAGGTCGCCGATGATGATGCCGCCGAGCATCGCGCCCATGTCACTGCCGCCGCCACGCGTGTAGGCGCGCTGCATCGCCTGCACGTCGTCGTTCGCCAGTGACTGAGCGTGAGCGGCCAGCGTCGACGCCGCATTGGCGTGGGCGATCGCTTCGTTCGGGTTCGTCGCGCCCTTGTCCTGCGCGGCCTGCAGGTGGCGCTTGGCTTCGGCCAGCCGGGTGCGGGCGTCGGGGCCGACGCTGCCGCGGCGCGTGTCGATGTAGTCGGACACCGCGCGCACCCGCGATTGCGCGGTGAACAAGGCCTGTTCCAGTGATCGGTTGAGTCGCTCGGCGGTGGCCTGTTCCTCGGCCAGGGTGGCCAGCAGCCCGTTGAGCGCGGCGTCGGCCTTGGTCACCTGTCCGAATGCGGCCAGCGGATCTTCGGATCCGCCGGCGCGGGCGCTCTCGACGGCCCTGGTGGCCGCGTCGCGGGCCGCCACCAAATCGCCGCTGCGCGTGGGTTTTTTCTGCAGCAGTTCGTTGGCGCGTGCGATGTCATCCTTGGTGTCGGCGACGGCCGACGGCAGCCCGTCGATCGCGTGCTGAATGTCGCTGGCCGCGTTGTCCACCGCGTCGAGCAGCGCCCGCGCCTGCCCGAGGGCGGACTCGGCGGCCCGGACCGCGTCGACCAAGCCGGCCTGCCCACCGGTGACGGCGTGGGCGGCCAGCTCACGGGCGGTGCCGATGTTGCGGTCGGCGAACGCCAGCCGCTCCTTGGCCGTCGTGACATTGCCGGACACCGAAGTCAGTGCGGCAGCGCTGAAGTCGTGGTGCAGCGCCGCCAGCCGTTGCTCCGCCGGCGCCAGACGGGTGGTGAGTTCCACGTACTGCTGCGTCAGCGCATCCAGCCGCGACGCGGCGTTGATCACGAGGTCGCGCAGCTTCTCGAACGCCTCGGTCTGTGACTCCAGCTCGCGGTCGGCCCGCGCCGCCGAGACGATCACCTGGGTGAGCAGTTCGCGCCGCTGGGCGGGTGTTTCCGGTGTGGAGTCGTCGAGTTGTTGGCGCACCGTGAACGCTTGGGACAGAGCCGCTTTGGCGTTGGCCACCGCGCTCGTGAAGGGTCGGGTGCGCTCTTCGCCGAATTCGCCGACCGCCAGGTCCAATTCGTTGGCGCTGGTGCGTAGCGCGTTGTCGACGTCCACCACCAGGGCGCGGGACAGGTCGTCGAGCGTCTGCAGCGGCAGCGCGGCGAGCGCGTCGACGTCGGTGGGGTCGACGCGCCGCGCGGCCGCCAACGCCGCGGCCCTTCGGCGCTGCCCGCGATGACGCATCACCAGCAGCAGGCCGGCCAGGGCGATGAGAATGCCCGCCAGCGTGGCCAGCAGGATCACCCGCCCCGACGAACCGGGCGACGCGTCGAGCCCGTTCGCCGCGGCCACCGCGGCGCCGCTCCAGTCACCGTTGTGCAGGGCGGGTTCGATCTTGTTGCGCCGCAAGCTGTCGACCTGACCGGCGTTGACGCTCTTGATGGTGGACGGCACCAGGAAGGCGTAGGCGCGGCTGGTGGTCGCGACGGCCAGCAGCGCGTCGTAGCCGCCCAGGTCGCTGGCGCGCACGGTGCCTTGTGCCCACCCGGTCGGGCTCTGCCCGGAGAAGTCGTCGACGTAGACCACCCAGAGCCGGATGTGGCGGTCGGTGTAGAGCTTGTTGACGGCGGCGGTGACGGTGCTGCGACCGGAATCCGACAGGGCCCCCGCGTTGTCGGTGACGTAGTCGGCCAACCGGAATGATGGTTGCGCGCCGGCGGCCGGTGCCGACAGCAGCCCGCCGCCGAGGCCGACCGTCAGGAGCGTCGCGAGCACGGCGAGCAGGCGAGCGGTGCGCATAGGGCCAATCTAGCCCCGGCCGACACACGCCAGCGGGCCCGAGTCGAGCCGGACTTGGGCGGGCATTCCCTGGCAGACTGTGCGTCGGTGACCAGGAATCAGCGCGACCCCTACGACGACTTCGACCGTCAGCGACGGGTGACCGAAGCCGCGAAGACCGCGGGTCTGCCGGGCACCGAAGGTCAGCACCGCACCGACTTCGCCCGCGACCGCGCCCGGGTGCTGCACAGCGCCGCCCTGCGCCGGCTGGCCGACAAGACCCAGGTCGTCGGGCCGCGGGAAGGGGACACGCCGCGCACCCGGCTGACGCACTCCCTCGAGGTCGCCCAGATCGGGCGGGGAATGGCCGTCGGCCTGGGCTGCGACCTCGACCTGGTCGACCTGGCCGGCCTGGCCCACGACATCGGCCACCCGCCCTACGGCCACAACGGCGAGCGCGCCCTCGACGAGGTCGCGGCGAACTATGGCGGCTTCGAGGGCAACGCCCAGAATTTCCGAATCCTGACCAGCCTCGAGCCCAAAGTGCTTGACGCCCAAGGCAACAGCGCGGGTCTGAACCTGACTCGCGCGTCGCTGGACGCGGTCACCAAATACCCGTGGTTCCGCGGCGAAGGCCATGGGAGCGCGGCGCGCAAGTTCGGGTTCTACGACGCCGACCGCGAGGCGGCGGCCTGGATGCGCGCGGGCGCCCCGGAGGGCCGGATGTGCCTGGAGGCGCAGGTGATGGACTGGGCCGACGACGTGGCCTATTCGGTGCACGACGTGGAGGACGGCGTCGTCTCCCAACGCATCGACCTGCGGGTGCTGGCCGACGACGACGAGGCGGCCGCGCTGGCCAAACTCGGCGAGACCGAATTTTCCCGGGTGCGCGCCGACGATTTCATGGCGGCCGCGCGACGGCTGTCGGCGCTGCCGGTGGTCGCCGCCGTGGGCAAGTACGACGCCACGCTCGCGGCGTCGGTCGCGCTCAAGCGGCTGACCAGCGAGCTGGTCGGGAGGTTCGCCTCGGCCGCCATAGCCACCACCCGCGCGGCGGCCGGACCCGGACCGTTGGTGCGCTACCGGGCCGAGCTGCAGGTTCCCGATCTGGTGCGGGCCGAGGTCGCGCTGCTGAAAATCCTGGCGCTGCAGTTCATCATGTCCGATCCGCGGCATCAGGAAACCCAGGCCGGTCAGCGTGAGCGCATCCACCGGGTGGCCCACTGGCTGTACGCGGGAGCCCCCCGAACCCTCGACCCGGTCTTCGCTGCGGCCTTCAACACCGCGGCCGACGACGGCGCCCGGTGGCGGGTCATCGTCGATCAAATCGCCTCCTACACCGAGGGCCGGCTGGAACGGATCGACGCCCGCCAGGCCGGCCCGTAGCGGGTCGTGGGGCGCAACTCGTGCGGCCCGGGGATCGGCGCGGCCGCCGCGAGTTAGGCTGCCCGACATGAAGAAATTCAGCGGCTCGCCTTTGATGGCCTCCCTTCTGATGGGGCTTCCCGTCGTCGCCATGACCGCCTGTAGTTCACCGCAGCACGAGAGCAGCCAGCCGGGCACCACCCCGCCGGTGAAAACCGCCGCACCGACGTCCTCCGGGGAGGCGACGACCCCGGCACCCGCCGGCGGCTCGCTCAGCGCGGAGTTGAAGACACCTGACGGCCGGACGGCGGCCACCGCGACCTTCGACTTCACCGGCAACTATGTGACCGTCACCGTCAAGACGGTGGCGACCGGCATCCTGACCCCCGGCCTGCACGGCCTGCACGTCCACGAGATCGGCAAGTGCGAGCCGAACTCGGTGGCCCCCACCGGCGGTGCGCCGGGCAACTTCTTGTCCGCCGGCGGCCACTACCAGGCGCCCGGCCACACCGGCAAGCCCGAGAGCGGCGACCTGGCGACGCTCGAGGTGCGCCAGGACGGCGCGGCCTACCTGGTCACCACCACCGATTCGTTCACCCGGGACGACCTGCTGGCCGGTACCAAGACCGCGCTGATGCTGCACGGCGCCCAGGACACCGAGAACGCGATGGATCGCGTCGCGTGCGGCGTCATCGGAACGGGATAGCGTTCGCCGCCGCGCGCTTAGACTGAGCCGATGTCAAGCCCGGCAAGTTCACGGAGCGACGGCGACGCGCGCGCCCGGGGCCGCGGCCGGATTCCGGACCGCGACATCGCCGCCATCCGCGAGCGGGTGCGCATCGACGAAGTGGTCGGCGATTACGTGCAGTTGCGGCGCGCGGGCGCGGATTCGCTCAAGGGGCTGTGTCCGTTTCACGACGAGAAGTCGCCGTCGTTTCACGTCCGCCCCAACCACGGCCACTTCCACTGCTTCGGCTGCGGCGAGGGTGGCGACGTGTACGCCTTCATCCAGAAGATCGAGCACGTCAGCTTCGTCGAGGCGGTCGAGCTGCTCGCCGACCGGATCGGTCACACCATCACCTACTCCGGCCCGGCGACCAGTGTGCAGCGCGACCGCGGCAGCCGAAGCCGGCTCGTCGCGGCCAACGCGGCCGCGGCGGAGTTCTACGCCGCGGCGCTGGAATCCGACGAGGCGGCGCCGGCACGGCAGTATCTGACCGAGCGCAACTTCGATGCCGAGGCGGCCCGTCGCTTCGGTTGCGGGTTCGCGCCGTCGGGCTGGGACTCACTGACAAAGCACTTGGTGCGCAAGGGTTTCGAGTTCAAAGAGCTGGAAGCGGCGGGCCTGTCGCGGCAGGGGCGCCGCGGGCCGATGGACCGCTTCCACCGCCGCCTGCTCTGGCCCATCCGTTCCTCGGCCGGCGAGGTGATCGGTTTCGGCGCCCGGCGGCTCTTCGACGACGACCCGATGGAAGCCAAGTACATCAACACCCCGGAGACGCTGCTGTACAAGAAGTCGAACGTGATGTTCGGCATCGACTTGGCCAAACGCGACATCGCCAAGGGTCATCAGGCCGTCGTCGTTGAGGGCTACACCGACGTGATGGCGATGCATCTGGCCGGGGTCACCACCGCCGTGGCGTCGTGCGGCACCGCGTTCGGCGACGAGCACCTGGCGATGCTGCGCCGACTGATGATGGACGACAGCTTCTTTCGCGGCGAGCTGATCTACGTGTTCGACGGCGACGCGGCCGGGCGGGCCGCCGCCCTCAAGGCGTTCGGCGGCGAGCAGAACCTGGCGGGTCAATCGTTCGTGGCCGTCGCGCCGGACGGCATGGACCCCTGCGATCTCCGGCTGAAGTCCGGCGACGGCGCCCTGCGCGACCTGGTGGCCCGGCGAACGCCGTTGTTCGAGTTCGCAATCCGGTCGGCGCTCGCCGAGATGGACCTGGACAGCGCCGAGGGCCGGGTGGCCGCGCTGCGGCGCTGCGTGCCCATGGTGGGCCAGATCAAGGACCCCACGCTGCGCGACGAGTACGCCCGCCAGCTCGCCGGGTGGGTCGGCTGGGACGACGTCGCGCAGGTCATCGACCGGGTGCGCGGCCAATCCAAGAACGCCAAAATCCCGGCCCGCGGCGGCGCCGGACCCAAGGCGTCGCGGCGCGCGGAGCAACCCGCCGCCGCGGCCCATGCCGCGGCCAGCCGTCCCGACCCCCGCGACCCCACCCTGTGGCCCCAACGGGAGGCACTCAAGTCGGCGTTGCAGTATCCGGCGCTGGCCGGCCCGGTCTTCGACACGCTGACCGTCGAGAGCTTCACCCACCCCGGCTACGCCGCCATCCGCGCGGCGATCGAGACCGCAGGCGGCACGTCGAGCGGGGTCACCGGGGCGCAGTGGCTCGAGGTGGTGCGCGATCGGGCGTCGTCGCCCTTGACGGCCGCGCTGATCAGCGAGCTGGGCGTCGAGGCCATCCAGGTCGACGAGGAGAAAATGCCGCGCTACATCGCCGGCGTGCTGGCCCGCCTGCAAGAGGTGTGGATGGGCCGGCAGATCGCCGAGGTGAAGTCGAAGTTGCAGCGCATGTCGCCGATCGAACAGGGCGACGAGTATCACGCGTTGTTCGGCGACCTGGTAGCGATGGAGGCCTACCGGCGCAGCCTGCTGGAGCAGGCTAGCGGCGACGAGTAGAGGTCTCGAGCTCCTCGTCGGGCAGCGGCTCGACGTCGCGTTCCATGATGGCGGTTTGGTCGTCGATCTGCGCCAGCGTGACAAAGCCGGCGTCCGGGGAGATCCGGTTCGCGATCTTGCGGCGTCCCCCCTCGATCATCGACTTGGCCACCGGGCTGCTGGTCAGCGCTCGATAGGTGCCGACGATCTGCTCGTATCGCCGACGACCGGCTTTCGAGCCCAGCACGTAACCCAGTCCCAGCACCACGACATACCGGATCAAAGCGTTCCTCCCGACTATCGATGGCTCCATCCTGCCTCACCGGGTGGGGTGCGTGCGCGGTCGACCGGGTGAGACGGTGGCGACCCGCGCCAGTTGGGCGCGGTCGTGCCAGTACGCTAGAGTCGTCCCGCGATCGGGTTAGTCCCCTGTAGCTCAATTGGCAGAGCATTCGGCTGTTAACCGAAGGGTTCCTGGTTCGAGTCCAGGCGGGGGAGCAGCAAAATTCAGCGGGCCGCCCGGCCGTCACTGCCCGCTCGCGATACCGGCCGGATTTCCCGCCCATCCCGGCGTCGGCGACAAACCCAGATGCTCGCGCAGCGTGTGGCCGCGGTACTCGGTGCGGAAGCTGCCGCGCTCCTGCAGCAGCGGGACCACCTTGTCGACGAACTCGTCGAGGCCGTGCGGCGTCAGGTGCGGCACCAGGATGAAGCCGTCGCAGGCGTCCGACTGCACGTAGCGGTCGATCTCGGCGGCCACCTGCTGCGGCGTTCCGACGAACTGCTGGCGGCTGGTCACCTCGATGATCAGCTCCCGGATCGAGAGGTTTTCGGCCTCCGCTCGCGCCCGCCAGGTTTGGGCGACCGTCGTGGGATCGCCGTGCCGGACGCGTCCCCTCGTGATGTTCGGGTTCTCGACGGGGTCGACGTCGGGCAGGGGTCCGTCGGGATCGTAGGCCGACAGGTCCACGCCCCACACCTGCTCGAGAAACGCGATCGCGGTCGGACCGCTGACCTGCTGCTCGCGGATGTGGCGCGCGTTGTCCTGCGCCTCGTCGGGGGTGTCTCCCAGCGCGAACGTCGCGCCGGGCAGGACCTTGAGCTGGTCGGGGTCGCGCCCGTGGGCGGCGGCGCGGCCCTTCACGTCGGCGTAGTAGCGCTGCCCCGCCTCGAGCGAACCGTGCAGCGTGAACAGGGCGTCGGCGTGCCTGGCGCCGAAGTCGCGGCCGTCGCTGGAGTCACCGGCCTGCAACAGCACGGGGTGGCCTTGCGGCCCGGCGGGCAGCGCGGCCACGCCGTGGACGCCGAACTGCGGACCGAAATGGTCGACGACGTGGATGCGCGTCGGGTCGGCGTAGGTGCCGGCGTCGACGTCGGCGATCACGGCGTCGGGTGCCCAGCTGTCCCAGAACTTGCGCGCGACGCGGATGAACTCCTCGGCCCGGTGGTATCGGTCGGCGTGGGCGAGGAATCCGCCGCGGCGGAAGTTCTCCCCGGTGAACGCGTCGGAGGAGGTGACCATGTTCCACGCCGCACGCCCGTCGGACAGGTGGTCCAGCGTCGCGAATTGCCTTGCCACCTCGAAGGGTTCGTTGAAGGTGGTGTTGATGGTGCCGGCCAGGCCGAGTCGGTCGGTCACCGCGGCGAGCGCGGCCAGCACGGTGAACGTGTCGGGACGGCCGACGACGTCGAGATCGTGGATTTTGCCGCGGTGCTCGCGCAGCCGCAGCCCCTCGGCAAGGAAGAAGAAGTCGAACAGCCCCCGCTCGGCGGTCTGGGCAAGGTGCACAAACGATTCGAACGCGATCTGGCTGCCCGCGCTCGGATCCGACCACACCGTCGTGTTGTTCACCCCGGGGAAGTGGGCGCCCAGGTGTATCTGCTTGCGCTGTCCCGCATCTCGAACGGTCATCCGGTCAGCCCCCACCGTTTGGCGATCAGTTCATGCGAGCGCAGCCGGTCGGCGTGCCGGTGGGTGACGGACGTGATGACAAGTTCGTCGGCACCGGTGACCCGGCGCAGCAGCTCGAGCCGGTCGGCGACCTCATCGGGGTTGCCGACGAATTGTGTTGAAGTGCGGTCGGCCACCAATGCCTGCTGGGCCTCGGTCAGGGGTTCGCAGAAGTCGGGATCCGGGTAGGGGATCGCGCCCCGGCCGCTACGAATGGAATACACCCAGTGGCCGTAACTGGACGCGAGGTAGCGCGCGGTGGCGCTGTCCTCGGCGACCACGACGTCGGCCGACACCACCACGTACGGCCGCGCCAGTCGGGCGGAGGGGCGGAAGGCGTTGCGGTACGCGGTGATCGCGTCGAGCGCGGTGCCGGGGGTGATGTGGTAACTGGCGACGAACGGAAGCCCGCGGGCGCCGGCCACCTCGGCGCTCTGTCCCTTGGTGCTGCCGAAGATCCACGGTGTCAGCTGCGCGTGTTCGCCGGGAACCGCCCGCAGCTGATGGCCGTCGACGGCGTAGGTGCCGTCCAGCATCGCTTCGATGTCGGCGACCTGGTCGGCGAAATCCGCCGGCTGCGCGCACGGTTGGGCGAGCACCGACGCCTGCGCCCGCATCCGTTCGGATCTCATCAGCGGGGTTTGGTCGAACGGTGTGGGGACGAGCAGGCCGTCGACGTCCCGCCACGGCTCGGGCGCGCGGTCGGGCTGGGGGGCGCGCGAGGTCGCGGCCTCTTGCCGCCGCTGCCCGGAGCGGCCCAGGCCCATGTCGATGCGGCCGGGATGCAACGCGTCGAGGATGCCGAAGCTCTCCACCACGGCAAGCGCCGTCGTGTGGCCGACCTGCACGGCGGCCGATCCGACGTGAATGCGTTCGGTGGCCGCGGCGATCTGGCCGATCAGCGTCACCGGTGACGAGCTGGCCACCGCGACGAAGTGGTGCTCGGCGAGCCAGTAACGCTTGTAGCCCCATTGTTCGGCGTGCTGGGCCAGGTCGATGGTGTTGCGCAGCGCCGTCGCGGCGTCGCTGCCGGCGCTGATGGGTGCCAGGTCCAGGATCGACAGGGGAGTGAGGCTCATGACGGCGCCGTCGCGTAGCGGTTGGGGGCGGGCGCCAGGCCGAGGCGGTCGCGCAGCGTCTCGCCCTCGCGGTAGCGGGTGCGGAACCGCCCGGCGCGCTGCAGCAGCGGCACCAGGTCGTCGACGATCGCGGGCAGGTCGATCGCGTTGACCGCGGGCCGCAGCCGCACCCCGTCGACCCCGGCGTCCTGCCAGGCGAGCAGCAGCTCCGCCAAATCGCTTGCGCGGCCATGGAACACGTGCGCGTCGGAGGAGATGGCCGCGCCCGGCGTCAGCGGATCCTCACCCAGCGACACCACCAGATCGGCGTAGGCCTGGATCGTGCGGCCCGCCGCACGCTGCGCGTGGCCGACCTCGGCCAGGATCGCGCGCAGCGATTCCTCGTCGCGTGGGGTGACGAACACCAGGTCGGCGCTGGCGGCGGCGAATTCGTAGACGCGCGGCGCGTGCGCCAGCGCCGCCACCACCGGCTGGCCCTGGGGAGGGCGCGGGGTGATGGACGGTCCCTTGACCGAGAAGTGCTCGCCGGCGAAGTCGATGTAGTGCAGCTTGTCGCGATCGATGTAGCGGCCGGTCGCCACGTCGCGGATGACGGCGCCGTCCTCCCAGCTGTCCCAGAGGCGGCGCACCACCTCCACGGCGTCGGCGGCCTCGCGGAAAAGTTCGTCGCCGTCGGGGGCGGATCGCCGGCCGAACAGCGCCGCCTCGTGTGCCGTCGCGCTCACCCGCACCTGCCAGCCGGCCCGGCCGTGCGAAATATGGTCAAGCGTCGCAATCGCTTTCGAGACATGGAACGGCTCGGTGTGGGTGACCGTCGCGACGGGGATGAGTCCGATGTGTGCGGTGACCGGCGCGATGCGCGCGGCCACGAGCGTGGCGTCGGCGCGCCCCGCCAGGCGCCGCGGCGAGATCTCGGGCCGGCGGCCCGGCTGCGCATCCAGGCTGTCGTCGATGGTCAGGAAGTCCAGCAGGCCACGTTCGGCGGTGGCGGCCAGCGCGGCCCAGTATCGCCCGCTGAGTTGCCCGCCGCCGGTTGCGTTGTGCGCGAAGGCGTATCGCCACGCGTGGGGGTGCCACCCGTAGCCGTCGAGCCCCACGGCCAGATGCAGCTCGGTCATGACCGGGCCGCGGAATCTGCCGTCGGGACGCCGTCGTGCATCGTGTCCATAACCCACTGTGCAACGCTCAGCGCGGCAATGCATTCCGGGGCGGAGTTAACGTCAGCGTGAGTAATACTCTGCCGAGTTCATCGCCGAAGAATCAGATGGAGAAGTCCTCGCCGTACCAGACTCCGGCTTCGGGGGGCCGGATGACGTGGTTGGTCTGCGCGCCGTCCGCCCGGGCCTCGAGTTTGGTCACCCGGGTCAGCAGCGACTGCAGGCTGACACCGACGAGATCGGGCATCATCGAGTCATCCGGACTGCCGGGACGGCTACGGCTGATGACCTGTCCGGGCACCCCGATGACCACCGCGCTGGACGGAACCTCTTTGACCACCACGGCGTTGGCGCCGATGCGGCTGTCGTCGCCGATTTTTATCGCGCCCAAGACCTTTGCGCCCGCGCCGATGATCACCCGGTCGCCGATGGTGGGATGGCGCTTGCCGGTGTCCCTGCCGCTGCCGCCGAGGGTGACGCCGTGGTAGATCGTCACGTCCTCGCCGACCTCGGCGGTCTCGCCGATCACCACGCCGGTGGCGTGATCGATGAACAGCCCGGGCCCCAGGACGGCGCCGGGGTGAATCTCGACGCCGGTCAGGATCCTGGTGATCTCGGCGGTGATGCGCGCGATCAGCCTCGCCCCGCGCAGCCACAGCCAGTGGTTGATGCGGTGAAGCCAGATGGCGTGCACCCCGGGATAGGCGAAGATCACCTGCAGCGTGGTCGGGGCGGCGGGGTCTCGCTCCCTGGCGGCCCGGATGTCGGTGCGAATGGCGTCGAGCATGACTAATCGGCCAGGTCGGCGAACAGCGGCGTGCTCAGGTAGCGCTCGCCGAAGTCGGGCAGCACGACGACGATGAGCTTTCCGGCGTTTTCCGGGCGGCGGGCGACCTTCAGCGCGGCCGCCAGCGCGGCCCCCGAGGAGATGCCGACCAGCAGTCCCTCTTCGGCGGCCAGCCGCCGGGCCAACGTCATCGACTCTTCGTTGCCGACGGTGATGACCTCGTCCACCAGATCCATCGCCAGCACCGGCGGGACGAAACCGGCGCCGAGGCCCTGGATGGGGTGCGGCCCTTTCTGTCCACCGGAGAGCACCGGGGACCCCTCCGGCTCGACGGCGATGAATTGTGCGGAGGGCTTACGTTCTTTGATGACCTGAGCCACCCCGGTGAGGGTGCCGCCGGTCCCGACCCCGGCGACGAAGATGTCCACCTTGCCGTCGGTGTCGCGCCAGACTTCCTCCGCCGTTGTCTTACGGTGGATTTCGGGGTTGGCCGGGTTCTCGAACTGCTGCGGCACGAAGTACCGTTGGTCGCTCTTGGCCAATTCCTCGGCCTTGGCGATGGCGCCCGGCATGCCCTCCGGACCGGGTGTCAAGACGATCTCGGCGCCCAACGCGCGCAACAACATTCGCCGCTCGACGCTCATCGTCTCCGGCATGGTCAACACGCAGCGGTAGCCGCGTGCGGCCGCCACCAGCGCCAGCGCGATGCCGGTGTTCCCGCTCGTCGGTTCGAGAATGATCGTGTCCGGCTTGATCACGCCCGCCTTTTCGGCCGCGTCGATCATCGCGACCCCGATGCGGTCCTTGACGCTGTTTCCCGGGTTGAAGAATTCCAGCTTGGCGACGACGTCGGCGACCGCACCGTCGGTGACCCTGTTGAGCCGGACCAGCGGGGTGTTTCCGATCAGTTCCGTGACGTTCTCGGCGATGCTCATCTACCTTTTGTCTCCAACGATGTAGGACCAGGCCTCTCAGCCTGCCAGCTAATATCGAACTCTATGTTCATCTCGGTCGGGATGGCTAGCGCCGCATAATCGAGTCGAGCCTGATCAGGGCCGCTGCGGCTAGCTCCCGCCAGGGCGTGAATCGGCTCGGACGATACGGTCATCGGTCGCTAATTTTCCTGAAAATCTCCGTGAGCCCGCGTCTTGACGCCGCCGGACAAATACACCGAAACCGCCCTGACATGGGCTAGCGCGCGGATTTCTACAGTGTCAGAGGCGTGCGGATCAACAACAGCGACACGAACAGTCCGCGACGCGCGACGGGACAAAGCGCAGCTGTACGGAGTGTTGCATGCGTCCACTATAGGACAGGCGAGGTTTTCGCCCGTTGGGCTCAGCCGGGATCCGCGCCGTCTGGGCTGGTCATCGCTTCGATCGGCTCGGCGCGAGGGTCTCCGCATGTGTCGGCGCCGTGCCTAGGCGCTGACACCCCACCCGAGCAGCCGCGACGTCAGCAGCACGATGCCGAGGGAGACGGTGGCGACGACCGTCAGCCCGATGACCGCGACGACCAGCGGGCGCCAGCCGGTGCGCGCGATCTGACGGATATCGGTGTTGAGGCCCACGCCAGCAAAGGTCAGCAGGAACGCCCATTTCGACACGTTGGCGAGGTTGGCGGTTTGGCCTTTGGTCAGCCAGCCGGCGGTGGCGATCGCCGACACCGCCAGGAAGCCGAGCACGAATTTCGGGAATTTGTTCCAGACGAACGCGGCCTTGGCATTGGCGCCCCGCGCGATCTCGTCGGCCTGCCCGCGCGCGGCCCAATACAGCGCGAAGCCCAGCACGACGAAACCGATCAGCGCGTTGCGGGTCGACTTCACCAGCACCGCGATCTTGCCGGCGTGGTCGGAGTACAGGTAGCCCGTGGCGGTGGTTTCGGCGGTGTTGTCCACGGAAAGCCCTGCCCACAAACCGAATTCGTGATCGGTGAGCCCGATCGCGTGGCCCAGCGGCGGCAACACGAACAGTGACACCGCGCCCAGCGCCAGGATCGCCGCGATCGCGTAGCTGACATCGGAATTGCGGGCCCGGATCGCGCCCTTGGCCGCCACGATCGCCGACACCCCGCAGATCGACGTGCCGATCGCCAACAACGAGCCGAGCTTGCCCGACAACCCGAACGCGCGGGCCACGACGATGATGATCGTCCCCGCGATCGTCATGTCCACCAGGATCTGCACCAGGCTGATCCCGCCGAGCTTGGCGATGTCGCCCAGCACGAAACGCGAACCGAGCGCCACGATGCCGACCTTGAGCCAGAATTCGTAGGTCAGCACGCCGGAGCGAAAGATCGGGTGCAGGCCAACGGTATTGGTGATGAGCAGCCCAATCACGATCGCCCACAACACGTATTCGATGTCGGGCACCGTCCAGTGCTCGTGTTTGGCCAGCGCGTTCCACCAGATCTGGGCGTACTTGCCCAGCACCCCGACGCCGATCAGCAGCAGGATGCCCGGGACATAGTCGAGCGGACGGGTACTGGTGAACGTGGTTTCGGCAGATGCTTCGCCGGGCTCGACGCGCACCGTGCTCACGCCGGTCACCACGGAACCTTCGGAAGCACGTCGGCCACCGCCAGCGCGACGATGGCGCCGGCCACCGCGGTCGCCCACCAGTCCACCGATATCGCGCCGAGCCTCGCGGTCCAGCGCGGTCCCCGCAGCGCGTCGTCCTCTGGCACGCCCTCACCCACGATGGCCACTCCTCACGCGACTCCCCGGGCGACAGTGGCGGCTTGCGCAGCCGCATCCCGTTGAGGGGAATCGTGGCCCGTGGGTCCGGCGCGTCCAAGTGATTGACTCGGGCAGAATTTAGCTCGCCCGGGGCGGTCGATCAGGTTGGCAGGCCGCGCTTCTCGGCGTCGGCACGGTAGCGGTCCACCCACTCGTCGGAGCGATGGTCGGCCTGGCGTTCGAGCACCGGCTCCGGCGCCAGCTGCGGGTCGAGACCCAGCGCCTCGAGGATGGAGGCCACCACCTGGGTGAGGTTGCGCCACAACACCGGATACGGAATCTCCATGGGCGTGATGCCCTCCTGGGCGAACCAGTTCCGCCAGCCCTCTTCTTGCGCGCGCAGCATGGTGACCACGTGAGCGATCGCCCCGGCGTGGTAGGTGGCGCGTGCGTCGCGGGCCGGGTCGGGCCTGCCCCGCCAGACGCGGGTCTGCACCGCGCGCCAGAAGGACACCGCCTGCGAAATCACGTCGGGCCGGTAGACGTGAATCAGTAGCGGGTCTTCGCCCACCACGTCGCGGATGGCCGCGAGCAGGCCGTCGCCGCTTCGGTCCGGCAGGTTCTTGGCGCGGTCGAGCAGCAGCGGTGTCTGGTTCCACATCAGCTTGCCGCCCCACACCCCGTTCGGCGTCCGTCCGACCGTACGGATGTAGGCGCGCCAGATCTCGGGCGGCGCGAGGTCCGGGGTCCCGGCGTCCAGCGGGTCAAGCAGATTCAGGATCGACTCGTCGTCGACGCCGGCGAACCACTCCCGTGGCTGTGGCGACTGGCTGGTGGCCGGCAAATACTGAAAGAACTCCTGCGGCTCGCCGGCCACGCCGGTCGCGCGCAGCGATTCGACCAGCAGCGTGCTGCCGCTGCGCTGCGACGCCAACACCAGGTATGACGACGGCCTGTTTGTCACCCGCAGAGTCTAACCAGAATTTGAAATCCCAATCTGTCAAGCACGATTAGGGTCGGCGTGAATGAAAACCTTGCGTCGCCCCGATGTTGCCCTTATAGCTCCGGCGCGGACGGCCAGCCAAAGCCACGGTTTCGTGAACCCAAGGGATTCAGGAATATTCGAGGTTTTGTTTCGTCGCAGCCAAAGGAGCCTGCTCGGCGGCGATCTCGCAGACGCACAAGCGCCTGCGCATCAGGTGCTGGGCGTAAACCTTGTCGCGCTGATCGCGCGAGAACGCGAAGTCCAGGTTGACGGGCAGCCCCGCCCAATCCACCCGCTCCTCCGTCACGCCGACGCGTCGTAGGCGGCATCGCAGCGGGCAGCCGTTCTCGAGGACCCGATCGGGTCCATCACAGTCCCGAGTCATACGACGACCCCTTCAGGTGCGCGACCTTCTGAGTGCATGGTGCGACGCGGATGTTTCATCGGCGGATGCGCGATGTTTCCGCCGTATTACAAGTTCGATGTCAGCGGCGGATCGGCGCTAGTAGACGTCGCGGTGGTAGCGCTTGTCGGCGCTGAGCCCTTGCACGTACGCCTGCGCCGCGTCCGGGTCGAGGTTGCCGAATTCGGCCGCGATGTCGCACAGCGCGCGGTCGACGTCCTTGGCCATCGGGTCGGCGGTGCCGCAGACGTAGAGCTGGGCGCCGTCCTGCAACCAGCTCCACAGCTGCGCGCCGCGGTTGCGCATCAGGTGCTGCACGTAGACCTTTTGCTGCTGGTCCCGGGAGAACGCGAGGTCCAACTCGGTGAGAAAGCCGTCGTCACGCATCTGTTCGAGTTCGTCGCGGTAGTAGTAGTCGGTGGCGGCATGTTGCTCGCCGAAGAACAACCAGTTGGGTCCGGTGTGGCCGAGCGCGCGCCGCTCCTGCAGAAAGCCGCGGAAGGGCGCGATGCCGGTGCCCGGACCGATCATGATCATCGGCGTGTCCGGGTCGCTCGGCGGGCGGAAATTGCTCGACGACTGCAGGTACACGGCGACTCGATCGCCAGGGGAACGGTCGGCGAGGTAGGTCGAACACACCCCGCGGCGCGGGACGCCCTGGAAGTTGTAGCGCACCGGTGAGACCGTCAGGTGAACCTCGCCCGGGCACTCTTTCGGGCTCGATGAGATCGAGTACAGCCGCGGCTGAAGGCGTTTGAGCACTCGCAGCCACTCGTGGGCCGACGCGATGACCGGCAGCTGCGCCAGCAGGTCGATGGATTGCCGGCCCCACGACCAATCCGCCAGGGCGCGCTTGTTTTCCGGCTTCAGCAGCTCCGCGAGTTTCGCATCGCCCGTGCGCTCCTGCACGAACCGCACCAGGTCCCGGCTGATGTGGGCGATTTCGATGCGCTCGGTCAGCGCCGAGCGCAACGACATCAGCCCGTGCTCGCCGACCTCGACGGGTGTCTGCGCGTCCAGCCCGGTGACGGACAGCCATTCGTCGACCAGCTGGTCGCTGTTGCGCGGCCACACCCCGAGCGCGTCACCGGCCTCGTAGGTCACGGTTTCTTCCGGCAGGTCGAAAACCAAGTGCCGCACGTCTTTTGCCGATTTCGGCCGACTCAGCACGGTGTTGCGGACCATGCCGGTGATCAGCGGATGCTTCTTGCTGTACGTGCTCGGCGCGGGCGGGCCCGGGCGCGACGGCGCCACCACCGTGGAGGCGCGGGCCGGCGCCGCCGCCCTGCCGTCGCCACCGACGGAGGTGGGGGTCCGGGTCAGGGCGTCGATGATGTCGCCAAGCCACTTCGCCGCGGAGTCGTCGTAGTCGGGTTCGCAGTCGACCCGGCCGGTGAGGCGGGTCGCGCCCAGCTCGGCGAGCCGCGCGTCGAGATTGCGTCCGTGGCCGCAGAAGTCGTCGTAATTGGAGTCGCCCAGCGCGAGCACGGCGTAGCGGGTATCGGTGAATCGCGGCGCGGTCTCGGACGTCAGCGCCCGCCACAGGCCGGCACCGTTGTCGGGCGCGTCGCCGTCACCGGTGGTGCTGGTGATGAGCAATAGCTCCCGCGTTTTCGTCAGCTCGGCCACCGGGAAGTCGTCCATGCTGTGCAATGAGACCGGCAGCTTGGCGTCGGCCAGTCGGGCGGCGATGTCGGCGGCGAGCTCCTCCGCAGTCCCCGTCTGCGACGCCCACAGCACCACGACGGGAGCGCGCTCGGGCGCGGGTGGGGGGCCGGCCGGCGCGACGGGCGGCTGCCCAACGGCCGGCGCCGGAGCCGATGGGGGCGCCACGGGCAGCGCCACCGGCTTGGGTCCGTCGGCGCGCGAGAACAATCCCGCCAGTAGGCCGTCCACCCACAACCGGGTGCCGGAATCGAACGGCGCGCTCGGCGGCAAGGTCGGCACCCCGGCGGCGCGGCGGCCGGCGTCCGAGCGGAGCCCGGTCAGCATCCCGGCGAGGTAGGCGCGGCCGAGTTCGTTGAATTCCGGCTTGGGCAGTGTTGTGACGCCGAGCAATTCGCCCAGGGTGTCGAGTTGGGGCACGCTGATTTCTCGTACCTCCCTGGCCGCGGCGTCCGGTGCGTCGGTGTTCGCCGTCGTCGTGGTGTCCGGATCGGGTTGGGAGACAGCTACTTTCGTCAAGGTGACGGCGCACGCCTTGAATTCGGGCTGGTTCGAGATCGGGTCGACGGCGTCGTTGGTGACGGCGTTGATCGACAGGTACTCGCCGAAGGCATCGTTCCAGTGGAACGGCGCGAAGCAGTTGCCCGGACGCACCCGATCGCTGACGACCGCGGGCAGCACCGCGCGGCCGCGGCGAGAAGCGATTTCGATCGGATCGTCGTCGGCGATATCAAGCCTCGCGGCGTCGTCGGGGTGGATCTCGACGAACGGTCCGGGGTTGAGCTTGTTGAGCTTGGCGACCTTGCCGGTCTTGGTCATGGTGTGCCATTGGTGCGGCAGCCGGCCGGTGTTCAGCAGGAACGGGTAGTCGTCGTCCGGCATCTCCTCGGGCAGCAGGTGCGGGCGGGCGAAGAACGCCGCACGGCCGCTCGGGGTCGGAAAGGCCAGTCGCGGCACCGTGCCGTCGTCGCGGACCAACTGTGATTGGCTGACACCGTCGTTCAGATAGCGGATCGGGTTGCGATCGGCCTCGCTGTCCGGCGCGCACGGCCACTGCACCGGACTCCGGCGCAACCGCTCGTAGCTGATCCCGCGCAGGTCGTAACCGGTCTTCGGGTTCGAGAACCGCTTGATTTCCTCGAAGACCTCCTCGGCGGAGTCGTAACTGAACGCCTCCGAAAAGCCCATCTCGCAGGCGATCCGGGCGATGATTTGCCAGTCCGGCATCGCGTGACTCGGTGCGGGGACCGCCGGCTGGAACAGCGTCATGTTGCGCTCGGAATTGACCATCACCCCCTCAGACTCCGCCCACAGGGCCGCTGGCAATAACACGTCGGCGTATTCGGTGGTCTCCGTCTCGAGGAACGCGTCCTGGACCATCACCAATTCGGCGCGCTCCAGTCCGGCCAGCACCGTCTTGCGGTTGGCAACGGAGGCAACGGGATTGGTGCAGACGATCCAGCACGCCTTGATCTGTCCGGCGGCCATTCGGGAGAACATGTCGATGGTGCCGGTGCCGACCTCGGTGCGCAGCGTTCCGCGGGGGACGCCCCACAGGTCTTCGACGAACTCGCGGTCCTCGGCCGAGGCGACCGACCGCTGCCCCGGCAGGCCCGGTCCCATGTAACCCATCTCGCGGCCACCCATCGCGTTGGGCTGCCCGGTGAGGGAGAAGGGACCGCTGCCGGGCTTGCAGATGGCCCCAGTGGCCAGATGCAGGTTGCAGATGGCGTTGGTGTTCCAGGTGCCGTGGGTGCTCTGGTTGAGCCCCATCGTCCAGCAGCTCACGAAATTGTCGGCCTCGCCGATCATCTGGGCCGCGGCGCGGATGTCGTCTTCGGGGATGCCGGATATTTCGCTGACCTTGGCGGGGGTGTACTGCGCCAGGAAGCTGGGCATCACCTCCCAGCCCTCGGTGAACTCGGCGATGAATTCGGGGTCGGTGTGGCCGTTCTCGACGATCAGGTGCAGCAGGCCATTGAGCAGCGCCAGATCCGACCCCGGGGCGATCTGCAGGAAGAGGTCCGCCTTGTCGGCGGTCGCCGTGCGGCGCGGGTCGACGACGATCAGTTTTGCGCCGGCCTTGACGCGGTCCATCATGCGCAGGAAAAGGATCGGGTGGCAGTCCGCCATGTTGGCGCCGATGACGAAGAAGACGTCGGCGTGTTCGAAGTCCTGATACGAACCCGGGGGGCCGTCGGCGCCCAGCGAAAGCTTGTAGCCAGAACCCGCACTGGCCATGCACAGTCGCGAGTTCGACTCGATCTGGTTGGTGCCGATGAACCCCTTGGTCAGCTTGTTCGCCAGGTACTGCGCCTCGATGGACATCTGGCCGGACACGTACATCGCGAACGCGTCCGCGCCGTGTTCGTCGATGATCGCCCGTAACCGTCTCGCGCACTGGGTGATCGCCTGATCCGTGTCGATGGCCTGCAGCGGTTCGCCGCGATCGGTGCGCACGTACGCCGAGTCCATGCGGCCGGGGGCGCCCAGCATGTCCGCGGTGGTGGCGCCCTTGGTGCACAGCCGGCCGAAGTTGGCCGGATGTTCTTTGTTGCCAACCGACTTGGTGACGTGACCGCGACCCGTTTCCGGGTCCGTTGTGATCTGCAACACCATGCCGCAACCGACGCCGCAATACGCGCACATGGTGTTCACGGCGTTCTCCTCCGCCATGGACTCCGTGGCCACGCTCACGTCCCTCCGTCGAGTGCGTACGGGTTAGCTCCGTATCGAGTGAGTTCATTGTGGAGCAGGCATGTTTCGCCGCCGCTCCCCGAAATTTCCCCCCGTTTACTTTCTTCTCTCACCGGCCGACACGCCAATGTGAAATCGCCGGGGGAATTCGCGGCGGGGGATCGCGTTACCGCAGGTCACCGTTGACCACCCGCCCCGCACGAGGTTACGTCGCGCACCCCGCACGACGCTTCTCAGAACGGGCTTTCCGACCAAACCGACGGAACATTCACAGTCTTCGCTAAGCTCACCGCGTGCGTCGGCTCACTGTGATCGTGCTGGTTTTGCTGGCCTGTGGTTGCGGCGGCAAAGCGCCCACGCCACCGCAGGCCAAGCCCGACACCTGCAAGGCCTCCGACGGGCCGACCGCCGACACCGTGCGCCAGGCGATCACCGCGGTCCCCATCGCGATCCCCGGCACCATCTGGGTTGAAATCGGGCGCGGCCATACCCGCAACTGCCGGTTGTCGTGGGTGCAGATCATCCCCACGATCGCGAATGAGTCGACTCCCCAGCAGCTGCTCTTCTTCGACCACAACAGGCCGCTCGGGACCGCCACCCCGAACCCAAAGCCGTACATCACCGTGCTGCCTCCCTCGGATGACACCGTGACCGTTCAGTACCAGTGGCAGAAGGGAAATGATCAGCTGTGCTGTCCCAGCGGGATCGGGACGGTGAAGTTCCGGATCGGCCCGGACGGCAAGCTGCAAACCGTCGGCAAGGTTCCCAACCAATAACCCGTCGGGCCAAGGGCTTCGACGACGCCGATCGGCTTCGCCTGTCAGCTTGTGACGGCGTCCGCCAAGTTCTCCGGGTGCAGCATCTCGGCGTAACGCAGTTGCTCGGGAACCCCGAAGCCGTCGACCAGTGTCGCGGCGTGCGGGCGCAGCGCCCGGCAGCGGTCGTTGATTCCCCGCGTGACGGCCTTGGCGCGCTCGGTGGACAGGTACCGGTGCTCGATGTACCACGCCTTGTCGTCCTCGATCACCGACAACGCGTACAGGTCGCACAGGATCCCCAACAGCTCGCGGGCCTCCTCGTTCGCGCAGCCGTCGATCCCGGCGACGAACGCTTCGAGCACCACGCGGTCGATGTGGGCGCTCGCCGCGTGCAGCACGTGGTCCTGCACCGAGTTGAACGCGTCGAATTCCGACATCTCTTTGGATTTCGCCTGCAGCCGGCGCGCCACCGACGCCAGCAGGTATTCCTCGCGGTCTTCGAACATCTTGATCTGCGTGCCGCGATTGAACAGGCTGCCCTCTTCCTCGCTGTCCTGGCGGGAGTCCACGATCGTTTGGATAATCGCTTCCGCCGCAGTGCGTTTGATGACGCGTTCACCGACGGTGTTGGCGGCAAAGCGCACCCATTCGACCGGGCTCATGCTCTTGATGTCGTCGGCGTACGCGGTCAGCAGTTCCTTGGCCACCAGCTGGGTCAGCACGTGATTGTCGCCCTCGAACGTGGTGAAGACGTCGGTGTCACCGCGCAGCCCGATCAACCTGTTCTCGGCCATGTAGCCCGCGCCGCCGCACGCCTCGCGGGATTCCTGGATCGCGCGGCTGGCATGCCAGGTGTTGGCGGCCTTTAGCCCGGCCGCGCGGGCTTCGA
Organism: Mycobacterium intracellulare ATCC 13950; assembly: GCF_000277125.1. Lineage (NCBI taxonomy): Bacteria > Bacillati > Actinomycetota > Actinomycetes > Mycobacteriales > Mycobacteriaceae > Mycobacterium > Mycobacterium intracellulare. The sequence continues at coordinate 2,136,186 of NC_016946.1, forward strand.
GCTCGCGTTGCTCGTCGGCGTCGGGTGCGTCGGCGCTCTGGACGTCATGACATTTGCTGACCAGTTCGTTCTGCGCGAACTGCAGGGCGTAGGACTTCGCGATCAGCGGGAACAGCCGCCGCTGGTGCACCAGGTAGTCCATGATCAGCACCTCGGAACCGTCGTCGGGGGCGCTGAACTGCCTGCGCTGCAACGCATACCGGGTCGCGATGTCCAGCGCCACCCGGCCGGCGGCGCCGGCGCTGCCGCCCACGGTGATCCGGCCGCGCACCAAAGTGCCCAGCATGGTGAAGAACCGGCGGTTGGGGTTCTCGATCGGCGAGCTGTAGGTGCCGTCGGGGGCGACATCGCCGTACTTGTTCAACAGGTTCACCCGCGGGACGCGAACGTGGTCGAACACGATGCGGCCGTTGTCCACCCCGGGCAGCCCGCCCTTGTATTCGCAGTCCGACGTGGTGATCCCGGGCAGGTCGTTGCCGTCCTCGTCGCGGATCGGGACCAGCACGCAGTGCACGCCGTGATTGACCGGCTTGCCGTCCTCGGTGGTGATCAGTTGCGCGAAAACCGCTGCCATGGTTGCGGTTTCGGCCGCGCCCCCGATGTAGTCCTTGCGCGCCGACGGGGTGGGGGAGTCGATGACGAACTCCTGCGTCTCGGCGTCGTAGGTCGCGGTGGTCTCCAGCGACTGCACGTCGCTGCCGTGCCCGGTCTCGGTCATCGCGAAACAGCCGCGCAATTCCAGGCTGATGATCTTGGGCACGTAGGTCTCGTGGTGGCGCTCGGTGCCCAGGTTCTCCACGGCACCGCCGAACAGCCCCCACTGCACCCCGGCCTTCACCATCAGCGAGAGGTCCGACATCGCCAGCATCTCGATCATCGTGATCGCCGCGCCGACGTCGCCGGTGCCGCCATGTTCTTTGCGGAAGCTGTCGGCGGCCGCGCCGAACGCCGCCATGATCCTCATCTGCTCCGCCACTTTGGTGCGGGCGATCACCGTGTTGGGGGTGTAGTGCGGGCGGAACAGGTCCTCGGTCAGCGTCGTCCGCATCCGGTTTCTGACGTCACGCCACCGGCCGTCCAGCGCGTTGCGGAGATGTTCTGCGGTGCTTGTCTTTTGTGGCGCCATAAGCCGACAGTAATGCGCGGCTCGCGCCGCGGGGAACAAGAACGACGGTTCAGGTGCCGCGGACCGGTGGGCGGTGCTCGCCGGGCAGCGGCGAGCGCAGCCGGTAGAGCGTGAACCCGGCCGCGACGGCACCGAACAGGCCGAGCATCACCATGTCGAAGACCCACCAGCCGCTGTAGTGGGTCCACGTCAAGACGTTGGCGGCCAGCGCGTCGGTCCTGCGCAGATTCACCGTGGACGCCGAGGCCGCGAAACCCCATTGGGCCGGGACGAACCAGCTGATCTGCTGCAATCCCCACAGGCTCACCAGCTGCACCAGGCTCCCGTTGAAGAGCGCGGACGCCAGGATCACCGGGACCACCAGCGGTAGGACTTGCCGGAGCGCGGTGCCCAGCGCCGAGAGGGTGAGGCCGATCACCGCGGACACGATCGCGGTGGCCGCCGCGGTGACGTAGAGCTCGACCGTGGCGTTGCGCAGCAACGCGGCGTCGCCCGCCGGTCCGCCCCGCACGGCGACGACGATCGCGAACATGACGGCGGTCCACAGGGCGGCGGCCAGCGCGTACACCGTGAGCTTGGCGGCCAGGTAGGCCGGCGCGGACAGTCCTACCTGTTGTTCCCGGCGGAAGACGCGGTGCTCGAGGACCAGGGCGCGGATGGTCAGGGCCGTGCCCAGGATCACCGCGCCGACGTTGAGGGCGGCGAGGATTTCGATGGCTTCGTGCCCGTTGGCGCCGCCCGGCCCGGGACGCGTCAGGCCTGCGTCGCCCGGGATCAGCAGCGTCAGCCCCGCCAGCACGAACGGCAGGATCGCCAGGAACGCGAAGTAGCTGCGATGGGCCAGGAGCAGGCGGACCTCCCGTCGGGCCAGCAACCGGATCTGGCGGCGCCGGGGCAGCCCGGCCGGCGGCGTCCACGGTGCGGCGACCTCGGGCGGGGCGGTCAACGGCTGCGGCCGCGCGCGGAACGCGGCGTGCGTTCCGTCGGGATCGGCGCTCACCCGGGCGAGGAGTTGCGACCAGTCGGTGGTGCCCATGGCGGATCCGGCGTCGAGGGGGGTGCCCAGGTACGCGACCTTGCCCGCCCCGGTGAGTACCAGCACCTGATCGCACGTGTCGACGTCGGTGAGCGCGCGCGCCGAGATCGCGACGACAACGACACAGCCGATATTGGCCTGGCGCCGCAGCACCGCCATGACGTGGCGCTGTTGCGCCGGGTCCAGCCCGGCGGTGGGTTCGTCGACCACGAGCAGGCTCGGCCGCGTGATCAGCTCGATCGCCAGGGCGGCGCACCGGCGCACCTCGGGGGCGAGCTTGCGGATCCGGGTGGTGCGGTGCGGCGTCAGGTCGAGCTCGTCGAGCACCTGGCCGACCACCCGCTCGCGCTGCTCGGCCGAGGCCTCCGGTGGCAGCCGGAGTTCGGCGGCGTACTGCACGGCCTGTTCGACCGTGAGCTGGCGGTGCAGCCGGTCGTCACGCGCGACGATCCCGATGCGGCTGCGCATGGCTTGCAGTTCGGCGTGCACGTCGTGTCCATCGACGGTGGCGCGCCCGGAGCTGGGTGCCCTGGTGCCGGCCAGCACGGCCAGCAGCGCGGAATTGCGCGCGGCGGAGGGCCCGATGACGGCGGTCATGGTGCCGGGACGTGCCGCGAACGAGATGTCCGACAGGATCTGCCGCCCGTCGACGGCAAGGCCCAGCTGGTACGCAGTCACCCCGGTGGTGCGGGCCGCGGTTCGCAGCGGCAGACGGAAGGTGGAGTTGGCCTCGTCGCTGCGAATGGAGGGGCGCTGGGCGCGCAGCTTCGAGGTGATCACCCGCTCGATCAGGCCCGGGCCTTTTGGTTGTTCGGGCGGTGCGACGGGCGGGTGCGTCGGTGCGACCGGAGGCTGAAAGGGAGGGGGCGCCGCGGGATGCGGCGTTACTGGCGGGGGTGGGGGCGCCGGCGTCGGTGGGGGCGCCACCACGGGCATGCGCTGGGTGGCGCTTTGGGTGGGGACCCGCGGATCGGGCCCGCCGGGCGGCGGGTGTCCCGGTGCGGCGGGGGCGGGCGCGAGCTGGAAAATCAGCCGCGGGCCGTGCTGGGGATCGCCGATGGTGATCCCCAGGCCGTCGCGGATCTCGACCGTCGGCACGCGAAATCCGTCGAGGAAGATGCCGCGGTGGCTCAGATCGATGGCCACCCACTGGGCCCCGGTGAACCGGAGCACCACATCCGGATGGGGCGCGGGTGGCGGCGCGGGACTTCCGATGCGCTCCAGCGGGATGTCGCAGCCCGGGCCATAGCCGACGAGCACGTCGCGTCCCGGCGAAAAGACATACCTGCTCGGTCCGGCCCACACGGTCAGCGGGGAGGCCGGAACGGCCGAAGCCTCGGTCGGCATGGCCGCCACCTTTCGTCACCGGTCAGCTCGATTGGGTCTCGCCGTCAGGCGCCGGTCGCCCGTTCGGTTACGTGTCTACCCGCGCTCGCGGTCCGCTCTCCAGCATTGTGACGTTCACAGCGAGGTACGGCGGCCCGCGAGCGAGGTGGCCAGGGAGGCATCGTCGAGCAGGCGGCGCAACACGTCGACCGCTTGCATCAACACCTGGCGGTCACCGGCGTCGAGCAGCGCCAATTGGGGTTCGATCGCGGCGGCGCGGTCGGCCCGGACCGCGTTGAGGGTGCGCCTGCCCTCGGCGGTGATGCGGATGCGGACGGCGCGCGCGTCTCCCGGGTCGACCATGCGGGTCACCAGACCCGCTTCCTCGAGGCGACGCACCTGCGTTGTCATCGTCGGTTGCGAACAGTGATCGACGGCGGCGAGGTCACCGATTCGGGCTTCGCCGTGAACTTCGATGGTGGCCAGCAGCCTTGCCTGCGCGGCCGGCAGCGGCATCTGGATGCGCTGGGTGGCGAGGCGGTTGAGCCGCGCGACCACGGCGAGCAGATCGGCCCCCAGCCCCTGCGCTCCCTCGAGCTTTGCGGTGTCGACGACATTGTCCATGTACCCATGGTTGCATAGCTTTGCTAAGCGAGGGCTAAGCGACCAGGCGTGCCGCGCCAAAACCCTTCTTCAGCGGACACCCCCTCGCGGGACTGGCAGAATCGCCCAAGTGACCTTGCTGCGTATTCGGCAACCCGGGGAAGGGGCCCTGCGTCCGAATGAGTTGGCACAGGCCGCGGTCATGGGGGCCCTCTGCGCGGCGATCGAGATCCTCGCCGCGGTAATCCCATTCGCGCAGGGGTTGGGCGTGCTGGGCACCGTGCCCATGGGATTGCTGGCCTACCGCTACCGCCCCCGCGCCCTGATGGCCGCGACCGTAGCCGGCGGGGTGATCGCCTTTTTGATCGCCGGACTGGGCAGCCTGTTCATGCTCGTCGACTGCGCCTGGGTCGGCGGACTGTGCGGAATCGTCAAGCGCAAGGGCCGGGGCACGCCGACGGTCGCCTTCTTGTCGTTGATCGCCGGAGTCCTGTGGGGCGCCGGGTGGGTCGCGGTCCTGGCGGTGCTGACGCGGCTGCGGCAGCTGTTCTTCGACGTCATCACCGCCAATGCCAACGGGGTCGCGGCATTCCTGAATTGGGTACACCTGCCGGGCGTGGGCGACGCTTTGAAGCGATACGTCGCCAACGGGATACACCACTGGCAGCTACTGATTTTCCCGTACATGGTCTTGTTGGTCGTCATCGTTTCGTTCATCAGCTGGTCGGCGCTGTCTCGCCTCCTGGAGCGAATGCGCAAGATTCCCGACGTGCACAAGTTGGACGTCTCCGAGGGTGCTGGCAGTGCTCCGGTGGGGCCGGTCCCCGTGCGGCTTGACAAGGTGTCGTTCCGGTATCCCGGCGCCGACCGGGACGCGCTGCGCGAGATCAGCCTCGCCGTCCAGGCCGGCGAACACATCGCCGTGACCGGGGCCAACGGTTCGGGCAAGACCACGTTGATGTTGATGCTGGCCGGCCGGGAGCCGACGTCGGGAACCATCGACCGCCCCGGCGCGGTGGGGCTGGGCGAAATGGGCGGCACCGCAATTGTCTTGCAGCACCCCAAAAGTCAAGTTCTGGGCACGCGCGTCGCCGACGACGTGGTGTGGGGTTTGCCGCCGGGGGCGGAGATCGATGTGGGCGGATTGCTGCGCGAGGTCGGGCTCGAGGGACTTGCCGAGCGCGACACCGGCAGCCTGTCCGGCGGAGAGCTGCAGCGCCTTGCGCTCGCGGCGGCGCTGGCGCGCGATCCGGCGTTGCTCATCGCCGACGAGGTCACCACGATGGTCGACCAGCAGGGGCGAGATGCGTTGCTGGGCGTGCTCTCTGGTCTTGCGAAACGCCACCAGAGCGCCTTGGTGCACATCACCCACTACGACAACGAGGCCGCCTCCGCCGACCGCATCATCAGGCTCAGCGATTCACCGGATAACACCGCCAAGGCCGAGACCCCGGCCACCCACGCCCAGACGCCTCACGTCGCGGCCCCGTCGCGCACGCCGGTGCTCGAGCTTGTCGACGTCAGCCACGAATACGCCAGCGGCACACCGTGGGCCAAGGTCGCCCTGCGCGATGTCAGCTTCGTGGTCGAGCAGGGTGACGGGGTGTTGATCCACGGCGGCAACGGGTCGGGCAAATCGACCTTGGCGTGGATCATGGCGGGGTTGACGACTCCGACCAGCGGTACCTGCCTGATCGACGGCGAGCCCACCCACGAGCACGTCGGGGAGGTCGCGCTCTCGTTCCAGTCGGCCCGGTTGCAGCTGATGCGCGACCACGTCGACGCCGAAGTCGCTTCCGCAGCGGGCTTTTCGCATCATGACAAAGATCGGGTGGCCGAGGCGCTGATATCGGTCGGCCTGGACCCGGCGATGGGCACGCGGCGCATCGATCAACTCAGTGGCGGCCAGATGCGCCGTGTCGTGCTGGCCGGGCTGCTGGCCCGTTCCCCGCGGGCGCTCGTCCTCGACGAACCACTGGCGGGATTGGACGTCGGCAGTCAGCGGGGCCTGCTGCGGCTGCTGGAAAACCTGCGCAGGGAACGAGGTTTGACGCTGGTGGTCATCTCCCACGACATCGTCGGGCTGGAGGAGCTCTGCCCGCGATCCCTGTATCTGCGCAACGGCGTGCTCGAGACGGCGTCGACGGCGGCGGGGGGCATGCCATGACCGCGCCCGCGGACGCCAAGTCGGCGAAGGGAAAAACACGGCGCACTCCCCGGCCGGTCGTCCTGCTGGTGCCGGTGCCCGGAACGTCGAAAATTCACGAACTGTGGGCCGGCACCAAACTGTTGGTGGTGCTGGGCGTCTCGATACTGCTGACCTTCTACCCGGGTTGGGCGAGCGTCGGGCTGATGTTGGTGTTGCTGATCACGGCGGCCCGGCTCGCGCACATTCCCCGCGGCGCGCTGCCCTCGCCGCGGCGCTGGATATGGATCGTCCTCGCGGTGGGCGGCATCACCGCCGCTCTCGGCGCCGGAAGCCCCGTGGTCTCGATTGCCGGCGTGCATATCGGGCTGGGCGGCACGTTGCACTTCGTGCGGGTCACCGCGCTGTCGATCGTGTTGATCGGGTTGGGGGCGATGCTGTCCTGGACCACCAACGTCGCCGAAATGGGGCCGGCGCTGGCCGCTTTGGGCCGGCCCTTGCGGTGGTTGCGGATCCCGAGCGACGAATGGGCGGTTGCCCTGGCGCTCGCGCTGCGCGCCTTCCCGATGTTGATCGAAGAGTTCCAGGTGCTCTACGCCGCCCGGCGCCTGCGTCCCAACGAGACTCCGCGCAGCCGCCGGGCGCGCCGGCGCCAGCAGGCGCGGGACATGATCGACTTGCTCACCGCGGCAATCGTTGTGACGTTGCGGCGCGCCGACGAAATGGGCGATGCGATCACCGCCCGTGGCGGAATCGGTCAGCTCTCGGCCGCTCCCGGACGTCCGAAGCTCGCGGACTGGGTGACACTGGCGATCACCGCCGCGGCCGGCGCCGCCGGCGTGGTCGTCGACTCGATCCTCCAGCTTCACTAGGCGCGAAGCCGTGCGCGCCTTCGACGATCCGGGCACCTGGACCGAGCCCGGGGTGCGCCACCTGGCGGCCGACGGGCCCGGAGGGCTTCGCCGGCGCTGATCGCCGAACCGGAAACAGGAGGCGCAATTGGCAGCCACGTCGGTTGGCCTGAAGGAGCAGCTGCTGCGGCGCCGCCCCGTGGTGGGCGCGCACGTCGCGCCCGGTGCCGCGGAGGGCCTCAAGCGCGGCATCGGCACCTTTCAGCTGACCATGTTCGGGGTCGGCTCGACCATCGGCACCGGCATCTTCTTCGTCATGTCCGTGGCCGTGCCCGAGGCCGGGCCGGGAGTCATCGTCTCCTTCCTGCTGGCGGGCCTCGCCGCCGGCCTCGCGGCCGTGTGCTACGCCGAATTGGCCTCGGCGGTGCCGGTTTCGGGGTCGTCGTACTCGTACGCGTACACCACGCTCGGGGAGGTGGTGGCGATGGGTGTGGCGGCCTGCCTGCTGCTGGAATACGGGGTGGCCACCGCCGCGGTCGCGGTCAACTGGAGCGGCTACCTCAACAGGCTGCTGAGCAATGTGGTGGGATTTCAACTGCCACATGCCTTGTCGGCCGCGCCGTGGGACGCGCAGCCCGGCTATTTGAACGTGCCGGCGATCGCGCTGATCGGGATGTGCGCGTTGCTGCTCATCCGCGGCGCCAGCGAATCGGCGAAGGTCAACGCCATCATGGTGATGATCAAGCTCGGCGTGCTCGTCGTGTTCGCGATCGTCGCCTTCACCGCGTTCGACGCGCACCACCTGCGGGACTTCGCGCCGTTCGGCGTCGCGGGCATCGGGTCGGCCGCGGGCACCATCTTCTTCTCCTACATCGGCCTCGACGCCGTGTCCACCGCGGGTGACGAGGTGAACAACCCGCAGAAGACCATGCCGCGCGCGCTGATCGCCGCTCTGCTGACCGTCACCGGCGTCTACGTATTGGTTGCGGTGGCCGCACTGGGCGCGCAGCCCTGGCAAGCTTTCGCCGGACAGCAGGAGGCCGGGCTGGCAACGATTCTCGAGAACGTCACCCACGGCAGCTGGGCCGGCTCGATCCTCGCTGCGGGCGCGGTCATTTCGATCTTCAGCGTCACGCTGGTCACCATGTACGGCCTGACGCGCATCCTGTTCGCCATGGGGCGGGACGGCCTGCTGCCCGCAAGGTTCGCAAAGGTGAACCCGCGCACCATGACCCCGGTGAACAACACGGTGATCGTCGCGCTCGCGGCCTCGACGTTGGCCGCCTTCGTCCCGCTGCAAAAGCTCGCGGACATGGTGTCGATCGGCACGCTGACCGCGTTCGTGGTGGTTTCTGTCGGAGTGATCGTCTTACGGGTGCGCGAGCCCGACTTGCCGCGGGGCTTCAAGGTCCCGGGTTACCCTGTCACGCCGGTCCTTTCGGTGGCGGCCTGCGGGTACATCCTCGCCAGCCTGCACTGGTACACCTGGGTCGCGTTCAGCGGCTGGGTCGTGCTGGCGTTGGTTTTCTATTTCGTCTGGGGCCGCCACCACAGCGCGCTCAACGACGAGACGGTCGGCGAGGTTTCGAGCGGCTCGCCGTGATCAGGCGCTCACTGACGCGCCGCGGCGGCGTTGGCCGCCGCCTGAGCGCGCCGTAACGTCGACGCGACATCGCCGCGGCCCAGGAACATTTCGTCGAAATACGGCTGCAGGGCGTCATTGCCCGCGGCAAACCCCGCGCCGCCGGGCGCCGCGATGCGCGGGCCGTTCAGCACGGTGAAGAAGGGCGTGACATCGACGCCCCGGGTGGCCCAGTAGTGAAAGTAGACCGGCTGGGCCGACGACACCGCGGGGATCGCCGCACCGTAGCGGCCCAGGTATTCGTTGCCCTGCCTGCTGCCCATCCAGGCCAGCACCCGGCGCACCGCGTCGGGATGCCGTGATGCCGCATTGCCCGCCGCGGCAATGCCGTTGGTGACGCTGACCCGGCCCGCCGGGCCCGATGGCATTAGCGCCACACCCCAACGGAAGCGGGCGTCGCGGGCCACCGGGGCCAAGTTGTAGGTACCGGACTGGAACAGCGCCATCCGGCCGGCCAGGAACTGGTTGCGGGAAAAGTCGCCGTTGTCATTGGTGTCGGCGGCGGGAGGCGCGACGTGGTCGCGGTTGATCAGGTCGACCAGATATTGAAACGCGGTCACGGCCCCGGGATTGTCGAACGCGAACTCGTCGCCACGCTGAAACACACCGCCGGCCGACCCGATGTAGTTCAGGTAGATCCCCTGGGGGTCATTGGCCGCGTTGTATCCCCACTGCCGCACCCGCCCGGCGTCGAATCCCTTGCTATCGCCGCGGTTTCCGTCGGCATCGACGGTCAGCCGGGCGAGGACGGGTCGCAGCGTGTCCGGCTCGTCGGGACCCCACCGCAAGGTGCTCAACTGGGCGGGGTCGACGCCGGCCGCGCCCAGCAGGTCGGCGTTGTAGTACAACGCGATCCCGGCGTCGGTCAGCTGCGGCACGCCCCAAAGCGTGCCGTTGCGGGTGAACTGCTCGACGACCGGTCGCTCCCAGTCCGACGCGGCGGTGGGGCCCAGCGCCGCACCGATATCCAGCAACCGGCCGCTGTCGGCGTAAGCCGCGAGGTAGGCGTTGGACAGCCAGAAGATGTCATCGGCGCTGCCGCCCGCCACGTCGGTGCGCAGGGTATTGAAGTAGGTCGAATACGCCACCAAGTTGACGTGCACTTCGATGTCGGGATGGGCGCGACTGAACTCCTGGAACGATTGCCGATAGGCCGCGGCGATCTGATCGCCCCAGATACGCACCGTCACAATGGTCTTGCCGCCATGGGGCTGGCCCGAGTAACCCAGCAGCACCGCCGTCGCCGCCAGCAACACCGCAACCGCCCCGAGCGCTCCGGCGACCAGCGTGGAAAACCGGGGCCGGGTCACTTGAGCCCCGAGACGACGATCGAGGCGACGATGTGGCGCTGGAAGGCCACGAACAGCACGATGAGCGGGGCGATGGCAATGGTGGTGGCCGCCATCACCAGCGTCCATTGGGAGTTGAACCGCGACTGCAGGTCGGCGGTCGCCACGGTGAGCACCCGCCACTTGTGGCCGCTCGTGATCACCAACGGCCACATGAAGTTGTTCCACTGCGAGACCACGGTGATCAGCGCCAGGGCGGCCAGGACAGGCCGGCTCGACGGGATCACCACGTGCACGATCTCGTCCAGCGTGTTGGCGCCGTCCAGGCGGGCGGCGTTGACCAAGTCGTTCGGGATCATGCGAAAGTGCTCGCGCAGCAAGAAGATCGCGTAGGGCGAGCCGAACATGAACGGCAGCACCAGCGCCCAGAACGTGTTGCGCAGGCCTAGCTGGGCCATCATGAGATACATCGGCACGATCGTGACCGTCGCCGGCACCATCAGCGTCGCGATGTACACCCAGAACAGCGCGTCGCGCCCGGGAAACTGCAAGCGCGCGAAGGCGTACGCAGCCAGCACGGAAAATGTCAACTGGCCCACCAGAATCACCGCCGTCATCAACGCGGTGACCGCCGCCGCGCGGCCGAACCCGGCGCCAGCGAGGTCGGTGAAGTTGGCGAGCGTCGGTGGCCGCGGCAGCTGCAGCGGCGTACCCGTGACGAATTGGTGCGCCGAGGTGAACGCGGTCATCAAGCCAAGGGTGAACGGCGCCAACGTGATCAACGCGCCCAGGGTCAGCCCGGAATAGATCAGCGCGGTGCTGGCGCGGCTAGGTGAGGTCATAGCTGATCCGTCGCCGAAAATACAGATGTTGAAGCAACGTGACGCCGATCAGGATCACGAACAGCACCACCGCCATGACCGACGCCCGGCCGATCGCCGCCGAACCGAACGCCTCGGCGTAGATGCGGTGGGCCACCAGGTCGGTGCTGCCCGCCGGCCCGCCGCCGGTCAGGGCGTACACCGTGTCGAAAACCTGTGCGGTGCTGACGATCCCGGTCACCAGTACAAAGAAGGTCGTCGGCCGCAACATGGGTATGGTGATGCGCCAGAACCGCTGCCACGCGTTGGCGCCGTCGGTGCGTGCGGCGGCGTGGACCTCGTCGGGGATGGCCAGCAGGCCCGCCAGGAACGACAGCGAGACGTATCCGACGTTGGTCCACACCACGACGGCCGATACGAGCGGCAGCGCGAAGCTGGGATCGGAAAGCCATTCGATGCTGTGTCCCAACACGGTGCTCACGGCGCCGTCGGTGGGAGCCAGGATCCACCGCCACAACACCGCAATCGCCAGTGGGGCGCAAATCCATGGCAGCACAAACACGGTGCGAAACAGGCCGGTGCCACGAAGCTGGCGGGCCAGCATCGACGCGGCCAGCAATCCCAGCGCCGTCTGCGCCGGCACCACGATCGCCACGAAGATCGCCGTGACGATCAGCGAATTACCGAATGTGCCGTCGGTCAGCACCGACCGCCAATTGGACAGGCCCACAAAGCGCAGCGGTCCCAGCAGATCCCACCGGCACAGGCTCAGCCAGATCACGACCAGGATGGGCAGTAGCAGAAAGGCGAGGACACCGAACAGGCTCGGCGCCAGCAGCGCATAGCCCAGCGCGGTCGATCGAGGACGAATCCTGCGGGCGGCGCCGGCCATGGGGTAATTAAAGCGGGCGCTGCCGCGGTTTGGGGTGAGCGGCCGTTACGGTGGAGCCGTGACACCGAACCGGGGGATCGATGCCGACTTCCTCGACCTGCCGCGCCACGAACTGGCCGACGCCGCGCTTGCAGCGGCCACCGCGGCCGGGGCCACGCACGCCGACCTGCGGGTTCATCGCATCACCACCGAGATCATCCAGCTGCGTGACGGCGCGCTCGAGACGTCGGTGATCAACCGCGAGGTCGGTCTGGCGGTGCGGGTGATCGTCGACGGCACCTGGGGATTCGCCTCGCACGCCGAGTTGGTGCCGTCGGTCGCCGCCGAGACCGCGCGGCACGCGGTGCAGGTCGCCACCACGCTGGCGATGCTGAGCAACGAGCGCGTCGAGCTGGCGCCCGAACCCGTCTACACCGACGCGACCTGGGTGTCGAACTACCGCATCGACCCGTTCGACGTCTCCACCACCGACAAGATCGCCGTGCTCGAGGAGTACTCGGGGCGGCTGCTCAGCGCCGACGGCATCGATCACGTCTCAGCCGTGCTGACCGCGGTCAAGGAGCAGACGTTCTACGCCGACACGTTCGGATCCTCGATCACCCAGCAGCGCGTCCGCATCCAGCCCACCCTGGAGGCGGTGACCGTCGACCCCGGTGCGGGCAGCTTCGATTCGATGCGCACGCTGATCCCGCCGATGGGCCGGGGTTGGGAGGTCCTAACTGGCGACGAGGTCTGGAACTGGACCGACGAGCTGGCGCAGCTGCCGGCATTGCTGGCCGAGAAGGTGAAGGCGCCCACCGTTGTCCCGGGTCCCACAGACCTGGTGATCGACCCGACCAACCTGTGGTTGACGATTCACGAATCCATCGGTCACGCAACCGAATACGACCGCGCGATCGGCTACGAGGCCGCCTACGCCGGAACGTCGTTCGCCACACCGGACAAACTGGGCACCATGCGGTACGGGTCGCCGGTGATGAACGTGACCGCGGACCGGACGGACGAATTCGGTTTGGCCACAATCGGTTACGACGACGAAGGAGTTGCCGCGCAGAGTTGGGATCTGGTGCGCGACGGGATCTTCACCGGCTATCAGCTCGACCGGGTGTTCGCGCGGCGCCTGGGGCATGAGCGCTCCAACGGCTGCTCGTACGCCGACTCGCCGCACCACGTGCCGATCCAACGCATGGCCAACGTGTCGCTGCAGCCCGCCCCCGAGGACATCAGCACCGACGAGCTCATCGGCCGGGTCGAAGACGGCATCTACATCGTCGGCGACAAGTCCTGGTCGATCGACATGCAGCGCTACAACTTCCAGTTCACCGGCCAACGGTTCTTCCGCATTCGCGACGGCCGCCTCGACGGGCAATTGCGCGACGTCGCCTATCAGGCCACCACGACCGACTTCTGGAATTCGATGGAGGCCGTGGGGGGCCGGTCCACCTGGCGCCTGGGTGGGGCGTTCAACTGCGGCAAGGCCCAGCCGGGGCAGATCGCGGCGGTAAGCCACGGCTGTCCCTCGGCGCTGTTCCGCGGCGTCAACGTGCTGAACACCCGCACGGAGGGCGGGCGATGATCCGCCCGCAGCACGTCGTCAACATCGTGCTCGACGAGGCGGCCAAGCTGGGCGGCGCCGACGAGACGATGGTGCTGGTCACCGACAAGGTCGAGGCGACCCTGCGCTGGGCGGGCAATTCGATGACCACCAACGGGGTTTCGGTGAGCCGCAGCGTGTCGGTGATCTCCGTGGTGCGCCGGGGCGGCGGCGCGCGCATCGGCACGGTCGTGTCCGCCGAGGCGGATCCGCGGGTGCTCCCCGGACTGGTGGCGGCCTCGCAGGAGGCGGCGGGCTCGGCGCCGGAGGCCGGCGATGCCGCGCCGCTGCTCGCCGATAGCGGGGTGCCCGCCGACTGGGACGCGCCGGTACCCGGGACCGGGCCGCTGGTCTTCGCCGACGCGGCCGACTCCCTGAGCCGCGGCTTCAAGGGCGCGGATCGGCTTTACGGCTTTGCGCACCATAGCGTTTCGACGACGTTCCTGGCATCGTCTACCGGATTGCGGCGGCGTTTCAGCCAACCCACCGGAGCGGTGGAGATCAACGCCAAACGCGGCGACGCCAGCGCGTGGGCGGGCGTCGGGACGCCCGATTTCGTCGATGTGCCAATCGATTCGCTGCTCGATCAGCTGTCGACCAGGCTGGGCTGGGCGCAGCGCAGCGTCGAACTGCCGGCGGGGCGCTACGAGACGGTCATGCCGCCGTCGACCGTGGCCGACATGATGATCTATATGGCGTGGTCGATGGCCGGCCGCGGCGCGCAGGAGGGTCGGACCGCGTTCTCGGCGCCCGGCGGTGGAACCCGGGTGGGGGAGCGGCTCACCGATCTGCCGATCACCCTGTTCTCCGATCCGATGGCGCCCGGCCTTGCCTGCACGCCGTTCGTCGCGGCGAGCAGCTCCTCGGAGACGCTGTCGGTGTTCGACAACGGCATGGAGATCACCCAGGTGGACTGGATCCGCGACGGCGTGATCAACGCGCTGGCCTACCCGCGGGCCACCGCCGAGAAGTACGACGCCCCGGTCGCCGTCGCCGCCGACAACCTGGTGATGACCGGGGGGACGGCCACCCAGGACGAGATGATCGCGGCCACCGAGCGAGGCCTGCTGTTGACCACGCTGTGGTACATCCGGGTCGTCGACCCCACCACCCTGTTGTTCACCGGACTCACCCGCGACGGCGTCTACCTCATCGAAGACGGACGCGTGACCGCCGCCGTCAACAATTTCCGGTTCAACGAAAGCCCGCTGGACCTGCTGCGACGGGCCACCGAGGCCGGTGCGAGCGAGAAGACGCTGCCGCGCGAATGGGGGGATTGGGCGACCCGCGCCGCGATGCCGTCGCTGCGGATCCCGGACTTCCACATGTCCTCGGTGAGCCAGGCCCAATAGTTCGATTGCCGCCGGGCGACACGCGCTCTAGCGTGTGACGAATGGCGGCCCCGGTTTCGGTTCGAGAAGATCAGCTCACGCGCCTGGTGGCGCTGTTTCCCGCGGCGCCCGCCGACGCGCGCATCGCGGCGTTGATCCGGCGGGTGTGCGCGCAGACGGTGTCCCTGCCGCCGCTGCCGTCGGCCGTCGAGGTGGGCGAGCCGGAATCCGACGCCGAGGCGGCCGTCGTCGACTTCGCCGAACAATTCAGCGCCGACGTCGCGGCGATCACCGCCGAGCAACGGTCCCGGTTGTCGAAACACCTCGGGGACCGCACCTTTGGGGTCGTCGTGCAGATGTACATCGCCGACTTCGTCCCGCGGGTGCGGGCCGGGCTGGAAGCGCTCGGGGTCGGCTCGCAGTACCTGGGCTGGGCGGCCGGACCGATCAATTGGGATCACACCACCGACCCGTCGGATCTGGTGTTCAACGACTTTTTAATCGTCGTGGCGCGAATGCGTGCGCTGGACCCGGTCACCTCCGAACTGGTGCGGTTGCGGGGCGCGGCGCAACACAATTGCCGGCTGTGCAACTCGCTACGCGAGGGCGGCGCGCTCGACGCCGGCGGTTCGGAAACGCTGTACGAGGAGATCGAGCGGTTCGAATCGTCGGGTTTGCTCGACGACCGCGCAAAAGCAGCGCTGCGCTATGCGGATGGGTTAATTTGGACCCCTGCGCACCTCGCCGCCGACGATGCCGCCGAGGTGCGCTCCCGCTTCTCCGAGGCGGAATCCGTCGAGCTCACCTTCGACATCATGCGCAATGCCAGCAACAAAGTCGCCGTGTCATTGGGCGCCGACGCCCCACGCGTCGAGAGCGGCACCGAGCGGTATCTGATCGACGCCGAGGGGCGCACGGTATTTAGCTGACCGCGGCCGGTGTTAACCCGGTAGTCGATTGCCGCCCGCCGTTTAGCTGCGGGCACCGCGACGCCCGGCGGCAGGGCTCTGCGACGTTTGCGCCGCGACGTGGCCGGCGGGTGAGCCAGGAGCTCATCCGGGCGCGAGGGCACGAAATGTTAACCATTCGTACATCGACGCGCAAGCGTGCGTTTTCGCTGTGTGCGGGGGTCGTTGGATAACTTAAGCCCCGTCGCCGACACTGAAATGACCACTGAGACGTGACGGTAGCGAAATGGCAGCGTGGCCCCAGCCGGGTGGCCATGGGACGTACGTCATGAGCCGTCATGCCGATGGATTTCCCGGTTCGTTGTTTGCAGCATTCGTAGCTTGGGTTTGCGTCGGAGCCAATCGAGTTCCTGCGCAGAGGGAGGTTCGAACATGACAAGCACCCGTACCCGCTCGCGCATGCGGGTGTCGTCGGTCTGGGCTGCCGGTGTCGCGCTGGGGGCCTCGATGTTCGGCGGAGCGGTGCTTTCAGCGCCCGTGGCTTCGGCGACGTGCGACTTGAGCCCTGCGGATGACCAATACATCAACCTGCTCGCGCAGAACAACATGGTGCACACCGCCGAGTACAGCGACTGTCATGAGGCCGCCGAGGGCCGGTGGTTCGCCAACCAGGTGAAGAGCTCGTCCGATCCGTTCGGTCGGGCCAAAGAACTCGTCAACATGGTGACCAACACGACGCCGCTCAAGGCCGACAAAGCCGAGTGGGAAGTCGAGTCGGCGATCTATGTGTACGCGCCGGAAGTGATCCCGAAGATCAAGGACCAGGCCGCCAAGCAAAACTGGCCGACGGAGTCTTGATCCCCCGGGCCCGCGTCTGCCCTGCCTAACGAATATCGAACGGCCGCAACGGCTTTGAATTTCATCCGCTGTATTTGATGTTGTCAGCTAATTGAATAGCGGCACATTAAACCGCTGACGGCGATGCCGGAAGCCGCCGTGCCGGTGGAGAAGCTCGTCGATCCCTGAGCGGAGCGGTCGCTCAAATAGCTTCTCGCGCTAGTGTTTTCAACCTTCTTTGTTCATCCATTGTTTGTACTCCCGCCGTTTGTCGTGCTCTCTGTCCGTGTACCCATTGGTGTGCGACAGGTGGATCAGCAAATATCTACGCGAAGGAGTTCGAAAGATGACCATCAGACGTACACGCTCGCGCGGGCAGCTGCTGGCGTTGGGGGCGGCCGGCGCCGTCGTGGCGACGTCGATGCTGGGCGGAGCGCTGCTGTCGGCGCCGCAGGCAGCGGCCGCCTGCAATATGACCCCGAAGGACGACCAGTACATCAACCTGCTTGCGCAGAACAAGATGATCCACTCCGCCGAGTTCAACGACTGCAACATGACCGCCGAGGGCCGCTGGTTCGCCGACCAGGTCCGCAGCGCTGACAATCCGTTGGCCGCCGGGAAACGGCTCGTGAACATGGTGACCAACACGACCCCGCTGAAGCCGGAGCAGGCTGAGTGGGAGGTCGAGTCCGCGATCTTCGTCTACGCGCCGGAAATGATCCCCGCGATCAAGGGACAGGCGGCACAGGCGTCGTCGCCCGCCTGAGTGCGTTTTGTCGATGGGCGCCACCGCGACGTGGCGCCCATCGCTGTGTGACCTGCCATGTGGGCGCCTGCCGCCCGACGGACACTGATTCCGGTCTTCGGCTACGGTTTCCTACGGAACTACCCCGTCGGGGGCGGTAGCTCAGTTGGTTAGAGCCGCGGACTCATAATCCGTTGGTCGCGGGTTCGAGCCCCGCCCGCCCCACCAAGTGTTTGTGCAGCTAGAGGCCATCAAATCAGTGCATCTGCGACAGCTTCGACAGCCGAAAATCGGCGGCACGTCCACATCGCGTCCACATTCGTCGCAGGGCCTTCAGCCGACTGCTTCGTCAGCTACCCGATTCGGCCTCGTCCTGGTAGGTAGCGGCGAAGTGGAGTACGCGCGGTTTGAGACCATGAAGGGGCGGGAGTGGGTTACGCCGCGTTCCCCCGGGACCGGTTTTCAGGTAGTACTTGCCCTGCCTGCCGTTGAACCGGCCGACGAGTTCCTTGATCGTGGCAACATCGTCAGCCACGTTGGGGTAGATGATCTTGTCCAGCTTGTCTTGAAGCTCGTTCATGAGCGGCTGGATGGCGTTGATCATGTCCAGCACGCTGGGATCAGTAGTCCTCTGTTCCAGCCAGTTACGGTTGACCCACTTTTTTCTAGTGCCTTTAGTGAACTCCAGCATGAATTCGCGGTCCATGTCTAGTTTGACTTCCGGCTCACCGTGGAGACGCGCCGTCATTGCAAACTTGAAAGCGTTGATATCGCCGTGCAGTAGTGCGTCACGTAATTCTTCCAGCCATTGATAGTCGAATGATGTTTTCTTTAGGTCATTGAACAGCTCTTTGACCGCCGTGGCTTGCTGCGTATTTGCGCCAAACAGCTTCCTAGCAGAGTTGACGGTTTGGTCCTGGTGGATCTGCAATGCAGTGGTGAAGGAGATCAGCGCCGAGCGCAGTTTGCGGATGCGCTCGTCCCAGGCATCCTCGTCCATCACGGAAATACGATTTGGTTGCAAATCCTGCAAGATGCCGATCAGGACATCACACAATACTGCGTTTTCATCGGAGATGTGTCTGTACAACTCACGGTCCAACATTTTCCGAAGGCGTTCGTGCGCTTCTCGATAGCGCGTGTACTCGTCTTCAGTGATCGAACACAGGGGTTCGAAAACCAAGGCCGCGTCCGCGTTTGGATTCGGGTATCCAAGCATCAATCCGTACGGATCGTTGTCGGCTTCGACATCCTGAGCCTCAAGCTTGGCAATGATTTTGGTAACCGTTTCTCCGGCCTGCTGAACGCCGGCAAACACGGCCCGAAGAGCTTGCTGGATCTGCTCTTTCGACGGGAGGCCTTCGGAAAGGCAACGCTCGCTATCGGACAACACGTCGTCCAGGGAGTCCTTAAATAACTTTTGCGCAGACTCGCGCGTGTAACGGTCGCGGACGTCGGGTGTGTTCGCCCAGTCGTTAACCACGGTCGCCGTGACCCGCGATGCGGCGGCCAGGGTTTGCATCACAAGCAAAAACTCTGGCGTGCGGGCTGGGGATGCAAAAGTCGGGTTGACGATGACGCGCAATGCGTCGTCGGCCTTGTCCACGAATTCGGTCGCGGTCTCCGCCTCGATGTCTTCCAGTGTCGACGCGAACGCTTTGAGCCGGGAGATCCAGTCGCGCACGTGATCTCGGGCTTCGTGCTCGTCGTCCTCCATGTCCGTGCCTTTCTTCGTACTGTCACATCGCGTGTGGCTCCCTTCCCGTGGGCAGCCCTACAGAGTCGCATACAGGTCGGACAAGCGCACGCAACTGCACGGGGCATGTCGTGCCTGCGGTCAGCAGCGGTGACCGTCGCTGCAGCAGCTGCAGCTCCTCTGCGTCCGGTACAGCTGCTAATCTGCCGCAACTGCCATAGAACAGCTACTAACTATGGTAATGCGGTTCCGCAGGTAATAGCAGCTCAATAGGCTAGCGCTCCGAGGCAAACCACTTGCTCAGCAAAGTGCAACTTGCTTACCGTTGAGATGGCCGCAGAACGCGGTCCACCTTTCACCGACCAGTGCAAGGTGCCGTTCGCACTGAAGGGATAACAGTGACTATCTATAGCGACACATCGATTGAGTTCACTCAGCGTCCGGAAGTTCCGAAAGAATACGTCGACACCGCCGACTTGATGGAAGCCGTGACCGGCCAAAGGCCCGTCTATCACTTCAACGTGAGCGCTGGGGCGTGGTGGTGGAGGTCCAGTGCTGACATTGGCTTCTGGCCGGAGGGCTATGGATACGCGCGAGGCCCAGCCGATAGTGGCGGCGAGGTGTCCATGTTCCTCAGCATGGAAGGACCCACAGACCGCGATCCGGGTGCTGTTTGTCTCCACCTGTGCGTGGAAGGCGGCGGCGAAGCGCGCGTAAGAATCGCCAGCGACGATGCGCGTCTTTGGGCCAAGCTGCTGAAGATGGCCGCGAAGAAGGTGGAGAGCTGATGGCCTGCACGAGCAGCGGCTATCAAACAGGGTCGCGAGAGGACTTTCGCAAGCTTCTCTCGCTGAAGGTCGGCGTGACCTACGAAGTTCACCTCGATGAGGAAGCGCCGGAGAACGCCCAGTTTCGCTGGCGAGAAGTAGCGACCTGACCAATAGAGCCAGAACGGTCTTCGGGCTCCTGCTGCTGCCCGAATCGCGGTTCGATTCCGCGACTGGCACAGCACGCCTATCGCATAGGCAGCACCTTGACAACTTCACAGTGAATCCACCCCCCGGCATCTGCCTTCGCCACATCCCGCGCGCTGGCGGTCGTTACGAGGTATCGGCCAAGTTCAGCACGGCGCTTTCGACGCGCTTGAGCATGCCTAGCTCGATTTCCTGATGGAAAACGGGAAGGTCATACCTCTCATCATCGATATCAACGTTGCCGTCCGACAGGATCGCCTGAGCTTGATACTCGCTGGCTGACATGGACCCCACGCGCGGCATCTGGAAATCGCGCATGAAAGGGCCGGACACGGTGCCGAACGTCAAAGCGAAGTCGTACCAACGCTTGTCGCGCAGCATGAGCACCATCGGCCACATACGAACCGCACTGGGAATGAAATAGGCACCGGGCAAATGGCCGTCGCGCGGTAGCTGTAGTGGATAGCCTTGCAGTGGCGAATGCAGCTTGCCGCTCTCCACCCGATACCACCGCCAGCCATGCGTAACACCTAGCAAGTCAAGTGGGTAGTGATCGCCGCCAGCCATGGCCCAGGTGGAGGGCATCAACGACATAAACCGCGAAGGCATTAACCGATCCGGTTCTCGCACGGCGGACTGGTACCGCGATACCGGCCACCTTCCGACGGCGGGGCGCCTCGTAGCCTCTTGGGCTCCAGACCCGATCCCCACGAAAACTCCGATGCCTCAGCGTCAAGCGCCTCCATGTCCATCGCGTGCCGAGGGTTGTAGTCAGATACTCCCGGCATCGTGCGCACTCTCCTGAGGCGCAGTTGTACTAGCACTACGGTTCTCAACGCCGGCTAGGACTGCGTTTGCGGTGGCCACGGCGACGATGACTGCGGATAGGTTGGCTTGCAGCCAGTCTGAGGGCGTCATCGCGGGATCACCGGCACGTCATAGCTGCCCGTGGCCTTGATTTGCGTCACCGCCGCCTGGCCGCGACGGCGCACACCCACACCAAAGCTGCGCTGGAAAAACGCATCTTGGATCGGGTAGCCAGGGACGCGGCCGGAAATGGTTCGCAGGCCTCGGTACTGGGTCTGCACGTGCTCGCGGAAGCCGATGGCGTTGTCAGGGCTGTTGGCTCCGTAGGTGGCGACTACGGCGATGTAGTCCTCAGGGATGAAGTCGGATTGGATCACCCATACCGGGCCGTAGGAGCCTTGAACCTTGAGGCCGTTGTAAGACTCCGGTGCTACCTGGCCAACGATCTCGTCAGGCGAGAAGTAGGCCGGAGCGCCCGCGCTGGGAATGTAATCGTGTTTGGCGATGATGTCCGGCGCGTTCTGCTCGCCAGCTTTGAACGACGCCACTACTTCGGCCTGGGCCGGGTTCATCAACGCCAAAAGCTTTGAGTTGGGTTCGGTTCCGTAGCCGTGCTCGGTGACCTGGCGGATAGCGGTTTCTAGGTCGCCGGAGTCGATAGTGTCGCTACCAGACACCAGGTAGTGCTGGTGAGCTGTGGCGAAATCCTTTCCCAAGTACGCAGGCGGCACCATCGAATCGCCGCTGTAGAGACCGTAAACCGTGTGGCCCCATTCGTTTGAAGTCTGCGCGGGGTCAAACAGGCGCTGCAAGATGGTGCCGGTGGTCAGCTTGTTGTCGGCTTCCAACGCATAGTTGGCCACCGCGCGGACTTGCTCGGCCGTAGAGTCTCTCAGGTACTTCCACGTCCAGCGGCTGGCCTTGTCGTAGTCATTCCAGGTGTAGCCCATGAGCGCGTAATCGGCTGGCGGTCGGATAGATTCGGGTTCGCCGAACTCAGATGCTTCCTCGAAGCTATCGCTGGACCTGCTCTGCGGGATGGCGTCGGCGGTATTGGTCGTGTTGAACGTCAGAAGGCTTGTCAGGGCGCTACGTTCGGCATTCCAAGCCCTAACCACCGCCGCGACCTCGTCCCAGATGACATTCAGGTCTACGCCGTCCGCGGTGGTATTGACCAGCACATCGCCTTCGGTGGCGTAACCGCCCTCTGCGCCAAACGGCGACAGATGCAAAAGCGACTGCAAGACATCGAGGTTGATTCGGGGAGTCGTAAGAGCACTCATTGTTCGAGCCTTTCCAAAGTTGTTCTGAAACACCAGGCTCGCAAGCGCGGCCCGGACTGAAAGGACTCTCAGCCGCGCCTGCGCTAGGTGCCGACTCACGCCGTACAGGAACTTACGCGGTCCATGCCGCCGCCCGATGGAATCAGTTATAGCGCAACGTGATTCGGCGCGCACCACTCAATTTCGGGCGGGACGCGCGGGCTGGCGTGGGCTATCATGGGCGCCAGCGGCCAAGTGCCGCAGTCGATTTCGTAAAGTATTACCAGAGAGCACATTACAGCCATGACACGCACCGCGTCCTTCGCTCAGTACCTCGACCTGCAAGAGGCCGTCAGGTACCTAAACTCCCTCGGCTTTACTGCGGCCACCGTCGAAACGGTAAAATACCACGCCTACTACACCGGCAAGCTGCCCCGTCCGAAGATCCTTGGACGAAAGGCGCATTGGAGTCGGGAATCGCTGGATGCGTTGGTGCATGCGCTGTGATGACGAAACTACCCGTGGCGCAGGTGCTTTCTGTCGACCGCGAGCCAGGGATCACTCGACTGGACGTGCTGTGCCCGTATTGCAGTGCGATCCACCACCATCAGTGGCTAAACGCTGCAGCCAGATTCACGGTGAACGCGCCGTGTTCGACTGGTGCCGATATACGGCAATACCACGTGAAGGCGCACAGCTTGCAGGCAAGCAACCACGACGACATCAACGACAACGCCATGCACGAGTACGAAAACAACTGGATTGAATAGAGGTACGGCAGTGATCGACCACGACGAGCTCGACCCCGACCTGGAACAGCGGTTGAACGCAGCTATGCAGGCAGGTGCGCAAGCGTCAGGCGTACGCTGGCAACCGTTTACCGATGTCCAGGCGCGGGAAGCTAAGGCCTACGGGGAGGCCATGGCAGCGGTTTCGGCCATGCACATCTGGGGGATTCTCAACAAGGACGGCGAGTACGACGAATTCGCGGCATACGACACAAGCAATCTCAGGAACCCAGACACGGGAAGGCTTGCGCCGCAGGGCGACATGATTCTGCAGATGCTGTGCGCTGAACGATACAGGCAGTATCTAGAGGACTGCGATGCCGAGCAGGAACGGCTAATCGATCCGCGCCACGCACCTAGCTATGACGAAACGGACCCGTTGACCGCAAACCGGCTCTACGTCTTGACATATCGGTACCGGTACCTCGTACCGCTGGAGATTCCGTACGACTGGCAAGCGTATCTGCGCGAAACACTTGCCAGGCAAACCAAGTGTGACGTTCACCTGCTGCACCGCTGCTGGGACCACCAAGCAACCCCGGTTGTATACACCCTGGTCTACAAGCGCGGGGAGATCTTGTACGCATTCAAAACTTGCAACGAGTGCCGGGATGCCCTGAGTTGGATCAGCTATGGCCACCCCGCCTACTCGGGTCCGGTGGACAAGTGGATCGATGAAGGCAACAACCGTGAAGCGCCGGAGCTGTAATGTACTCGTTTCCTGACACTAGCGGCCTGAACGTGTTCGACGCAGCGGTGGAGTATGCGGCCAACGGTATCCCGGTGGCACCGTTTGACCCGTCAAAGGGCAGGGGCAAAAGCTGTTGGAACCTAGTCGGCTACCGAGACATCACTACTGACGCCGCGCAGCTGCTGCGGTGGCGAGAACAGTTCGGCCCCTTCAAGGCCCTTGCTACCAGCCCCGGCGAATACGGCTGCGTGGTCATCGATGTTGATCGGCCGTGCTCCACTCCCCGGCACCTGCGGAAGCACCTGGCCGCTGCTGTATACGTCAACACCCGTCCCGATGAGAGCGCCAACCGCGGACACTACTGGTTTGCCCTACCGAAAGGCTTGCGGCTCGGTAACCCAACACTGGCCTTCGGCGAGGTCCGCTGCGTTGGAGGCGGTATCGTGCTGCCTCCCTACGGCGACCGACGCGTTGTACGTGCAGGACCACCGCCGGCTATGCCGGAAGAACTGACCAGCTACCTAGCAACACATGTGGTTCAGGCAGGGGCGGGGGTGAGGGTTGGCGGCTCGACACTCACCGTTGGGCAGTTCTGCGCCCGGTACGCGGGTAACGCCAGACCACACAAGATCACCGCGTTGGTCAAGCTGCACACCGTGCTGCTAAAGCGGGGACGCAGCCCGCACGATGTCATGCGAGAAGCCCTCAGGGTTGGCCTTGCGGAGGCCCGCATTGGTTATGTGCCGGCCAAGACCGTCATAACCACGCTAAGGGAGTACTGGGACCGCGACCGGGCAGAGTTTTCGCGCCTCGTGCAGTGGGCCATAGACGTAGCAGAACGCAGCAACATCGACCAGTTGCAACTCAAAAGCGATCGGTGTCCTGGCACCGATTCCCGCGAATATGGAGGCGTCAAGGATCAATTTTCGGACCGTTAAGACTGGCAACCCACAAAGGCGGTGAAGCCTAGGACATGAAAGTGGCGCCACCCGATTCGTTTGCAAGACAACGGATGACGCCACCAGAAAGTGAAAGTACAAGTGAGCATAGCAGATGACCCTACGGGCGGCATCGGTGACGATGTCAGCGTGGTGCGTCGCCTCAGCGGCGTGGCCCCCAGAGCAGTGGAGTGGCTCTGGTATGGATGGTTACCCCTGGGCAAGGTTTCAATTCTGGAGGGTGACTCCGACGTCGGCAAGTCCACCGTGACCCTGGCAATGGCCGCGATTGTGTCGCAGGGGAAACCCTGGCCTACCACCGTCGTTGGCGTAAAGCGCGTTGACTCCATAGCGGATCCTGCCGACGTAATCCTTGTAGGAATCGAGGACGACGAAGACGACACCATCGTGCCGCGCTTGATCGCGGCCGGAGCGGACCTGGAAAGAATTGCAACGCTCAATAGGCCGGTAGACGCGTGGGGCGAAGCAAAGCCGTTCACCATTCCCGACGACATTGATTGGTTGCGGCAGGGCATCTCGGAGACGAATGCCAAACTCGTAGTCATTGATCCCATCTCGGCCTGCATGCCTGAGAACGTCAAACATGGTGTGGATACGTCGATTCGCCGCGTTCTTATGCACCTGGTTGATCTAGCGCGCGAGACTGGCTGTGCCATCTTGTTGGTCCGGCACTTCAATAAGGCCGCCGGAATGAGCGCCAAGCACCGGGGCGGAGGCAGCGTGGCGTATTCGGCGCTGGTGCGCTCGGTGATCTCGGCTGCACCGTTAGTGCGAGAGTCCGAAGAGGGCGCGAAGTACGCCCTGGCGCGAGCCATCGGCAACCTGTCCAAGAGTCCAGACTCAATCGGCTACTCCCTTGAAAGCTCACCTGACAACGAAGAAGTGCCGGTTGTTGCCTGGCGCGGCACGGTCGATTTGACGGCTGACCAGCTGGTCGGCGCGGACGGTGCCAAGGTGGCCGATGCTCGCAAGACAGCACCAATGCGAGATGCCGCGAAACAGGCTCTCAAGCAACTGCTCTCGGCCGGACCTATGCGACCTGATGAAGTGATTGACCAGGTTCAGCAGGCCACCGGAGCCGGTAAGGGAACGGTGCAAGCTGCCTCGAAAGATTTAGCAGTCATCAAGCTTTCGCATTACGGCGACGACGGCGTGATCTCGCATTGGACGTGGGAGTTGCCGCCTGGCCTGCAAAGGGTGAAAGAAGCGGACGATGTCGAATTCTGAATCTGCGTGTGCCCGCATCGCGCGCGACGGCGACCTGGGAAAACGCTCTGACCAGCCTAGATGCCACTCGCCCTAACCTCCCGAAATCAATGGCATCTAGTGGTATCTGGCCCTGACCTGCATGGGTGTCACTAGTTACCACTAGACAACACTAGACATCAATTCCCTGGGTGACCGATGGGTCGGCGCGACCTGCGGAAATGCCAGCAGGACAGCAACATTGGAGACTCGAATGAGTGACAGTAATGAGATTATCGACGTTGAAGCGGTGGAAATCGAAGCCAGCGATAACCTTCCGGCGGTGATTGACGCAAATGCATCAAACTCCGAGGCCATCGAACTGCCTAATCGGCAAGATACGCTGCTGGCTGACAATCCGGAAAGACGTTGCGTTGCAACAAATAGCCGCGGAGAACGGTGCCGCAAGTTCGCGATATACGGCGCGACGGTGTGTCGAACGCATGGCGGCGCTACCAAGAGGGTCAAGGAGGCTGCGCGCATCCGTGTGGAGAACGCTTCAAACCGCTTGATGGGAAAACTGATTGAGTTTGCCTTTGACGACACGAAGCCGCCCGATGTGCAACTGAAGGCCATCCAAAACAGCTTGGACCGCGCTGGCCTAAAGCCGCCATCGGAAGTTGTACTAGCGCAGTGCGAAGCAAAGCCGTACGAGACGGTGTTCGACAGCATCGGCGGTACTCCTGGCGAATCGCTAGAAGCTAGTAACGGTTATGGTTCAGCCGGCCTCAAAGCCCCCCCGGCACCGGCCTACGGCGAGTACGGAAACGGTGCGAAGGCAGAGGCCGGGGCAGCGCACGCTCCGTACGGCGATACCGGGTACGACGGTGTCCGATCGCCAGCTGACGAGCAGCCCCAGCCGTCTTGGGACGGAGGGCCGCTAGGACAGGGTGGGCCGCGCGAGTTCGACCGCCAGACGCGCCAGCGGCCGCGCGAGGCGCACATCACCGGCGAGACCGCCATGCGCCTGGCGAACGAAGCAAACCGGCAAGCTGGCGTGTTCGAGGCGCAACGGGCCATCGAATCGCCGCACAGGCGCTACCGCAGGCCATAGGCCACGAAGCCGCCGCCCAGCGCATGTTTGCCCAGCTCAGGCATTGTAGCCACCGTTGTGTCAGTCGGCTAGAAAGTAGGGCGTAAGGCGCAACCGCTCGGTTACGCCCCAACCGGAAGGAACACACAAGATGCCGGCAAAGGCAGACATGCGAGAACCAATGCAACCGTTGATGTTTGGCTACACACGGGTGAGTACTGACGAGCAGGCCGATAGGCGCAACGGACTCGAGGCCCAACGCGAAACTATCGACAGCCAGGCCGCTCGGCGCGGCTGGACCGTAGAACACTTCGCAGACGAAGGCGTATCGGGCAAGACCATCGGCCGGAAGCTTGCGGAAGTTTTGCAACTGTTGGCTTCTGGACAAGCAGACGGCTTGGTGGTCGCAAAGCTGGACCGCCTGAGCCGATCAATCGTCAACGCTGCCAACATCATCGAGGCAGCACAGGCACAGGGCTGGTCGCTGGTGATCCTGGACCTTGGCGTGGATCTCACCACAGCGGCAGGTCGGATGATGGCCATGAACCTGGTCAACTTCGCGCAGTACGAACGCGAGTTGATTAGCGAGCGTACGAAGGCCGCTTTGGCCGCGAAGAAGCGCAGAGGCGAACGTATCGGAAGGCCTAGGGCTGTTAAGCCAACCGTTGTTCGACGAATCGTTCAGGCACGCAATGCCGGAATGTCGTATGACGCCATCGCGCAAACGCTCACAGACGCGAAAATTCAAAGCCCGCTAGGCAAACTGATATGGCAGCCGTCCACGGTGCGCAGGATCTACGCCAGCGCTACCTCTGGCCAAGAAGGTGTGGCCTGATGGCCGCGACGATTCGCAAGCGCACCACCAAGCAGCTGGACAAATTTGGCAATCCCGTAGTCAGCTATCAGGTTCGGTGGCTTGAACCGGTACGCGACGAGTTCGGCGCACCTACCGGCAAGTTCAAGCAGACCAGCGAGACGTTTCCGACTGAGCGTAAAGCTAAGGCGCACATGCGCAAGGTGGAGAACCAGCTTGAAGACGCTAGGGGAGTAGACCCTTCCTCCGCCAAGGCGAAGGCCAATCGGCCGCTCGGGGAGTACGCCAAGCAATACCTGGACGGTCTCGTGGGGACCGTCGATCCCTCCACTATCGAGGACTATGCCAAGATCTACCGCCGTCATATTGCCGCCGTGTTCGGTAGTAAGCCAGTAGCGGCGATCACGACGGCAGACGTGGCGCGCTTTCGAGCCAGTCTGCTTGCACCGCATCCGCAGCGCAGCTTTGTCACTCGCGGTAAGGCTAGGCGCAAACCCACAACCACCCCCGGCACCGGCCTGGTCACCCGCAGCCCCAAGACGGTCAAGCACATTGTCGGCACCTTGAAGCGGATTCTTGATGTGGCGGTAGACGATCAGGCCATACCGAGTAATCCTGTGGTCGCCGGTAGGCGGCACACTACGAAGCGGCGCGCTCTCGCAGGCGGCAAGGCACCGTTCAAACACCGGCCGCTGGCATCCAGTGAGGTAGCAGCGCTACACGATTACATCGCCACCGAGCGCGGTAACCCCGTGTACGCGCTGGCTGTGGTGTTCGCCGCCTATACGGGCGTTCGGGTGGCAGAGCTGCAAGGTTTGCAGGTGCAAGACGTCACCTTGTCGGATATCCCGGGAACCGTAGGTGCAGTACGCATTGCGCGGACGAAGAAGAAGGCCAGGCCAACTGGCGCCGAGGAGAATACACCGCTTGAGTGGCAGGAAGGCACGCCGAAAAGTGATGCCTCAACTGATCGCACAGTCCCGCTTGCGCCATGGTTGGCCGACGACATGAGGGACTACTTGACCCGAGTCCACCCGTTTGCCGGCAAGAGGCGGATTGGGCACGCGCCGCTGTTTCCCGGCAAGCGCACCCGCGCCGGTAAGACGGCGGTGTCGGTGGAAGACTTCGATTGGGCGAAGCCGATCGTGGTGGACAACGTGTACCACAACTACTTCCAGCCTGCCTGCAAGGCGTTAGGCCTTGGGAGAGTTCGCTTTTACGACCTGCGGCATACCTTCGCGACGCTTGCGCTGTCTGCGGGGGAACACTACATGCAGGTGTCGAAGTGGTTAGGGCACTCCAGTTTCGTGCTGACGCTAACCACCTACGCCGACTACATCCGTGAGGGCGACACCGCAGCACCGAATTTTGTCCGGCCGGTGGCTAAGACGCCGCGAAAGGTTGTGTCGCTAGAGCGCACAGTCGGCTAGAACAACGGCTCTTGATCCTGATCGTCCTCGTCGGTGATCGCATCCTCTGGAATTTCTTCATCGTTGCTGAATTGGGTCAGGATCTGCACATTTGTGGGATCCGTTAGCCAGTTATAAGTTCCCTGCCTTGCAACAATTCCTCGGACCCGCAGCGGGCTATCACTGCGATGTGCTTCGATAGCCGCCTCGTATTGTTCCGGTGTCAGGTTCATCCTTACGGTGCGTAATCGAGGTTGGTTAGCCACGTGCAGTCGTACAGTGTGAGTGTCTAGATTCGAGACATGTTCAAGCAGAGTCACTTCTCCAACCAACGTGACTGGTTCGGGTTCAGCTGCTTGCCGGAGCGATTCACTTACACGCTCGAGAACAGGTGATTCCGTCGAGTGAAATTCGTAGTCTCTAGAGGTCTCTCGGCCTTCGCGAGCACTAGTGCGTGTAATGCGCACGGTGCCGTTTCCGTCTGCCGCCAGGGTCGCTAACGCGTTCGCCACTTCATAGGAAAATCCAACAGGGGTGATCTCGTCAAATATGGCCGTCCGAGGATCGCCTCGGTACTCATCTAACTTTTCCCTGGCCGAGCGGACGATGTCGTCGAGCTTATCGATGATCTCCGCTCCGGACTTACTCTCCACATCTACAAGTTTGGAGGCGCTTGCTTCTTCGCTTGAGCGGCTTACGTAGAACCGGTCACCCGAAGGCGTGTAGGCGGTCACGACGTAGCTGCCCTGTTCGCTCGGCCCCATCAGAGTAGCCTCGATGAACTTCTTTGATATATATGCCGAGGAATTTCCGTAGTACCGTCGCGGTTTGTGCGCAGCTTTCGCAGCTACCGACAAGCTGACACGTGCGACAACATGCAGCTCCTGCCCCAGATCCCATTGGATCATCCCCGTGGCTATCGATGTTTCTTTCGACCACCGCACGACGTCAAGCATGGAACGCCGTTGTAGGGCAAGAATACTCGCTGCGTGCTCGACCTCGGTGCCATGTTCGTATGTCAAGGTACGGTAGGCGCGCCTTAACAATTGTTGATAATCGGCTTTGGAGGGGTCCGTCGGGAAGAGAATCTCGCGAGGACTGACGAGATCATTCCGCCAGACCTCATAGGGGTCTTCGGTTGACCGAGTCGACAAGACCCAATCAAAACGTTGAAGTAGCTCCAAGATCAACGCTGGATCTTGTTCGTAGGACAGGTTGGAGGTCACGGTGCACCCTTCTGCCCAATACGTTGCATGATGTGACAGAGGGTGATGTCGTCGAACACTTGTACTGTGGGTGCTCGCACTGTGAATGAGGCTTGCTGAGCGTTCGGGATTGGCGGCATTCCGCGGATACTTACCCAGTACGCACGATGGTGGAGATGTAGAGCGTCAGCCCCCACCGTCAGCCAATCTTCCTGCAACACCGGCATATGAAGAATGACAATTATCTTATGAACGGCAACATCAACAGCGCGGAACTCGTCATATCGAGCACGCTTCAAACTTGTACTAACAAATTGGCCATTTTCAATCGGGCCATAGGCGCTCGATTTCATCTGGACCTCCAGATGGGCCTTCTTGTCGTCCCTCAGATGGATGTCCGACGTGTGGGTGAGTGTTACATCAACCCCTTCATCGATTTCCGGAGCCCCCACGACGCAACCAGCAGCCGCAGCGACGCCGCGGACATAGGCCTCCTGGAAGGCTTCCATCATCTCGTCTATACGGCTTGGCGAACCGCGGACCACGGCAGGCAATACGTCCTCGCCTTCCTGCGCTGCCGCCATCCGCGGATTCTACGACTGTCTCGCATGATCCCATCGTCGTATAGGGCACTGACAAGTCAGCTGCGCCCCGATGCAGCCGCCCGGACCAAGGCGCGTCCACACCGCGTCCATATTTGCAGACTTACCTGCTGATTTGCCGTGGTGTGCTAGCAGCTGCTGCTAGGCGCGATTTCTGAACAGAAGCGCTGGCAATCTAGGGGATAGGAGCTCTCGCCGGGCGATTACCGGACCCAGCAGAGTTTGCTATAGCGCTTGACCTGGGGACTCATAATCCGTTGGTCGCGGGTTCGAGCCCCGCCCGCCCCACCACGCGCTTTTCACCCTTAGCTATTCGTGGTGCTCGGGCTCGATCCGGATGTTGTGCCGGATCAGCGATCGCGCCTGATGCAGGTGCTTACCCGCCCACCGGCGATATGTCCGTCGAGCCCAGGACATCCGTTCCTGCGAGCGCTCAGTACGGCGCACCAGCTCTAGGTCGACATGGTCAAGCTCCTCGGGCCCGATTTCTAATCGGTCGCGACCGTGGATGAACTGCAACACCAGCGCATCGGGGTCCAGCAGTTCGCGCTCCCACGCCTCGTGGTCGTCGAGGTCGGCGATGCCCATCGTGTCGGCGGCGTCGCGAAGCACCTCGCCCAATTCGCCGTCGAGCAGTTGACGAAACGCATCGGCGCCCTGGCGCGGATTGGCGATCATCCACGAGTGATACGCGTCCGGCACCCTGTACAGCGTCGCGTCGGCCTCGTTGGCGATTTCGCGCGCGTGCGGGAACGGCACGATCATGTCTTTTTCGGCGTGCACCACCATCGTGGGCATCCCCTCGTCGCGCATGGTGTGCAGCATCGGCGTGTAATCACCGGACTCGACGATGGCCCTGATCGTCCGGACGGCTGCGAGTGGATCACGCAGGTTGGGCACCGCCACCGCGGCCAGCACCCGGAAGTATCCGAGTTGCTCGCTGGGTGAGAGCTGCGTCGGGTCGCCCAGTGTGTCGCGGACAGCGGTGTAGGCCGCGCCCAACGCCTTGGTTGGGGACCTCACCAATTTCGGGATGGTCGTGTCGAACCGCGCTCCGGCCGCCGGGTCGAACAGCACGGCGGCGAGTACCCGCTCAGGCGCGCGTGCGGCCAGCTGGATGGTCATTCGCCCGCCCATCGAATGGCCGACGAACAACGCCTGCCCGATGCCAAGGGCGTCCAGCGTGCGCAACACCGAATCGGCGCGATCGGTGAAGCCGCACGCGTCGCTGGGCAGTCGCCCGGTATCTCCGTGACCGGCGGCATCGACGGCGACGACCAGGAATCCCATTCCGGCGATCCGGCTGAGCATCCGCAGATAGGCCTTCCGACTCAGCAGGAGCCCGTGCATGAACAACAACGGCACTCCGCGGCCGCCGACTGAAAGCCCGATCCGCCGCCCGTCATCGAGTTCCACGACGTGATGGCTCAGGCGGATCCGGCTTGGTGATGTTTCCGTCATGGCCACGGCGGAATTCCCGGCCGGCGGGGCGTCAAAACGGATTGCCGACAGGCCCTCGCTGGTCGCTGCCGGGGAGCGCAGGCTTGTGCGGCCGCAACCGGGGGTACTCGGCTGAGCAAGATGACGCAAATCCCGTATCGACGCACCGACGAAATCGATCCTTCTGTGCGCGTTTACGGGGCGCGGGTGCACAATCTGCGGGGTGTCGACGTCGTAGCGCCGCGTGACGCGCTGGTCGCGTTCACCGGAATCTCCGGATCCGGCAAATCGTCGCTAGCCTTCGGGACCATCTATGCCGAGGCCCAGCGCCGCTACTTCGAATCGGTCGCTCCGTACGCCCGTCGCCTGCTATTGCCAACCGGCGCGCCAAAGGTCGATGACATCACCGGGCTACCGCCTGCCGTTGCACTGCAGCAGCGCCGGGGTTCGGCGACATCGCGGTCGACGGTCGGCACCGTCACCACCCTGTCGAACTTGTTGAGGATGCTGTTCTCCCGCGCCGGGACCTACCCGCGGGGGGCTACGGAACGACTGGACTCCGATGCGTTCTCGCCGAATACCGCGGTGGGGGCGTGCCCCGAATGTCACGGGCTGGGACGAATCCATCGGGTGACCGAAGAGACACTGGTGCCAGACCCCTCGCTGACCATCCGCGAAGGCGCCGTCGCCGCATGGCCCGGCGCGTGGCAGGGCCAAAACCTCCGCGACATCCTCGTCACGCTGGGCTACGACATCGACAAGCCATGGCGGAAACTGCCTAAGCGGCAACGCAATTGGATTCTGTTCACCGAGGAGCAGCCGACCGTCGAAATCGATCCGAGCCAGCACCCCGTGCAAGCCGATTATTACTACAACGGCACGTTTTCCAGCGCCGAACGCCATGTCCGCCACACGTTGGCCAACTCCCATAGCGCGATGATGCGCCGCCGCGTACTGCAATTCGTCGACACCGTCGAATGCCCGGTATGCGACGGCTCTGGGTTGCGGCCGGAGGCGTTGCGGGTGACCTTCGCCGGCCGCACCATCGCCGACTACACGGCCATGCCACTGGGCGACCTCGCGGACACGTTGCGCCCGACGGCTTCTCGGACCGACGCCGCCGCCGCGTACGAGTCCATGACATCCGGCGAGCTGACGGAAGTGGCGACCATGATCGCCGCCGACCTGGTCGCACGCCTGCAGGTACTCATTGATCTCGGCCTCGGCTATCTCACGCTCAGTCGCCGGACCCCGACCGTGTCACCCGGCGAACTGCAGCGGTTGCGGCTGGCCACCCAACTGCGCGCCGGCTTGTTCGGCGTGCTCTACGTGTTAGACGAACCGTCGGCCGGCCTGCACCCGGCCGACGCCGAGCCGCTGCTCGAGGTGCTCGATCGCCTGCGGCGCGCGGGCAATTCGTTATTCGTGGTCGAGCACGACATGGACGTCGTGCGCCGTGCCGACTGGATCGTCGACGTTGGGCCCGGGGCCGGAGAACTCGGTGGGGGCGTGCTCTACAGCGGGCCGGTGCCCGGCCTCGCCGACATCGAGGGGTCCGTCACTCGTCACTACCTTTTCGACGGTGCCCGGCCGCCGCGTCGACAACCACGTACGCCGTCCGGGCAGCTGCGGCTGCGCGGGATCTGCTTCCATAATTTGAAAGACCTCGACGTGGACCTGCCCCTCGGCGTGTACACCGCGGTCACCGGGGTGTCCGGTTCCGGAAAGTCGACACTCGTCGTCAAGGTCCTCGGCGATGTCGTCCACAGCCAGCTCGGCACCGGACGAGCGGTCGAGCCTGCCGAACCCGACGACGACGAAACCGACAGCGGGATAGTCGATCTCGATCATGACGCGAGTATCGGTGTGACGGCAGAGGGGGCCGAAAACATCAACCGGCTGGTATCGGTCGACCAGCGTGCGATCGGACGCACGCCGCGCTCGACGCTGGCGACCTACACCGGCTTGTTTGACGCCGTGCGCCGTGAATTCGCTGCGACCCCGAAGGCGCGCCGCCGCGGTTGGACGGCGGGCAGGTTCTCGTTCAACGTGGCCGACGGTCGCTGCCCCACCTGTCAGGGGGAGGGTTTCGTGTCGGTCGAATTATTGTTCCTGCCAGGCACATACGCCACCTGCCCGGCGTGTCAAGGAGCGCGGTACTCCGACGAGACACTCGAGGTTCGCTATCGCGACCGTACGATCGCCGATGTCCTCGCGATGACCGTCGATGAGGCTTCGGAGTTTCTTGCCGACGTCGCCAGCGCGGCGCGCAGCCTGACCACGCTGCAAGAGGTCGGGCTCGGATACCTCCGTCTCGGACAGCCCGCCACCGAGCTGTCGGGCGGCGAGGCACAGCGGATCAAGCTCGCCGCCGAACTGCAGAGACCCCGGCGAGGGCACACCCTCTACGTCCTCGACGAGCCGGCCACCGGGCTGCACCCTGCCGATGTGGCTCTGCTCGATCGTCAACTGCACCGCCTGGTCGACGCGGGCAACACCGTGGTGGTGGCCGAGCACTACATGCGGATGGTCGCGGGTGCAGATTGGGTGATCGACTTGGGACCGGGAGCCGGCAGCGATGGCGGCCGGGTCGTCGCGGCGGGGCCACCTGAGCAGGTGGCACGGGCCAAACAGAGCCGCACGGCGCCGTACCTGGCGAAGCGGTTGGCGCCGTCTGGCACCCAGTGAAGACGTTGTCTCACCGCGGGCTCGGCGCGGCGGGTGATCCTGGACGCCCGTAGCGAGTTGAGCGTGGAATCGGCGGCGTCGCCAAACTTTGAATGCCCCAAGAAGGGGATCTTCTCTCCGACAAGGAGTCCGACACGAAGCAGCGGGCGACCGACATCGCCTAGCCCCAGTGCGGCGGCACCTCGCTACCCGGGCAGTCCGCATACCGGCAGTTGACGTCCCGCACCCGCCTGCCGGTGACTTTGCCGTCGTTGTCGTAGCTGTATTCGACCGTGGCCTCCGCCGAGCGCCGGCAGTGCGGGCAGACTTCCATTTCGGTTTTGAAGCGCGCCATCATGTCCTCCTGGTCGCAATGCTATTGAAGCGCGCCCCTCGCCACGTGTCCCCGATTAGCTCCGCGCCGAGCGCACTGAAGTGAATTTCAGCGCCTTTTCGGGTGGAATAGGGGGACAGGGGAACCAGCGGAGGTAGCGTCAAAGCTGGTCAAAAGCGCAAATGGGCGGGGCAATGCAGCTGAACTGGTTGAGCGTTGCCGATCTGATCGCCCAGGCCGGCGGCGATCCCTGGGCGGTCAACCGCAGTTTGCAGGCCGGCAACCCCTTTCAGATCTCCCAATTGGCGGAGGCCTTCCACGCGGCGGGCCGGTGCTCCACCGCCGCCCAAGAGGAGTTCGAGCAGGCCCGCAAGCGCTTCGATCAGGCCTGGAACCACCAGCACGGCGACCATCCGATCAACGGCTCAGAAGAAGTGCAGCGGCTGACCAAATCGCTTCGCCTGCAGACCGACCAGTTGCCCAAGATCGCCGCGGACCTGGAAAACATCGCCGCCATGCTGGCCGCCGCGCAAAAAGAGGGCTCCGCGGAGATCGCCACGCTGGAACGACAACTGCAGTTGCTGGACAAACTGATCGGCGCGGCCACCAAGGATCTGCAAGACCCCACCCTCGATGCGAAGAGCCGCCGGGCGCTCGAGACCTTGATCAAGGACGCCAAAGCCGACGCCGCCGATGACACGCGGGACGCCCTCAAGCAGATGAACTCGATCCGCGACACCTACACGAAATCGCTGCGTGAAGCACAGGCGAACGGACACCTCACCCCGCAAGATGCTGCCGCGGTCGCCGAGTTCAAGCCAGCGGGCTTCGGGGACGGGCAAGACGCTCCACCCAGCGACCCCAGGATCACCGGACCGGCCGGCCCGCCCCAACACGAGCAAAACACCTACGACCTGCAAGACCAGTTCCAAGACGGCCAGGGCCCCACCTTTGGCGGCGACCCCCGAGACGGCTTTCCGCGCAGCCCGGCATCGGAGCTCGCGCAAGGGCCGCCGGGCACCCGCCCGCTGCCGACGGGGACCGCGCTGGGGCCCGACGGTCATCGCTACGCGTTTTTCAGCCACCCGGATGGGTCCGTGACGCCCGGGTTCAACGAATTCGCGACCAACGGGTCGGTCTGGGATTACACCGATCCCACCCATCCCGTGAAAGTCGGTGAGCTGCCGGGGATTTACCAGGCCAGCGGCGTTTACGATCCTGCCACCAACCAGATGGTGATCGTCGGCAACACCAGCAACCGGGTAGGCGACACCACCCGCGGCATGTGGGTGTCGGGACCCATCGATCCGGCCAAACCCAACAGCTGGATCAACAACTTGCAGCGCGTCGGCACCGTCAGCCTCCCAGGCGATCGTGAAAGCCAACTGGTCTCGCTCAAAGGTGGTGGATTCATGCTCGTCGGCGCGACCAACGGCGGCCCCGTGCAGGGCATCACCGCCGCCACACCGCAAGGCCTGATGGGGGCGACACCCCAAACGCTGGTGGCCCCCAACCAGCTTCCGACCGTCTACGGCCCCACCATCACGGGCACGACGCTCGACCCCGCGACCGGCCTTGAGACGATTCAGCTTCGAGTGAGCACCTGGCCGCCCGGGCCGACCTATGATCCCAACACGTGGACGACAACCTTCGGCGTCCAACACTAGGAAGGGGGACACCACATGCTGAGCAGGGTGACCCTAGCGGTGATCACCGCGAGCGTTGCGGTCCTGAGCCTGGCATGTTCCCGCAACGCCCCCGGCGTCGCGACGGCCACGCCGCCGCCGAAATTTCCCGATCTGAACGCATTTCAAGCGGTCGACGCCGCGCCCTATACCGCCGCGGCCCGCGCCGGCGGCGCGGCCTATTTCGCGACACCCGATGGGCTGCAGTGCATCCTCCCCAACCCGCCCAAGCCGGGCGATCACGTCAGCGCCAGCTGCGATGGGCCACTGCCTGGTCTGCCGGACAACGCCCCCGTCGGCAGCGACGGCTGCTCGGTGGTCGCCTCGCCGTCATCGCTTCCGACGGACCTCAACCCGTACAGCTTTCAAAAGGGCACCGGCTGCCCGATCATCACCTCGCCGCTGCTCAACGTCGGCCAAAAGCTCACCAAAGGCGACATCACATGCATCGTGGGCGCTGACCGCCTGACCGCCTGCATCGATCCAATCCTCAACCGTGGCTTCGTACTTCAGTCCGCCGGCTCGTGGACGTTCTAACCCGCCGCCGCCCCCCGCAATCGAGGCGGATGTGCTGGCAGCAAAATCCACGTAAGATTGTCGGCGTGAGTCGCATGCGCGGGTTGACGTTGGCAGCGGTGCTTAGTGCCGCCGCCGTTGTGTTCGCGTCCGGCGCGGGCGCCGACCCCGGGTCGCCCTCGTACAACCAAGGCAAACAGGCCATCGATGAGCAGATTCAGCACTATCACGTGCAGCTGAATGCTGACACCGATTGGAACCAGTACTGCCAGAGGGTCCTTCAGAGCGATCTGAAAAGCGGGAAGATCGCTCAAGTGGACTCGGCGCCTGACTTCATTGCCGGATGCACCGACGAGGGCCGTGCCCTCGTAGCGTCCCACTGAAAGCCGCTGTAGCCCAAAGTCTCCGGGATGGCCCGGGCGTAACGCCACGGCGAAAAATCGGCAATAGTTCCACCGTGGCGTTACGCGCGCGGCCGCCCGGGGCAGCAGGTTACAGACCGATGTAGACCGCCTTGGTGTTGAAGTAGGCCTCGATGCCCTTGCGGCCGCGCTCGCCGCCCCACCCGGACTGCTTGTGGCCGCTGATCGGCATCGACGGGTCGGCCGCGAGTGAGGAGTTCACCCAAACCTGGCCCGCCCGAAGCTCATTCACCATCCGGTGGGCGCGGGAGAGGTTCTCGGTCCAGATGGACCCGGCCAGCCCGTAGTGCGTGTCGTTCGCGGCGGCGATTACCTCGTCCTCGTCGTCGAACGGGATCACACAGCCGACCGGCCCGAAAATCTCCTCCTTGATGAGCCGCATGTCGGGCGTGGTGTTGGTGATGATCGTCGCCTCGTAGAAGTAGCCCTTGCGGTCCATCGGCTTGCCGCCGGTGATGATTTGCGCGCCGCCGGCCACGCCGTCGTTGACGATGCCTTCCACTCGTTTGCGCTGCTTGTCGCTGATCAGCGGGCCCAACACTGAGTCGGGATCCTCGCTGCCGCCCATCGGCAGCATCTGGGCGAACTCCGCCAGCCGCTGCACGACGTCGTCGTAGATGCCCCGCTGGACGTAGATGCGCGACGTGCACGAACAGTTCTGACCCGAACCGGCGAGCAGGCCCATGCCCGCCCCCAAGATCGCCTTGTCGAGGTTGGCGTCGTCGAACATGATCAGCGGGGACTTGCCGCCGAGCTCGAGCGTCAGCCGCTTGAGGTTGCCGGCGGCCGCCTTAACGATCAGCCGCCCGACCTCCGTCGACCCCGTGAAGGAGATCTTGTCGACGTCGGGGTGCGCGGTGAGCGCGGCGCCCGTGGTCTCGCCGTAGCCGGTGATGACGTTCAGGACGCCGTCGGGCAGGCCCGCCTCGCGGAAGATCTCCTCGAGCTTCAGCGCGGTCAGCGGCGTCTCCTCGGCGGGCTTGAGGACGGCGCTGCAGCCGGCCGCGAGGGCGGGCGCGACCTTGAGCATCGCGACGAAAAACGGTCCGTTCCAAGGGATGATGAGGCCGACGACGCCGACCGGCTCGAGCTGGGTGAAGGTGTGGTAGGTCTCCCAGGTGCCCAGCAGGCCGTCGCTCACCAGGTTGGCCGACTCGCCGTGGATCTTGCCGACCCAGCCGGCGTAGTACTTCAGCATGTCGACCGACACCGGGATGATGTGCCGGGCGGCCGTCAGGTTCATGCCGTTGTCTTGGCCCTCGAGCGCGGCGAGCTCGTCGGTGCGTTCCTCGATGATGCGCGCCGCGCGGAAGAGGACGTTGGCCCGGTGCGACGCCGGCGCCTTGCGCCACACGCCCGACTCGAAGGTCTCACGCGCGCGGGCCACCGCCGCGTCGACGGCCGCCTGGTCGGAGTCGGGGACCTCGGTGATCAGCTCCTCGGTGGACGGGTTGAAGACCTTAATGGCGTTACTCACGGTTCTCAGTGGCCTTTCGCTCGCGAGAATGCTGTCGTTGCGCGACAGAGGTTACGCGCGTAACCAGTGGGTGTCCAGTGCATGCGGGGGTCGTGGTGGGCGGGGGTTCTGGGCGGATTCTGCTGGTCGCAGACGTGCGCAGAGCGATTCGGGCCCCGTTGGCCGCGGATGCGGCGCCCTCCTGACCCAACGCGAATTGGCGGCTAAGTTACCTGTATGCGGGTTATTCGCCTGTTCGGTGCCGTCCTGACGATCCTCACCGCGGGCTTGCTGCTGGCAAGCCCCGCCGCCGCGCAGCCGCCGTCGAAGCTCGCGGATCACATCACCGACAGCACGGGGGTGTTGACCGATTCCGGTCGCGCGGCGGTCAGCGAGGCGATCGATCGGCTGTACCGCGATCGTCACATCCAACTGTGGGTGGTCTACACCGACAACTTCTCTCGCTTCAAGCCCGACAACTGGGCCGATCGCACCCGCAGCGCCAGCGGGCTGGGCGGCCAGGATGCGCTGCTGGCCATAGCCACGAACACCAAGGCGTACTCGTTCACCGTGCCGCCGCAGGTGCAGGGGCCGACCGCTGCCGGGCTGGATAGCCTGCGGCGCAACCAGATTGAACCCGTGCTGGGCGCCAAGGACTGGAGCGGAGCGGCGGTCGCCGCGGCCGACGGGTTGGATAAATTGGCGAGTTCGGCCAAGCCGGCGAGCTCGTCGAAGCCGATCTGGCCGCTGGTCGCGATCGGCGTCATCGTCGTCGTGGTTCTGCTGTTGCTGTTCGTGCTCTATCGCGCACGTCGGCGCCGGCGCGCGCCGGGCAGCGTTGCGGGGCACGGTGATTCGTTGCCGCAGGCGCTGTCCACCGCGGATGCGCGGGTGCGCCAAATCTCGGATTATGTGGCCCGGCATCGCGACAGCGTCGGCGCCGAGGCCCAGGCCCGGCTCGACGAGGCCCAGCGGCATTTGGCGGCGGCGCGCGGCAAGGAATCCACTAACGACGCCGAGGCGCTCGCGCACGCCAACAGGGCGTCGACGCTGGCCGCTCAGGCGCAGACGCTGGCCAACGCCGACGTGCTAGGACACCATGGCACGCGACGGCGCCGTTAGCGGTAGGAAGCGCGCAGCAGCGCCAGCGCCTGCTCGACGGTCTCCTCGCTGTCGCGCGTCGCATCGACCCGCAAAACGGACGGTTGCTCGTCGGGGGGCGTGAATGCGGCGCGCAGCTCGGGCCACAGCTCGATCCGCGCATCCGAGACAACGCCCTTCTCCGTGGCGCGCCGCTCGAGTCGCGCGATCAGGGTGGCGTCGTCGGCGTCGCACAGCACGACGCGGAGGTCGGCCCCGAGGCGGTGCGCCAGTTGCCGCATCTGGGCGCGCTCGCGCGGATTGCCGAACGTCGCATCGACGGCTACGCCCCGGCCGCGACGCAACCAGCGCGCGGCATCACGGCGCAGGGCGGCATACGTGCTGCGCGTCATCGCCGGATCGTAGAGCCCCGAACCGAATTCGTCGCCGCCGCGCTGGGTGGGCTCGATGCCCGCCATCCGCTTGCGCGCCACATCGGACGAGAGATGCACCAGCCCGAGTCGGCCGGCGAGCGCGCGCGCCAGGGTGGTCTTGCCGCTGGCCGGCAGACCCATGGTGACCACCATCGGGGGGCGGGGCAGCCCACCCCCGTGCGCCCAGGCCAGGTCGAAGTACGCGCGCGACTCGGCGATGAGCTCACGGTTGTCACCACCGGACGCCTGTTCCGTCTGGGCCAGGCGCAGGCTGCGGACCTTGCCGCGAACGTAGGCCCGGTAGCAGGCGTAGAAATCGAGCAGGTCGAGCAGACCGGCGTCGCCGCTGGCCCGCACGTAGGAATCGACGAACGCCCACGCCACATCCGCGCGACCGTGGTATTCGAGATCCATTGCCAGAAAGGCGACTTCGGAGGCGAGGTCGGCGCAACGATAACGCGGCGCGAATTGCAGGCTGTCGAACAGCAGAATCTGGCCGTCGTCGATGCAGATGCTGGCGGCGTGCAGGTCGCCATGGCCATCGCGCACGTGCCCGTCGGCCACCCGTCGCTCGAGCACCGGCGCCCGCGTTCGCAGGAACTCGGCGACGTAGCGTCGGATGTGGTCGTTGACGTCGCTTGAGATGGTCCGGCCGACGAACGGGCCCATCTGATCGAAGTTCTCCTGCCAGTTCGCGGCCACGCTGGACGGGCTGCCGTACGCATCGATGTCGGGGCCGGTTTCGGTCCTGCCGTGAAGCTTGGCCAGGGTGCGGCCGATTCGTCGCGCGAGTCGAAGGTCGACCTCGCCGCGCGCGAGCTTGGCCGGCAGCATGCCCTCCTCCGGCAGGCGCCGCATCCACACCGCCGGCTCGCCCGACCCGGACTTGCCGCCGATGCGGTAGTGGCCGTCCTGCTCGGTGACTTCGACGACGCCCAAGTACATCTGGGGACTGAACCGCCGATTGAGGCGCAGCTCCTCGTCACAGTCGGCGCGGCGCCGCTCGATACTGGTGAAGTCGAGAAACCCGAGGTCCACCGGCTTCTTGAGCTTGTAGGCATAGGGGCCGGCGAGCAGGACCCACGAGCTGTGCGTCTCATGGAGACGCACGTCGTGGGCCGGCGGGTCGTACGCGTCGGGCCGTAGCAAGTCGGCGACGATGCGCGGGTGGCCGTCGGGTCCGCTCGGGTCGAAGGCGTGTGTCATGCTCCCGCCGACGATTACAGGTGGGCTGGGTGGCCGTCAAGGAACGTCAGGTTCGCGCCGGTCGCGACAGTGAGTGCGTGACGGCGGTGCCGTCATAAGCGACTATGTGCGCAGGATGGCGCAGGGGTTCGATGCTGGCATCCGCGTGGACGACGACTCCGCCGCCCGTGGGGATGCCGAGCCCGGTCGCTTCTCCGTGCAGCGATTGGATTGTCCGCGTCAGCCGCGCCCACTCGGCGCGTTCGTCGTGCACGTCGATCACCATGGGGACGAGGCCGAACACGTCGAGCAGTTCGGTGCCTGGGAGCTCAAGGATTCCATAGCGTCCGAGCTGGACCGCGCCGGCCGAAATGCCCACGAGGACAGTGCCTTTGGCGTAGCGGTTCAGGATCGTCTCCTTCATGCCGGTTTTCTCGAAGGTGTTCCAGCCAAGGCGGACATCGCCGCCCGCGAGGACGATCACCTGGGCGCCTTCAAGGAAGGCGCGGTCGGCCCGGCCGAACGACGAATGGATCATGCGACGGTCGGTGATCCCGACGGCGTCCACGGCCGCCTCGAAGATTTCGTAGAACTCCGGCCGGTCGCCATTGGAGGCCCCGATGTAGGCGGCGCTCAACGGTTTGTCTCGAGCCAATCCGTCGAGCGCCGTTTCCAGTAGCGGGCGGCCGTCGCGCTTCCAGAACAGCAGCTGACTATCCGCTAGCAGATAAAGCGGTTGGCGTTGTGGCGCTGTCACTTCGGCTGGTCTCTGCAATTAACCTGATCGAAGTACGCAAGGGCCACCTCGAGATCTTCCCCGTCAAAGACTTCGATGCGGCTAAGGAGGTTTCCCTCGACCACGATCACGTAGGTCAACCGCAATTCCGCGTCAAAACCATCTTGCGAGGTCATTTTCAGCACTTGAGTAGTGACGGTTCCGTATTCGGTGAGCTGATGCACGGCTTCGATGTAGGCGCTGGTATCCGAAGTGAGGTCCCACAGGGCACCGACGGATGTGGCCAGATCAACCCCCGCGATCGATACGAGCGATCGATGATCGATGTAAACCGGATCCGGCGTCGTCGCGGGAAGCTCGTGACGATTGAATTTGGCGTTAGCCCTTGAAGTCACCGACCAAGTGTGCGCGTACGCGGCCGCTTCGCCGGCGAGGTAACGCGCATCGAGTTCCTCGAAGGCAGCATCGATATCGTCGGCGTCGAAAAAGACGTGGGAGGCGATCCGCCCGTCGGTGTCAATTTCGGCGATTCCCAGCAGCTCTACCGCAAATCCCTCCCGCCGGGAGTCGGGATTGAACGAGCGGACGCGGGCGAGCGAGAGGCGCTTTCCACGAGTCGCGATCACCGTCAAGGACACCTGCGCAAGGCCCTCGGCCAGTGCTCGCATATTTGCCATCACGGCATCGCGACCGTCCCAGAAGCCGACATTCACCACTCGACGTCGATCGTCGACGAAACTGTCCGGCGCCAAGATTTCGGCTATCGCCGCCCAATCGTGGGTGCTCGAGCGGTCAAAGAGTCGGTGTTCTGCGCGGCTTGCCGCGTTCTCCAGCTTCCGCGTCTGGCCGTGCAGCTCATCGAACCTGGCGAGCGCGGTGTCTAGGTCTGACTCGTCGAAAAGCTCACAGCGGTTGATCCGATCGCCTTCGAAAGTCATGACGTCGATTACCTGCCACTCGGCGTCGAGCCCTTCGGGCGAAGCCCCAGCCGCGACATGAGTGATCACCGCGCCAAGGCTGCTCAGGCGGTGCACGGCGGCAACGTAGAGGTAGGACTGCGGCGAAAGTTCCCACGCGACGGAGAGATATGCCGCCAGATCACCCGTGCCGATCGGCACCAGTCGTCGGTGATCAATGTTTACCCAATCTGATGTCGTCGCAGGGATTTTCCGCTGGTTCAGCGCCACAAAGGCTTCCGTCACCAGCGTCCAGGTGTGGGAGCGGGTGGAGGCCTCCCCGGCGAGGTATCGCGCATCGAGTTCGGCGATGGCCGCGTCGAGTTCGTCCGCGTCGAATACGACCCGCGCGACGACTCGGTTTTCGGTGTCGATCTCGACGAGGCCGAGCACCTCGCTGTGGAACGTGTCGGGCCCTTGCTCAGGGCCGAAGAAACGGGTGCGGCCAAGGAAAAGGCGGTCGCCCCGGGTCGCGATGACGTGTGATGTCATGCTCGCAATCCCGACGTCGGCCCACGCCCTCATATTGTCGATATCGACATCCCGGCCTAGTTGGACTCCCGCGCCCACTACGCGACGACGATCGTCACTCGAAAAGTCGTCGGCCGTCATCTCGGCCATCGCACCCCAGTCGCGCGCCGCGAAGTGCGCCAGGAAGCGGTCGCTGACTTGGCTGGCCACATTGTGCAGCCGCGGTGCCTGCCGGTGCAGCTCATCGAACCTGGCGAGCGCGGCGTCGAGGTCGGGCTCGTCGAAGACCTCGACGCGGCGGTAGAGATCGCCGTCGGTTACGCCAACGACGACTGTCCGCCACTCGGCATCAAAGCCCTCCTCCGAAGTGCCGCGCGCAGTATGGGTCATGACCGCTCCCAGCTCATTCAGCCGATGCACCGCTTCGACGTAGACTTTGACGTCTGGCGTGAGGTCCCACAGGGCGGGAAGATAGCCCGTCAGATCCTCCCGCTCGGCTGTTAAGACCGCTCGATGGTCTATGAACTCTGAATCCGGTGTCATTGCGGGCAGTTCGTTTCGATTGACCGCGGCATAGGCTCGCGTGATGAACGACC
Source organism: Mycobacterium intracellulare ATCC 13950 (assembly GCF_000277125.1). Classification (NCBI taxonomy): domain Bacteria; kingdom Bacillati; phylum Actinomycetota; class Actinomycetes; order Mycobacteriales; family Mycobacteriaceae; genus Mycobacterium; species Mycobacterium intracellulare. Next base: position 2,180,796 of record NC_016946.1, read on the forward strand.
ACGTTCGCGCGTAAGGAGCGGCTTCGCCCGCGAGATAGCGGGCGTCGAGTTCGGCGACGGCGGAGTCGAAGTCGCCGGGGTCGAACGTGACGTAGGCTGCCATCTGGTTGTCGGAGTTGATCTCGACGACTCCGAGTTCCTCAGTGAGGACGCCGTCGAAGGCTTGGTCTGGTCCCGACGAACGGGTTTGGACGAGGGCGAGACACGCGCCGCGGGTCGCAATGACTGTCGACGAAAAATCCGTGATACCGACCTCAGCGATAGCTTGCAGGTTCGCAATTTGCGTATCTCGACCGTGTAGGACCCCAGCGTTAACCACGTGCCGGCGATCGTCGTGCGAGACATTGTCGGCCAGTGTCGTCGCCAAGGAGTCCCAATCGCAGGCTGCGAAGTACGCAAAGAAGCGCTCCGCTATCTGGCTCGCAGCATTTTCCAGCCGCTGTGCCGGTCTGTTGAGGTGATCGAATCTCGCTAGCGCGACGTCGAGGTCTCCCTCATCGAAGACTTCGCAGTGGTTGACCACGCCGTCCACCGCCACCAGAAGTACCATCCGCCACTCGGCATCGAAGCCTTCCCGCGAGGTGGCACGCGTCGCATGGCTGATGACCGCCCCACGGTTGGTTAGCCGATGCACGGCCTCGATATAGATGCTGACATCTTGTTCGAGGTCCCATGCGGCATGGACGTAGTCAGTCAACTCGCCGGGGGCGACGGCTACAGCCCGCCGGTGGTCGATGTTGACCCAATCCGGCGTCGTCGCAATCCCTTCGCGCCGGTTGAAGGCGCCGTAGCCCTGCGTGATGGCCGACCATGCGTCTGCGTACGGTGCTGCCTCGTCGGCAAGATAGCGAGCGTCGAGTTCGTCTATGGCACCGTCGAAGTCGTCCAGGTCGTAGACGACGATCAACGTGAGTCGCTCGTCGGCGTCGATCTCGACGACATTGATCGCATCGTTTTGAATCGTTTCCGGGTCGCGGCCGGCCGCCCGCACCCGTGTGAGGGCGAGGCGCTCGCCGCGGATCGCCACGACGTCGGCCATCCCGATCGTGAACCCGAGGTCGGCGGCCACCTGCAGATCCTCGATCACGGATTCTCGGCTGCCTCGGTCCCCGGCATTCACGACCCGTCGGTGATCGGCGCCGGAAAGGCTTTCGGAGACAATGGTTCCTACGGCAGCCCAGTCGCGGGCGGCGAAGTGCGACCAGAAGCGTTCGTATACCCGCGTCGCGGCGTTCTCGAGCCGCGCCCGAGGATGTTCTGTCTCGAATCGGGCCTGCGTGGCATCGAGCTCGGCGACGGCTATGTCGACATCTTCGACGTCGAAAAACACATGCAGCGCAATTCGACCTTCCTGGTCGAGGCCGTATAGCTGAAGCCACTCGTCCCGCGGTGCCCCAGGGCTCTGGTCTGCAGGACCTACCTCTAACCGGGTGAGAGCCAGGCGCTCGCCACGCACGGCGACAACCACGTGGTGGTACCGCACTGGGGCCAATAATTCGCGGAGACGTCTGGCTTCGCATTCCCATTCGTCATAAGGAAGATCATGACGGCCGAGGCCAACTATCTTCCGGCGGCTTTCACAGGTGACGACGGCTGCGACGTGCTGCCCGATCTCGTCCCAGGCTTCGCGATCGTAGGCGGCGTCTATCTGGCGAATCGCTCGCACGCAGGCGTTGTCGAGTTCGACGCGTGGCGCTTCAGGTGCGGGCGCTATCGGTGGGGTAGGCACCTCACGCCTGCCGAGGACTTCCCGCGCCCTCTCCGCAAGCGCCGCAGCGCCTTTGCGCTCATACAGTTCGACCGCTTGCTCGGCGGCGGCCCGGGCCCCGGCCACGTCGCCTGCGGCCCCCAACACCGTTGCCAGCGTAAAACATGCGTCGCCGTGATCGACCAGGGCGTCCGTGCGCTCGGCCAGAGCGACCGCCTCTGAGGCGATCCGCCGGGCCCCGTCGTGGTCGTTGCCCCGCGCCAGCAAGTGCGCACGCAGGGTACGCCACGCGATCGACGCCTTCAGCGCGTGCCCAGCGAGACGCTCGCTCTCCGAACACAATTCGTCTGCCTCGGATTCGCGCCCGAGTGCAAGGTATGCGCGGCCCAACAACGCGGCGGTCTCGGCAGTGTCGGCGTCCAGGCCCATGCGACGAAAGCCGTTGTAAGCCTTGCGCAGATGCGACTCGGCTGCGGCCGGATCGTCGACGATGAGCTCGACGATCCCGGCGAACTGCTCAACTTCCAATAGCGCATGACGCAAGCCGAGCTCGCTCACCGTGCGCCGGGCCGAGTCGATCATCCGACGGGCCGCCGCGGCGCGGCCGCGAAAGGCCTCCAACACGGCCTGGCATCGTGTCGAGGTGGCTTCGACGGCGGGGGAGTCGGTCGTGATCCGCAGCAGCCGCACCACGTCCAGGCACCGCCCGCCCGCACGGGGCACCGGGTTGGGGCCCCACAGCGCCGCGAGGGGAGCACCCGCCAAAACCGCGTTCACGCGGCGGTGTTCGCGCGCGCGACGCGCCGCGTTCAGCGCGTCGTCGAGGGCGCCCTCGCAGTCGGCGATCCGCCCGAGACGGGCGAGGCACCCAGCGCGGACGGTGTGCGCCGTGGCTTCTCCGGCGGCGTCGTCTTGTTCGGCGAGTTTGGCGGCAGCCGCGGCCAACGCGGCTTCGACCTCGTCCAACCGTTCGGGGTGGATCAGCATCGACAGCTGCCCGTCGAAGCATGTCGCCCATGCCGCCAACCGGGCCGACTCGACTGTGCTTGCCTGCAGTTGGGTGACCGCACCCGCCGCCGAGGACACATCGCCGGCGGCCAACAAAGCCTCGCAGCGCGCGACCAACAGCTCGGCGGTCTGGTCGTCGCGGTCGGGCAGCTCGTCGTCAAGTTCTTCCAGCGCGTGCAGGGCGCGGTGGTACAGGTCGGCCGCGCCCTCGTAGGCGAGACGTGACATCGCCTGGTCGGCCGCGCGCCGACAATAGAAAACCGCCTTGGCGGCGTTTCCGGCCCAGGCGCATTCGAAATAGTGGTGAGCAAGCTCGGCGAGCAACTCGTCGTCGGCGCCGGGCAGCGTCTCGAGCGTTGCGGCGATGCGCTGGTGTAATCGCATGCGCCGCACCGACGCCAGCTCGGCGAGCAGCGATTGCCGGACAATCGCGTGGTTGAACCGGTAGTTGCCACCGGGTTCTTCGATGACGATGCCCGCCCGGCGCGCTTCGTCGAACGCGTCGACGAGGTCGTCGCCGACCACCTGCTCGACCAGCTCCAGGGCGAACCGGCTGCCGACAACCGCCGCCGTGGCGAGGGCTTTGTTCGTCTCGGTCGGTAGCCGGGAAAGCCTGCGGCTCACGGCTTCTCGTACGCCCTGAGGAAGGGTGCTCTGGTCCCACACGCCGCCGCTCTCGTCGACGTGGCGCAAGGCCTCGATGAGGAAGAAGGGGTTACCGCCGGTGACCGACGCCAGCGCGTGCGCGAGTTCCTCGTCGTCGTAGCCGGCTTCGGTGACATAAGTGGTCACATCGTCCTCGTCGAGGCCGCCGAGGTTGAGCCGGTTGGCCGTGCCGTCGCGGTGCAGGTCGGCGAGCATCGCCGCCAAGGGGTGGGAGCGGTCGAGGTCGGTGCTGCGGTAGGTGCCGACGATCTGCACGCGGGCGTGGTCGCCGAAGCGCAGCAGGTGCCGCAGCAGGAGCAGCGTCGGCTTGGCCGCCCAGTGCAGGTCGTCGAGGATCAAGAGCACCGGTGCGCTCGCGGAGGCGATTTCGAGCAGGGCAACGGCGGCATCGAAGAGTGCGTATCGCTCGGTGTCGGGATCCGCGTGCGCCGGGGGAGCGAGGTCGGGCACCACATCGGCCAGCCCGGGCGCGAGCGGCAGCAACGCTTCGACGCCACGCAGTCCCCGCAGCCGCTCAGCGCCCATACACGGCACGAGCGCACGCAGCGCTTCCGCGAACGGTTGATAGGGCGCTCCGAGGTCCTCGTCGCACCGGCCGTACAGCACGACCGCGCCCATTTCATAGGCCCGCTGCGACCACTCACCGGCCAGGCGGGTCTTGCCGACGCCGGGTTCGCCGGCGATCAGCACCGTGCGCACGCCCCCCGTCAGTGCACCCTGCCACGCCGACAGCAGGCCTTCGAGTTCGCGGCCCCGCCCGACGAACGGCCCGGGGCCGACGAGCACCGCCGGAAGCCCGGGGCGCTCCATCGGGGTTTCGGCCGCCGCCTGCTGCGGACGCCGCTCAGCGGTTTCCAGTCGCAACTCGAAAACGTGCTCGGGCCGTGCGAGATTCCGCAACTGGCGCATCCCCAGGTCGGTGAGCACCACGTCGTCGGCGAGCGAGTCGATGACGAGCTCGGCGGTCGCGCCCGAGCACAGGATCTGGCCACCCTCGGCCAGCGACCGCAGCCGCGCGACCCGGTTGACGGCCCGGCCGAAGTAGTCGCCGTCGCGAAGCTCGACCTCGCCGGTATGCAGCGCCACCCGGACGCGGATGGGTTGCCGCAGCGCCCAGGGTTCATGAGCGATCGCGTCCTGCAACTCGACCGCTGCCGAGGCCGCCGCAGAAGGCCGTTCGAAAACCGAGAAGGTGGCATCGCCCTCGCCGCGCGTCTTGATCAGCCGACCGCCACGCGACGTGACCACGTGTTCGATCAGCTCGTCGTGTCGGGCGAGGGCCGCCGCCATGGCCCCGGCCTCGGCCTCCCAGGCGGCCGTCGACCCCTCGATATCGGTGAGAAGGAACGTCACCGCGCGGGTCACCGACGGAACATGTTGTGCCACAGCAATGTCCAGGGACGAGTCCTGCGCGACGATCGCGGCCTCGAGCCGGCGAAGTTCCGGTCCGGGATCGACGCCGAGCTCGTCGGCAAGCAGCGCCCTTGCGCGTTGGTACGCGCCGAGGGCTTCGCCTTGCCGGCCGGCGCGGTAGAGGGCGAGCATCAGCTGGCCCCACCGCCTTTCGCGCAGCGGAGCGTCGGCAATCGCGGCCTCCAGATCGCCGATGACTTCCGCGGCGCGGCCCGTCGCCAGCAACGCGTCGGCTCGATCCTCCACCAGCGCGGCGTGGCCCTCCATCCACCGCGTTTTTTCGGACGTGCCGCGCCGGCCATCGGGAAGTTCGGGGATTCCGCGCCACAGCGCGAGGGCCTCGTCGAACCGGGCCACCGCTTGGCTCGTGTCGCCGGCGGCGGCGGCAGCGCGTCCCAGGCGGGTGGCCGTCTTGTATTGCGAGGCATCGACCTCGCTGTCGGCGAGGACCCAACCCGCGCCCTGTGTCAGGACGAAGCCGTCACCGAGCGTGCGGCGCAGCGCGGAGATGTGGGTCTGCAGGGCTTTGTCAGCGGTGCGCGGCGGATCCTCGCCCCACAGCAACTCGACGAGGGTGTCGGCCGGCACGACGGAACCGTCGTGCAGTCCGAGCATGGTGAGGATGGCGCGAGGTTTCGCGCCCGGGATACCGACGGCCGCTCCGCCTCGCCGGACCTGGAGAGGGCCTAAAACCCCCAGTTCCACCGCTAAAAGGGTACTCACCTTGCCTATCGTCGGCGGGGCAATTCAATACCCGGTCAAGATTCAGTAAAGGCCGCTGCGCCCGCGTGCCGGCAACCCCACGCACTACCTTGGTGCCTATGGACAGCGACCGGAGTGACTCCGCCTTCACCTGGCAGGGCCGGCGCGAACTGGTGGGCCAGATGCACGACCAGCTCGACGAGCTGGTGGCGGCGCGCGACCAGATGGAACAACTGGTGCAGGTCATCGTCGAACTGGGCTCCGATCTGGACCTGGACGTGACGCTGCACCGGGTCCTCAAAGCGGCGATGGAGCTGACCGGCGCCCGCTACGCCGCCCTGGGCATCCGCGCCCCCGACGGCAGCCTCGTGTCCTTCGTGCACGCGGGCATCGACGGCGACGCAGCGCGACGGCTCGGCGACCTTCCGGTCGGCGACGGGCTGCGCGTCGACGATCTGAGCGCCGATCCGCAGACCGCCGGGCTGCCCGCACAGGACCCACCGTTGCGGGCGTTTCTGGGAATCCCGATCACCGTGCGGGCGGCCAACTTCGGCAACCTCTACCTGGCCGACGACCGGCCCGGGCGCGTCTTCACCGACTCGCAAGAGGGTGCCGTACGAGCGATGGCCACGGCGGCCGCCGCCGCCATCGACAACGCACGACTTTTCGAGCGCGAGCGTGAAACGGCGAAATGGACGACGGCCAGTCGTGAGATCACGACCGCGCTGCTGTCCGGCGACCCGCAGACGGGGCCGCTGCAGCTCATCGTGAACCGGGCGCTGGAGTTGGCCGGGGCCGAGCAGGCGATCTTGCTGGTGCCCCGGGAGCCGGACTCGGTCGCCGACGAGGCCGACACGCTGGTGGTGGCCGCAACGGCGGGCCGCTATTCGTCGGAAGTGATCGGTCGGCAGGTACCGATGGAGGGCTCGACCACGGGCGGTGTGGCGCGACGCGGTCTGCCGCTGATCACCGATTCCTTCCAATACCCGATCGAGGGCTTCACCGATGTCGGTGAACGCCCGGCGATAGTCATCCCGCTCATCGCGGACGGCGCGGTGCTCGGTGTCATCGCCGTCGCGCGCGACCCGCGCCAGCCCCCGTTCGGCAACGACTACCTCGACCTCGTCAGCGACTTCGCCCGGCACGCCGCGATCGCGTTGGCGCTGGCGGCGGGCCGCGAACACGCGCTCAATCAGGAACTGGCCCAAGCCGATACGGTCGAGGAAGCGGTCCACACCGCCGCCGAAGAGCTGCGCCGGCTGTGGCGGGCGCGCCGGGTCCTGGCCGTCACCTTTCCGGCGTACGGCTCGTCTACGGAGACGGCCTTCGGCGCGCCGCAGGTGGTGTCGGTGGGCGAGCCCGCGCAGTGGGCCGACCTGCCGTCCGACACCCAAGGGGCGCTCAGCTCGTTGCGGGACGGCGACTTACTCACCCCGACGACGACGCAGCCGGGGACGGCGGGCATCGCGCTGCAGCACCCCGAGGGCGTGCTCGTCGTCTGGATCGACCTGGCCGAGCAACGCCCGTTCACCCTGGAGGACCAGACCTTGCTCACCGTGCTGGCCGGCCGCCTCGGCCAGGGTCTGCAGCGGGTGCACCAAGTCGACCAGCAGCGCGAAACCGCTCTGGCCCTGCAGCACGCGATCCTCGGCCCGGCCGATCTGCCCAGCGGATTCGCGGTGCGCTATCAGGCCGCCACGAGGCCGTTGCAAGTGGGCGGCGATTGGTACGACATCGTCGACCTCGAGGACGGGCGCATCGCGTTGGTTGTCGGCGACTGCGTCGGCCATGGCCTCGCCGCTGCCGCGGTGATGGGTCAGGTGCGCAGCGCCTGTCGTGCGCTATTGTTCGAAAACCCAAGCCCCGCTGCAGCTCTCGCGGGGTTGGATCGCTTCGCCGCGCGGCTGCCCGGCGCGCAATGCACCACCGCGGTGTGCGCGGTCCTGACCCCCGACACCGGTGAACTGGTCTACTCCAGCGCCGGGCACCCGCCGCCCATCCTGGTGCACGGCGACGGCAGCACCCAATTGCTCGACGACGGCCACACCATTGCTTTGGGAATACGGGGGGACTGGTCGCGCCCGGAGGCCCGCGTGACCATACCGGCGCGCACGACCCTGCTGCTCTACACCGACGGGCTGGTCGAGCGTCGCCGCAGTCCACTGGATCGGGGCATATTTCGCGTCGCCGACGTCGCGCAGGACGCCCGAACGCTGGGACTGGAAGATCTGGCCAACCAGGTCATGACCCGCGTCGCGCCGCCGGGCGGGTACCAGGACGACGTCGTCCTGTTGCTCTACCGTCATCCGGCGCCGTTGGAGCTGAACTTCCCCGCCGATGTCAGCCAGCTCGCGCCCACCCGCAACGCCTTGCGTAAGTGGTTGGCCCGCGTCCGGGTGGGCCCCGAGGAGGCCTTGAACGTGCTGGTTGCCGCCGGGGAAGCGGTCGCCAACGCGATCGAGCACGGCCACCGGCACAGACCGGAGGGCCTCATTCGGCTCGGCGCGGTCGCGGTGGGCGATGAGGTGAAGTTGACGATCACGGACACCGGTTCGTGGAAGGCTCCGCAGCCGGCCTCCCATCATCGTCGTGGCCGGGGCATCCCGCTGATGCGAAGCCTGATGCACGACGTCGACATCCGACCGGCGCACGACGGAACCACCGTTCACCTATCGGCGCGGATCACCTGATGACCACGCCGCTCACGCTCGACACCGCGCGCGGGCGCGACGGGAAACTCGTGCTGGTCGCATCGGGGGAAATCGACCTGACCAATGTCGACGCCTTCACCTTGGCCCTGTCCACCGCCGCCACCGGCAGCGACGGGGCGGTGCTTGTCGATCTCAGCGCCGTGGAGTACCTCGACAGCGCCGCCATCAATGCCCTGGCCGCCCACGCCGACCGCATTGAGCTGGTCGCGCACCCGATCCTGATGCCCGTCCTCAAGGTCAGCGGCCTGACCGAGCTCACCGCCATCGTCCCCGCGCCGCCGACCGAGAAGCGCTGACACTTTCTCGGCGTTGAATATCCTTGCGGCGCAACATATAACCTGTTATGGATGGCCCATGTGCCTCCTGCGTGCCACGATGGCGTAATGGGTGAGGACGCGCTGAGCTCGGAACGGGAATTCAACGAGCACAACATCGAAGAGTTTCGCCGCAATGGTGGCAAGGTCGGCGGACAGTTCGAGGGCTTCCCGCTGTTGTTGCTGACGTCAGAGGGTGCGCGCAGCGGCGCCCAACGCGTCAACCCGGTCGCCTACTTCGACATCGACGGCAAAATCTATATCGTCGGCTCGGCGGCGGGCCGGGACAACCATCCCGCGTGGGTGCACAACATCCGCGCCGTCCCCGACGTGACCGTCGAGATCGGCTCCGACGCTCCCAAGTCGGTGACCGCGCGCGAATTGCCGCGCGAGGAAAGGGATTTGATCTATCCCGTCATCGTCGAGCGCGCTCCCGGCTTCGGCGAATACCAGCAACGCACCGATCGCGTCATCCCGGTCTTCGAATTGATGACCGACTGAAGGCGCGAGCCGCCAACAACATTCAGGTCCGCCGATTCGGCACGCTAACGCGTCGATTGCCGCACAATGATGTGCGCGGGTCCGGCCTGATGCGACGGCCAACGCCGCGCGCCCTGCCCCAAGGACGAAGTGAGGTCGGCGATGAGACGGTATCTGCGGCGCTCCCTGATCGGCGTGTTCGCCCTCGCGCTGGCGGGGTTGCCGGTGACGGTGCTCAGGACGTCCGCGATCGCCCGCGCCGACGGTGAATGCGCCCCGGGCTGGGGCTGGAGCGTCGAGCTGAATGAGTGCGTGTTCTTGCTTCCGGCCGCAAATGGCCCGGGAGGCCCCGGGGGGCCCGGTGGACCGGGCGGGCCCGGCGGTCCTGGTGGACCGGGTGGGCCGGGAGGCCCCGGGGGACCCGGGGCGCCCGGCCATCCAGGAGCGCACTAAAGGCCCGCTTAGCTGCGGCAACGCCCGCCTGGAATCGGCGACATCGCCGGATGGTCGGCGCGCGGGAACTCCACCCGCCCGCCGGTCGTTATACCGGCTAAGTAATCCGATTCCGAGGGGGACAACAGCCGCATGCCACGCACAGACGACGACACCTGGGACCTTGCGACCAGTGTGGGTGCGACCGCCACGATGGTGGCGGCCGCCCGGGCGATCGCGACCAACGCCGACAACCCGCTGATCGAGGACCGATTCGCCGAGCCCCTGGTCCGTGCCGTCGGCGTGGACTTCTTCACGCGCTGGGTCTCCGGCGACCTGGTCGCCGCCGATGTCGACGACCACGAGTCCGGCTGGAAGCTCGAACACATGCCCGCCGCGATGGCCGCCCGCACCCGCTTCTTCGACTCGTTCTTCCAGGCCGCGACGCAGGCCGGGATCCGGCAGGCGGTGATTTTGGCGTCCGGCCTGGACGCACGCGCCTACCGGCTGCCCTGGCCCGCCGACATGACGGTGTTCGAGATCGACCAGCCGCAGGTGATCGAATTCAAGGCCGCCACCCTGGCAGAGCTGGGCGCCGCCCCGCAGGCCGAGCTGCGCACGGTCCCCGTCGATCTGCGCAGCGATTGGCCAAAAGCCTTGGCGGACGCGGGATTCGACAAGAGCCGGCCCACGGCGTGGATTGCGGAAGGGCTCTTCGGTTATCTGCCGCCCGAGGCGCAGGACCGCCTGCTGGACAACATCACCGCACTCAGCGCCGAGGGCAGCCGGCTGGCGTGCGAAGCTATTCCGGACATGTCCGAGGTAGACACCGAGAAGGCTCAGGAAATGATGCGCAGGGCCACCGCGAAATGGCGTGAGCACGGCTTCGACCTGGAATTCGGTGATCTCGGCTACCAGGGCGAGCGCAGCGACGTCGCCGCGTACCTCGACAACCTGGGCTGGCGCTCGGTCGGCGTCCAGATGAGTGAGCTGCTGGCGGACTTCGGCCTGGACTCGATCCCGCAGACCAACGACTCGGTCTCGGTGGCCGACACCGTCTACTTCAGCTCGGTGCTGGCCAAGTGACCGCACCGCAGCGCCGCGGGCTCAACGAAGCCGTCACCCGGATGTGGACCTTCCTCGCGCCGGCCTACGACCTGCCGTTCCTGCAGCAGTGGGTATACCGGCCGCCGCACAATGAGGTGATCGCGCAGCTGCGCAATCACGGGGCGCGAAAGATCGCTGATATCGCCTGCGGCACAGGGATTCTCAGTGACCGGATCCAGCGTGAACTGAATCCCGACGTGATCTATGGCGTCGACATGTCCGACGGCATGCTCAACCAGGCCCGGGCCAAATCGGATCGGGTGCAGTGGTTGCGCGGCCCGGCCGAACAGCTTCCCTTCGACGACGGTGCGCTCGACGCGGTCGTGACGACCTCGGCGTTCCACTTCTTCGATCAGCCCGCGGCGCTGCGCGAATTCCATCGCGTGCTCGCGCCCGGCGGCCTGGTGGCCGTGTCGGCCCTGAGCACGCGGCAACCGCGGCTGCAGTCTTCCGCGCAGAACCGGTGGAAGCCGCAACACAACACGTCGGCGCCCGAGATGCGGGCGCTGTTCGAAGACGCCGGGTTCGTGATCAGCGATCAGCACCGGATCCCGCGGCCGGTCTGGACCCGCCTCGTGTCCGACCTGTTGACCGTCGGCACCAAACGCTGAAACTCGCGTCGAACCGCGGAAGCGTTCGCCGCCAACGCATTAAACGACGATGCCCGCCTCGCCGATCGGCGAGGCGGGCATCGCGTTCAGCGATCTTTACAGCGGAATCCAGACCCCGAAGAAGTCGAATCCCCACTGGTTGAAACGAGGGTTCCAGTACGGCGTTTCCTGGTAGCCCCAGTAGTCGATCGGGCCGTAAACCCAGTGACCGCCGGGCGGGGGGAGCGGTCGATCCCACGCCGGCCGCGGCGGCGCGCCCGGGCCCCACGGGCCGGGCCCGTCGCCCCACGGGGCGCCGTGGAAGTAGCCGCGCTGGTCATCGCCGTGCCACGGGCCACCCGGGCCACCGGGTCCGCCCGGACCACCGGGTCCACCCGGGTGATCGGGACCGGGGCCGCCGGGACCGCCCGGACCGCCGGGGTGATCGGGACCGGGACCGCCGGGTCCACCCGGCCCGCCAGGCCCGCCAGGCCCACCGGGATTACCGGGTCCACCCGGGCCCCCGGGCGGACCACCAGGACCACCGGGACCGCCAGGACCACCGGGTCCGCCGGGATCGTTGGGCCCGGTCGGGGCGTGGAAGCCCCCGGGTTGCGGTGCGCCATGACCACCGGGACCGGGCGGCGGACCGCCCGGCGCGGCGTTGGCAAACCCGGCGCCCATTCCCAGGGCCGCAGCGCTGAGCGCGCCGGCGATGGTCACCCCTCCGACAAGCTGCTTCAACTTCATGGTGCTTCACCTATCCACTAGGGACTTCTTCAACTAGGGATGTGCTCGGAACCTCCCCCTACACAACCCAGACGCTAGATAGCTTCCCTATGGACTAGCTGTGTCTGGCCCATGCAATGCTTGGGCGGGGCATCGAAACGCACCGGTTTGGCAAGGCTAGGTTGGCTAGTCGGCCAGGGTTTTCCTCTATATCGTTGCCGCCGTGTCGACTACGTCACATCCGGCCGAACCGCATGTCGGATCGGTGTCCTCGAAGCTGAATTGGCTGCGCGCGGGCGTGCTGGGCGCCAACGACGGGATCGTCTCCACCGCGGGCATCGTCGTCGGGGTTGCGGCGGCAACGACCCTGCGAGCGCCGATCTTGACCGCCGGAAGCGCCGCGCTGGTCGCCGGAGCGGTGTCGATGGCCCTCGGCGAATACGTATCCGTCAGCACCCAACGCGACACGGAAAGTGCGTTGCTGCGCCAGGAGCGTCGCGAATTGCGCGACGATCCGGCCGCCGAACTGGACGAGCTCGCCGAACTCTATGAAGCGAAAGGCCTCACGGCCGCCACCGCGCGCACCGTGGCAGAGGAACTCACCGATCAGAATCCGTTGCTGGCCCATGCCGAGGTCGAACTCGGCATCAATCCCGAGGAGCTGACGAATCCGTGGCAGGCGGCATCGTCGTCGGCCCTGTCCTTCGCGATCGGCGCCCTGCTGCCGTTGATCGCCATTCTGGCCCCGCCGACCACGTGGCGGATCCCCGTCACCATGGTGGCGGTGCTGATGGCGCTGGTGGTCACCGGAGCGGTCTCGGCCGGCCTGGGCGGGGCGCCAAAGCTTCGCGCGGTGCTGCGCAACGCCATCGGGGGCAGCCTCGCACTGACGGTCACCTACGTGATCGGTCACCTGGTGGGCGCCGCCATCGACTGACCGGCACGGTGCGCATCCAGCGACTGGAAGCGCAACTGTAACATTCACCGTTGCGGATCTCAGCAGGGTTCCGCGATCCCCTCACGCGAAGGGTCATGCAGTGGCCGAACCCAATTTCGTTCCGGATGAAGCCCAATGGGCGGAACCGGCGCCGTATTTCGTGCGCGACGAAAAACATTTCGTACCAACACAAATCGCGCGCGGCGGCTGGGGCCCATCGCTCAGCGGCCACGTCGTCGGCGGACTCTTGGCGTGGGCGGTCGAGCGGGCCGCGCCGGACGCGCACCTGCAACCCGCGCGGCTCACCGTCGACCTGCCCCGGCCGACGGCGCTCAAACCGCTCGAGGTGCACACCGAGGTGCGCCAGGACCGGCGGCGTTTGCGGCTGGTCGAGGCCGTCATCATCCAGGACGGCGCCCCCGTGGCACAGGCCAGCGCGCTGTTCGTGCGGCGCGGTCCCCAGCCCGACGGACACATCTGGTCACCGCCGGTACAGATGCCGCCGATGCCGCTGGGTGAGACTTCCCCGACGCTTTTCATGCGCACCTACGGCTGGGGCTCGGAGGTGCAGAACCCCGAGCCGGATTGGCCCCAGACCGATGGCCCGAAATACACCTGGTTGCACGAGAACCGCCCGTTGATCGACGACGAACCGCTGTCCGCCTTCACCCGCGCCGCGATGGCGGGCGACATCACGGCCTCGATCGCCAACTGGGGCACCAACTCCCTGGAATTCATCAACGTCGACTACACGCTGACGCTGACCCGGCTGCCCGAGGGACCGCACATCGGGCTGGCTTCCCTCATGCATCACAGCCACGACGGGGTGGCCAGCGGCTCCGCGGTACTTGTCGACGAGAAGGGCCCGATCGGCACCGGTGTGTCGGTCGCCGTCGCGCACTCGGGATTTCGCCCGCCCTCCACCGACCCGACGGTGCGCTGACGTTGGCTGGCGCCGGCACGTTCTGGGCGTTGATTGCCGATGCGGCGCAACGTGGATCGAACCGGCCGCTTCTCGCCGACGAGCACGGTCGCAGCCTGACCGCACGCCAGCTCCACGACGCCGCGTGCGCCACTGCCGCCGCCTTCGCCGAACGGGGTGTCCGCGCGGGGACCGTGGTGTCCTGGCAGCTGCCCACCACCCTGGAAACCCTGGTGGTGATGTCCGCGCTGGCCCGGCTGGGCGCGGTGCAAAACCCGATCATCCCGTTGCTGCGCGAGAGCGAAGTCGGCTTCATCACCGGCCAGTTGAACACCGAATTCCTTGTGGCACCAGATGTTTGGCGCGGCTTCGACCATGGCGGCCTGGCCCGCGAGTTGGCGCGGGACAAGGGTTTTGAGGTCATCACCCTCGACCTGGAAACGCCTCCGTCCGGCGGGCTGCGGCTGCCCGGCGCCCACCACGGATCCCTGCCCGCGCCCCCACGATCGGCCGACGACGCCCGCTGGGTCTACTACTCCTCCGGGACCACCGCGGACCCCAAAGGGATCCGCCACACCGATACCTCGGTCATCGCCGGCTCGGCGGGGGTGGTGGGCATGGTCGGGGCCACGAGCAGCGACGTGGACCCCATCGCCTTCCCGATCGCTCACATCGGCGGGGCGGCGATGCTGGCGACGGCCCTGCTGACCGGCATGCGGCTGGCGCTGTTCGCGTCGTTCGACCCCGCGACGACGCCGCTGGCCATCGCCGCCCACAACCCGACGTTCCTGGGCACCGCCACCCCGTTCTTCGTGGCGTTCCTGGAAGCCCAACGCGCCCACGGTGATCGGCCGTTGTTTCCGTCCGTGCGGGGTGGCCTGGCGGGAGGCGCGCCCATCACCGCCGAACTCGGACGGCAGGTCCGGGAGACCTTCGGCATCGCCGGGATCGCCAACGCGTGGGGGATGACCGAGTTTCCGTGTGCGACTTCGCCGCCCCTGACCGCCCCGCCGGAGGTGCTCGACCACACCGTCGGCCCGCCGGTGCCCGGGGTCAAGGTTCGCGTGGTCGACAACTACGAGGTCGAACTGGGCGCCGGCCAGGAGGGGGAGCTGCGACTCAAGGGCCCCCAATGTTTCCTCGGTTACGCCGATCCTTCGCTGGACGCCGAGGCTTTCGACAACGACGGGTGGCTGCGCACAGGCGATCTCGGCCTGATCGATGCGGACGGCAACGTCCGCGTCACCGGTCGCACCAAAGACGCGATCATCCGAAACGCGGAGAACATCTCCGCCCTCGAGATCGAGAATGCGCTCGCGACCCATCCCGCCGTCGCCGACGTCGCCGTCATCGGGATCCCCGACCCGCGCACCGGCGAACGCGTCTGCGCCGTCGTGGTGCCCGCCACCGCCGACGGTGTGACGCTGGAATCCCTTGTGCAACACTGCCAATCGCGGGGGCTGAGCCGTTACAAGCACCCCGAACATCTCGTGGTCGTCGACACGCTCCCGCGCAATCAATTCGGCAAGGTGATCAAAAAGGACCTGCGCGCGGCGTTTGGGTGACCTTCCCTATTCGCGCACGTGTAACGCCACGGCGAGATTCCGCTGAATTTTTCGCCGTGGCGTTACGCCCGCGGCGCGATGCTATAACCCCTTGGGCGCGTCGCGAACCGCCTGCACCGCCGCGGCGTCGCCGTCGAACTCGACCTGCGCCGCGCGCCCGACGGAGAACAGCAACAGCTCGGCGGGCGCGCCGGTCACCGTGACCGCCGGACCCTGACCGGCGGTGAGCAACGTCTTGCCCTCCGGGGTGCGCAGCGCCACCCGGGCGGGCACCTTGGCGAGCGTCATCCGGGCCATCAGCGGCAGGGTGCGGCGCAGCATCGTGCTCAGCGCGGGCTCCAGCGCGCGCGGCTGCCAGCCCGGCTGCGCGCGGCGCACGTCCTCGTGATGGATGAACATCTCGGCGACGTTGGCGACCGGGTCGAGCAGCTTGAGCGGGGAGTAGACCGGCGGGCCGGCGGCGACCTTGCCGACCAGCTCGTCCCACTCGTTTCGCTCGCTCACCTGGTTTTGCACCTTGGCGGTGTGGGAGGCGAAGAACGGGATCAGGATGCCCGGGGCGGCGTCGGGCCGATACTCCCGGATCATCAGGTGGGCGGCCAGGTCCCGCGTCGTCCAGCCCTCGCACAGGGTGGGAGCGTCCGGACCGACCTCGCGCATGGTGTCCACCAGGGCGGCGCGTTCGCGTTGAGCAACAGACATGGGTTCAGCGTAGAGCCGGTCACCCCCGAAGAGGACGGGTCCACCACACACCGACGGCCGGCGGCTCGGTAAATTTGAGACCGTCCGGCCCTGGAAAGGAGATATAGGAGAAGTCATGAACGCGCGCGTCGAGCAGTTGGAGTTTCAGGCAGAGGCTCGGCAACTGCTGGATCTGATGGTCCACTCCGTCTACTCCAACAAGGACTCGTTCCTGCGGGAGCTGATCTCCAACGCCTCCGACGCGTTGGACAAGCTGCGGCTCGAAGCGTTCCGCAACAAGGACCTCGACGTCGACACCTCCGACCTGCACATCGAGATCGACGTCGACCACCAGGCGCGCACCCTGACCATCCGCGACAACGGCATCGGCATGACCCGCGCCGAAGTGGTCGACCTGATCGGGACGCTGGCCAAGTCGGGCACCGCCGAGCTGCGCCAGCAACTCCGCGAGGCCAAGAACGCCAAGAACGAGGCCGCGTCGGAGGAACTCATCGGCCAGTTCGGCATCGGCTTCTATTCGAGCTTCATGGTGGCCGACAAGGTCGAGCTGCTGACCCGTAAGGCCGGCGAGAGCGACGCCACCAAATGGGAATCGAGCGGCGAGGGCACGTACACGATCGAATCGATCGACGATGCGCCGCAGGGGACGTCGGTCATCCTGCACCTCAAGCCCGAAGACGCCGAGGACGAGCTGCACGACTACACCTCGGAGTTCAAGCTCCGGGGTCTGGTCAAGAAGTACTCCGACTTCATCGCCTGGCCCATCCGCATGCAGGTCGAGCGCCGGGAACCGGCCAGCGAGGAGGGCGGCGAGGAGACCGTCACCATCGAGACCGAGACCCTCAACTCGATGAAGGCCCTGTGGGCCAGGCCCAAAGACGAGGTCTCCGAGGAGGAATACAAGGAGTTCTACAAGCACATCGCGCACGCCTGGGACGACCCGCTCGAGGTCATTGCGATGAAGGCCGAAGGCACCTTCGAATACCAGGCGCTGCTGTTCATTCCGTCGCACGCGCCGTTCGATCTGTTCAACCGCGACGCCCAGACCGGCATCCAGCTCTACGTCAAGCGCGTGTTCATCATGGGCGACTGCGATCAGCTCATGCCCGAATACCTGCGCTTCGTCAAGGGTGTGGTCGACGCGCAGGACATGTCGCTCAACGTTTCTCGCGAGATCCTGCAACAGGATCGGCAGATCAAAGCCATCCGGCGACGGTTGACGAAGAAGGTCCTGTCCACCATCAAGGATCTGCAGTCCGAGCGCCCCGACGACTATCGGACCTTCTGGACCCAATTCGGCCGGGTCGTCAAGGAAGGTCTGCTGTCGGACTTCGACAACCAGGAGACGCTGCTGCAGATCTCCTCGTTCGCCTCGACGCACAGCGAGGAGGAAGCCACCACGCTCGCCCAGTACGTGGAGCGCATGAAGGACGGCCAGACGCAGATCTTCTACGCCACGGGGGAGACGCGTCAGCAGATCCTGAAGTCGCCGCACCTCGAGGCGTTCAAAGCCAAGGGCTACGAGGTGCTGCTGCTCACCGACCCGGTCGACGAGGTCTGGGTGGGAACGGTGACCGAATTCGACGGCAAGCCGCTGCAGTCGATCGCCAAGGGCGAGGTGGACCTGAGCGCCGAGGGCGACGAGAGCGAGGCCGAGCGCGAAGAGCAGCAGAAGGAATTCGCCGATTTGCTCGCCTGGATGAAGGACACCCTCGCCGATCACGTCAAGGAGGTTCGGCTCTCCACTCGGCTCACCGACTCGCCCGCCTGCCTGATCACCGACGCGTTCGGGATCACGCCCGCGCTCGCGCGCCTCTACCGCGCCTCGGGGCAGGACATCCCGGTGGGCAAGCGGATCCTCGAACTCAATCCGAACCACCCGCTGGTCACGGGCCTTCGCCAGGCACACCAGGACCGCAGCGACGACCCGTCCATCGCCGAGACCGCCGAATTGCTCTACGGCACAGCGCTTCTCGCCGAGGGCGGCGCGCTCGACGATCCGGCGCGGTTTGCCGAGATGCTGGCCGATCGGTTGGCCCGCACGGTGTAGGCCGGGCTTGGGCGGCGGATGCCGAAGTTTTTCGGATTGAAACGCCGCGGGTGGGGATAATTAGGTCCCATGGCTGAGTTCCGCGTCATCGACCCGCATGGGCGGGTGGTCGCGACGAAGAATTTCGCCAACGCCGAGGCCGCGCACGCATGGTTCGTCCACTCGGTCGGCGGCAACACCGAGCTGGGCTGGCGCATGGAGGTCAACGACGACGGGCAGTGGGCCTTCTTCGATGACACCGAAGGCTTTACCGCCCCGGTGAGCCGACGGCCGACGAAGCGCTGAATCAACGATCGTCGCGCGCGGTCGGCCACGTAGGCTCCCACCATGCATGTCGACGCGATGACGACGCCCCAGCCGCTCGCTCAAATCGGCGAACTTGCCCGCCGGACCCAATCCGCCGGCTTCTCCGGTTTGTTGTTCACCGAGACGGGCCGCACCGCCTACCTGAACGCTGCGGTCGCGTCGCAGGCCGCGCCCGGTCTCGAGCTGTCCACGGGTGTCGCGGTGGCGTTCCCGCGCAGCCCCTTCGTCACCGCCGCCGCGGCGTGGGAACTGCAGGAAGCGACCGAGGGAAAGTTCCGGCTGGGTTTGGGAACTCAGGTGCGCACCCACGTCGTGCGGCGCTACGGCACGGCCTTCGAACGGCCCGGGCCGCGGCTGCGTGACTACCTGCTCGCCGTGAAGGCGTGTTTCGCGGCCTTTCGCTCCGGGACGCTCGACCACCACGGCGACTTCTACGATCTCGACTTCATCACCCCGCAGTGGAGCCCGGGACCCATCGGCGCTCCCGACCCGAAAGTCGATATCGCGGCGGTGAATCCGTGGATGCTGCGGATGGCCGGCGAGGTGGCCGACGGGGTGCACGTCCACCCGATCGGCGAACCGGGATACCTGGCCCGCCACGTCCTGCCGACGGTCGCCGAAGGGGCGGCCAAGGCCGGGCGTTCGGTGTCGGACCTCGCGATCATCGTGCCCGTCATGACGATCGTCGGTGACAGCGACGAGGAGCGCGACAAGCAGCGCGAAGTCGTGCGCGCCAGCATGGCGTTCTACGGAAGCACGCCCAACTACGCGTTCATCTGGGACGAGGCCGGTTTCGAGGGCACGACCGCCCGGATCCGGGAGAAACAAAAGGCCGGAGACTTCGCCGGCATGGCCGCCCAGGTCAGCGACGACCACATCGCCGTCTTCGCCACCGAGTCCAGCTGGGACGGCCTGGCCGACGCGTTGACCGACAAATACGCCGGCATGGCAACGCGTTTGGTGATGTACAACTCCGTGGCCGACCAGGACCGCTTCGAGCGCTACGGCGAGGTGGCGCGGCGGATACGGCACCGCCAATAGCGTTACGGCGGAAGGCTATCGGGGCCGCCGAGCAGCGGAATCCGCTACTGTTTGTCGACCTTCGCGGCGATCTGATTGGCGATGTTGACGCCGAGGTCCCCGACATCCTTGCGGCACACGTCGACGTCGATGACGACGTTGCGGCGGGCGGTCAGCGCCCGCTGACAGGGCATCGTGACGTTCGTGCCGTCCCCGTTGACGGTCACGATCACCGACGTGCTCAGCACCCCATTGGCGTTGGACACCTGCCCCACCTTCCACTGAAGCTCGGGGTGGGTGCCGTCGGCGGGGACGGTGTCCTGGCGGTTGGCGCAGGCGGGCCAGCGCTGAGATGACGTGGAGAAGAAGGCGTTCGCCTGCTCGGGGGAGGGATACAACACCACGAACTGGTAGACGTCGGGGCTTTCCAATTGGTTGCCGCGGGGAGGCGTCGGTGCAATGTCGTGGTAGCCGTACACGCCGGTGCTTCCGCTGTCGGCGTATTCGGACACCAACCCGGCATGGATCGTGTACTTGCATTCGGGCGGAAAGGTGTAGTCGGTGCGGTGCACCGGGTCCTCGCCGAGGTTGGTGAACGGCGGGTCGCTCGTCGTTCCCCGGGTGCCCAGCGCGCTGTCGATGTCGTCGGGGCTGAGCATCAGGTCGGGCAGCGCGGCCTTCGCGAGGGGAGTCTTGGGCGACGCCGTGGTGGTCGTGCTCGACGACGCCGCGGTGTCGCCTGCGCTGCTGTCACCGCACCCGGCGACCAGTAGCCCGGCGACGGCGACGGCGGCAGTTAGCTGGCGCATGGTGGGTGCCCTTCCTGCTTGAGCCGACTCCTCAGGGGTCGTTTGCGGTGGAGCATACGACAGCACTGGCCGCGGCGCGCCGGTTCGGCGCGAAGCGCTATCTTCGCGGGGTGTCCGCAGTGAACTTCGCGTCCGTCGCGCCGATCGTCCCCGTTCGGAATCTCGATGTCGCCCTGGACCGCTACCGGCGGCTCGGGTTCGACGCCCGCGCATACGACGGCCCGGACCGCTACGGCTTCGTCGACCGCGGGTCGGTGTCGCTGCACCTCACCGAGTGGGACGAACACGACCCGTTGCGCACCGCCGCGAGCGTGTACTTCTACGTCAGCGACGCCGACGCGCTGCACGCCGAGTGGTCCGCGCTGGAGAATCTCGAGGGCCGCTTGATCGCGCCGCAGGACACGCCCTACGGATTGCGGGAGTTCGCCTATGTCGATCCCGACGGCACCGCCCACCGGGTCGGCTCGCCCCTGACCTGATCTTTGGCCGTCGCGCCGGCTTCGTGGCGCAGTGGTCACAGGCGCAACACGCGTCCCTCCGCCGGGCGACAGACGAAATGCCCACCTCCGAGCGACAATCCGAGCGGGAGCGGCGGGACACCGGCCCAACACCGGACCACCCCGCGCGGTTGTCGCTCGGAGGTGGGCATTTGCGGTCATCCTCCCCGGGCGGCGCCAAAGCTCCCTACGTGACGGCCGTGGTCAACAAGCGGTGATGCCGAGACGCGCGCGTCAGCTCTCGCGCCGGATCCTGAGCGCGGTGGTGATCATGGGAATCTGCAGCGGCAGCCGGGCCAGGGCGACGATCCGCATCGCCCACGGCTTGTCCCACCACAACCGGACCATGTTGACGTTGCCCGGGAAGACCCCGACGAACAGGGCGACGGCGGCCAGCGCGGCGGTTCGCCGGGTGCGTCGCGGCACCAGCAGCGCCCCGATCGCCAGCTCGGCCACTCCCGACCCGTAGGTGTACAGCCGCGGGCTGCCGGGCAGTTCGACGGGGATGATCGAGTCGAACGGTTTGGGCGCCACGAAGTGCAGGGTGCCGATGCCGAGCAGCATCGCCGCGACGCGGAAGGCGAGTTGCTGGGTGGCGTCAGGGCCGGCGAGGGGTCTCGTTGTCATGGAGACATTGTGCCCATGGCGGCCACTGCCTACGCGCGGTCGGCGTCGGTGTAGCGGATGATGCCGCGAATGTTGCGCCCCTCGAGCATGTCGCGATAGCCGTCGTTGATATGCTCGAGGGTGTACTCGCGCGTGACCATGTCGTCGAGATTGAGCTGCCCTAGCTTGTACAACTCGAGGATCGCCGGGATGTCGTACTGGGGATTGCCGCCACCAAAAATGCTGCCCTGCAAGCTCTTCTGCAGCAGCGAGAGCCCGGCGAGGTTGAGGGTGACATCGTTGGCCATCACGCTGGCCATGCCGGTGAGGCAACATACTCCGCCCTTGGCCGTCAGCCCCATCCACGACTCGACGTCTTTGCCCTCCACGTGGCCCACGGTGACGATTACCTTGCGGCACATCATGCCTCGCGTCGCCTCGGCAATGCCGGCCGCGGCGTTGCCCACGTCCGCGAAAGCCGCTGTGGCGCCGAACTTGAGCGCCTGCTCGCGCTTCCATTCGTAGGGATCGACGGCGAATATCCGTCGGGCCCCGGCGATGCGGGCGCCCTGCAGCGCCGCGACGCCGACGCCGCCGATGCCGATGACAGCGACGTCCTCACCCGGTGCGACCGCCGCGCTGCGCACCGCCGAGCCGTAGCCGGTGGTCACCCCGCAGCCCACCAGGCAGGCCACGTCGAACGGGATCGCGGGATCGATTTTGACCACCGAGGTCTGGTGCACCACCGCGTACGGCGCGAACGTCCCCAGCAGTGACATCGGGATGACGTCGCGGCCCCGCGCGGTGACCCGAAACGATCCGTCGAACACCGATTGACCCGACAGCAATCCCATGCCCAGGTCGCACAGGTTGCGCAGCCCGGTCTGGCACGGCGTGCACTTGCCGCAGGAGGGGATGAACGACATGACCACGTGGTCGCCGACGGCTAGGTGCTCGACGCCGTCGCCGACCTCGGTGATGATCCCGGCGCCCTCGTGCCCGCCGAGCACCGGGAAGCAGGGGATGGGGAAGTCACCGGTCAGCAGGTGGTGGTCGGAGTGGCACAACCCGGCCGTCTCCAACTGGACCGTCACCTCGCCGGGGCGGGGATCGCCGATCTCGATCTCGTCGATCACCCAGGGTTCGTTGAGATCCCAGATCAGGGCGCCTTTGGTTTTCAACGGGGAGGCCTCCTGAACGTGTACTAACCGCTTAATTGTTAGCGCGGTCACAGACCGGCCCCCACCGAACTTAGACCAATACTATTGTCTATACAGTATTTGAAACGATTCGCCGCGACTGAACGCCGCCAGACCGCTCGAGGTTGAAAACATGGGTACACCCGTCATCGTTGGAGCCGTCCGAACGGCGATCGGCCGTTCCTTCAAGGGGACGCTGGTCAACACGCCGCCCGAGACGCTGATCACCGCGGTGCTTCCCGAGGTGGTGCGCCGGTCCGGTGTGGACCCGGCCGCCATCGATGACATCATTTTCGCCGAATCCCATTACGGGGGCGGCGATCTCGCGCGGTATGCGGCCACCGCGACCGGCCTCGAGCATGTCCCCGGTCAATCGGTCAACCGGCATTGCGCGGGCAGCCTCACCGCGATCGGCAACGCGGCGGCGCAGATCGGTTCCGGCATGGAGCGGGTGCTGATCGCCGGCGGCGTGCAGTCGCTGTCGATGACGCCGCTGACCAACTGGCGCATCCCCGGACCCGAGCTGAAGTTCGAGGAGCGGTGGATGCCGCCGACGCACGTCGAGACGCCCGACGCGCCGGCCAAGGACATGTCGATCACGGTCGGCTGGAACACCGCCCAGACCGTCGGCATCACGCGCGAAGAGATGGACGCGTGGGCGGCCCGCTCGCACCAGCGCGCCGTCGCGGCCCAGGACGCGGGCAAGTTCGTCGATGAGATCCTGCCCCTGAAGATTTCGCAGGCGGACGGTTCGGTCATCGAGTTCGCCGTCGACGAACACCCCCGCCGTGACACCACCGTCGAAAAGCTGGCCGGCCTCAAGGTATTGCACCCCGAGATCGAGGGCTTCTCGATCACGGCGGGCAACAGCAGCGGCACCAACGACGCCGCGGCCGCGGTCGCCCTGGTCGACCGCGAGTACGCCGACGCGGAGAAGCTCAACGTGATGGGCACGGTCAGGGCGTGGG
Organism: Mycobacterium intracellulare ATCC 13950; assembly: GCF_000277125.1. NCBI lineage: Bacteria > Bacillati > Actinomycetota > Actinomycetes > Mycobacteriales > Mycobacteriaceae > Mycobacterium > Mycobacterium intracellulare. The sequence continues at coordinate 2,204,237 of NC_016946.1, forward strand.
CCGCCGCGGGCGTGCCGCCACGGGACTGCGGCCTGGGTGCGGTCAAGGTCATCGGAAAGGTGTTGCAGCGCGCCGGGTTGTCGCCCGGCGACGTGGCGCTGTGGGAGATCAACGAGGCGTTCGCGTCCGTGCCGATCGCGGCGTGCCGGGAATACGGCCTCGACGAGGAGAAGGTGAACTTCTCCGGTAGCGGCTGCAGCCTGGGCCACCCGATCGCGGCCTCCGGCGCGCGCATGGTGACCACGCTGGCCTACGAGCTGGCCCGCCGCGGCGGCGGCATCGGCGTCGCGGCGATGTGCGCCGGCGGCGGCCAGGGCGGCGCTGTCGTCATCGAGGTCTAGCGGCGATCGCGAGGGCGGCACAGCGGGTCGCCGCCATCAGGTCTAGGGGCGTCAGTTACAGAACGTGTAGCCGATGAACTGGGTGCCGCGCGTGTCGCCGCTGGCGTAGTTGGCGAAGTGCACGGCCGGTTTTCCGTCGTACTGCGTGTTCATCTGCTGCACGGACGGTGGCGGGACGTCTTTGGGGAAGGCCAGGATCATGTCGGCGAAGATCTCCAGGCCGGCCTGGCAGATGGCTTCGCGCCGGGGGGGCTGTGGATTCCACGCGTGCACCACCACCGGCTCGGTCAGCTGAGATCCCGTGGCGCAATTCGGGTCGCAGAGCTTGAACACGGCCGTGCCGGTCCCGTCGGCGCCCTGCGGTCCCCAGGAGCTCCACGACATGTCCTGCAGCGCAACCGCCACGCTGGCGCACCCCAGAACGTTGAGCTTCTTGGGACGCGCGACCGGAGGGACGGACGGGTTGTAGCAGCCGGGGATGGCGAAGCTCTCCGGTGCCGACGGCGGTGGGCTGGTGGTGGGACCCGTCGCGCTGTGGTTGCCTTCGGTTACGCGCACCCCCACGACGGCCAAAACCCCGACCAGCACGACCGCCGCGATGCCGATCGCGATCAAACGCCCCCGCGAGATGTGCCGCAACCGCCTCGATGTAGGGACGTTGGCGTTGCCGCTCACAACCACCAGATTACGGACCAGTTTCTGGTCGGGGGTGGCAACCCGCGATGGCTTCTCAGGGTAAAGTTGGTCATCGCTGCCAACTTATTGAGGATTCCGTGGAGGCGCCGATGAATGACCATGACCTGGCCGCGCGGTTGGCCACCGACGCGGGCCAGCTGCTGCTCGGGGTCCGGCAGGAGTTCGCCGACGCGGAAGCGAGCGAACGGAAAGCCGCGGGGGACAAGCGATCCCACGACTTTCTGATGGCTGCGCTCGCCGCGCAGCGCCCCGGCGACGCGGTGCTGTCCGAGGAGGGCGCCGACAACCCGGTGCGGTTGCGCGCGGAGCGCGTCTGGATCGTCGATCCGCTGGACGGGACGCGGGAGTTCTCCGAGCTCGGGCGCGACGACTGGGCGGTGCACGTCGCGTTATGGGAGGCCGGCGAGCTGGTTGCCGGCGCCGTGGCGCTGCCGGCGCAGGGCATCACGTTCGCCACGCCCGACATCGCGTCGCCTCCGGCGGCGCCGGGCAAGCCGCGGATCGTGGTCTCGCGCACCCGCCCGCCCGCCATCGCGCTGAACGTCCGGGACGCCCTGGACGGCGTTCTGGTCGAAATGGGTTCGGCCGGCGCCAAGGTGGCGTCGATCGTCCAGGGCTTGTCCGATGTGTACGTGCACGCCGGCGGGCAGTACGAATGGGACTCCGCCGCCCCGGTGGCGGTGGCGCGCGCCGCGGGGCTGCACACCTCCCGCATCGACGGGTCCGCCCTGGCCTACAACCAGCCGGACCCGAAGCTGCCGGACCTCGTGGTGTGCCGTCCCGAGCTCGCGGAAGCCGTACTCGCGGTTACCGGCTGATCGGCCGCGCCGGCCTGCGCCGGCCTACGTCCAGGGACCGCTAGACCGTGACGAAGTCCGCCATCATGGCCATGTCCTCGTGCTCGAGGTTGTGACAGTGGACCAGATAGGTTCCGCGATAGTCGGTGAACCGCACGATCACTTCCACGGCTTCGGACGGGGCCACGTCGACGGTGTCTTTCCAACCGTGATCGAAGCGCCCGGGCGGCTTGTTGTTGCGCGACAGGACTTGAAACGGGTTGAGATGGACGTGGATTGGATGCCGGATGTCGGTGATGAAGCGCCAGACTTCGACATCGCCTATGCGCGGCGTCGCAATCGGAGTGCCGGGCTTGTAGGGCTTGTTGTTGATCGTCCACAGACCGGCCCGGCCTTGTCCGAACAGAAAGGTGCGGGTGGTCGTGGCACGCCTCCGGTCCAGGGGTGCAACGCTTTCGCTGAGCCGTTCGGGAATGCTTGATTCGTCTGAGCGGTCGGTGCCGAGGACGTCGAAGCGCATGACCTCCGTAGTGGACTGTGCGCCAAGGGTGTTGACGAGCCGTACCCGGGTGCCGCGACGGTAGCGGGAGAAGTCGACGACGACGTCGAAGCGTTCGGCCGGCGCGATGTCGATCGCGTCATGCGTGATCGGACTGCTCAGAAGGCCACCGTCGCTTCCGATCTGGGTGAACGGCGGTACCTCGGGTGGTGGCGGGTCGAGCCGCAATCGGTAGCGGCGGGCGTTGGAGGCGTTGAGTACTCGGAATCGATACCGTGCGGGATCGGTGTCGAGCACGGGCCATGGCGCGCCGTTGACCAGTACGACGTCGCCGAGCACGCCGTTCATAAAGGGGCCGGCGACCTCACCGCCGTCGGCGAGCGGGTACTGGAACGATCCGTCCGCGGCAAACGATCGATCGGTGATCATCAGCGCGATGTCGCGATCACCCTTGGGCAGCGGCAAGGCCAGCTCTTCATCGTCGTGCACGAGGTGAAATCCCGCGAGCCCACGCCAGACGGCTTGGCCGGTGTAGCCCATTCGGTGGTCGTGATACCACAGCGTCGCCGCGCGTTGCTGCATGGGGTAGACGTATTCGCGTTGCCCGACAACGGAATTGCGTGACATTCCCGCCGCCATGCCGCCGTCACCGGGAGTGACCTTTGGGCCCTGTGGTTCGATCAGGTCGAGCGGATAACCGTCACTGTCGGGCGGGGTATGGCCGCCATGAAGGTGCACAGCAACGGGAACGGGCAACGCGTTGCGGTGGCGGATCACGGTGCGCCGTCCCGACCGGGAGACGATTGTGGGACCGGGAAAGGTTCCGCTATAGGTCCAGGCGTGCGTCGTGAGGCCGGGCAGTATCGGAAGGTCGGCGGCGCGCTGGGTGATTTCGTAGTAATCGCTTGCGGCGTCGCTGGCGACGGGGGCCAGCTGTGTTGGTATCGGCAACCGCGTCCGGTAGAGCGGCGGCAATGGTACCTGGCTGCGCAGCAGCTTGCCGGGCTCGGCGGGACCCAGCGCCAGCTGCGCCGCGGGCCATCCCGCTCCTGCGACACCGACGCCCGCCGTGAGCAAGCCGGCGCGCAGCAGCGTGCGCCGCTTCACGGCGCCACCTCGCCGTCGACGGCGCGCCGGGCCGGCAGCGGGGTGCGCCAAATCACCGCCGCCACTTGGACAATCCCGACGACGAGCAATACGCCCAGCGGAACGTGTACGGCAGTCAGTCGCAGTTCGCCTGCGGCGAACTCGGCGACGAGCAACAACGTCTGCGCCACGCCGCCCAAGAACGCGCCCCGCGGGCCGCCGAGACGCCAGATCCAGGCGAGGATAGCGATTTGCACCGCAGAGGTGAGGGTGATCGCTTTCGCCCCGAGCGAGTGCAGCATCAGCGCGTCGTACTGGCCGCCGAGAAAATTGCCCGCCAAAGCGGCCTGCGCGAGCGCGAGCACCACCATCGATGCGGTGCTGGCACGCGCCAACAGCAGCGGTCCCCGTGTGGTCGGGCCGCGTCGGCCACCGGCGTTCACAGGACCGCCGGGTGTGCTGCAATCGCCACGCCGAGGGCGGCGCAGTTGAGTGCCAGCAGGAATCCGCCGAACATCATCTGGCCCGTGATGTCGTGGGCCAGCACATGGGTGTACACGGCGCACACAAAAAATATGACCAACCCCGCAGTGGCGGCAATGCCTATTGCCGGTATCCACAGGCCCACGATGAGTCCCACGGTTCCCAATGTCTTCAGGGTGCCGATAGGAAACCTCAACCACGACACCGGCACGCCCGCGCTCGCCATCCCGGGCAGAATCGGCGCGAAGTGAACCAGCGCCGCGATACCCGAGAATCCATCGAAGGCGATCGCAGTGAATGTCACGATCAAATATGCGGTGTGCACCGTGTCCTCCTCGGGGAATTCATCTCGTCGGTATCGAGTCAGAGTCTTTGGCCGACAGCGCCTCTCGACGTACCATCTGCCAGAGGGTCGGGGTGGACTGGGTCGTCGAGATGACCACGATGCGCCCGAGGGAAGCCGATTCGGTGACGAGGGAAATCAGATAGTCGGCCAAGTCGATACGTGCGGTGAATGCGCCCACCGGCTCGATGGGTCCGCTGATGTAGTCGGTCGGCTCGGGCAGGTCGAACAGGCCGGAGGGCCGAACGATCGTCCAGTCGAGGCCGCTGCCGCACACGATGGTTTCCATGCGGCGCATGTCGTCGTACACCGTCTTACCGATCGTCGTCCTGATGATGGGGTCGATCAGACGCAGCAAGCGCGGGGCGTGCAGGCGTCGCGTGGGATGTACCGACGTGGAGCTCACGACGATGAGGCGGCGCGTCCCCGACGCACGCATGGCGTTGACGATGTTGGTCGTTCCGGTCGAATAGGTGTCGACCCGGCGGCGGGCGAAGGGCACCCCGAGCGCCGAGACCACGGCATCGGCCCCTGCGATTGCTGCACGGACGGCGGAGTCGTTCCGCACGTCGGCCGCCACAACCCTCAATTGCGGGTGCGTGATGGGGAATTCGCGTGGATGTCGGGTCACGGCGACCACGGCGTGCCCGGCGGTCAGCGCGCATCTGACGGCGAGTCGACCCGTTGGCCCGTTGGCTCCGAAGATGACCGTCTTCATCGTTCGCTCCCAATTTGTCACGATTAGTGATTATCACGGTACATGACGATTATGCACGGTGCCAGACCGAATGTAGGGAGACTGAAGCCGCGCTGCCCGGCGCCGGCAGCACGGTGTCGTGACTTCGCGCCGTATGGCTTAGGGAATGCGGCCGACGAGCGCGTTGCCTCGTCGCGCCGGCCGATTGGTCAATGACCGGCGATCACGCCAGTTGGGGATGAACTCCGGGAATGAGCCCCGCCCCCGCGGCGACGCGCTGAAGAAGGCGGCGCAGCGTGTCGCGTTCTTTCGCAGACAGGGGCGCGGCTATTTCGTTTTCGAGGTCGCGGCCCTGCTCATGCAGCGCGGGCAGCAGGCGGCGGGCCTTGGCGGTAAGCGTGACAGCGACCGCGCGCCGATCTTCGGGGCGCGGTAACCGCTTTGCGAGTCCTCGCTGTTCAAGCTGGTCGATGACCACAACCATGGCATTGCGGTGGATCCCGAGGCGTTCGGAGAGCTGACGCTGGGATTGGCCGTCGGCACTAGCGAGTGCCAGCAGAACTGCGTACGTGCGGGGGTCGGCCCCTATCGACGAAAGCCGGCGCTGGAAGTCGCTGCTGATATGGGCGCCGAGTTGCGCGAGGAGAAACGGGATTCGTTCGTCGAGTTCAGCAATGCCGGAGTGACGTTCACTCGGCGGCTTGGCCAACGTCGGCTCCTCGGGTACTGGACTGTTTGCGCCGCAACGCTTTAAGTAGAAGCGTTGCCAGTGCAGGGATTATCATCCTACAAGATCGTCATCGGCCGGTACAGTTTCTCGGCATCCGGCCGCGCGTACTCCCGCCGTCTCAGAGCAGGGCCTGCTGCCACGACAGGACGCGTGCGGCCAGTTCGGGTCCGCGGTCCTCCTGGATGAAGTGGCTGGCGTTGATGCGGGCGTGCGGCTGGCCCGCGGCGCCGGGGATGTGCTTGATCAGCGGGGTGTCCGCTTGCCCGAGGATGGGGTCGCGCGCACCGAAGATGGCCAGGAACGGCTTCTCCCAGCGCCCGAGCGCCTCCCACGCCCTCCTGTTGGCCGGAATCGCCGGATCGCTGGGCGAGGTGGGGACCAACTGGGGGAACGCGCGGGCCCCGGCCTGATATGTCTTGTCCGGGAAGGGGGCGTCATACCCGGCCCGCACCTTCGACGACACCCGGCGGACGGTCCCGGCGCCCACGATGCGTCCCGCCGGCAGCACGGGGGAGTAGCGCGCAAAGGCGCGCCAGGCATGGAAGGCGGGCGGGGTGCGCCGCTGCGCCGTGGGCAGGAAACCGTTGGCCACCACCAGCCTCCCGACGCGGTCGGGCTGCTCGGCGGCGATGCGCAGCCCGATCAACGATCCCCAGTCCTGCACGAGCAACGTGACATCCCACAGATTGAGGTGCTCGAACCACGAGACCACCCATTCCACGTGCCGCTGGTAGGTGTAATCCTCGATGCGGCTGGGCTTGTCCGACCGGCCGAAACCGATCAGGTCGGGTGCCAGCACGCGGTTCCCGGCGTCGGTCAGGGGCGTGATCATGGAGCGGTACAGATAGCTCCACGTGGGCTCGCCATGCAGCAGGACGATCGGCGGCCCTTCGATCGGCCCCTCGTCGAGGTAGTGCATGCGCAGCGGCCGGGTGTCGCTTGCCGTGACGTCGAGATAATGCGCTACGAACGGGTAGCCCTCCAGGTTTTCGAAACGGGAGTCCGGGGTTCGCAGCACATGCATATCAGCTCCTCCGGTGAACCGGCACCTCTGCTAGCCTCTCTCGCCGAGGCGCATTCGTCTAGTGGGAGATTCATTGAGCTGGGCCGCGCCGGCCATTAAACTGGCTTATTCATGGCAATTCGGCGCGCGGTTCTGCTCATAGCCGACATCGGCGGTTACACGCACTACATGCAGTGGAACCGGACGCACCTTGCCCACGCCCAGCTGACGGTCGCGGGCCTGCTGGAGTCGGTCATCAACGCCGCCAAGGGGCTGAAGCTGGCCAAGCTCGAGGGCGACGCCGCATTCTTCTGGGCACCGGACACCAACGCCAAAGTGGTGGTGTGCGAGCGGCTGTCACGGATGCGCACGTCGTTCCTGGAGCGACGGGAGCGGATGAAAAACGACATCGCCTGCCAGTGCGCGAGTTGCGCGCAGCTGGAGAAGCTGTCGCTCAAGTTCGTCGTGCACGTGGGCGAGGTGGCGGATCAGAAGGTGAAGCGCCATGTCGAGCTGGCCGGCTTCGATGTAATCCTGGTGCACCGAATGCTGAAAAACATGGTGCCGGTAGCCGAATACGTGCTCATGACCGATCCCGTCGCGGAATGCCTCGACGAGTCGATGCGTGGGCTGTGCACACCCATGCTGCACGTGTTCGACGGCATCGGCGAAACGTCGACGCACTACATCGACCTCGCGTCGTTGCAGGTTCCCGCCGTGGAGTCCGAGCGCAGTTTCTTGCGCCGGCTTGGCGCGACGATGAAGTTGGAGTTCAACACCCTGCCGTTCACCCTGGGCATGCGGGAGCCCGCCGAGGGGTTCCGCAACTTGGGGCGCGGGACCGAAGAAATCTCCGCGTAGCCCCCGCGCCGCTACTGAGCGCCGGCGAGGGCGCGGCCCATGCGCGACAGGGCCTCGGTGAGGATGGCGCGTGAGGTGGCGAAGTTCAGCCGCACGTGCCCGGCTCCGCCGGTGCCGAACACATGGCCGGAGCTGAGCGCCACCCGGGCGTGCTCGAGGAACCAGCGGGCGGGTCCGGACAGGTCGGCGACCACCGCGAGGCCATCGCTTTCCTCTTCGTCGATACCGAGTGCCCGGCAGTCCAGCCACGCCAGGTAAGTGCCTTGTGGCCATTGATATTTCACGCTGGGCAGCTGCTCGGCGACCAACTCGCCCAGCAGCTTCCGGTTCGCGTCGAGGCCGGACAGCGTCGCGTCGAGCCAGTCGGCGCCGCTGCGGAACGCCTCGGCGTGCGCGATGACGCCGAGATGGCTGGCCCCGTGGCTGACCTCCTCCGGCATCCGGTCCAGGTCGGCGGCCGCCTCCGGCCCGGCGATCGCCACCGCCGCCTTCAGCCCGGACAAATTCCAGGCCTTGGACGCCGACGTCAGGGCGAAGGCGTTCTCCGCTCCGGGGACGGTCAGGAAGGGGGTGAACCGCGATCCCGGCAGGATGACGGGCGCGTGGATCTCGTCGGACACCACGCGGACGCCGTATCCGCGCGCGAGTTCGGCCACCGTGCGCAGCTCCTCGGGCGTGTGCACCGTGCCGGTCGGGTTGTGCGGATTGCACAACAGGTAGGCCACGTTCCCGTGCGTCGCGCGGGCCCGGGAAAAGGCCTCCGCTAACGCGCCCAGATCGATGCGCCCCTCGGCGAGCGGCGCTTCGATCACGCGGCGGCCGTCGTGCGCCACGAACGCGTAAAACGGTGCGTACACAGGGGGATTGACGACGACGGCGTCACCGCGATCGGTGACCAGACGCAACACCTCGACGATGCCGAGCATGACGTCGGGAACGAGCGCGGTGCGGCCCACCTCCAAGTCGTCCCAGTCCCAGCGCCGCGCCGCGAATTCGCTGACCGCCTCCGCCAGCGCCGTGCCGCACGGGTATCCGGTGTCGCCGTCGTCGACGGCCCTGCGCAGCGCCTCGGCCACCGTCGGCGGCAGGTGCACGTCCATCTCGGCGACCCACAGCGGCAGGACGTCGGCGGGATGCGCCCGCCATTTCATGCTGGTGCGAAGCCGCAACTGCTCGAGCGTGAGCTCCTCGAAGGGATTAAAAGTCACTCGGGCAGATTATGTGGCGAACGCGTGCTTCGGAATCGTCAACGGCAGGTCGACCGAGCTGAGCAATCCCGGCTTCGCGGCAACGACATACGGCACCGCGTTGACGACGCGCATCGCGGTGGCGACCATCGCGCCGGCCCCCGAGGTCATGCCCGCGATCCCGGCCCGGCCGGGATCCCGCAGCGTCGCCGCCAGGGTGCAGTCGAGGTCGGGGTCGCCGGTGATCACGACGCGATAGGACAGGTCGCCGATCCCGATGGGCCAGTCGGGCGCGACGTCGTGGGCGAGCCGGGTGACGTGTTCGATGACGATGGCCTCGCGGCCGTCGACCACCCCGATCGCCTGCATCCGCAGCGCGCCACAGGTTCCGGCCTCGACGGTGCCCATCGCGACTTCCAGCGTCCCGTTGGTGACCGCGCGATCGAAACCCTCGCGGACTTCCTGGACTTCGACCCCGAGGGCGTCGGCGATCAACCGGATCTGGCCCTGCCATTCGCCGGCGATCGCGCCGGGAAAGCTGATCCAGGGTTGGTAGTCGAGCGGGCGGCCGAAACCCAGCGCGTCGCTCATGATGTCGGGAACCCCGTAATCGTCGTAGAGGCCGATCTCGAACGAGTGGATCTTTTCGATGACCGACGACTGGGTCGACAGCACCAGCGGCAGGTAGTCGGCGGCGAAGCCCGGCTCGATCCCGGACGCGTACAGCGATGCCTGGCCCCGCTTGGCGGCGGCGACCAGTTGGTCGCGCCACTCCGCCGGTTCGTAGGCGTGCGGGTTGACCAGCCGCGTCGTGCTGGTCGTCACGACGTTGATCCCGGCTTCGAGCAGCTTGACGTAGTCCGGGATGGCCAGCGCGTCGCGCTCCGGGCCGCTGGCCGCGTAGATGACGCAGTCGGGCTTCAACGCGATCAGCGCGTCGGCGTCGTTGGTGGCTGCCACGCCGATCGGCTCCCCGCCGGCCAGTTCGCCCGCGTCCTTGCCGACCTTGTCGTCCGAGTGCACCCAGACGCCGGCCAGGTCCAGATTCGGGCGCCGGGCGAGGGCGCGGATGGCGATCGAGCCGATGCCGCCGGTCGCCCACACCACCACGCGATGAGTCGTCATTTCGTTCCTCCTCAAGTCCATATCAGCCGCTGGTCTAAGACCAACGGCCGCCGCGGTTTTCGTATGTTCGCGACGCGCGCGGCCGGTTCGAGCGGTCAGGTTTAAGAAAGCAGGCACTATCTTAACGAACAAATTTTAGGTTAGTCTGCAGCGGTGAGGGCCGAATCCGAGTTTTTCGCGCCTCCGGGCGTCGTGGCCGACGACGTGGGCCGGGCCTGGGACGAGTTGGGCCCGCACCTGGTGCACGACGCGGTGATGGCCGCGTCCTACCGCCCCCATGACGACTCGGTGGCCAGCATCACCCGGGCCGACGGCGTGGACGCACTGCGCGCGGAGGGCGGCCCCTACCGCATCTTCACCACCGCCGAGGCAACCGAGTACGTCCGTGGCGGCTGGCCGCTGCCGCTGCACCCGCTGTGCGGCGGCAGCGCCCCCGACGTCGCCTGGCCCTACCTAGAACGCGCCGCGCGCGCCGCCACCCAATAAAAGGAGAGCACCGGTGTCGATCCAACAGCCCCTGCGTGTCGTCGTGTGGTCCACCGGCGGCGTCGGCAAGGTCGCGATCGACGCCGTCAACCGGCGCCCAAACCTGGAACTCGTTGGGGTATGGGTACATTCGGCGGACAAGGTCGGCCGGGACGCGGGGGAGCTGGCCGGTGGCGACCCGCTCGGGGTGGCGGCCACCGACGACGCCGAGGCCCTGATCGCGTGCAAGCCGGACTGCGTGGTGTATGCGGCCAGCGGTCCCGAGCGCGACGGGGCGGCGGTGCCCGATTATCTGCGGCTGCTGGCGGCCGGCATCAACGTCGTGTCGACGTCGTCGACCAGCCTGGTGCATCCGCCGTCGTATTTCGCCCCGGACTGGCGCGACCAGCTCGAGGCGGCGGCCACCGCAGGCGGCGCCTCGTTCTACGCGTCGGGCATCTTTCCCGGCTTCGCCTCCGATCAGCTCGCGCTGCTGATGACGACGCAGTCGAAGCGCATCCGGACCATCACGGCCAGCGAGGTCGCGCTCAACGACCACTACCCGGTGGCCGACGTGATGATGAACGGGATGGGATTCGGCCACCCGCTGGAGTTTCAGCCGATGCTCGCCACGCCCGGCTTCATCGAAATGGCTTGGCAGGCACCGATATACCTGATCGCCGGCGGCCTGGGGGTCGAGGTGGAAGAGGTGCGTGGCTCCCTGGACCGACGGTTGGCCGACCGCGACATCGAGGTGGCATTCGGCACCATCAAGGCGGGCACCTGCGGCGCCGTGCGGACCCGGGCGGCGGGCGTGGTGAACGGTCGCGAGGCAATCGTGATCGAACACGTCATCCGGATGGCCCGCGACGTCGCGCCCGATTGGCCGACCTCGGAGTCCGACGCCACCTATCGGGTCGACATCGACGGCGATCCCGACGTCCACTGCGAGATGAGGATGGGGGAGGCCGAAGGCCACGGCGCGGGGCACGCCGCCATGGCGTCGACGGCGATGCGGGTGGTCAACGCGATCCCGTATGTGGTCACCGCACCCGCCGGCCTGCTGAGCTCGCTGGACATTCCGATGACGCTGCCGCTTTACGTCTTCGACTGAAGGTGTAACGTGCATCACCAAGATTAGGCCACCTAGGAGTTTGCCGTGTACACACTGCGCTTCGACATGCGCGATCCCGAATGGGCCGCGGCCCCAACCGATCTGTACGCCGCGGCGCCCGAAATGTCGGCCTGGGCCGAGGAGCACGGCGGTCTTGCCGCCGTGCTGTGTGAGCACCACGGCTCCGAGGACGGGTATTTGCCGTCACCGTTCTTGCTGGCCTCGGCGGTGGCGGCGCGCACGCAGCGCCTGGCGCTGAGCCTGATCCTGATCCTGCCGTTCTACGAGACCGTGCGCCTCGCCGAGGACATGGCGGTGCTGGACATCATCAGCAATGGTCGGGCGTCGTACATTCTGGCCCTGGGCTACCGGCCCGAGGAGTTCGAGCACTTCGGCGTGCCGATCAAGAAGCGCGGTCGCGTCTGCGACGAGAAACTCGCGTTGCTGCGGCGATTGCTCGCCGGTGAAACCGTGATCGAGGACGGGCGGCGGATCACCGTGACGCCGCGCCCGCTGACCCCCGGCGGCCCGGGGCTGATGTGGGGTGGGGGAACGTTGGCGGCGGCCCGCCGGGCCGGCAGGTACGGCCTGGGCATGCTGGGCAACGCCAACGCCCCGGGCATCCGGGAGGCCTATGAGGAGGCCTGCCGCGAGCACGGCCACACGCCGGGCCCCACCATGTTTCCCGACCGCAACACCCCGTCGGTCGTGTTCGTCGCCGACGACGTCGATCGGGCGTGGAAAGAGATCGGCGACCACCTGCTCCACGACGTGCGGACCTACGCCGCGTGGAACCCCGGCGACGAGACGACGGCCGGCTTCTCGCACGTGAACACCGTCGACGAGCTACGCGAGACCGGAACGTCACACGTGATTATCTCTGTTCCCGAGGCGGTTTCGTGGGTGAAGGCCGGGCAGGTGCTCAACCTGTCGCCGCTGTGCGGCGGGTTGCCACCGGAGATCGCGTGGCCCTATCTCAAGCGGGTGGGCGAGGTCGTGCTGCCGGAGGCCCTGTCGTAATTTTTCCGTGCCGAACGTGGAGTTGTTGCGTGAAATGCTCGCGATTTCGCGCAACAACTCGACGCTCGGCGGCTACTCCTCGCCGAAGCGATCGACCAGGTGTGAATTGACGCCGTCGGCGTCGAGTCGCCGCGCCACCAGATACCCCGCGCCCACCCAGGCGCGCCGCGACCAGTTGCCGAACGACACCCGCGTCCCCGGGGCACCGGACGCGGCCGGCATCATCTTGACGCGCTCGAGCGCCTCCTTGACCCCCCGCGGGCTCAACGGGTGCGCGTCCGCGAGCGCCCGCAACAGGGTGAACGCCACGTCGCGATTCACCACCGGCACACACCATTCCGGGCGCCGCCCGAAGGCCTGCTGGTATTCGTCCAGGAATTTCTGCCCGACGACGTTGCCCTCGTCGTACTGGTCGACCCCGGTCCAGCCCATGAACGCGTTCCACATCACCGGGTTGAGCCACGCGTTCTGGAAGGCGGTCCCGCAGAACCGGGGCGGATCCCAACCCAGCGCGTCGAGCGCCGGGTTGACGAACACGATCCCGAAGCCGAACCCGCAGTGCACGATGGCCTGGGCCTTCGCCTCGTGCAGCGACCGCACGGCGGCCGTCACGTCCCCAGCGGTCTGCGCGATGGGCGCCTCGGCGACGATGCGAATGTCCTTGCGGCGGCAGGCATCACGGAGGTTCTTCAGGTAGGCCTCGCCGACCAGGGATTGCTCGACGAGCACGCCGATCTCGGTGTGGCCGCCCTTGGCCAGCAGGTCGGACCAGAAGATCGGCTCGTCGGTGTGCGAGCCCATCGGGAACGCGAAGAACCATTCGCCGAGCGCGACGTCGGACCCGGTGACGCTGATGCAGGGAACCTTGAAGCGCTCCTCGATGGCCTCTCGCGTCGGGATCGCGTTGTCGCCGATGTTGGGGCCGAAGACGGCCAGGCAGCCCACGTCGCACAATTCGCCGTAGGCGTCGATGACCGCTTTGACCGATCCCTTAGGCAACCCCTCCACCTCGCGGTAGACGATCTCGATCGGGCGATCGATCAGCCCCTGCTCGACGCCCTTGCCGAAGACCAGGTCGAACGGCTGCGTCAGGTCCTCGAAATACGTTGTGGGAAAGCCCTCGGGCAGCCGAAAGTCCATCAGGTAGCCGATTTTGATCGGCTCGGCCTTGCTTTCGTAGCTCATCTGAACTCCTTGGTGCCGAGCGTGGAGTTGTTGCGCGAAATGGTCGCGATTCCGCGCCACAACTCCACGTTCGTCGCTAGCGCGGTTGGTTCGGGACGCCCGGGAACAGCTCGCCCGCCGGCGGCTCGGTGGTCACCCAGCCGCCCAGCTTGGTTGCCAGGTGGGGCGCGAAAACAGCGCCGTAGAGGACGTTTCCGATGACGATCACGGCGACGACGGACAGGATCGAGGTGGTGACGCGGTTCTTCGACCTGTTCTGCGCCCACATCTCGATGACGTTGCGTCCCTGGTCGTCGGTCCGGCCCAGCAGGTAGGTGAAGAGCATCATCTGGATGCCCATCGCCAGCGAGTCGTAGAGCGGGTACTGGTGCAGGGTCCCCTCGCGGATCGCGAGCCCGGGAATCACGCGGCCGTAGTAGAACACGCCGAGCTTGGCGCCCAGGAACCCGTTGAAGAACAGTGCCCAGCAGAAGCCGACGATCAGACCGACCACCAACAGCGTCTGTGGTCTGCGCCAGTTGAACCTGGCCGCCACCCATCGGCCCAGGGCCGCGCCGGTCACGGCCGGCAACACGAAGTAGGAGATGTAGCCGACGGGAACGAACAGCGGCAGCCCGCCCCACGTCATGTCCAGCGGCCACCACGACGGCATCCGGGGGATGGCCGGCGGGAACTGCGCGTACATCGCCCAGTCGTAGGGGGCCTCGATCCACGAGAACGACATCGCCGAGATGCACAGCAGCAGAAGGGGGTGCACGCGCCGCTGGCGCACGCTCAGATAGATCCCGAGGGCGGTGAACGTGATGCCGCCGACGAGCGCGAAATCGCTGGCCGCCTGCATCACCGGCGTCATCTGGGAGCTCACCGGTCGGCCCCTTGACTCCGGCGTGCCTGCGGGTCGAAGCGCAGCACCAGCCCGAAGATCACAACGATCAAGCCGAACAGCGTGCCCAGCATGATGACAGCGCCCACAGTCGCAATCCCTTCCGATTCGAGCTCGACTGATTAGATAGTGCCTACTATCCTAAAGGGAGTCAACCATCGGGTGAGGAGGCAGTGACGTGGCCCAGCGGTCGTCCGGCACGAAACGCGGCGCGGCGGAGGCGTCGGCCTCGGTGCGCCGGCCCCGCGGCGCCCCGCGCAAGCTGCTGCTCGACACCGCCCGGGCCCGCTTCGCCCGCCAGGACTACCGCAGCACGACGACGCGCGAAATCGCCCAGGCCGCAGGCGTTACCGAGCATCTGTTGTTTCGCCACTTCGGCTCCAAGGCGGCGTTGTTCCGTGAGGCGCTCGTCCTGCCCTTCACCGATTTCGTCGAGGAGTTCCGCCAGACCTGGCAGTCGGTCGTCCCGGAGGAGACCGACGAGGAGGAGTTGGCGCGCCGGTTCGTCGGGCAGCTCTACGACGTGTTCGTCGAGCATCAGGGCCTGCTGTTGACCCTGATGGCATCCGAGGCGCTGTCCGAGGAGGAAAAGGCCGACGCCGGCATCGCCGAGATCCGGCAGGCCGTCACGGCGCTCGGGCAGATCAGCGCCGAGGGCATGCACCTGCGCGGGCTGCGCTCGGACCATCCCGACCTGCCCGCCCACTCGACGGTGGCGATGATCGCCGGCATGGCGGCGTTGCGGTCGACCTACTTCGGGACCGAGCCGCCGTCGAGGGAGACCATCGTCGACGAACTCATCCAGGCCATCTTGCACGGCTTCCTGCACAGGAACGGCTGAGCTTTCGAAAGACCGCTCTACTCAGAGGAATTGGTTCATGACAGACACCAGCGCGATCGAGTTGTACTACGACCCCTTCGACTCCGTCATCGACGACGACCCCTATCCGGTGTGGAAGCGGATGCGCGAAGAAGCGCCGCTGTACTACAACGAGAAGTACAACTTCTACGCGCTGAGCCGCTACGAAGACGTGGCGCGCGAACTGCCCAACTGGCAGACCTACCGATCCGGCCGGGGCACCACCGCCGACATCCTGTTCGCCAATATCGAAGTGCCGCCCGGCATTCTGCTGTTCGAAGACCCCCCGCTGCACGACCTGCACCGCCGCCTGCTCTCGCGTGTTTTCACGCCCCGGCGCATGCTGGCCGTCGAAGACCTGGTGCGTGGGTTCTGCGTCCGCGAGCTTGACCCGCTCGTCGGCGCCGGCGGCTTCGACTTCATCGCCGACCTCGGGGCGATGATGCCGATGCGGACCATCGGCTACCTGTTGGGCATCCCCGAGGCCGACCAGGAAAAGATCCGCGACCGCAGCGTCGCCAACATCGAACTGTCCACGGACAGCGACCCGGCCGCGGTCGACGCGAACATCTTCGCGAACTCCATTGCCCTGTTCGCCGAGTACATCGAGTGGCGGGCCAGTCATCCCTCCGACGACCTGATGACCGAGCTGCTGCGGGCCGAGATCGACGAGCCCGACGGCACCCGGCGCCCGCTGTCGCGCACCGAGGTGCTGGCCTACACCGCCATGATCGCCGGCGCCGGCAACGAGACGACCGCCCGGCTCATCGGTTTCATGGGACAGCTGCTGTCGGACCATCCCGAGCAGCGCCGCGAGCTCGTCGCCGACCCGTCCCTCATTCCCGGGGCGATCGAGGAGACGCTGCGCTTCGAACCCCCGTCGCCGGTGCAGGCGCGCTACGTGGCCCAGGACGCCGAGCAGTACGGCCGCGTCGTCCCCGAGGGTTCATTCATGTTGCTGCTCAACGGTTCCGCCAACCGCGACCCCCGGCGGTTCGCCGATCCGGACCGCTACGACATCCACCGGCAGGCGGGCGGCCACCTCAGCTTCGGGCAGGGCCTGCACTTCTGCCTGGGCTCGGCGCTGGCCCGGATGGAGGCGCGGGTGGCCTTCGAGGAGGTGCTCAAGCGCTGGCCGGACTGGGAGGTCGACTACGCCAACGCCGAGCGTGCGCACACCGCGAGCGTGCGCGGATGGGCGCGCCTGCCGGTGGCCACTCGCTGAGCCGCGGCACCGCTAGGGCTCACTCCGGTCCACCAACACCGCGCCGTCGGGCCGGTTTCCCAGCGTCTGCAGCGGGATGTCCCCGCCTTCGGCGGTGAGGCGCACGATCTGCGCGAGCTGTCCTGGGGCGTCGCACTGGAGATAATGGTCGGCGCCCGGCACCACCCAGTAGCGATTGCGGCCCGGCTTGTTCTTCAGATAGGTCTGCCAGACGTGGTTGGGAACCCGCAACGGGGCCACGTTGTCGTGGAGGCCCCACACCACCGTGGTGTTGACTTCGCTGGTGGAAAGCGCCTCCAGCCAACCGGTTTCGTCGGCGGCGCGCTCGTGGAGGTATTGAATGGTATCGGGCAGCACGCGGATTCCGTCATTGTGGGCAAAACACTTGGCCAGCGCGGCGATCTCCGGATCGTCCAATGTCCGCCGCGGCATGAACGTGCTGGCGCCCAAACCGGCCGCCAGCATCTCCGGCGTCGTCGCCGCCGCGGTGGCGCGCCCGGTCCCGGGATCGAGCAGCGCGGTCTGGAACGCGGTGAGGTTCGAAAGGGGAAGGTAGATATTGGCATTCGTCACGATCAGGTCGGCGGGCAGCGACGGCGGATCAAGGGCCGCCAGCATGCCCAGCGCGATCATCCCCACGCTGCTGCCGCGGTCGTGGGTGAGCATGCGGTAGTCGGTGAGCTGCCACGCCTCGGTGATGGCGTAGACCAGCAGCCGCGCGTCGTCGTACAGCGAGTACACATACGGCTCGGGCGGTTTGGCGGACAGGCCGTAGCCGGGAAAGTCGAGCAGGTAGATGTCGAACTCCGCGCGCAGTTCGGCCGCCAGGGCGAAGTAGTCGATGCTCGACGTCGGAAAGCCGTGCACCAGCACCAGCGCGGGCGCGCCGGGCGTGCCGCAACGGCGGCTGAAGATCGTGACTTCTCGGGCCTCGTTGGCCGCGGTGGTCGACCGCCAACGAAGTTGGGTGCCGCCGTTTTGCCACTGCGCGAAGATGTCCAAGCTGTCAGCCTCTCAGAGGGGGCCGCGGCAGACAACCACGGCGGCTAGGGGCACGTCACGTGGATCCCGAACCTCACGTCGCGCACGCCGCTTTGCCCGGGCGTGGTCGCCTGGCCCGTTCCGGTGATCGTGTAGCCCTTGCCGTCCTTGGTCGCCTGCACCTGCGTCGGCGAATTGGTGCCCTGATAGGGCAGCTGATATTGGCCGTTGGGCAGCTTGAGTGAAATCGCGAACCCGTCGACGGTGGGGGGCCGTTCGTCCGAGACGGCCAGCGACACCGACGCCGCGTCGTCGTGCACGCTGATGCGGGTCGTGAGATCCCCCGATTCCGGCGGCGACGCATTCGGCTGGGCCGCCGAGCTCGTGCAGTCGACCGCGGCGATGAGCGTGTGCTTGTTCCCATCGATCATCACGGTCGTGCTCGTCAATGCCGGTGTCGAACTGGGGGGACTCGCCGGGTCACTCTCCTTGCCCGAACAGGCCGGCAGGCTCGCCCCCAGCGCCAGCGCGCCGAGCGCGGAACCCGCACGAACGATCCACGGCCGAGGGTGTGTCATATCGGTCCTCCGCTAGACGGTCATGAGGACTATAGAACCTTGCCTTCTGATTAGATATGCGTTTATATAGATGCATGTCGAATCAAACCACGGCGTGTTGCCCGGCGCTGGGGGCGGCCGCGCTGGCCGAGCCGCAGGCCGCGGAACTGGCGGCGATGTTCAAGGCGCTCAGCGATCCGGTGCGGTTGCGGCTGTTGAGCCTGGTCGCCAGCCACCCGGGCGGTCAGGCCTGTGTTTGCGAGATCTCCCCGACGTTCGACGTGTCGCAGCCGACGATCTCCCATCACCTGAAAACGCTGCGGTCGGCGGGGCTCTTGGATTGCGAACGGCGCGGCACGTGGGTGTACTACTGGGTGGTTCCCGAAGCGCTACAACAGCTTTCATCGGTGTTGCACGTCGACGCCCTGTCGGGCGCGGGATGCGGCTCATGAACGAGGCGGTGAGCGCGCGGCTTTCGACGCTGGATCGATTCCTGCCCGGATGGATCGCAATGGCGATGGTCGCCGGCCTGCTGCTGGGCCGGCTTGTCCCGGGCCTGGGAGGGGCGGTGAGCGCAGTTCAGGTGGACGGGATCTCGCTGCCCATCGCGATCGGGCTGCTGGTGATGATGTATCCGGTCCTGGCCAAAGTTCGGTACGACCAGCTCGATACCGTGACCGCGGACCGCAAACTGATGGCGACGTCGCTGGCGTTGAACTGGTTGGTCGGACCCGCCGTCATGTTCGCGCTGGCCTGGCTCCTGCTGCCGGATCTACCGGAGTACCGCACCGGGCTGATCATCGTGGGGCTGGCGCGTTGCATCGCCATGGTCATCATCTGGAACGACCTCGCCCGCGGGGACCGCGAGGCCGCGGCGGTCCTGGTCGCGCTGAATTCGATCTTCCAGGTCGTCATGTTCGCCGCCCTGGGCTGGTTCTATCTGTCCGTGCTCCCGGGGTGGCTGGGACTGAGCACGACCGGCATCGACGTATCCGCTTGGCAGATAGCCAAATCGGTGCTCATCTTCCTCGGGCTGCCCCTGCTGGCCGGGTACCTGTCGCGCCACCTCGGCGAACGCGCCAGGGGCCGCGGCTGGTACGAAAATCGCTTCCTGCCCCGGATCGGGCCCTGGGCGTTGTATGGGTTGCTGTTCACCATCGTCATCCTCTTCGCGCTGCAAGGCCACCAAATCACGTCCCGTCCTTGGGATGTCGCCCGGATCGCGCTGCCGCTGCTGGCGTACTTCGCGATCATGTGGGCCGGCGGATACGCGCTGGGGGTGCTGCTGCGGCTCGGCTATGCGCGCACCACCACCCTGGCGTTCACCGCCGCCGGCAACAACTTCGAGCTCGCGATAGCCGTGGCGATCGCGACCTACGGCGCCGCCTCGGGTCAGGCGCTGGCCGGCGTCGTGGGACCCCTGATCGAAGTGCCGATCCTGGTCGCATTGGTTTACGTTTCCCTGGCCTTGCGGCCCCGGCTCTTTGGTGCGGCCGACGGTTCGCGGTCGAGCGCCGACAGGCCCAGCGTCCTGTTCGTCTGCGTGCATAACGCCGGTCGTTCCCAGATGGCCGCCGCGCTGCTGCGCCACCTGGCCGGCGACCGCATCGACGTCCGTTCCGCCGGAACGGAACCCGCCGATCAGATCAATCCCGCGGCGGTGGCCGCGATGGCCGAATGGGGCATCGATATCACCGACGTCCCGAAAGCACTCGACGCCGACGTGGTGCGGACGAGCGACGTCGTCATCACCATGGGCTGCGGTGATACCTGCCCGTTCTTCCCGGGCGTCTCGTACCGCGATTGGCCCCTGCGCGACCCCGCCGGTCAGCCGGTCGAGACGGTGCGGGAAATCCGCGAGGACATCGCCGAGCATGTCTATGCCCTCATCCGGGAGCTGCTCGGGATCACGATGACGATCGATGTGCCCGCCACGAAAGGACAGTGATATGTCGCGCATCCAACTCGCTCTCAACGTCGACAACCTCGACGAGGCGATCACGTTCTACACCAGACTCTTTGACGTGGAGCCGGCCAAGGTCAAACCCGGCTACGCGAACTTCGTCGTCGCCGACCCGCCGCTCAAACTGGTGCTGCTGGAAACCGCCGGCCAGGGCGGGACCCTCAACCATCTCGGCGTCGAGGTTCCCACCAGCGACGCCGTGCTCACCGAAAACAGCCGGCTCGCGCAGGCGGGTCTGCTCACCGACGAAGAGATCGACTCGACCTGTTGCTACGCCACCCAGGACAAGGTGTGGGTGAGCGGCCCGGGCGGTGAACGCTGGGAGATCTACACGGTCAAGGCCGATTCCGAGACGTTCGGGCCGGCCGACGAATCGCAGTCCACCTGCTGCGCCTCGTAGCTACGGCCAGGCCTCCCAGGCGATCATGCTGCGCAGCGGCCCGGCGAACACCGGCCGCACAGCCGTTGAGCGCCAACGTTCTTCGATGAGCGGAGCCAAGACTTCGACGGTGGCGAGCGGATCCTCGTCGAGATAGACGACGCTGATGTACTGGTGGTCGGTGCGCCACCCCCGGGGCAAGTGGCTCCACCCGGCGCTGGATCCGAATGTCCACGCGCCGGCCGTGCCCGGGGTGGCGAGCAGCGCCGGATAGTGCTCGGCGTGCAGCCATTGCAGCCATTCGTCCGGGCGGCCGTCGCTGGGTTCCTCGACGATCAGCACGATGCCGCGGTGCGGCCGAAACGGCACCACCTCGGGCGAGATCAGCGCGTGCGGCGAGGACCGCCACTGCAGCAGGCGCAAGCCGGCCACTTGCAGCGACGGCCGCACGACGCGAAAGCGGCCGTTGTCGCGCAACGCGCGGCCGAGGGTGACGAATTCGTCGAAGGTCTCTTCGACCGGGTCGGTGACCAAATAGTGCACCGCGTTGCCGATTTCGCCCAACGGTCCGTGGGCGGCGAGGCGATGGTCGGCGTAGTCGCCGTCGGCGATCCAGCGCAATCCATGCACGATGCCCGGCAGCTGAAATTGCTCGGGCATGTGATCCAGCAGGTGCCAACGCAGGTAGCTGCCGTCATCGTCGGGCGGCGCCGCGGCGGTGAGGCTGAATATGCCTGCCTTGACGCGCATTACGTGGCACCGCCGGACGGGGGATGAAGTTCGGCGAGGGCCTGCAGGTTCTCCAGGTAATGGGGCAGCGAGGTGTGCCGGAACACGGCGCTGACAATGGTGGCGCCGTGCGCGGCGGTTTCGGCCACGAGATCGCGGGTCCGTTCCGGTGCACCGATCGGGTCCAGCAGTGAGGGCGTGGGCAGGATGACGTCGAAACCAGGGCCGAGGTCGAAGCGGCTCAGCCAGTCTCGCGCCTGGCGCAGGCTCACGTTGAACGGCGCCCAGCCGTCGGCCAGCGTTGCGGCCCGGCGCAGTGAGAGCAGCGTTTGCCCACCGATCCAGAGGGGGACGCGGTCTTGGACCGCGCACGGGTCGACGACCATGCCGGCGAAGGAGTAGAACTCGCCGTGGTATTCGGGTTCGGGCGTTGACAGCGCGGCGCGCAGGGCCCGCAGCGCGTCGTCGGCGCGCCGGCCGCGGTCGTCGTAGGGCGCGCCGAGCAGGTCGAATTCTTCTTTGAGGCTGCCGACGCCGACCCCGAGGATCAGCCTGCCGCCGCTGATCCGGTCCAGGGTGCCGTAGCGTTTGGCGATCTCGAGCGGATGGTGGTAGCCGAGCACCAGCACGTTGGTGGCCAACCGAATTCGTCGCGTGTGCGCGGCCAGGTAGCCGAAGGTCGCCAGCGGGTCCCAGTAGCGGGTGCCGCGGCGGCCCGTCTCGGTCGCTGGCAGGGCGACGTGCTCGCTGCAGGTCAGGTGGTGGTAGCCGAGCCCGTCGGCGGCCTCGGCGATCCGCGCCAGGTCCTCGATGGTGGCGTCCTTCTCCCAGTCGCCGGCGCTGTGAGGGAACATCGTCACGACCGGGGTGGCGACCGACAGTTTGGCGTGACCGCTCATCGGTGCACGCATCCTCCGGCGTCGACGGGGATGCATAACGTGGTCTTCCCAGGATGATTCATGCGGGGGTAGATTCTAACAGTGCTCGAATCTGGCGGGAGTCGAACCGCCGCCGTGGGTAAGCGGGTGCCGCGATGACGGCCGCGGTGCGCCGGCCCTATGGCGAACTCGACCGCGCCCGCGTGGTGACCTCACTGCGCGACCTGGCCCGCCGCGTCGGTGTGCAGGGCGTGACGATGCGCGAGCTGGCCGCCGAACTCGGCGCCGCGGTGCCCTCGGTCTACTACCACGTGCCGGGCAAGCAGGCGGCCCTGGACCTGCTCGCCGAATCCGTGCTGGCCGAGATCCCCGTCGTCGAGACCGGGTCCTGGGACACCCGGCTGGCCGAACTCTATTGCGCGGCCCGTGAAGTGATCCTGTCGGTGCCGGGCATCGCGGGCGTCCTGCAAGCGGGCGGCGGAGGCGACTCCGCCCGTCGGCTCGACAAGCTCAGCCGTACGTTGCTCGCCGAGGCGGGCCTCACCAAACCGGTTGCGGCGGCGGCCCACTCGGTGCTGTACACCTACCTGCTGGGTTCGGTGAGCCTGCAGGAGACGCGGCCCGCCCACCGCGGCAAGCGTCAGGCCGCCAACCACTTTCGCGCCGGCCTCGAGGTGATCATCGCCGGGATCGGGGCCTCGCGACCGGACGGATCGGCGCCGTCGTGAGCATTGCCAAACCCACGCTGGTGAAATCCCTGGTCCCGCAGAACCTGGACACCGCCGCCGACCGCGACGCGGCCGCCGTGCTCGATCCCGACACCTTCGTCACCGGCGCACCGTACGACGCGATGACGAGGCTGCGCGCCACCTCGCCGGTGCACCCGGTGCAGCTGCCCGGGCTGCCCAGGTCGTGGCTGTTGACCAAACACGCCGACGTGCGCCTGGTCAGCCGCGACACCGACACCTTCACCAGCAGCAAGGGCAACACACTGGTGGAGGCCGAGGCCGGGCCGAACTCGGCGATGCTGCCCGGCATCGATCCGCCCCGTCACGTCCACTTCCGCAAGCTGATCAACCAGGGCTTCACCGTCCGCAACGTGCAGCGGCTGGAGCCGCGGATGCGGCTCGTAACCCGCGACATCGTCGACACCATCATCGACAAGGGCGAATTCGACGCCGTGACAGACATTTCCGCCGAGATGTCGCTGCAGGTGATCGCCGACGTGCTCGGCGTTCCCGCCGAGGACCGGATGAACGTCTTCCGCTGGAGCAACGCCATCGGAAGCCTGGGCATCGAAGATCCCGACTACGCCCCCACGCCGGAAGCACTGGGCCAGGCCGCGGCCGAAATGTTCGCCTACTGCGGGGAATTGGTGGAGCATCGCCGCAAGCACGGCCTCACCGACGACATCTTGTCGGCGCTGCTCGCCGCGGAGGTCGACGGCGAAAAGCTCAACCGCGACCAACTCAACGAGTTCTTCCTACTGCTGGCCATCGCCGGCAACGAAACGACCCGCAACACGTTGAGCCACGGCATCTTGGCGCTCGCCGAGCACCCCGAGCAACAGGCGCAGCTCGCCCGCGATCCCGCGGCGATCAAGCCCGCGGTGGAAGAGCTGTTGCGCTGGGCGACCCCGGTGATGCACTTCCGGCGCACCGTGGTCCGCGACGTCGAGATCCGCGGGCAGCGAATCCCTTGTGGCGACTGGGTGCTGATGCACTACCTGTCCGCCAACCGCGACGAGGAGGTCTTCGACCGGCCGGACCAGTTCGACGTCACCCGCCCCGACGCCGGCCACGCCGCGTTCGGGGGCGGGGGAGTGCACTTCTGCCTCGGCGCACAACTGGCCCGGCTCGAACTGCGCGTCATGCTCGAAGAACTCTATGCGAACGTGCCCGGCCTGGCCGTCACCGGACCGCCGGACCGGCTGCGCTCGTCGTTCTTCCACGGCATCAAAAGACTGCCGTGCACAACGTGATTCAGCCGCGTTCCACCGGGCGGGACGGATCCGAACTCCACTCCGACCACGACCCGGGATACAAGGCGGCCTCTCGGCCCAGCGCGGCGAGCGCCGCGATCGCGACCGTGGCGGTGACGCCCGAGCCGCAGTAGGCCCCCACCGTGTCGTGACGCTCGATCCCTTGATCGCACAACAATCGGGCGACCGAGTCGTCGTCGAGGAAGGTGCCGTCGGCCGCCAAGACGGCGACACTGGGAAGGTTCTTGGCGCCGGGAATGTGGCCCGCGGCGGCGTCGAGGGGTTCCACGTCGCCGCGGTAGCGCTCCGGCGCTCGCGCATCGAGTAGCGGCACCGAGCCCTCGGCCACCCGCTCGACCGTCAGAGTCGGAAGGCTTCCGGCATACAGATCATCGTGCGGCACAGCCACATTGCCGGGCGCCGGTTCGACGGGGCCGGTCTCGAGGCGGTAGCCGGCCGCGCGCCACGCGGCCAAACCGCCGTCGAGGATGCGGACGTTGTCCAGTCCGGCCGCGGTCAGCACCCACCATGCGCGCGCGGAACCGGCCCGATTCCAGTCGTCGTAGGTCACCACCAGCGCGTCCTGCCGGACTCCCCAGCGGCGCGCGGCGACCTCCAGGTCGCGGCCCGACGGCAGGGGGTGACGGCCCCGCCCGGAAATCGAGTGGTCGCTGAGTTCGTCCTCGAGCGAGACGTACACCGCGCCCGGTATGTGCCCCTCCAGGTACGCCGCGCGCCCGTCGGTTTCGTCGATCCTCCACCGCACGTCCAGGACGCTCACCGGATCGCCGGCGTCGATGACGCCGGCTAACTCGGTGGCGCTGATCAACACCCGATCGCGTGCTTGCACTGGCCCCTCCTTGTCGTCTGCATCGAGACTAGCCAGGCGAATGGCACGGTGTGAGCGGCTATGCGGTCCGTTCGGAGGCGCCGCCGGTAGAGGTGGGCGCGCCCATCGACGCGAGCATCCCGGCCGCCGCCCGGTGCCAGGTGAAATCCTCGGCGCGGCGCCGCGCGGCGACGCGGCGCTGGTGTTCGGGTCGGCCCACGATGGAGCTGACCGCGGCCGCGATGGCGGCCGGGTCGTTGTCGGCCGCCGCGCCGCTGTCGGGCGTGATGATCTCGGTCAGCGCGGACGTGCGAGAGACCACGGCCGGTGTTCCGCACGCCAGCGACTCCAGCGCGGCCAGCCCGAAGGTCTCATGCGGGCCCGGGGCCAGCGTCACGTCGGCCGAGGCCAGCAGCTGCGCCACGACCTCGCGATCGGAGACGAAACCGGTGAAGTCGATCGGTAGGCGCGCGGCCTGGCGCTGCAGCCGGGACCGCAACGGGCCCTCGCCCACGACCACGAGCCGCGCGTCGACGCCCGCGTGGCGCAAGGCGCCGAGCGCGTCGATGCTGCGGTCGACACGTTTTTCCACCGAGAGCCGACCGCAATGGACCAGCAGCAGCTGCGTCGGCGCCGCCCAGCGCCGGCGCACCAGATGCGAGTGGCGGCTCGGATGGAACGTCTGCAGATCCACGCCCAGCGGGATTGTGACGGTATTGCCGGCGTCGATCCGGTCGAACTCCTCGCGGGCGAAAGCGGTGGTGCACACCACGGTGTCGTAGTTCGCGGCGGTGCGTGCGTTGGCCACATCGGCGAACTTCCGCGCGGCCCGGCGCGGAAGCACCTGGCCCACAAGGCGATCCAGGCGCTCATGGGAGATCATCAGCGTGGTGACACCGTGGTCGCGGCCCCACCGGCCCAGCGATCGCAGCGTGAGCCGGTCCGACACCTCCAGCGCGTCGGGCCGCAACGCCGCCAGGAGGGCCTTGACGGGACCCGGCATCACCGCGCGGTAGCCGCCGGTGAAGGGAATCAGCCTGGCGGGCAGGGTGATTCGGACCACGCCGGTGTAGAGCTGGACGTGCCCGGCGCGCCGTCCGGGAACGATCAAGAAGACCTCGTGACCGCCCGCGCAGTATTCGGCGCCCAGCCGGTCGATCGCGGTGCGAAGGCCGCCGGAGCGAGGGCCGTAGAAATTGGCGACCTGTACAACGCGCATAACGCGAGGACACGCGGTGCGCGTGTGCGCACATCAATGCCGAACCGACGCGCGCCTGAACACTGTATGAATTTCGCTCGCGGGTGCCGCTATCCGTTGGCCGGCGGCCCGAACCAGCGCCGCAACGCCGCGCGCAGCGCCTCTTGGTGAGTGCTGCCGAATTCGTCGGCCGCCCAGGCCACATAGCCGTCCGGCCGAATCAACATCGCCGCGGCGGGGCGCTTGGCGGTACTTGCGGTGACGACGTCGACCCGCGCGGCCCAGCCTTGCGCCGCGTTCGCGACGGCGCCGCCGAGGTCGAGCACGACCGGACGGCCATCGTGGAGTACGTCGGCCACCCGTCGGCCGTCATCGAGACTCAGGTCGGGCACCAAGTGGCCCGACAGCGGGTGCTCGTCGCCCACGTCGTAGCGCACGTCGGAGCCCGCCAGCAGCGCCGCCATGTGCCTTTGTGCGTCCGGGAAGGTGAACAGCTCGCCCAACAGCGTTCGCAGCGCGGCGACTTCGGGTCCCGGCGCCATCAGCGCGATCTGGGACAGCGAGTGCATCATGACGCGCTGGCCGACCGGATGGCGCTCGGACTGGTAGGTGTCGAGCAGTCCGGCCGGCGCCGTTCCGTTGATCTCGGCGGCCAGCTTCCAGCCCAGGTTCATGGTGTCCTGCAACCCCAGGTTCAGGCCCGGGCCGCCCATCGCGCTGTGCACGTGCGCGGCGTCGCCGAGCAGCAGGACGCGGCCGACGCGGTAGCGTTCGGCATGCCGGGTGTTTTGTCCGTTGATGCGCCGAAGCGCGTGGGGCCCGGGGCCTTTCGGCTCCTCGAACGGAACGTCGACACCCAGCACCCGGCGTGCGCTCTCGCGCAACTCGGCCAGACTCATCGGCACCTCGTCCACCGGCGGGCCGAATTCGATGGTCCCGAGCAGCGCGCGGCCCGGCTCGAATTCGGCATAGATCATTCCGCCCCGGTCGAAGCGGCTGTGCCCGAAGCGAAGCGGACCGAATCCCGGAACCTCGATGCTGGCGATCTCCGGGCGGCGGTACTGGTCGGGAATGTGCACGTGGGCCAGCCGAGCGACCATCGGTGAGGTGGTGCCGGGAAAGTCGATGCCCAGGGACTTGCGCACCAGGCTGCGCCCGCCGTCCGCGCCGACCGCGTAACCGGCGGCGATGGCGTAGTCGCGTTCTTGCGACGCGACGCTCAGCGCGACGGACTCGGCCCCCGGCACGATCCCGACGAGTTCGTGGCCCCAGCGCACATCCACGCCGAGGTCGCGGGCGCGCTTCTCCAGCAGCCGCACGAGCCGGGGCTGGGGCATGAGCATCGCGTACATCGGGTTGTCGCGGCCCTCGGGGAAGATCAGCGGCATCGCCGCGAACATCCATCCCGGGCTGGGCCGCGGTGGGCACTCGTCACCGGTGAAGTCCCGATACATCCCGCGCATGTCGAGCATCCGAACGACCTGTCCGACAAGGCCGTTGGCCTTCGGCTCGGGGCTGGGGCCGGGCAGGGCGTCCAGCACGACGGGCCTGATGCCGGCCAGCGCCAGCTCGCAGGCCAGCATCAGCCCGTTGGGGCCGGCGCCGGCGACGACGACGTCGGCGTGTTCGTCAGCCATGGGCTGCCTTCTTTCTGGTGGGTTCCGGTAGCCCCGCCTCGACGGCGGCGAAGCCCGAGCGGATCAACGTGGTGATCGCCACCGGGGGGTCGGCCCATGCATAGGCGTCGGCCGCGGCGTCGCCGACGGCCCGCACGACGGACATGACCAGTCGGGGGTACAGGTCATGCTTCGGGTCGGTGCCGGTGCGTTCGGCGACTACGCTGAGGAACTCGTCGAACAGGTTCTGCGGCACCGAGTTTCGAACTTGCGGCTGCATGAGCAGCTTTCGCACCTCGACGAGTTCCTGGCGGCTGGGTGCCCGGTTCTCGTCGCCGTAGACGTCGCCGAAGTCGTCCTCCAAGGGCTCCAGCACGGCGTGGGCGATCGCCGTCCAGAGCGGCTCGTCGGCGGGACGCTCCCGGAGCAATGCGACGCTGCGACGCAGGCGTTCGGCTTGCCGGTAGGCCAGCGCCTCGTATTTGCCGCTGAAGTAGTTGTTGAACGTGCGCAGTGAGACGCCCGCCATGTTGGCGACGTCTTCGCGCGTCACGTTGTCCAGCCCGCGCTCGAAAGCAAGGCGCAGCGCGGCATCGCTGAGCGCGCGCCGGGTGTCGGCCTTTTTGCGTTCGCGCAGTCCGGACATAGCGGCCACCGTACGCAAAAGATGCCCAGTAGGCAATATTGCCCGGTAGGCAGTTTTTCGTCGAGTGTGCACTGAGGGCTTTCGGAGTGAAGCCACGGCGGCGACACGCCGGTGAAGCCCGCCCAGGTTTAACCCGCAACGCCCAGGATTCACACTCGGCGCGAAGACGGGGCGAACGCCGCAGAGAGAGCACGCCAAGCCAAGCGCGCTTAGCGCGCGCCCCAATCCCACCGCGGGGTCGTGATCAGGGTCTGGCCGCCGATGCGCGTTTCACCCCAGTCCTTGTACAGCTCGATCTCGATGGCACCGTCGGAGCCTTCGGCCATCGGCGCCGCGTCCAGAAATTCCAGCAGGACGCGCGAATGCGTGACCACCACAACCTGGGTCTTGGCGGCGGTGGTACGGATCAGCGACGCCAGCGGCGCCACCAGGTCCGGGTGCAGCGAGGTCTCCGGCTCGTTGAGCACCATCAGCGAGGGCGGTTGCGGGCTCAGCAGCGCGGCGGCCCACAGCAGGAAACGCAGTGTGCCATCGGATAACTCGGCGGCGCGCAACGCGCGCAGCATGCCGCGCTGTCGCAGCTGAAGGTCGAACAGCCCGTCGTGGATGGCCACCGAGAGGGTGGCGCCGTCGAACGCCTCGGCGACGGCGCGGCCCAGATCGTCGAACCCCGCTTCGAGGATGGTCTGGATCGCGGCCGCGAGGTCGCTGCCGTCGTCGGAGAGCACCGGGGTGCGGGTGCCGACCTGCGGGTGCCGCGCGGGCGCCCCGCCGTCGACGCGGAAGCCGTCGTAGAACCGCCACCCGCGCAGCCGTTCTCGCACGGCCGCGAGCTCGGGAAGCGCGTGCGGGTGGGCGTATTCGGCCAGCACGCTGTGATACGACGGCAGCGATCGCGACAGCTCGTCGAAACCGCCGCCCGAGTCCGCGCGGGCCTCGGCGAACACCCGCGACCGGCGCACCAGCGTCGTACTTGGCCGCAGCACCGGGCCGGCGAACAACACTTCCCGTTTGATCTCCGGATCGCGGGCGAACACCGACTTTCCGGCGGACTGCGGGATGCCCAGGTCCACCAGATATCCGAAATCGTCCGCGGCGAAGCCCATTTCGAGCGACACGGGCCGGGTGCGCACCGTGCCCTCGGTCTTGCCGGTGCGTCGGGTCCCGGCCACCTGCTCGGGGCCGGCCCACAGCACCGACTGCAGCCCGCCCTCTCGGGCGAGCGACCCGATCACCTCGCCGCGCCCGCAGTCGGCCAGCAGCCGCAGCGCGCGATACAGCGACGACTTGCCGGATCCGTTGGCGCCGGTGATCACCGACAGCCGGCCCAGCGGCAGGATCACCTCGCGCAGCGAGCGATATCCGCGGATCGCGACGGTCTGCAGCATGCGGCCGACTGTACGGTCGGCCACCGACTGGCCCTAGTCGCCCTCGTCCTCGTCGGCCGCGGCGGCGAGGAGCTGTACCTCCTCGAGATCCATCTCGTTCTGCAGCTCGCGCAGCACGATGTCGTCGATGAGATTTTGGTTGCGCAGCGCGGTGATTTCCCGGCGCTTGTGCTCGAGCACGCCCAGGCGCACCTGGCGGACCTTCTCGCGGCCCTTGAGGATGCGGTGGTCGGTCGACCCGTCCTCGGTGGCCAGCACCAGCGCGGCCTTTTCCTCGTATTCGGTTTGCAGCCGCCGGCGCAGGTCGTCGCTGATGCCGACCTCGTCGGCGACCGTCGGCAGCGCGGCGAGCGCGGCCTGGGACCCCCGACAACGAGCCAGTTGCAGTTCCTCGGCGTGGGTGGCGTCCTCGGGCATTTTCGCCCATCGGACCACGGCCGGCAGGGTGCTGCCCTGGACCAGGACGGTCACCAAGATGACGACGGTCACGATGAAGATCAACAGGCTGCGGTCCGGGAAGGGCGCGCCGCTCAGCGTCGTCATCGGCACGGCGACCGCGGCGGCCAGCGATACGGCCCCACGGAACCCCGCCCAGACGGTGACGAAGCGCTGGCGCCAGTTGACCCGACGTTCGCGTTGGACCTGACGCCGGTCGATCAGCCGGATCAGCAGCGTGGTGATCTCGCCCCAGAAGATGCGCGACACGATCACGACGGCGGTGACCACCAGCGCGACGAACAACGCGTGGCGAATTCCGCCGTCGACGCCGGCGATGCCGCGCAGCGCGCCGGGGATCTGGACGCCGACGAACACCCAGAGCGAGCCGTTGAGCAGGAAGGTCGCGATGTCCCAGAAGGCCGAGGATTGCAGTCGCGAGCGGGCCCGGATGACCACGGGTCCGGCGTAGGCCAGGACGAGCGCGGAGACCATCACCGCGACCACCCCGCTGCACTCCATCGATTGCGCGAGCAAGAACGCCGCGAACGGCGTCACCAGGCTCAGCGCCCCCTCCTCCTGGGGCGCGTCGATTCGCTTGCGCAGCAGCGTGACCGCGCCGCCGACGAGCAGTCCGGCGGCGATGCCGCCGAGGTAGGAGCCGATGAACCGGGCCGTCACCTCGGGTGGGCTGATCGCGGCCCCGCCGATCGCGACGTGGACGCTGACGGCGAACAAGACCAGGGCGGTGCCGTCATTGATAAGACTCTCGGCCTTCAGCACGGTCAGCGCCCGGCGTGGCAGCTTCTTCGCGAGGCCGGCGACCGCGGCCGCGTCGGTGGGCGAGAGCACCGCGCCCAGGACGCCCGCCGCGTGCGGATTCATGCCCAGCGCCCGCGCCGTCCACGACACCGCGACCGCGGTCGCGATCACCAGGGCGACGCTGAGGAACACGATGATGCGCGCGTTGGCCCGGATCTCGCGGAAGCTGGTGTTCAGGCCCTCCCAGTACAGGATCGCGGGAAGAAACAGCAGCAACACGATTTCGCCGTTGACCCGCACATGACCGAAATGGGGGACCAGACCCAGCAGCACGCCCATCAAGATGAGCAGCACCGGGGGACCCACGCGATAGCGCCGCCCGATGACCGTCCCCACGATGACGGTGGACACCAGGGCGACGATCAGTTCGAGGCCAAACACCAGCCCATCCTGCCGGATGACACGGTCGGTGGCTGCGCGGGCCGCCCGACGTCTGACGGCCCGCCGGGTCACGCACGATGGCGTCGGCGCCTATCTTCGGTCTGGATCAGACCGATAGGCTCCGGAGCGGAATTGAAGGGGGATCTGGTGAAGGTGAGGCTGCTGGCAACAGTCGCCGTGCTCATGTTGTCGTCGGTGGTGGGCTGCCACTTCGCGTCCAGGAATCCGCCGTCGACCAAGACCCTCCAGGTCCCGATGACCAAAGTGCTGACCCAGAGCGAGATCAACCAGAGCATCACCCTCGACGTCGGCAACACGTTGGTCGTGGAATTGGGTTCGAACTACACCACGCCCTACCGGTGGACGCCCGACACCAAGATCGGCGACTCGGCGATCATCAGGCAGCTCAGTCACGAGTTCGTGCCGCCGGCCTCCGATGCCTTGGGGGCGCCGGGCACCGAGACGTGGACGTTCGCGGCCATGAGGCCGGGGACCACCACCATCGTCGCGACGTACAACAGCTTTGTGGAGAAGGACGCCAAGCCGGGGTGCGTCTATACGCTGACCGTGACCGTGCGATAAGTCCTTGTGGCGTCAGCGGTTACGCGACGGCGACCTGGCGCTGTCGGGCGTAGATCTCGGCGAGGAATTGCTCGACGGCCACCGCGGTGTGCGCGGCGCGCACCGAGCCGAAGATGTCGAAAGCGTGTTGGGTGAAAGGTAATTCGGCGTAGAGCACCGGCTGCGCGCTGGTTTGACGCAGCTTTTCGACGAAGGTGCGCGCCTGTTCGACGTAGGCCAGCGAGTCGTTGCGGCCGTGCAGGACGAAGAACGGCGGGGCGTCGGCATGGATGTGGTTGACCGGCGACGCGGTTTCGAACGTCTGTCGGTGGGTCGCGGGCTTTTGTTTGATGATCGACTTGATCAGCAGTCCGGGCATCATCGGGTGCAGCGACTTGTCGAACCGGGTGAAGTCGTAGATGCCGTAGAACGGCACGGCCGCCTGCACGCGGGTGTCGACGTCTTCGAAGCCCGGCTGGAATTGCGGGTCGTTTGGGGTGAGCGCGGCCAGCGACGACAAATGGCCGCCGGCCGAGCCGCCGGTGATGGCGATGAAGTCGGGGTCGCCGCCGTACTCGGCGATGTGTTGCTTGACCCAGGCGAGGGCGCGCTTGACGTCGACGATGTGGTCGGGCCAGGTATTGCGCGGGCTGTGCCGGTAGTTGATCGCCACGCAGATCCAGCCGAGTTCGGCGAGGTGGCTCATCAGCGGATGCGCTTGTCCGCGTTTGTTTCCCGTCGTCCAGGCGCCGCCGGGGATCTGGAACAGCACCGGGGCCTTGCCGGCCGGATCGAGGTCGGGGCGCCGCCAGATGTCCAGGCGGTTGGCGCCGCCGAATTCGCCGTAGCTGATGTTGGAGTCGTGGGCGTAGTCGCGGTAGATCCGCAGCATCCGTAGGAGTCCGGGCGTCTTGGCGGTGCCGCTGCCGCTCGGCCGGCGCCACAGGCTCGCCGACTCGGTGAGCCGGTCGGCTCCCAGCCCGCTGTCCAACGCCTCGGTCAGCGGCACGTTGGCGCGATGGCCGGCGCGGCTCAGGTTGAGCAGGCCGAGCGCCGAGAGCCCGGCGACCAACCATGCCGTGATGCGCACGGGCCGCGTCAGGCGCCGTGCCGTCAGGGCCAGCCCGCCGAGCTGGCTGACCAGCGTCTGCAGCGGCAACTCGGTGACGATGAGCCCGACCATCCACGAGTACAGCGACGGGTAGCCGCCGCGCGCCAGGGGGCGGTAGGCGTTGAGTGTGGACGCCGCGGTCACCACGGTGACCGCTAGCGACCCGACTTGCCGGGTGAGGTGGATGATTCGAGCTGTCCGCATTGCCTCACCTTACGAAACGGGTGGATTCGTCTCGGATTAGCAGGCTACGACGCCTCTGCCCTGCTCTCGAGGTTCTTCACCGGGGCGGGGTCGTTCTCGGTCAGCCCGACCTTCGCGGCTCCGCCGGGCGAGCCGAGCTCGGCGAAGAAGTCGGCGTTGATCTGCAGGTATCCGCTGTGCTCGTCGGGCAGGTCGTCCTCGTAGAAGATCGACTCGACCGGGCACACCGGCTCGCAGGCGCCGCAGTCCACGCACTCGTCGGGGTGGATGTAGAGCATCCGGGCGCCCTCGTAGATGCAGTCGACGGGGCATTCCTCGATGCATGCCTTGTCTTTGATGTCGACGCAGGGTTCGGCGATCACGTAGGCCACGAATGTTGTCCTTCCGTCTGGCTAGCGGGGTCAGCCGGCTGCGGGCCGCAGCAACTCGGTCAGGCTGGCTAATTTAGCGCGGCGGCATCCGCGCGGCTCACCGGCCCTTTCGGGCGGCAATGTTTCCCATGCTTCCGGCCCGCGCGGGGCGTGAGTAGAGGTTTGGCGTTGTGGTGTCACAAGCTATAGTTGTGGTCACACGATTTGATTGTGAGCGCTGCACCATGCCACTCAGCCCGCGGCTGCCCGAACTGGCCTCGTTCGAGGCGTTTTTGGCGATCGCCGAGACGGGCAGCCTCGGCCGGGCCGCGCGCGAGCTGGGGCTGACCCAGCAGGCGATCTCCCGGCGCCTGGCCACCATGGAGGCCCAGATCGGCGTCACCCTGGCCGTCCGGACCACGCGCGGCTCGCAACTGACACCCGCGGGCCTGATCGTCGCGGACTGGGCGACTCGCCTGCTCGACGTCGCCCACGAGGTCGACGCCGGGCTGGGCTCGCTGCGCAAGGAAGGCCGCGAACGCATCCGGGTGTCGGCCAGCCAGACGATCTCCGAGCAACTCATGCCGCACTGGTTGCTGTCCCTGCAGGCCGATGCGGCGCGGCGCGGCGACACCGCGCCGCAGGTCATCCTGACCGCCACCAACAGTGACCACGCGATCGCCTCGGTGCGCGACGGCTCCGCCGACCTCGGGTTCGTCGAAAACCCCGGTACACCAAAGGGTTTGGGCAGCTGCGTGGTGGGGGAGGACGAGCTGGTGATCGTCGTCCCGCCGGACCATAAGTGGGCCCGACGGTCGCGGATCGTGACCGCGCGCGAACTCGCGCAGACGCCGTTGGTGTCCCGCGAACTCCATTCCGGCATCCGCGATTCGCTGGCGGCGGCGCTGCGCCAGGTGCTCGGGGAGGACATGCAGCAAGCCGCACCCGTGCTGGAGTTGACCTCGTCGGCGGCGATGCGCGCCGCCGTCCTGGCCGGCGCGGGCCCGGCGGCGATGAGCCGGCTGGCGGTGGCCGACGACCTGGCGGTCGGGCGTCTGTACGCGGTCCACATCCCAAAGCTGGATCTGCGCCGCAAGTTTCGGGCCATCTGGGTCGGCGGGCGTACTCCGCCGGCCGGGGCGATCCGCGACCTGTTGAGTCACATCATCAACCGCACGACGGCGTAGGACGCTTGGCCGAGCGTGGAGTTGTTGCGGCGTCTCCGGGCGTTTTGCCGCAACAACTCGACGTTCGGCGGGAAGGGAAGGGGCGGCGCGGGCGGGAAAAGCTCAGGCCGCGGCGTCGGCGGCCAGCGCCTCGTCGTAGCGGTCGAGGACGGTCTCGGCAACCAGCGGGTGCGCGCCCAGCGGGGAGGCCATCCGAATGCCGTTGTCGCGGGCGAAGGTTGACACGCCGTCGGTGATGAATCCCGGCGCCAAGAACCACGGCGCGATCACCAGCCGGCGCGCGCCGCGGCGGCGCAACTGGTCGGCGGCCCGGGCCACCGACGCCTCGGGCCGGGTGGCGAACGCCGTTGCGGCGCCGGCCCATCGGGTGCCGGCGGCCAGCCGCGACGCCACCTTCGCGGTGCGGGCATTGGCGGCCAGGTTCGACGAGCCGATCGCGACGACCAGCACCCCGAGGTCGTCGTCGAGGGGCGACACGCCGATCTCGGTCAGACGCTCGCGCAGGACGGTGACCAGTCGGTCGTCCTCGCCGAGCACGTCGGCCTGCCGGATGCCCTGAGCGCCGGCGTGGGCGATCTGTTCGGGGATGTCCAGGCGCGCGTGATAAGCGCTGGCCAGCAGCAACGGGGCCACGACGGCGCGGCGGCTGTCGGGCAGGCCGGCCAGCACGTCGACGAAGTTCGGGGCGTTGAGCTCGAGGAACGCCAGCCGCACGTCGAGGCCCGGCCGCATCCGCCTCAGGCGGTCGGCCACGGCTTCGGCGTTGGCACCCGACCGGGGGTCGCGGCTGCCGTGCGCGGTGAGGACGAGCGTGCTCACCGCAGGTCGTCCTCCTCGGCGCGCAGCGCCCAGGACGCGAAAGCCTCACCGCTGTCACGCTTTTCGAGGTACTTGCGGGTCACCCGGTCGATGTAGTCGCCCAGCTCGGCGCTGGTGACCTTGTGCTGGCGCAGTTTTCGGCCGAAGCCGCTCTGCTCACCCAGGCCGCCGCCCAGGTGCACCTGGAAGCCCTCGACCGAATTGCCGTCACCGTCGTCGATCCACTGGCCCTTGAACCCGATGTCGGCGACCTGGATTCGGGCGCACGAGTTCGGGCAGCCGTTGAGGTGCACGCTGATCGGCGCGTCCAGCCGCGACTCGACGTCGGCCAGGCGCTGCTCGAGCTCGGGCACCAAAGTCTGGGTGCGGACCCGGGTTTCGGCGAACGACAGCTTGCAGTACTCAATCCCGGTGCACGCCATGGTGTTCTTGCGCCACGACGACGGCCGCGACGGCAACCCGAGCGCGTCCAGCCCCGCCACCAGTTCGTCGACCTTGTCGTCGGCGACGTCGAGGATGACCAGCTTTTGGAACGGGGTCCATCGCGCCCGGTCGGAGCCGGCCTTTTCCATCAGGTCGGCCACGGCCGACAGGGTGCTGCCCGACACGCGTCCGGCGATCGGCGCGACGCCAACGGCGTTGAGGCCGTTCTTGATTCGCTGCACGCCGACGTGGTCGATGGTGTGCTTGACGGGCGTGGGGGCCGGGCCGTCGATTAGCCGGCGGTTGAGGTATTCCTCTTCGAGGACTTCGCGGAATTTCTCGACGCCCCAGTCCTTGACCAAGAACTTCAACCGGGCCTTGGCGCGCAGCCGGCGGTAGCCGTAGTCGCGGAACAGCTGGGTGACGGCCTCCCAGACGTCGGGCACCTCGTTCAGCGGAACCCAGACGCCGAGCCGCTGGGCCAGCATCGGGTTGGTCGACAGGCCGCCGCCCACCCACAGGTCCAGGCCGGGGCCGTGTTCGGGGTGGTGGACGCCGACGAACGCGATGTCGTGCGTTTCGTGGGAGACGTCCTGCAGACCGGAGACCGCGGTCTTGTACTTGCGCGGCAGGTTGGCGTACTCGGGGTTGTTCAGCGAGCGGCGGACGATCTCGTCGATCGCGGCCGACGGGTCGAGCACCTCGTCGAGCGAGTCGCCGGCCAGCGGCGAACCGTGGATGCCGCGCGGGCAGTCGCCGCAGGCCTCGGTGGTCTGCAGCCCGACGGAGTCGAGGCGCCGCCAGATCTCGGGGACGTCCTCGATGCGGACCCAGTGCAGTTGGAGGTTTTCGCGGTCGCTGATGTCGGCGGTGTCGCGGGCGAATTCGGTCGAAATCTGGCCCAGCGTGCGCATCGTGTGCGCCGTCATCGCCTTGCCGTCCGAGCGGACCCGCATCATGAAGTACTTGGCTTCGATCTTGTCGGTGTTCTCGTCGCCGGTCCAGCTGCCGTCGTAGCCCTGCTCGCGCTGGGTGTAGAGGCCCATCCAGCGGAACCGTCCGCGCAGGTCGGACTTGTCGATGCTGTCGAAGCCCTGCTTGGAGTAGACGTTGATGATGCGGTCGCGGACGTTCAGCGGACCGTCGTCGTTCTTGATCTTCTCGGTGTCGTTGAGGGGTTCGCGATCCCCCAGCGCCCACTGACCCTCGTTGCGGGTCTTGACGGGACGTGCGGTGGTCATATGCGTTGCTCCTTCGCGAACTTCGTCGCGGCGGCTCAGATTGGCGGCGTGCGGCCGGAGGCGGGCTGCGGGCCTTCTCGGCTACCGGGCATTCGCGATGATGTTGGGTCTGTGGGCACCCGCAGGTTCGTCATTGGACCCACGGGGCGCGATTTCCATAGTGCACGAGTCGCGCCGGCGTCAGTAGAGGTCACATGTTGTGAGGGCACAACCTCGCGTTGTGTGCGCCGCTTCACGGCGTTGCGTTGACGGCCAGAGGGATTGGCCGGACTCACAGTAGTGTGGCCGCTTATGAGCTCCTCCGACATCCATGACGTGATCATTATTGGTTCGGGTCCTGCTGGGTATACCGCGGCGTTGTATGCGGCGCGGGCGCAGTTGGCGCCGGTGGTGTTTGAGGGGACGTCGTTTGGTGGGGCGTTGATGACGACGACCGAGGTGGAGAACTACCCGGGTTTTCGCGACGGGATCATGGGTCCGGAGTTGATGGATCAGATGCGTGAGCAGGCGTTGCGGTTTGGTGCTGATCTGCGGATGGAAGACGTCGAATCGGTGTCGCTGGAGGGTGCGGTGAAGTCGGTGACCACCAGCGAGGGGGACACCGTGCGCGGACGGGCGGTGATTTTGGCGATGGGTGCGGCGGCCCGGTATTTGGGGGTGCCCGGGGAGCAGGAGTTGCTGGGGCGTGGGGTGAGCTCGTGTGCGACCTGTGATGGGTTCTTTTTCAAGGATCAAGACATCGCGGTGATCGGTGGTGGGGATTCGGCGATGGAGGAGGCCACGTTTTTGACCCGGTTTGCCCGCAGTGTGACGTTGGTGCATCGCCGTGAGGAGTTCCGGGCGTCGCGGATCATGTTGGAGCGGGCCCGGGCCAACGACAAGATCACCTTCCTGACCAATAAGGCGGTTGAGGCGGTCGAGGGTGCCGAGACGGTGACGGGGTTGCGGTTGCGTGACACGGTGAGCGGTGCGGAGTCGACGTTGGCGGTGAGCGGGGTGTTCGTGGCGATCGGGCATGACCCGCGTTCGGAGTTGGTGCGCGAGGTGCTCGAGACCGACGCGGACGGGTATGTGTTGGTGCGTGGCCGCACCACCAGTACCTCGATCGAGGGGGTGTTCGCCGCCGGGGATCTGGTGGATCGCACCTACCGCCAAGCCGTGACCGCCGCCGGCAGCGGCTGTTCGGCCGCCATCGACGCCGAACGCTGGCTCGCCGACCACGAGGAAACCGACGTGGACGCGTCCGTGACGCCGGCTATCGGTCGAGAACCGTTGCGTAACTGAGGTTTAGACGGGAAGTTTGGCGGAAGTCGTTCTGCGACCGCCGAGTTGGGCCGGCAGCCTGGTGTATCCGTGCAAGTTGATCAGCCTTCGCGGTTGTGGGGGAGCCGTCAGGCGCAGATCGGGAAAACTCTCGAATAGTGCGCGCAGGGCGGTCGTTCCCTCGATGCGGGCCAGGGCGGCACCGAGGCAGGCGTGGATGC
Organism: Mycobacterium intracellulare ATCC 13950; assembly: GCF_000277125.1. Lineage (NCBI taxonomy): Bacteria > Bacillati > Actinomycetota > Actinomycetes > Mycobacteriales > Mycobacteriaceae > Mycobacterium > Mycobacterium intracellulare. Next base: position 2,242,999 of record NC_016946.1, read on the forward strand.
CGGACGCGAACGCGAGGTGGTCGCGCGCGTTGGCCCGGGTGATATCGAAAGTCGTTGGATCGATGAACACCTTCGGGTCGCGGTTGGCGCCGCCGAGGAACAGTCCGACCATGTCGCCCGACGCGATGTGGGCCCCGGCGATTTCGACGTCGCAGTTCGGGGTGCGCGCGGTCATCTGAACCGGACTGGCGAACCGCAGGATCTCCTCGACCGCGGAGGGCCAAAGGTCCGGATTGTCGTGCAGCAGCGCCAACTGCTCGGGGTGCTGCAGCAACAGCACGATGCCGTTGCCGATCAGGTTCACCGTCGTCTCGAAGCCCGCGCCGACGATCAGCGCGGCGTTGGCGGTGAGTTCGCGATCGGTCAGCGAGCCGTCGGCGGCCATGCGGCCGAACGGATTGTCGCTCTTCTGGCCGGCGCGCAGTCTGTGGAGGTGCTCGAGCAGGTAATCGTCGGCGCCGCGCAGCCCGTCGATGGCGTCGCGGTAGGTCTTCCAGTCGATCCCGATATCCAGCAACGGGGAACCGCTGCGGCCCCACCCCAGCATGCGCGGATACGAATCAGGCGGCAGGTCAAGGATTTCGGCGATAATAGCGACCGGCAGTTGCATCGCGAAGTCGGCGATCAAATCGGGCGGCGGTGTGGCGGCGATGCGCTCGATCAACTCCATCGTCACTTCGGCGACCCGGGTGTCCAGTGAGTCGATCGCGCGCGGGGTGAAGCTTTGTGCCACCAGTTGCCGGTAGCGGGTGTGATCGGGCGGATTCACGATCACCATCGCGGGTGGTTCGACCGGGTTGGCCACGCCGGGGTCGGTTTTGGCGATGAGCGCCTTCAGCGGGCGGGGCAATTCCATCTCGCTGGGCGCGGTGACACCAAAGCGCTTGTCCCGCAGAATTTGTCGACACACGGCATGGTCGACACTGGCCCACACGTACGGGGAGCGCACCACGGGTCCGCGCGCCCGGATCTGCTCCATCAGGGCATAGCGGTCATCGGCCGTTCCGCTGCGCAGCAGCCGCGCCAGGGGGTCGCCGCGGCGGGCCTGAACGGCGAAGTACGCCCGCGGCACGCCGTGCATGGCCGCCCACCGGGCCCTGAGTCCGACACGCATACGGATCCCTCCCGGAACCTCAACTCCGCTTGCACCCTGCGATACAATGAGACCCTAAATGTCTCGCCTGTTCCGATCGCTACGATACGACGACCGCGACGAGCGGGCAAGGAGGGATGCGTGACCTCGACGCGAACGGCGGAGTTCGTGCGGCGACTCACCGAGCCCGATCCCGTCGTGCTTGCGCAGGTCGACAACCCCGACGAGATCACCGCCCGCATCCTGGCCGCCACCGCCGAACAGGCCGAGCTGGTGGGGATGCGCCGGACCACCATGGAAGATGTCGCGCGGCGCAGCGGCGTCGGGCGCGCCACCCTGTATCGGCGGTTCCCGACCAAGGCGGCGCTCGTCGATGCCGTCGTGCTGGCCGAGGCGCGCCGCTTCCTCGAGGGCGACGCGCAGGCCTGGGCGCGTGGCACGACACTCGAAGAGCGCATGGTCTACAGCACGCTGTTCTCGGTGACGTTCATGCGCGAACACGCCTTGCTCAAGAAGCTGCTCCGCACCGAGCCCGAAACGATTCTGCCCAGCCTGACCATCGACGCGGGCGCCATTCTCGACTTCGCCACCGCGCACGCCATGGGGCTGCTGCGCGCCGCGCTCTACGGCACGTCGAAAACCACGGCGGCTCAGGAGCGCCACCTGCGCACCGTCGCCGAACTGCACACCCGGCTGACGCTGTCATTCATCGTCACCCCGCACACCGGCATCAACCTGGCCACCATCGACGACACCCGCACCTACGTGCGCAACTACCTGATGCCGATGGTCACCGGGCCGAGCTAGTCGGCTGTCGGTGGCCTGGGGAGTCACATGGCCACTTTCGTCTCTCCGAGAGACGGCATATCTTTTGCCCACCTCCGAGCGACAAACGCGATGCGCGGCAGTGTGTTGTCGCTCGGAGGTGGGCACTTCGTATGGGCGTCCGGACCGCGGTGGCACCGGAATACCGCCCGGCGTCGCACCGGAATACCGCCCGGCGTCGCACCGGAATACCGCCCCGCGTCGGCCCCGGATCACCGGCCCCCGACGCCCCGAGCGCCGTCTAACCCCGCGGCGTGAGATGGGCGGTGACGATCGGGGTGACCCGCGCGATGAGTTCGTCCACCGGAGCGGACGCGATCGGTTCGACCTGCAGGACGTGGCGCAAGTAGGCGATGCCCAGGAGTTGGCCCATGGCCAGATCGACACGCAGTTGCGCATCCGATCCCGTCAGCAGTTTGGCCATCTGCGGATACAGCTGGCCCTGAATGAACTGACGCACCAGGGCGGCCGACTCGTCGTGGGTCGCGGCGCCCCGCAGGATCCCCAGTAGGGAAGCGCGCGAGTCCGGCTGCTCCCATGCTTCGAAGAACACCCGCGTCAGGCGCGCGCCGATTTCCTCGCGATCGCCGCCGGCGATGCGCGCGTTGACCTCGGCCGGGTCGAACGGCCACCCCATAGTGGACCGGAACAGCTCGGCCTTGCTGCCGAAATAGTGCCGGATCAGCGCCGGGTCGACGCCGGCGCCGGCGGCGATATCGCGGACCGAGGTCTTGTCGTATCCCGACTCGGCGAACAGCCGTCGAGCGGTCGCCACGATGTCGTTCCGGGTGTCGGGGTTGCCCGGGCGTCGTCCAATGGGGGGCACAATCCAGAAATTCTACAGCCGTTGACTTCCGGATGCTGCAGCGTTAGCCTGGATCCATAAATTCCCCAAGTGAGGAGTTAAGGAGATGCCAGCACCGCGATGGGTTGCCCGGGCCAACAAGATCGGCCTCAATCGGTTCACCAAGTACATCGCCCCGTGGGCGCCGGGATGGGCAATCGTCGTCCATCGCGGACGTAAATCGGGGCGCACCTTCCGCACCCCGCTGTGGGCTTTCCGCCGCCGCAACGGATTTGTGATCGCGCTGACTTACGGTCCCGAAACCGATTGGGTGCGCAACGTTCTCGCCGCGGGGGGCTGCGAACTGCAGACCCGGCGCCGGCGGTATCAGCTCGGCGCCCCGGTCGTGTTCCGCGACGAGGACGCGACCGACATGCCGGCGTTCATCCGGTTCATGCTGCGCAAGGTGATCAAGGCGCCGGAGTTCCTCCGCCTCGACATCGTGAGCCAATTAGCAACGGCGCGTTGACGATGGACCTGCCGAGCAGCCCGCTGGGGGAGCTGGATCCGCAATTCGAGAAGCTCGGACTCGAGGTGGCCGCGTTCACGTTCGGGCTGCCGGGGACGAGCGTTCGCGAAAAGCTGCTGCAGACCGTGACGCTCGACATCTGCCGCGCCCATCTGGGACTGGCCTTCCGGATGCACGTCACGGCGGCCACGATGCACGGTGTTACCTACGCCGAATTGTTGGCCGCGATCCGGTTCGTCGCCCCGTACTCGGGTTATCCCGCGGCGGCGGACGCGCTGGCCCGTCTCACCGAGATCGCGGCCGAGATCGGATTGGACACAAGCGATCTCGGCGAACAGCCGGAGCCCGGCGCGGTGAACGACGCCGCGGGGCGCCTCGATATCGCCGACGAATGGACCGCCGAATTCGTCGACTGGCAGCTGTCCCGGGCGTGGTCGGAGGACCTGTTGAGCGGGCGCGAGCGCGTCATCATGGCGCTGACCTCCGATGTCGGCCAGCAGGATATCGACGAGTCGATGCGCCGCCACGTCGAACTCGCGCTCGACGCCGGTCTCAGCGCCGACGACGTCCGTGACGTGATTCGCTTCTGCGCCGAGTACGGCATCGGGCGCGCCGCGGCCGCCCTGCGGGCGCTTGACGACGTGCTAGTCGGCTAGGGCGTCTGGCGGATTACGCGTCGCCCGAAGCGAACACGACGTCGGGGTTGAGGATCCCGGCCGGGTCGAAGCCGGCCTTGATGCGGCGCATCAGGTCCACCTTCACGGGATCCTCGAGTTCGACGAAATACGGGGCCTTGGCGCGGCCGAGTCCGTGCTCGCCGGAGATCGCTCCACCCAATTCCATTGCCAGCGCGAAGATGTCGGTCAACAGCTTCTTCCGCGTCGCGGGGTCCGGGCAGAAGATGGCCAGGTGCACGTTGCCGTCGCCGGCGTGCCCGCAGCCCGCCGCGGCGCCGCCGGCCCCCGTCGCCAATTCGCGCGCGGCGGACAGGAACTTCGGCATCGCGCCGCGCGGCACGACGGCGTCGATGAGGTCGTCGGCGTTGAGCGCCTTGAGCGTCCAAAACGCCTTCTCGCGGGCCTCGATCAGCTTGCGCGCCGCGCCGCCGTCGAGCACATAGGCGTCGACGGCACCCAGCTCGGCGAGCAGCTCACCTGTCGTCTCGACATCCTCGTCCAGCCGATCCACGGTCCGGTTCTCAAGCGCCACAACGAGATAGGCCTGGCAGCTGTCGCGGACGTCGTCGGGAACACCGAGCTCCAGGTTCTGGGTATGGACCAGCGCGGCCATCGTCACGTTGTCGATGTATTCCAGGATGTAGGGCGCCAGGCCGCTGGCGAGGATCTTCGGCACCGCCTGCATGACCTGGTCGAAGTCGGCGAACGGCGCGAGCACGGTGGCGCTGTGGTCCAGGCGCGGATGCAGCTTGACGATCACCTCGGTGGCCAGCGCCAGGGTGCCCTCGGAGCCGACGATGAGCTGGGTCAGGTCGTAGCCGGTGGAGACCTTGGCGATCTTGCCGCCGGTGCGGATGATCTCCCCGGTGGGCAGCGCCGCCTGCAAGCCGAGCACGTTGTGGCGGGCGATGCCGTACTTGACCGCGCGCATGCCGCCGGCGTTGGTGCCGACGTTGCCGCCGACGCTGGAGGACAGCTCGCCGGGGTGGACCATGTACCGCAGCCCCGTGCCGGCGGTCGCGGCGTCCAGTGCGGTGAGCGTCACGCCGGGCTGGACGACGGCGACCTGGTTGGTGACGTCGACCTCGAGCACGGCGTTCATGCGCTCGAACGAGATCAGCAGGCCGTCGGCGCGGGGGATCGCCGCGCCCGACAGGCCGGTTCCCGAGCCGCGGGCCGTCACCGGCACGTGGTTTTCCGTGGCGGCCTTGAGCAGTTGTGCCACCTCGTCGGCGGTCGCGGGCTTGGCCAGGTACGCGGGTCGTTGCGGGCGCTTGGTCAGCACCTCGTCGTGTGCGTAGTCGTCGGAGATGGCGTCGCCCGTTAGGATGTGGTGCGCGCCGACGATCGTCGCGAACCGCGTTGTCATGTCGGTCATCGAAGGCCCACCTTCTCCCGTCGGACAGCCACTCACTGTATCGGGGTGTGGGGGACGGCGGCGCACCGTAGTTGCGGGCGGCGCTGCTGTGCGGTTGCGACACGCGTGAGCCTGCGCACGTTATGTCGACGCCCGATTCGGGAACACGCGGGCTGGACTGTCTTCGACGTTGCGAAAGGATTGCACAGTGGCCTCCTCGTCCCGCGGTTCGCGGCTCGGTACCCGGTTCGGGCCGTACGAGCTGCGATCACTGATCGGCGCCGGGGGACTGGGCGAGGTCTATCGGGCCTACGACACGGTTAAGGACCGGATGGTCGCGCTCAAGCTATTACGTGGCGAGACGGCAGCGGACCCTGGCTTCCAGCAACGACTTTGGCGCGAATGCCGCAAGGTGACGCGCCTGCAGGAGCCCCACGTCCTGCCGCTGCATGACTTCGGCGAGATTGACGGGGTGCCGTTCATCGATATGCACCTGGTTGACGACGGGGGCAGCCTCAAGGACCTGCTGCGCGAGCAGGGCGCGCTGGAGCCCTCGCGCGCGGCATCGATCACTGCCCAGGTGGCGCGCGCGTTGGACGCCGCCCACGCCGCCGGGCTGGTGCACCTCGACGTCAAACCCGAAAACATCCTGCTCACCCACGACCACTTCACCTACCTGGCCGACTTCGGCATCGCCGAAGCCGCCGGGGACGAGTCCCTTTCGCGGACCTACATGGCGCCCGAGCGATTCACCACCGGACGCATCGGGTCGCAGACCGACGTCTACTCCTTGGCATGTGTGCTCTACGAGTGCCTCACCGGGCAGCCGCCCTTCGAGACCGAGGACGCCGGGGAGCTGAAGAGCGCGCACCTGCTGTCGCCGGCGCCGAGGCCCAGCATCATGCGCCGCGGCGTCGGCCGGGACTACGACGACATCATCACCCGCGGCATGGCCAAACAGCGCACGGCGCGATTTGACTCGGCCGGTTCACTGGCCCGGGCCGCCAGCGAAGCGGTGTTCGCGGCGTACGAGCCGGTTTCCGTTGGGGCCGGCCAGCTCCCGCTTCCGCGCACCCGTCCGTTCCCGGCGGTCGCGCTTCCGGATACCGGCCCGGGCGACGACGCACCCGAGCCGCCCCCTGCGTCGCCGCGGCCGGCGCGCCGGCTGATGGTAGGCCACGCGCCGCTCGTGGTGACCGCGGTGGCAACGGTCCTGCTGATCGTCGGCCTGGTGTTGTCGGTGAAATCCGTTGTCGGCACGCATCACAACAATTCGGCCTCCCCGGGGCCGTCGTCAGCGCGAGCGGCTGCACCTCCCGCGCCGTCGAGCTCACCGCCGCCGCTGACGCCGACGTTGTCGCGTCCGGTGAAGGGCGCCGACGGGCTGGGGTTCGTCGGCGAGACGGCCCGCTGCGACCCCGGCAACCCGCCGGCCGCCGTGGTGCGCACGGCCAAGTCGCTGGCGGTGGTGTGTCAAAACCTCAGCGGGACTTACTATTATCGCGGCGAGCGGATCCGCGATGGCGCCCACATCGAGCTTTCCAACGCCAAGCCCGTCGAGGACGGATTCGACGTCACCAATCCGGTCGACGGCGTCGTCTACGAGGTCCGCCCGCACCGGCTGCGGATCATTAGCTACGGGCACGTCGATTCGTCGGAACCCGTCCTGCAGTACGCGACGGCGTCGTAATCACTGGGAAGGCAACGTCTTCGGCATACCCGGCCATGCCAACGCGGCGGAAGCCACATGTCTTTCGAACGCGCTAGCGGATGTGATAGCGGATTGCGCACGATCCAGGTGCAAGCACGGCCGAAAGCATTGGTTGCCAACGGCTTTGCTTGAGCCGCGGTATCGACACGGCGTGGCTGGCGAGTCCGATGCCCGCACCCAGGATGGGCCAGATCGGCCAGAAGTAGGTGGCGTCGGTCGTCAGTGCGACGGCCGTCCAGACGCTGAGCACGACGACGACCATGGCGAGGTACGCGGCGAGGTGGGCGCGCACGCCGCGACGGGCCGCGGCGACGCGAGCGGCGCGCCGGCGGGGATCGTGGCGCCGGATGCGATCGACCGGCAGGTCGGCGAGCAGTTCGCGGCGTTCGTGGTCGGTCTGCGTCTGGAAAGCGGCTTGTAGCCGTCGGTCGTACTCGTCGATCTGCAGGTAGCCCTGGGCGAGGGCCTGACCGAGCAGGTCGGCCGTCTTTTCCCGGTCGCGTGTGCCGGCGAGCGTGGATGTGGTGTCAAGCAGATTCGTCATGTCGTCTCCTTGGTCGCCGATGTGAATGCCATTAACATAGTCCTCAATGTTAATGTCGTCAACATGGCTGTGAAGCGGTCGACCGTGCGCCGGCGGGAGAGCTATCACCACGGTGATCTCAAGCGTGCGCTGACCAGCGCGGCGCTGTCGCTGGTGGCCGAGAAGGGGCCGAAAGGGTTCACCCTCACGGAGGCGGCGCGCCGCGCCGGGGTCAGCGCCGCGGCGCCATACCGGCACTTCGCCGACAAGGCCGAGTTGCTGGCCTCCGTCGCCGAACAGGGATTCCGCGAATTGCACGCCGAGTTGGCCGCGGCAGCCGATCGCGTGTCGGATCCGAAGGAACGGGTGACGGAGCTCGGCCGCGCCTACGTGCGGTGGGCCATCGCCCATCCCGATCACTATCAGGTGATGTTCGGGGCGTCGCTGAAGGCCGAGCAGGGCGTTGCGGTGGCCGGCGAGCAGGCGTTCGGGGACCTGCTCGACGCGATCACCCGGTGCCAGGAGGCCGGGATGGTCGCGACTCAGGATCCCCGCGAGGTGGCCGGGCCGCTCTGGTCGCTGGTGCATGGCATCGCGTCGCTGGCGATCGGCGGCCACCTGCGCGCTGTGGGCATTGCCCAGGCTCCCGAGGAACTGGTGGACGGTGTTGTCGCTCAAGCGCTTTGAGCTGTCACCACGGGCGTGACGTGTCCCGGCTGGGTCCCGGGGTGAAGGTGACCGGGAGCTTGCCCAGCCCGGTCATGCTCGGGTTGCCCAGGTATTGGTGGACGTTTTCGACGTCGACCTCATAGTCGGGGATGCGGTCGAGGACGGCCTTGACCATCACTGCCGACATCAGCCGGGCGAGATGCGATCCGATGCAGCGGTGCGGGCCCAGCCCGAACGCGACGTGGCAGTTGGGTGCGCGGTCGAGGATGATCTCGTCGGGCCGGTCGAACTCGGTTTCGTCGTGGTTGGCCGAGAGCCAGCTGAGGACGACCCGGTCGTTCTTTCTCAGGCATTGGCCGCCGAGGACGACGTCGTGAGTGACTGTGCGGCTGAGGGTTTGGTTGACCGAGAAGTAGCGCAGGAATTCGTCGGTGGCGGTGCGGTAGAGCTCGGGATGGTCGATGAGTTGCTGTCTGAGGTCGGGGTGGGTGCCCAGGTGCCTTAAGGTCAGTGCGGTTTGTGAGGTGGTGGTGTCGACGCCGCCGCCGATGAGGTTCCACAGGATGTTGAGCAGCTGCTCGTCGGTGAGGCGATGGCCGTCGAATTCGAATTGCAGCAGGAAGCTGGTCAGGTCGTCTTCGGGGTTGCTGCGTCTGGCCGTGGCGAATTCGATGACTTCTTGCATCATGGCGGGGACTTTGGCGATCGCGTCGGCGTACTCGTCGCTGTCTTGGGGGACGGCCATGACGGAGTGAAAGAGGTTGGCGTACAAGTGCCAATTGTCGTAGGGCAGGCCCATCAGCTTCATGGTCAGGATGGCCGGGACCGGGCTGGCGTAGTCGAGCACCAGGTCCATCTGTCCAGTTGTGATGTGTTGGTCGAGGAACCAGTGCGCGGACTGCTCCATGAACGGCTTGAGTTTCTCGACGGCGCCGGGGGAGAAGAACGGGGCCAGCGCGTGGCGGAGGGCTTGGTGGTAGGGGCCGTCGACCTCGCCGATGCCCAGGGCCGGTTGGCCGTCGGGGCGCGGGACGCCCATCTCGCCCTGGTAGTCGACGCCGTCGGGGGCGTTGGGTTCGTATTTGTGGGCGAAGGTGTCGCCGTCGCGGGCGGTGTGGCTGACGGCGTCGTAGCTGCTGAGGTACCAGAAGCCGTCGTAGTTCTCGTTCCACGCGACCGGACAGCGTTGCCGCAGTTCGGCATTGACGGCCAGCTCGTTGAGGTTGAACGCGTCGGAGTGATGGTCGAAGTCGACGGTGGCGTCGGGCCGGACCTTCGGGCGTGTGACCATCGAAGCTCTCCCACGGAAGCGGTCTGCTTAGTTGGCGGTGACGGGCGCTTATTGGTTTATCTTTGCATTATTACGCTTTAGAGCCCCGTGGAGAAGCTTGGTTAAAGGCCGGTAGCGATTGCATTCGTCAGGGGTCTGACTTGCTGCGGAGGTTGGGTTGAGTAGTCATCGAACGGTTTTCAATCACGTTGGGTTGTGCGTCACGGATCGCGAGCGGTCACGCCGCTTCTACGAGGGACTGCTGGGATTTCAGTTCTGGTGGGAGCTCGACCCGCCCGACGAGGCAACATCCCAGCTGGTGGGGCTGCCCGAGCCGCTTGGCGTGCACGCGACCTATCTGGTGCGGGACGGGTTCGTGCTCGAGCTCATGGACTACTCGAAGCGTCAGGTTCATGCGGGCTCGGAGCGGGTGATGGACCAGATCGGCCTGACGCACATCTCGTTCTCGGTGTCCGATCTTCCGGGTGTGTTGGCTCGGGTGGCCGAGTTCGGGGGAGCGGTGGTCGATTCGTCAGTGTCGGCCGGGGCGGCGATGATTCGGGATCCGGATGGGCAGTTGTTGGAGTTGCTTTCGGACGGGTGGTTGAAGGCGTTGCCAGCGCGGCCGTAATTGCGGTTTGGCTGCGGGTGGCGACAGGGCGATGTTGTCAGTGCCGGATGAGATGGTGTCGCCATGAAGACGATCGCAGTGAAACTGTTTGGTGCCATGGTGTTAGCTGGTGCCGCGATGGGTCTCCTGGCAGCGGCCCCGGCACAGGCCGATCCGCCATGCGCGCGGATCAACACCTGCCAGTACATGCCAAACCCATACGACGATGGTCCGCTGATGCCCACCTGGATGCCCCCGGCGCCTATGGAGGCTGGACGAACCTTCCGGTGATGTGCAACCCGGCTACGTACCGGTGCGAACAATACGTTCCAGCGCCATGACCGCTTGGGGCCCGCTGTGGCTGTGTGGTCGCAAGTCATCAAACTCGCTCTCCCGGAAGGACCCTTTGCTGCGCCAACCTAGCTACTCCGCCAACGGCTACGATTGTGCTACATTTGTAGGCATGTCTGAAGTGGCATCTCGTGAGCTGCGCAACGATACGGCTGGGGTGCTGCGGCGGGTTCGGGATGGAGAGGACGTCACCATCACTGTCAGTGGCCGACCGGTCGCAGTTCTTACCGCAGTTGTCCCTCAGCGCAGGCGTTGGCTGAGCAAGACGGAGTTGCTGTCGCGCTTGCCCCGCGTTCAAGCGGATCCGGGATTACGCGAGGACCTTCACGCACTCGCCGGCGACACTACCGAGGAGCTGGGCCCGATCCGATGAGCAACCCGCAGGTGGCCGGAGTGCTCGACACTTCGGTGTTCATCGCGACCGAAAGTGGTCGGCCTCTCGACGCGGCGCTGATCCCTGATCAAGTTGGCACGACGGTTGTTACCCTCGCGGAACTGCACGTTGGTGTGTTGGCCGCGTCGACTTCCGATATTAGAGCGCAGCGCCTCGCGACATTGGAATCCATTGCGGATATCGAAGCGCTGCCGATCGATGACGATGCGGCCCGGATGTGGGCCCGGCTGCGGATCCATCTCGCCGAGACCGGTCAACGCGTCCGGATCAACGATCTGTGGATCGCGGCCATCGCGGCGTCCCGAGGGCTACCCGTTGTCACGCAGGACGATGACTTTGCCGTCTTGGATGGTGCGGCCAATTTGACCGTTATCCGCGTCTGAATTCGTATTGAACCGCACCAATGAGCTGAATGCGAACTCGGAACCGGCCGACCAGGGTCCGTGCGTCACGGTTATGGATGTGATTGCTGCGTAAGGGAAGTGGGTTTCGAGCCATTTCTTCGCCGCGCTCGCCCGTTTTCACCTTTCCTGTCGGACCGGTCGGCTACGCTGCCGGGCGTGTGGCAGGGACTCTACGAATCGCTGTTAACTGAACGGTTGTACCAGGCGCTGGCTGAAAGCACGGACTTGCGCCCCAGGATCGAGCTGGTCGATGAGGGCGAACAGCCGCTGGTGCTCGCGCGTCACCTCACGCCGCTAATCGAGCGCTCGCTTCGCGCGGCGTCGACATCGCAAGAACGTATCGACCTGGTGCGCCGAATCCTAGCCGTGCTGCCCCATCCCGATGCCCTAGCCGAGGCTTTGCATGAACGCGAGCCGGGAAAAGTCGAGCAGCTCGACGAGGTCATGGAGGCAGATCGGCTCGGTATTACCCGTTTGCCTCGCCCCGCTACGCCGCTGTCGGACGCGGCGCTCATGACCAATGCGCACAACGAGCCGACATTGGCTGCCGAATTGCGCGCCGAGCTCGCTAGCGCGGACCAAGTGGATTTGCTGTGCGCATTCGTCAAGTGGCAGGGTTTGCGGTTGCTAGAAGACCAACTCCGGGAACTGCGACAACGCAACGTGCCGCTGCGAGTCATTACGACGACCTATCTCGGTGCCACCGATGCGCGCGCGCTTGACGCATTAGTTGATGAGTTCGGCGCGCAGGTGCGGGTCAACTACGAAACCAACCGCACACGCTTGCACGCCAAAGCATGGTTATTGCGGCGCAACACCGGCTTTCACACCGCATATGTGGGATCGAGCAATCTTTCGCACGCTGCCCTCGTCGACGGGCTGGAATGGAACGTGCGGCTCTCCGCAGTGTCGACGCCGCATCTGCTAGAGAAATTCCGCGCAACCTTCGAGTCATACTGGGAAAACCGCGAATTCGAGCCCTATTTGCCATCGACCGACGGAAACCGGCTACGGGCGGCGTTGGACGTGGCCGCTGGTGGACGTCGTCGGGACGGCGTGACGATCACGCTGTCAGGTCTAGAGGTGCATCCCAAACCGTTCCAAGAGGAGATGCTTGAGGAGCTCGACGCAGAGCGCGTGCTGCACGACCGGCATCGCAACCTGATTGTTGCGGCTACCGGCACCGGGAAGACAGTGGTCGCCGCGCTTGATTATCGCCGCTTGGTGCGCGAAAGACATGGACGTGACCTGAAGTTGCTGTTCGTGGCGCACCGCAAGGAAATTCTGATGCAGGCACGACGCATGTATCAGGAAGTGCTGACCGAGCCGACGTTCGGGGAGTTACTCATCGGTGGCGACCAGCCGACCAAATGGCGGCACGTCTTCGCGAGCATTCAGTCGCTCTCCGCGGGACGTCTCGCCACGATCGAAGCCGACTATTTCGATGTGGTAGTGATCGACGAGTTTCACCACGCCGAGGCTGCGTCGTATCGGCGGCTGCTGCAGCATGTGCGGCCCATGGAACTCCTGGGCCTAACCGCGACGCCTGAGCGTGGCGACGGCGTAGATGTCCGGGAATTCTTCGATGGAAGGGTAGCCGCCGAGCTGCGACTGTGGGAAGCGCTCGAGCAGCACCTGTTGTGCCCGTTCCACTACTTCGGGGTCCACGACGCAGTCGATCTCGGTGACTTGCAATGGAAGCGCGGCGGATACGATTCGTCGGCACTAAGCGCCCTATACACCGGCAACGACGCGCGCACGCGGATTGTGCTCAAGGAACTGCGCGACAAGGTTGCTGACGTAGCCGCAATGCGCGGCCTGGGGTTTTGCGTGAGCATCGAGCACGCCCGCTACATGGCGGATCGTTTCAACAGCGGAGGCGTTCCCGCGCGTGCGGTGTCGGCGGATACTCTTGTTGCCGAGCGCGCGGCAGCCCTTAAAGCGCTGCGCGACAGGGAAATCAACATCTTGTTTGCGGTCGACCTTTTCAACGAAGGACTCGATATTCCTGAGGTCGACACCGTGTTGTTCCTGCGGCCGACCGAGAGCGCCACTGTTTTCTTGCAGCAGCTCGGGCGCGGTCTGCGGCTAACGGCCGGTAAGACAGTGCTCACCGCCTTGGATTTCGTTGGGCACCAACGCCGCGAGTTCCGCTTCGATCAACGCTTCCGTGCGCTGACGGGGCTCAGCCGCAAGCAGCTGATGCGACAGCTCGATCGGGGCTTCCCGTTCCTTCCGTCCGGAAGCCAGATCGTGCTGGACTCGGTCTCACGCAAACTCATACTGGAAAACATCCGTCAGCAGCTGACGCCGCGGTGGGCGGCATTGGTCTCCGAAGTTCGCGCGCACCCCAACGACAGTCTCAGCTCCTACCTCGATGATTATGGCCGCGGCCTGGAAGACGTTCTACGCACCGGCCGGTCGTGGACAACGTTGTGCCGTGACGCCGGGAAGGCTGCTGGATCTCCTGGTCCACGAGAGGACGCTCTTGTCAAACGCGTTCGCACTCTCGCGCATGTTGATGACCAACGACGCCGTGCTGCTTACCTCGGCATCCTGAACGGGACGGCTCGTCCTGCAACTGCTAGCGACGAGCGGCTGGCCCAAATGCTTTTCTTCTCGCTGTTTCCCGATGGAGGTGGATTCGATAGCACCGCAGCAGGACTCGCGGCAATAAAAGGCGAACCGGTGGCCGACGAGATGCGTCAGGTCATCGACATCGCCTTCGACAGCGCGCGGCGCAGTACCTACCCCTTGGGCGAGCGCATCCTCGAGCTGAGCGATGTGCCGCTGGCGGTACATGCCAGTTACTCGCGCGAGGAGATCCTGACTGCTCTCGGATTCGCGTCGCTCCAACGCACCCCGAGCACCATGCGAGAAGGCGTTGCTTGGTGCGAATCAGCCAATTCCGATGCCTTTCTGATCACTCTGAAGAAGACTGAGACGGACTATTCGCCGACTACGATGTACCGCGACTTTGCACTGAGCCCAACGCTGTTCCACTGGGAATCGCAATCGACGACATCCTCGACATCGCCAACCGGTCAGCGTTATATCCACCATCGCCAACGCGGTTCGCACATCCTGTTATTCGTTCGCGAGTCAAAGACCAACGCGTTAGGGACGTCGCCCTATGTGTTTCTCGGTCCAGCCGATTATGTCTCGCATGAGGGTGACCGGCCCATGGCGATCACTTGGCGGTTGCGACAGGCGATGCCCACTGAAGTATTCATGGCATCCCGGGCAGCGGTGGCATAATCACCTCTGGATCGCCTGGTTCGGTCGGACGTTCCGGGATTCCTTCGGCGATTCAACTATTCAGTTGTATGCCGTACTTCCCGGTTCGGGATGCGTCGTGCTGATGAGCTTGGCTGCGCAGTGGTCTCGGTCAAACCCTTGGGACCGGCACCAGGCGAGCGGGCCGGCGGGGTCGGCGAAGGTTATGCCCGCGACGGTAACCCAAAAGTCCGGTCCGGAGAACGTGGACCAATCACCTGACCAAAGCAATCTCACGTTGGGATAGCTCTGTCTCAGCTGCAGATGTTCTCGTAGCGTCATTGCGTTGTCCCACACAGCGCCGTTGTCGAAGACGCCGGGACGCTTGGAGCTGAGCTGCGGGACCCAGTGGTCGGCGAGTTGCGTGCTCACGTACGCCCGATCGTCGTTTGCAATTTGGCGTAGCCGTTGCACGGGGTCTAGCGGTGCAGATGGCGATGCGTTGGGCGCTCGAACCGACTGGGTAGCGGAGGACGGTAACTCCGTCTGAGGCGTCGTAACAGGATTGGTGTAAGTGACAGGGGGTGCCGCGGAGGGCTCCGAGTCGTTTGAATTGTCGTGGCCGAGAAGGCCGACGGCAAGCGCTGCACCGCCCACAAACAGCGCCACAATGATGCCTACAACGGTCAGGATCAACAACTTTTTCGAAGTGCCTCGTTCGGCGCCGACGGGTCCTGCCGAACCTGTTGCGGGATAAGGATATTGGGCATTGAACGGCGGATAGCTGGGGGGCGCACTGATGTATTGCGGCGCAAGCAGAGTGTCTGTGCTGAGCGAGTCAGCCTGATCGGGTGCGAGTGCACGGATTGCCGCGCGCCCCAGTGCTCCGGCGCTGCCGTAGCGGTCATCAGGATGTTTTGCCATGCCGCGGGCAATGACGTCGTCAAAGGACCGCGGAACGCGCGCATTCACGGCGCTTGGCCGCGGAGGCGGCGACGACACGTGAGCGCGGATGGCCTGCTCTGCGCTGTGAACCGGAAACGGCTTGGCGCCCGTGAGCGCCTCGTAAAGGACGCATGCTAGCGAGTAGACATCCACAGCTGACGTTGCTTCGTCGTCTCCGAATCGTTCGGGAGCCATATAGTCGAAGCTGCCCACCGTATATCCCGCCATAGTCAGGTGGGTGTCACCTCTGGCTTCGGCGATGCCAAAGTCGACCAGATATGCGAAATCGTCTGGCGTGACAATGATGTTCTGCGGCTTTACGTCACGGTGAATCAGTCCTGCAGCATGGGCAGCGTCTAACGCGGATGCGATCTGTCGGATGATGTCACTTGCGCGTTGCGCCTCGAGGGCACCCCCCTTGAGGATTTCGTGCAATGTCTGGCCCTGGACCAGCCGCATATCGATGTACAGAACGTCGTTGATCTCGCCCCAGTCGTGGATGGGGATAACATGCGGCTCCTGCAAAATTGCAGCGGCGCGAGACTCTCGCAGAAACCGTGTACGGAACGTTTCATCATCGGAATACCTATCGGTGAGCACCTTCAGGGCAACGATTCTGCCTTTGTTGGTGTCGTACGCCTCGTACACCTCACCCATGCCACCCGTGCCGATCAGCCGCCTGATCTCATAATGGCCGAACGCCGTACCGACCAGCGACTTCATCGCGCCCCTCCTTTGTTCTCCGGCCAGTATCCGGCGAGCGGATAGCTCGCGCAGGAGTATTCCCAGGAACGTTTGAATTTATGGGATGCGCGCCGGGATGGTCCTTGTGGCGACCCGCCGCTTTCGCGACTGAATTCAATCGACCACACACAATTTGCGCCCGCGTGGGTGGGTCGAACCTGCGGCCTAACGCTTGGTGGTTCGCCGTTCAATTGAAAGGCAGCGAGTTCGTTAGAGCCGTGCCGCAGGCATATTCCGGATGCGATAGAACTTGAGCTACAGATTTCGCGAACCGACCGTAGCGCCTGACGGGACAGCAAGGCCGCTGCGCGGCAACAAAGCTCACGCTCGATGGGTGAGTCACGGTCTCCATCGATGCCGGATAACACGCGATCCGCCGCGGAAGCCGGTGATGCGTCCCGAGAATGCGGTGTCCAGCTGACTGGCCGGACTGGTAACTAAGCTCGAGATACGCCCGCCAAAGGAGAACGCGTGACCCGAATGCCGCTCGCCAACGCAGACGAGCAACCCGAACACATCCGCCAGCTCCTCGAACGCCCCGGCACCCTCGACGTCCTACGCCTGATCGCCAACGCCCCCAACGTATTCGAAGAATGGGCGCAGATGGCCGGGCAGCTCTTCGACAGCCCGACGTTCACCCCGCGGATGCGCGAAGTGATCATCCTGCGGGTGGGCCACCTGCAGGAGTCGCCCTACGAGCTCGCCCAGCACGTAGTCTTCGCCCGAAAGGCAGGCCTCACCGACCAACAGATCGACGCCCTCCAGAACCAAGCGGACCTCGACGACGCCGGATTCAGCGCCGACGAACGCCTCGTCATCGACACCGTCACCGAGCTGTCTACCACCCGCCGCCTGTCCGACGGCTCTTTCACCAAGGCCCACGCCCTGCTCGGCGACGAGGCGCTCACCGAACTGCTGATGATCGTCAGCTGCTACTACGGCCTGGCGCTGGTGCTCAACGCCGTCGACCTCGACATCGACGCCCCCGCATGACCCGCATCCCGTACCGCGAACCCGAGGACATGCCCGAGCTTGCCCGCGAATTGACCGCGCAGCGCGGCAATCTCAACGTCTACCGCGCGCTGGCCAACGCCGAGAGGGTGTTCACCAGCTGGATGGTGGCCGGCGACGCCGCCCTGACCAGCCCGGTGCTGCCGAGAAGGCTGCGCGAACTCATCGTCCTGCGCACCGCCTATCTCATGGACTGCACCTACGAACTCGGCCAACACAAAGACGTCGCACAAACGGTCGGGATCGACAGCGATACCATCGCCGCGCTGACCTCCGAATCCGATTGGCAAAAAGGCGATTTCGACCCCACCGAGCTGGCCGTGCTGCACCTGACCACCGACCTGGTCACCACCCGCCGCGTCGCGCCCGAGCTTTTCGCCCAGGTCCACCAAGCCCTCGGCTCGGAGGCCACCATGGAGGCGTTGATGGTCATCAACCGATACGCGGGCCTGGCCCTGATGCTCAACGCGCTCGAGGTGGATCTCGACGAGACCGCCCGGCTTCCCGTGCCGCCGACGCGATGAGGCGACGGTAACCCGCGGTTCCCCCACCGGCCAATCGGCCTTCCCGTAATCTCCACGATGTGGTGGTGCGCAAGCAGCCGTCGACCCGCCTGTCGGCCGAGGACTGGCTCGAGGTGGGCTACACCGTGCTCGCCGAAGAGGGTGTGCGCGCACTCAAAGTCGAACGCCTCTGCCAGCAGGCCGGCGTCACCCGCGGCAGCTTCTACTGGCACTTCGAGGACATCGACCACTACCGGGCCGCGCTCGTCGAATCCTGGAACAAATTCCTCGAACGCGACCGCCAGGCGCTGTCCAAGCTCGACGAGCTGCCACCCCGGGAGCGCCTGTTGGCCCTGACGCGCACGCTGGTCAGCCCCCAGTACTGGATGCTCGAGCGGGCGATGCGCGAATGGGCCCGCCTGGACCCGGTCGCGGCCGAAAACATCCGCGCGGCCGACCGGCTCCTGCTGCGCACCGTGGTGAAGGCCTACTGCGACTACGGGTTCAGCTTCGAGGACGCCAAACTGCGCGCGGAGTTGACCTTCGCCGCGGGAATCGGACTGCTGCACCTCACCAGCTCGGCCGAGCAGGCCCAATCGCTGTCCCAGCGAGAACGATTCCTGGCCGTGATGCTGGGCGAGGCGGGAACCGCCGGCTCAGATCATGGCGATGGGTGAGATCATTGCGCCAATCGCCAACGCCCCGGCAAACTCTCGGCTCGTGTCGTAGTCGAACACCACATGCCCCGCGGCGATGTCCACATCACGCTTGGCGCGCTGCAACGGGCTCGACAGGAAATGAGCGCTGGCGCCGGCCGCCTCCAACAGATCGGCGATGATCGCCCGGCACTCGTGCACCGTGCGCGCGGCCGCCAGCCGGGCATCGGCGCGCACCGACCGGCTCACCCGCCCGCCGCTCACCACGACCGCCTCGATCTCGTCGGCGGTCGCCGCGATCAACGCCCGCAGCGCGCTCAGCCGCACCCGCGCCTCGCCGAGCCGGATCTGCGCGGCGGGCTGATCCTTTTGCGCCACCCCGCTGTATGCCAGCACCCGCCCGCCGAGGCGCTCGGCGAACAGCTCGGTCACCCGTTCGGCCGCCCCGAGCACGGGCATCGACGCCGTCAGCGCCAGCGCGGGCACCATCGGCCACCGGTACGTCGGCACCCCGTGCGCCAGCGCGCCGGGTGCGGTGCCGCCGTAGATGTCGGCCACCGCGACCAACCGATGCTCGGGGACGAACACGTCGTCGACGACCAGATCATGCGAACCGGTGCCGCGCATGCCGGCCGTGTGCCAGGTGTCGACGACCTCGACCCGGTCGGCGGGCAGCACGACGAGCACCGGGTCGATCCCGTCCGCGCGCTCGATCAGCGCGCCGACGATCATCCAATCGGCGTCCATCGCCCCCGTCGCCCACGCCCACCTGCCGGTCACCCGCACCCCGCCGTCGGCCGGGACGCCGCGGCCGGTCGGGGCCAGGGGCGCCGGCGCCAGCACCGGTCCGGACGCGAACACCTCCTCCTGCGCCCGCGGATCGAACAACGACAGCATCCAGTTGTGCAGCGCGTAGAAACCCAGCGTCCAGGCGCTCGAGGCGCAGCCGTGCGCCATCCGCCGAATCGGTTGCAGCAGTTCAGGAAACGAGGCCTGCCGGCCGCCGAACCGCGCCGGCAGCAACAGGCGGAACAGCTCGGTCTGCCGGAAATCGCTCACCGTCGCCGCGGGGAGGCGCCGCAACCGCTCGGCCTCCTCGGCGCGATCGGCCAGCCGCGCCACGAATTCGTCGGTGATGCCGTGCAGGGGACGGCTGTCGACCACGGACATGCCGACGACCGTAACATACTTTTTAGTATGTAGCGGCGCCGGTTGTTACCATCGCCCGGTGAGCGATCGCCCGGGAGGGATGCGATCACGCCGCGACGTCCTGAAGATCGCCGGTGTCCTGCCGGCGATCCTCGGCGCCGCCGCCGTCCTGCCCGCCCCGCGCGCGGCCGCCGGCGTCGCCGGGATGTCGGTCTTCCTCGATCCCGGCCACAACGCCGTCAACGACGCCTCGATCAACCAGCAGGTGCCCAACGGTCGCGGCGGCACCAAGCCGTGCCAGACCTCGGGCGCCGCGGCCGGCGACGGCTATCCCGAGCACGCGTTCACCTGGGCGGTGGTGGGGCTGATCGCCGACCAGTTGAACCAGATGGGCGTTCGCACCCAGCTCTCGCGCGACGGAGACGCCGGCGTCGGCCCGTGCATCGACCAACGCGCGGCCGCGGCCAACGCCATGCGCCCGGACGCGATCGTGAGCATCCACGCCGACGGGGGACCGCCGTCGGGCAGCGGATTCCACGTCAACTACTCCAGCCCGCCACTGGGCGATGTTCAGGCCGGGCCCGCCGTGCAGCTGGCCCACGCGATGCGGGATGCCTTGGCCCAGTCGGGGTTACAGCCGGCGAACTACATCGGCTCCGACGGCCTGTACGGCCGCGACGACCTCGCCGGGCTGAACCTGGCCCAATACCCGGCGGTGCTGGTCGAACTCGGCAACATGAAAAACGCGGGCGACGCCGCGCGGATGGAAAGCGCGGACGGCCGGGCGGCCTACGCCGCCGCGGTCACCCGGGGGATCGTCGCCTTCCTCAGCGCCAAGGCCGGCTGACTCAGCTGCCGAAGCCTCCGCTCGCGGGTGGCGGCGCCGGGGCGGGGCCACCGAGGCCGAGGTGGCTGGAGGCGAAGGCGACGCCTTTGTCGATGATGGAGCCGTCGTCGGCGTAGGTGTTGTGGGCGGCGAAGTTCATGCCGTCGGAGCAGACGGGGTCTTCGGTGGCGCAGACTTTGAGGGTTTTGTCTTGGTAGGCGGGTCCGATGACGACGGGGGGTTCGCCGAGGAAGTTCATGGCGCGCACGTTGGGCATGCCGAAGAGCACGACTGAGGAGACGTGGTTGGCGACGTCGGGGGACAGGGGTTTGGGGACGGTGGCGGGGTCGATGCCTTCGGGGACGGCGGCGGAGGTGACAAAGCCCATGACGGCGGCGCCTTGGGAGTAGCCGCCGAGGACCATTTTGGTGTTGGGGCAGTCATGGGCCATGGATACGACGTGGGCGCCGGCGTCGCGGATGCCGTCGATGCCGGTGTCCCATTGGTCGGTGGCGGGGTAGTTGACGGGGTAGACGTCGAAGGAGCGGTCGCCGACGCGTTGGTGCAGGGCGTCGACGAAGGCTTGGCCGGTGGGGCCGACGCCGGGTTCTTCGCCGGTGCCGCGGGCGAAGACCACTTGCACGTCGGGACATTGGGCGGCGGCGGTGGGGATGAGGGAACCGGAGACGGCCGAGGCGGCCATGCCCGATGCGGCGATAACTACTGCTGGACCAAAAGAACGAACAATGCGACGCACGATCATGCCGTCCAACGTGCCCATGCGAGCCCCTCCCAAACTGTCAACTTGCCGACCATTTCGTGATGTTTTCCTGTATACCGGCGCGCGCCGGCTTGCGGTGGATAGCGGCTCCGTCGCCTCCATCGGACCGACGCGGCCAGTGCGCATCTGGTTACCAAAAAACACTTTAAGCCGTCGTTTGATTTCGTCTGTCGAGGGTAGCCGCAGATCGCGGGACTCTGCCAATCAGAGGGGCGGCGACATGGCAACGGGCGAAACGGGTTTCGGCGGTGTAACCTTCGATCTCTTTTCCGTTCAACACCACTCGGTGATATCGGGCCGCGACGACGACCCGCGCGCGCGACGCAACCCGCGCGGGACCGAATGGGATTGCCTCCGGCCCCGCGATGAGGACGCCGGTGCGGCGAATTGGTTTCCGCGTGAGCCGAAAATGCTGAGCGGGCGCACAGGTGTCGGCATGGTCACATACGGGCAACGCTCAGGTGCGCTCGGCGTGGCGCCCTATTAGAGTGACGTATCTTAGGGAAAGCTTATGATTCGTTAAGTATGGAAACAGGTAGCACGGAGCAAGGCTGTGAAAACGGACCGTTTCGACGCGATCATCATAGGCGCAGGTTTCGGCGGCATCGGCGCCGCAATTCAGCTCAAGCGCCTCGGTTTTGAGAACTTCGTCATCCTCGACCGAGAGGATGACCTGGGTGGCACCTGGCATGTCAATCACTACCCGGGCATCGCCGTCGACATCCCCTCCACCACGTACTCGTACTGGTTCGAGCCCAATCCCGGGTGGTCACGGTTGTTTGCGCCGGGCGCCGAGGTCAAGGCCTATGCGGCCGACGTCGCCGACAAGTACGACGTGCGCCGCCACATGCGGTTCAACACCACCGTCGAAGGCGCCGAGTGGGACGAGGACGCCGCGGTCTGGCGGGTGACGCTGGCCGGCGGCGAAAACCTGACCACCCGCTTCCTGATCACCGCGACCGGCTTCCTGTCCCAGCCGCGCCTGCCGGACATCCCCGGCATCACCGGCTTCGAGGGCAAGATCGTCCACACCACGGCCTGGGACCACGACTACGACTACACGGGCCGCCGCATCGCGGTCATCGGGACCGGCGCCTCGGCGGTTCAGCTCATTCCCGAGCTTGCCAAGCAGGCCGGCGAGCTGACCGTCTACCAGCGCACCGCGACCCACATCATGCCCAAGCCCGACTTCGAGTTCCCGCAGGCGGTGCGACGCCTGTTCGCCCGGCTGCCGGCCTCGCAGCGCGCGCTGCGGTGGGTCACCGACATCATCCTGGAAATCATCATGGTCGTCGGGGCGCTGCACTATCGGGAATCGCGGGGGCGCGGCAACATCTCGGCCGCCGACCTGGCCAAGATCAACCGATTCCGGTGGATCCGGGACAAGGATCTGCGGGCCAAGTTCACCCCGGACTACGACTGCGGCTGCAAACGGCCCACCCTGTCCAACAGCTTTTATCCCGCGTTCGCCAAGCCGCACGTGCGCCTGGAGACCAACTCGATCGAGCGGATCGAGCCGGACGGCATCGTCACCACCGACGGGCGCAAGACCGTCATCGACACCCTGGTCCTGGCGACCGGTTTCGACCTGTGGGAGGCCAACTTCCCGGCCATCGAGGTGATCGGCCGCAAGGGCCGCAATCTCGGTAAGTGGTGGCGCGAGACCAGGTTCCAGGCCTACCAGGGCGTCTCCGTGCCGTACTTCCCGAACTATCTGGGCCTGGCGAGCCCGTTCGCCTTCTCCGGACTGTCCTTCTTCCACACCATCGAATACCAGATGCGGCACATGGACCGGCTGCTCGGCGAGGTCAAGCGCCGGGGCGCGACGACGTTCGAGGTGACCGAGGAAGCCAACGACCGGTTCATGGAGCGCATGACCAAACTGCTGGACAGTTCGGTGTTCTACAGCGGCGACTGCGCCACGTCGCGGTCGTACTACTTCAGCCCCAGCGGTGAGGCGTCGCTGCTGCGGCCCACGTCGACGCTCAATTCGGTGCGCGAAGCGCAGACCTTCCCGCTCAGCGACTACGTGATCGCCTAGCGCCTCAGCGGCGCGCGGATCCGGTCAACGGTTGCCCGTTGGCGGACTGCAGCAAGCAGATGACGGTGCTCGGGGTGGGGTTGGCGCCGGTGCGGTCCTGGTTCGAGTCGATCAGATAGGTGATCGAAAACCGGCCGGCGTCAACGGATTGCCCGGTGTAGGGGGCGAGTCCGGCGGCGCAGTCCTTGGTGGCGACGGCGGCGATGGCGGTGTCGACTGCCATCGGGGCACGCAGATACACCTCGGCCAAATGCGCTGTCGCGCAGTCGACGACGGTGACGTCGACGCGGCTGCCGTCGGCCGGCGGCAGGTCGGCCACGCACTCACCGGCCCGCAGGTCGATCCATTTCTCGGTGTGCGAGCCGGGCGGCAGCGGAGCGGCGATGGCGGCGGCGCAGGGGCCCAACATGGCCGCGACGACGAGGACGCCCACCGGGTGAAGGGGTGAAGTGCGCATCGCAGCCTCCGTTGCTCTTAGCGGTGGAGTTTAGGAGGTGTTGGTCAGCGCCGGGTCCGGTTTTGCCGACGACATCGATAGGAACCCGCGCACGCAGCGCGCGGCCAGCCACCAGTTCACCGGTTTCCTCATGTCCAGCCCGCCCAGGAGCTGTTTGACCATGGTCAGGCTGTCGAAGTAAATGCGTTCGCAGACAAGGGTTTCGGTGTCGTCGAAGACGAAG
Organism: Mycobacterium intracellulare ATCC 13950; assembly: GCF_000277125.1. Taxonomy (NCBI): domain Bacteria; kingdom Bacillati; phylum Actinomycetota; class Actinomycetes; order Mycobacteriales; family Mycobacteriaceae; genus Mycobacterium; species Mycobacterium intracellulare. Next base: position 2,266,748 of record NC_016946.1, read on the forward strand.
TAGGCGGTCATGCGGACACGGAATCGGCTGCCGGTCGGCGGGACCTTGCCCAGGTAGCCGCGGTGGGTGCCCATCAGCCAGAATTCGACGATCACCGCGTCGGCGCTGTGCCGCAGCGCGATGATTTCGTGATCCTGGTCGGGAAACGCCGTGCGGGTCTCGGCGTAGTAGCCGCGCACCGCCGCATCGCCGTCGTGCACGAGCATCTGGGGGATCAACTCGTAGCGCGGATGCGGGAACGTCGCCAAGACGTCGTCCCACGCCTGGCGGACCTCGTCATGAAAGTGGTCGAGCACGAGCTTCTGGCGCGCGGCCAGCACCTCGGGCGGCGGGAACGCGGGGATGGTCACGTGGTCAGCGTAAGCCCACGACCTCGCGATTAGAGGCGACCTACCGCGGGGGAGTCCAGGCGACCGGCAGGGTCTTGATGCCGTGAATGAACTGCGACAGCAGCCGCGCGGGCTCGTCCGTCGCGACGATGTCGGGGATCTCGCGGCGCAATTCGTCGAAGACCACCCGGATTTCGCGACGAGCCAGGTTGGCGCCCAGGCAGAAATGCGCGCCCCCGCCGCCGAAGCCGAAATGGGGATTGGGGGTGCGCGCGACGTCGAAAAGCCAGGGATTGTCGAACGTCGACTCGTCGCGATTGGCCGAGTTGTACCACAGCGTGACCTTGTCGCCGGCCTTCATCTTGGTGCCGGACAGCTTGAAGTCCCGGGTCAGCGTGCGGCGCATGTAGATCACCGGGGACGCCCAGCGCACGATCTCCTCGACGGCGGTGGGCGTCAGGCGGTCGAAGTTGGACCACCACTTGTCCCGCTCGGCGGGGTAGCGCGACAGCGCCAGCACGCCGTGGCTGATCGCATTGCGCGTCGTCTCGTTGCCGGCCACCACCAACAGGATGAAGAACGACGCGATCTCGGCCGACGTGAGCCGTTCCCCGTCGACCTCGGCCTCCACCAGGCTGGTGGTCAGGTCGTCGTGGTGATTCGAACGCCGGTCCTCGGCGAGCGCGCTGGCGTAGGCGCCGATGTCCATCGACACCTGAAGGAACTCCCCGAAGTCCGTGGCCAGGTCGGGGTCGCCGAACCCGAGAATCACGTTGGTCCAGTGGAAGATTCGCTGATGGTCCTCCTCCGGGATGCCCATCATGTCGCAGATGACCTGCAGCGGCAGCGGACCGGCGAGCTCGCCGACCAGCTCGGCCTCCCCGTCGGGATGGTTCGCGATCAGCGAGGCGACCAGCCGCCGGGCCCGCTCGCGGACCGACGCCTCGATGCGCGCCACCACTTTCGGGGTGAACGCGCGACTGACGATCGAGCGCAGCCGCTGGTGCCGCGGATCGTCGAGCACGATCATCGAGCCGAAGTACTCGCTGATCTCCGGGGTGTTGTCGTTGATCGTGATGTTGGGGCTGGAGCTGAAGATGTCCGGATGACGGCTCGCGAAATACACATCGTCATGCTTGGTCAGCGCCCAGTGCCCGTTGCCCGGCTCGAACCCCTCGTACTCGACCGCGGGCCAGAACGAGATCGGCGCCTCGCGGCGCAGGGTGGCGAAGGTGCCGTCGCGGACGTCGTCGTCGAGCGCCCAGAAGTCCAGCGACTCGAGGTGGATGTCGGCCAGCGGGATCTCGGGCGGCGGCGCCCCGTTCGTCTGCGCCGCCAGGCCCTTTTTGGGACCCGTCTTGAGGCTCACCTAGACCTCCTCGTGTCGTGCGGGGGCGGCACGGTCAGTGGGTGCAGACCGTTCGGGCGGGCGTGCCGACCGTGGCCGTCGCCGCGCTGACCACGTTGCCGTCGACCAAGATCTTGCAGGAGATGGGGCCGGGCCCCTGCGCGCTGATCGTGAACACCTCGCCACCGAACCCGGTGAACTCCGTCGACCACGGCAGCGGCGCATTCACCTGATGCAGCTGCCCGGTGTCGGTTTGGTAGTAGATGAATTCGGCGACCGCGGGCCCGTTGACCTCGTAGCGGATCTGCGGCATCTGGGGCAGCGCGTGGGCCACGCCGCCGGCATTCGCGAACCCTAAACCGACGGCCAACACGATCGCAGGTCCGGTGAGGTGCTTCGTCATGAATTGCATCGTGTCACCACGGGCGACGGTAGGGAAGCTTAATGTGAAGTTCCAAGCGGGGGCTGGTGAGTGGAAAGGTGGCGTAAAGGCATGGCGGGACACGGCTCAAAGCGCGTGGTGGTGTTCGGCACCGGCTTCGTCGGCAAGATGGTGATCCCCGAGATCGTCAAACACGCCTCGTTCGAGTTGGTGGGCGTCGGCGTCAGCAACCCGAACAAGGTCGGCCGCGACGTCGGCGAGATCTGCGGAATGGGCGAGAAGGTGGGCATTCTCGCGACCGACGACATCGACGCCCTGATCGCCCTGAAGCCCGATGCGCTGGTGCATTACGGCCCGACGGCCATGCACGCCAAAGAGAACATCGGGCTGATCACCCGGTTCCTGCGGGCCGGCATCGACGTGTGCTCGACGGCGATGACCCCGTGGGTGTGGCCGACGATGCACCTGAACCCGCCGAACTGGATCGAGCCGATCACCGAGGCCTGCGAACTGGGTGAGTCGTCCTGCTTCACCACCGGCATCGACCCCGGATTCGCCAACGACCTCTTCCCGATGACGTTGATGGGCCTGACGTCGGAGGTGCGGCGGGTGCGCGCGTCCGAACTGCTGGACTACACCAACTACGAGGGTGACTACGAATTCGAGATGGGCATCGGTCGCGAGCCCGAATTCACGCCGATGCTGCAGGACCGCGACATGCTGATCTTCGCGTGGGGCGCCACCGTCCCGATGATCGCCCACGCCGCCGGCATCATGCTCGACGAGATCACCACCACCTGGGACAAGTGGGTGACACCGACGGAGCGCAACTCGGCCCGCGGCGTCATCAAGCCCGGCCACGTCGCCGCCGTCCGGTTCACCATCAACGGCGTCTACCAGGGCGAGACCCGCATCCAGCTCGAACACGTCAACCGCATCGGACTCGACGCCGCCCCGGACTGGCCGCGGGGCCACGACAACGACGTCTACCGCGTGGACATCGAGGGGACCCCGAGCATCTTCCAGGAGACCGCGTTCCGGTTCACCGACGGCTCCGGCCGCGACGCCGCCGCGGCCGGCTGCCTGGCCACCGGGTTGCGGGCCCTCAACGCCGTGCCGGCGGTCAACGACCTGCGGCCGGGCTGGGTCACCCCGCTCGACCTGCCACTCATCGCCGGGGCCGGCAACATTCGCTGACCGGCGCACAGCCGTCACATAGCCGCCACCGACACGCGATACAGGATTTGGCGGCACAATAGCGGCTAGCCGGATGCGAATTGGTGCTGCGAACAACGGGGATGGAACTATGGCCAATGGAGCTGGGACCGCACTGGGCCTATCGATCGGTGTCACCAACCTGGCGGCCGCGACCTCCGATAACGCCATCACCCGCAAACCCGTCCTGACCCTGTATCCGGACCGGCCCGCCGAGATCGGCATCCCCGCCGAAAACCCCCGCCTGCAGGGGCCGGGCGTGGTGCTCACCGGCTTCGTGAACCGCGTCGGCGACCCGCGCGGCGTCGTGGCCCCCGACGGCTCGGTGCACCGCGGCGAGGTGTTGCTCGCCGACGGGTTGCGGGCGCTGGCCTACGCCGCGACCGGCGGACGCCCGCTGCCCGACGACGTCGCGGTCACCTACCCGGCCCATTGGGAGTCGCCGGCGGTGGAGGCCCTGGGCGCCGCCCTGGGCGAAATCCCCGAATGGTCGGGGCGCGCGCGCCCGATCCTGTTGATTCCCGACGCGGCCGCGACGCTGCTCGCCGTGCGGACCAACCCGGGCATACCGGCGCGCGGGACCGTCGCGGTGTGCGATTTCGGCGGCAGCGGCACCAGCATCACGTTGATGGACGCCGACGGTGACTACCGGGCGGTGGCGCCGACCGTGCGGCACCGCGACTTCTCCGGCGACCTGATCGACCAGGCGCTGCTGGGCGTCGTGGTGGCCAACATGCCGACCACCGGCGCGTTCCCGACGGGCACGGCGGCGATCGGCTCGCTGAGCCGGCTGCGCACCGGGTGCCGGATCGCCAAGGAACAGCTGTCCTCGAGCGCCGCGACGACGCTGACCAATGGGCTGACCGGGGCGCAAGGTGAAATCCGGCTCGCCCGACACGAACTCGACGACGCGATCCGACCGGCGCTGACCGGCTTCCTCGCGCGGCTGGATGAAACGTTGGCGCGCAACGGAATCCGCGACCTCGTCGCGGTGGTGTCGTCGGGGGGCGGGGCGAACCTCCCGGCCATCACGACCACGCTGGCGCGGCATCTCCGTGTCCCGGTCGCCACCACGCCGCGGCCCCAACTCACCGCGGCGGTCGGCGCCGCGCTGCGGGTGGCGCGCGGCGCCGGCGATGCGACGTCCGCGGCGCCCGCCGTGCCCGCCGCCCCCGCGACCGCGACGGCTCGGGCGGCGAGGCCCGACCGCACCGCGACAACCCAACTGCCGCCCGCGGGCCCAACGCCGATGCCGATCCGGGCCTGGTCGGCCACGGCCCACCAGTCGCGCGTCATGCCGGCCGGTGACGCGGAGGCACCGACCACCCGGATCGCCGCCCCGGCCGCGCGGCGCAAGGGGCTGTTCGCCCGGTGGCGCCTGCTGCCGGCGGCCGCCGTCCTGGTCACCGCCGCGGCGGTGCTGCTGGTGGGGGCCGCGCTGGCGGTCGGGCTGAACCCGCCGGACAAATCGGCGACGACACCCGCCCCGGCGGTGACAAGCACGCCGCCGGCGCCCGCGAGCGCGACCGCGCAACCCGGGCCCGTGGACGTCCCGGTGCCGTCGACCTCCGACACCAACCCGCCGGCCGAGACCGAGACGCCGATGACCACGACGCCGCGGGCGACTCCCCAGGCGGCCCCGCCCCCGCGCCCGGCAGCTCCGCGCCGCGTGGCCGTCCCGCCCATTCCACCGATTCCCGGGCTCAACGAGCCCATCCCCGGGCTCGACCGGGTCAACCAGATCCTTCAGGAGATCCAGGGCGGCCTGGGCGTCAACGCACTCGGGCCGTTACCCGCCCGCTGAACGACCCTTACCCGCCACCGGGGGCCGGTACACGAATTACCTTTCGGTGATACGTTTTTCGCCTTTGTTCTCCGCGGTGGCGGCTTCCCTCAGCACCTCGTTGAGGGCCTTGTCCTTCTCGATCTGGTCCTGCAGATCCTTCTGCTCGCGGCCGTCGTCGTCCTTGGCCTGGGAGTCCGTGCCCTCGGCGACTTCATGCTTCGGGTTACCGTCCTCGTCCAACCATTCGTTGACGGCGGTGCCGGACACGCTCCCGCCGGTGCCGGGCAGCACGATCGTGGGCTTGTCCTTGTAGGCCTCCATCATCTTGGCGGCCTCTTCTTTGTCGTCCTCGTCCGGCTCCGGCTTCTCGGTCAGTCGTTGCTCGTCGTCCTGACCGGACGATTTGTCGTCCTGCACGCTCATGCATCTACCCCCTTGCATCGCAGATTCGACGATGGCGGGGGATTACCCGTTGCGCGGCTGTGCCGAAACTCTCCTCAGCGCGCCCCGTCGCCCTTGACCAGCACAACCAGGGCCTGCGGGATCCGCATCGGCTCGGGTGCGCTGGACAGCCGCTCGGCGACCGCGGCCTGCAGCTGCTCGACGAACTGCCCGGCCCGTGGGTCGTGGATGCCGCCGTCGAGCGCGCGCACCAGGGCGGGGAACAGCGCGGACCGCGCGAAGGCGGCCCACTGGGCGCCGAAGGCGTGGGCGTCGTGGTCGGACTGGAAGCGGGCCCAGAATCGATCCTCGGCGTTGAAGATCTCGAGGTGCTCGATCATCAGCCCTTCGAACCGCCCCTTGGGCGCGAACGGCGCGCGAAAATCCTTCTCGGTGCGGGCAAAGGTGGGAATTGTCATGCGCCGCAGCTCATCTGGGCTCAGCAGGCCGTCGCGTCGCTGCTCGTCCAGCGCGCCGACGATCGCGTCGAGCAGCGGCGCGAAGCCCGCCGTCTCGTCCTCGTCGGCCGCCAGCGTCAGCGCCACCAGCCGGCCCTCGGGCGCCAATTCGCGCCCGCGGAACGCCACGAAGTTGTGCCAGTCCAGGGCGGCCTGGTCGGAATAGGCGGATCGCACCGCGTCGTCGGCGGTGCACGAGACGTGCACGTGATCGGGCACCTCGCAGGGCGTTCGGCTCAGCCACTGCGTCGCCCAGGACGTCCAGCCCAGGTTGACGGTCTTGGACGGGACGATCTGGTTGTAGAAGGACCGGCCGATCGCCGAGGTGAACGTGGCCCCGTCGAGGTGCAGGTAGCTTTCGGGGTCGTCGGCCACCGTGCCGAACAGCGCCGTGAAGTCGTTGCGCGGTACGTCGGTGTGCGCCACCAGGATTGCGTGGTCGTGGCTGGTGCGCCGGCGCAACACCGCGATGGCCGCCGACAGCGGCCGCAGCGAATTGTGGCCGTTGGCGGCGCCGTAGTCGGCGAGGACCATCGGCTGTGGAGACCGGGGCAGCGCAACCTGTTCGGCGGCCCGCTCGAACACCGCGATCGCCTTCGCCAACCCGGCCGCCCGCAGCCGCGACGCCTCGCTGAAGGTCGGCTCGGGGCGGACCACAATGCTCGATTCGGGCATCGGCGGTTCAGGCTGCATAGGGCAACGATAGTGGTTGGGCTGGTGGTCAGTTCGGCGTGGCGAGCGGGCCGGGCGATGTCAGTGGCCGCGCGCCACCCATTCCTCGTAGTGCACGATCTCGTCACCGATGGTGGTGCTGTCGCCGTGGCCGGTGTGCACCACGGTATCGCCGGGCAGGGTGCCCAGCCGCCCGGAGATCGACTGCAGGATGGTCGGGAAATCCGAATAGGAACGCCCCGTGGCGCCCGGCCCGCCGGAGAACAGGGTGTCCCCGCTGAACACCACACCGAGCTCGGGGGCGAACCAGCACACCGAGCCGGGGGAGTGCCCCGGCGTGTGCAGAGCCAGCAGCTCGGTGCCGGCGATGTCGATCGTGTCGCCGTCGGCGATCGTGCGGAAGTCCTTGTCCGGGTGGGTCATTCGCCACAACACGTCGTCGCCGGGGTGCAGCAGGACCGGCGCGTCCAGGGCCGCGCCGAGTTCGGGGGCCACCGTGACGTGGTCGTTGTGCCCGTGGGTGCAGACCACCGCGACGACGTTGCGCTGACCGACCGCGGCCAGGATGGGCTCGGCGGCGTGCGCGGCGTCGAACACCACGACGTCGGAGTCGTCGCCGACGATCCAGATGTTGTTGTCGACTTCCCAACTGCCGCCGTCGAGTTCGAACGTTCCGTGGGTGACCAGGCGTTCGATCGCCGCCATCAGAGCACCACCACCGAGCGCAGCACTTCGCCGCGGTGCATCTTGTGGAACGCCTCCTCGATGTCGCCGAGCCCGATGCGTTCGGAGACGAACTGCTCGAGCGGGAGCCGGCCCTGCAGGTACAGGTCGATCAGCGTGGGGAAGTCGCGTTCGGGCAGGCAGTCGCCGTACCACGACGACTTCAGCGAGCCGCCGTGGCTGAAGAAGTCCACCAAGGGCATTTCCAGCGTCATGTCGGGGGTCGGAACACCCACCAGCACAACGGTTCCGGCGAGATCGCGCGCGTAGAAGGCCTGCTTGTAGGTTTCGGGGCGGCCCACCGCGTCGATCACCACGTTCGCGCCGAACCCGTCGGTGAGGTCGGCGATGGTGGTGACCACATCGAGTTCGCGGGCGTTGACGGTGTGCGTGGCGCCGAACTTGCGGGCCCAGTCCAGCTTGGTGTTGTCGGTGTCCACGGCGATGATGCGCCGCGCGCCCACCAGCGCCGCCCCGGCGATCGCGGCATCGCCCACCCCGCCGCAGCCGATCACCGCGACGGTGTCGTCCCGGGTGACGGCGCCGGTGTTGATCGCCGCGCCCAGTCCGGCCATCACGCCGCAGCCCAGCAGACCCGCGACCGCGGGGTCGGCCTCGGGATTGACCTTGGTGCACTGGCCGGCGGCCACCAGCGTCTTGTCGGCGAACGCCCCGATGCCCAGCGCGGGCGTCAGCTCGGTGCCGTCGGTCAGCGTCATCTTCTGGGTGGCGTTGAAGGTGTCGAAGCACAGGTGCGGTCGCCCGCGCTTGCAGGCCCGGCACTGCCCGCACACCGCGCGCCAATTCAGGATCACGAAGTCGCCCGGCGCCACGGCGGTCACGTCCGGCCCGACGGCCTCGACCCGGCCGGCGGCCTCGTGGCCGAGCAAAAACGGGTACTCGTCGTTGATGCCGCCCTCGCGGTAGGTCAGGTCGGTGTGGCACACCCCGCAGGCGATCACGTCGACGAGAGCCTCACCCGGCCCGGGGTCCGGGACGACGATGTCGACCAACTCGACGGGCTCGCCCTTCTCGCGTGAAATCACGCCGCGCACTGTCTGACTCATGGGCTCCAACCTACTGATCGCCGCCATACATCTCGCGGCGGGCCGTCCGCCCATCGGGCCGGTGTAGCGTCGCAGGGCGTGACGGCCAGGGAGACCACCGAAGAATTCACCGAACGCATCGCCGCGACCCTCGACGGTGCCAGCCTCACAATCCTGTTGAGCATCGGGCACCAGACCGGCCTGCTCGACACCATGGCCGGCCTGCCGCCGTCGACCAGCGCGCAGATCGCCGACGCCGCCGGGCTCGACGAGCGCTACGTCCGCGAGTGGCTGGGCGGCATGACCACCGGGCGCGTGGTGGAGTACGACGCCGACACCGCCACCTACTCGCTGCCCGCGCACCGCGCCGGCGTGCTGACCCGCGCCGCCGGGCCCCAAAACCTCGCCGTGGTGGCCCAATTCCTGCCGCTGCTCGGCGAGGTCGAGCAGAAGATCATCGGCTGCTTCCGCGCGGGCGGCGGCCTGCCCTACAGCGAATTCCCGCGCTTCCACCAGCTGATGGCCGAGGAGAGCGGCGCGATGTACGACGCCTCGCTCGTCGACGTCGTGCTGCCGTTGGTGGACGGCCTCGTCGAGCGGCTGCGCGCCGGCGCCGACGTGGCCGACTTCGGCTGCGGCAGCGGCCACGCCGTCAACGTGATGGCACAGGCGTTTCCGGCGAGCCGCTTCACCGGGATCGACTTCTCCGAGCAGGCCATCGCCACCGGCATCCGCGAGGCCGCCGACCGTGGCCTGACGAATGCCACGTTCGAAAGCCACGATCTGTCCGAGTTGGACAAGCCCGAAGCCTACGACGTCATCACCGTGTTCGACGCCATTCACGATCAGGCCCGGCCGGCGCGGGTGCTCGAGAACATCTACCGGGCGCTGCGGCCCGGGGGCGTCCTGCTGATGGCCGACATCAAGGCGTCGAGCCGGCTGGAGGAGAACGTCGGCGTGCCGATGAGCACCTACCTGTACACGACGTCGCTGATGCACTGCATGACGGTGTCGCTCGCGCTCGACGGCGCCGGGCTGGGCACCGCGTGGGGAACGCAGCTGGCCGTCGCGATGCTCGGCGACGCCGGGTTCGACGATGTGCGGGTCGCCGGGATCGAGGCGGACCCGATCAACAACTACTACATCGCCCGAAAGTGATGGCGCCCCTCGATGTGCTGGCCGACTGGCCGGTCGGGGCCGCGGCCGCCGCCGTCGTCGGGCCGGGCGGCGTGCTGGCCGGCCACGGCGACCCCGGGCGGGTGTTCGAGCTGGCCTCGGTGACCAAGCCGCTGGCGGCCCGGGCCGTGCACGTCGCCCTCGAGGAGGGCGCCGTCGACCTCGACACGCCCGCCGGGCCGCCCGGTTCCACCGTCCGCCACCTGCTGGCGCACACCTCGGGCCTGTCGATGCACTCCGAGAAGGTGCTGGCCGCGCCCGGCGCCCGCCGCATTTACTCCAACCAGGGCTTCACCGTGCTGGGCCAGACCGTCGAACGCGAGACCGGCATCGACTTCGCCCGCTACCTGGCCGAGGCGGTGTGCGAGCCGCTGGGCATGGCGGCGACCCGCCTCGAGGCGGGCGCGGTGGCCGCCGGGTTCGGCGCGACGTCGACCGTGGCGGACCTGGCCGCGTTCGCCGGGGACCTGCTGCGCCCGGTGACGGTCTCGGCAGGCCTGCACGCCGAGGCCACGACCGTGCAGTTCCCCGGCCTGGACGGCGTGCTGCCCGGATATGGGGTGCAGCGGCCCAATGACTGGGGGCTCGGATTCGAGCTTCGGGACGCGAAATCGCCGCACTGGACCGGCGCGCGGAACTCGGCGCGAACGTACGGCCATTTCGGCCAGGCGGGCGGGTTTATCTGGGCAGATCCGGAAATCGAGCTCGCGCTGGTGGTGCTGACCGACCGCGAATTCGGGGAGTGGGCGCTGCGGCCGTGGCCGGAGATTTCCGACGCGGTGATAGCCGAGTACAGCTAATTCGGACTGCACACTAGCGCAACACGGGTATCACAAGGCACAATAGACACGCACGACACACAAATAATCGAAGATTTCGCGCAAGCTGCCCTGCTTGCCGGGTCCACAGGTCGTTGGGGAAGACGTCCCTGGTGGAACCGAAGGAGCAGGAAATGCGAGCGTCGAATCAATTCGCCGACGTGACGACTGGCGTGGTGTACGTGCACGCTTCGCCGGCGGCGGTGTGCCCGCATGTCGAGTGGGCGTTGTCGTCGACCCTGGGCGCCAAGGCGAACCTGAACTGGACGCCCCAGCCGGCGATGCCCGGTCAACTGCGCGCGGTCACCAACTGGGTCGGTCCCGTCGGCACCGGCGCCAAGTTGGCCAACGCGCTGCGCTCCTGGTCCGTGCTGCGGTTCGAGGTCACCGAGGACCCCAGCCCCGGAGTCGACGGCCATCGGTTCAGCCACACCCCGCAACTCGGCCTGTGGAGCGGGGCGATGAGCGCCAACGGCGACGTCATGGTCGGGGAGATGCGGCTGCGGGCGATGATGGCCCAGGGCGCCGACACCCTGGCCGCCGAACTGGATTCCGTGCTGGGAACGGCCTGGGACGAGGCGCTCGAGGCGTATCGCGACGGCGGCGACGGCGGCGAGGTGAGCTGGCTGAGCCGGGGGGTCGGTTAGTTTTCCCGGCGGTGGGACGCAAGAGCCTTCGCGCCGAGTGAACGGCGCTGACCGGTCTAGCGAAAAGGCCGGGCCGACTACGGAACCCGCGGACGGCTAGGTCGGTTCGCAGATCACCACCGGAATCACCCGGTCGGTCCAGGATTGGTATCTGGCCCACCGCGGGTTGTGCGCGGTGAGTCGCGGCCACAGTTGTGTGCGTTCCGTCTCGTCGGCGACGCGGGCACGCATGCTGCGAGTCTGCGCTCGGATCTGGACGCGCACATCGGGGTTGGCGCGGAGGTTCAGAAACCACATTGGGTGTGTGGGCAGACCGCCCTGTGACGCCACCAGGACCAGTCGCGCGTCGTCGGCCATGAATATCAGTGGAGTGGTGCGGGATAACCCGCTCTTGCGGCCGGTCGTGGTCAACAGGCACAGTGCGAGTCCCAACTCGTGGCCGGCAAGGCGGCCGTCGGTGGCGCGATAAATAGCCACGTTCGCCTTGGAAACCCATTTCAGGAGTCGCGGAGCCAGAACCGAAATGAGGACGGGGGGCCGCTTGGCGTCGACCCTGCGGGTGTTAGCCGGCCAACGCCACATTGTTTCTGTTCCTTGTTCGGGTCGCGCGCTCGGCAGGTCTTCTTTTAAAGGATTATAATCGTTAAAATAGACTTTGTGCAGGTGCACACATCGGGACGGCAACGCTACGGGTCAGTCAGCCATGGCGGAAAACAGGCGACGAGCCATCCGGGAAGTAAGAAGCGGCCATGAAAGATATCGAAACCCCCGTAATCGAAGCGCTCGGTGATCACGATTACCTCGTGCGTGTCGGCCAGGACGAGGAACGTGTGACCATCCGGGTGCGGGCTACGCCCGAGGTCGTCGCGCGCATTGCCGGACCCGAGGCCGACGAAGCGCGCGTCATCGCCGCGACCATGGCCTATCTGACGGTGCGTCAGCGCCCCGACGATCTACCACCGCAACTGGACCTCGACGACGTCATCGCCGCTTACGACGATTACCTCGATGACGTCCGTAACGAAATCGGCAACCTGCGGTGAACGGTGCGCATGGCTACCGGGCCGGGCGCAAAATCTGCAGAGCGCCTGGCACCACGGAGATCTCGGCCGGCAACGCGCACGCGAAGTCGCCGTCGGCGTAGACGTTGATGCCGGGGCACTCGACGTGGATCGATCGGGCGCGCGCGGTGCTCACCTCGTCGAGGTCGACGTGCGTGCCCTTCATCACGGTGGGGAACAGGCGGACCAGCTTGGTGCGGGATGCCGAGTGCACCATGGTGATGTCGAGCAGGCCGTCGGTGTAATCGGCGGCGGGACAGATCCGCATGCCGCCGCCGTAGCTGCGGGTGTTGCCGAAGGCGGCCAGCGTGATGTCGGCGTCGATCTCCGTGGTGCCGTCGAGCACCAAGCGAAAGGGTAAGAGCCGCAACTGCGACAGCTCGGCGAGCATCGCGAGGTAGTAGCGCAGCCGACCGTGCGGCCAGCGCATCCGGTTGGCGCGATCGGTGACCAGCGAATCGAAGCCCGTGGCCGCCACGGTGCCGAACCACTTGCTCACCCCTTCGCTGTCCGTAATCCGGCCCAGGTCAATGGTTTCGGTCCAGCCGTCGACGACGAGGTCCGCGGCCGCCTCGGGGTCCTGGGTGGGGATGCCGAATGCGCGGGCATGGTCGTTGCCGGTTCCCGCGGGAACGATGCCGACGGGAATGTCGGTGCCCGCCAACACCTGCAGCGCGTTGGAGACGACGCCGTCGCCGCCGGTCACCATGACCGCGTCGGCGCCCTTGTCCAGCGCCGCGCCGACCAGGTGCCGCGCGTCGTCGGCGTCGTCGCCGATGATCTCGACGACCTCCACCCCCCGCTTGTGCAGCCTGGCGATCGCGACCTGCGCGGCGCGCACGGCGGTGCCGTGCCCCGAGATCGGGTTGGTCAGCGCGATCACCTTGCCGACCTCGCGCCGGCGCAGCGGAGTCACGGAATCAGCTTGCCGGGATTGAGGATTCCGGCCGGATCCAGGGTCGCCTTGACCGCGCGCAACACCTGCACTCCCAACTCGCCGATCTCGTCGCGCATCCACGGCCGGTGATCGGCGCCGACCGCGTGGTGGTGGGTGATGGTCCCGCCGGTGGCCATGATCGCATCCGACGCCGCCCTTTTCGCGGTCTTCCATTGTTCGATCGGGTTGCCGCGCTGGCCCGCGACGACGGTGAAGTACAACGAGGCGCCGCATGCGTAGACGTGCGAAATGTGACACATCACCAGCGCCGGGGTGCCGGTTTCGGCGAGGGAGTCGGTGAGTGCCTGGGTGACAGCGGTTTTCAGCGCGGTGATGTTCGACCAGTCGGTGGCGGTCTCCAGCGTCTCGCACAGCGCACCGGCCGCGAGCAGCGAGTCGCGCAGGTAGGGCGCGCCGAACCGGCCACGCTCCCACGCCCGCGCGGGCCCCTCGCCCAGCGAGGTGCCGCCGCGGGCCGCGAGCAGCGCGCTGGTTTCCGCGTGCCGGCTCTCGACGTGCTCCTCGGTGCCCTCGAACATGGTGATGGCCAGGCATCCGCCGGTGATCTGGGATTCGCCGATCGCCTCGGTGGTGGCCAGGTTGACCCCCGTCTCGGCCTCGTCGGAAAGCCGAACGACGGTGGGGCCGGTGGCATTTTGGGTGACGGCCCGCAGGGCAGCGGCGCCGGTCTCGAAATCGGGGAACGACCAGGCCTCGTAGCGCACGGCCGCCGGGGCACGGTGGACCCGCAGCCGCACCCGGGTGATGACGCCCAGGGTTCCTTCCGAGCCGATCAGCAGCTGACGCAGATCGGGGCCCGCGGCCGATTCCGGTGCGCGGCCCAGGTCCAGGGTGCCCACCGGGGTGATCACCCGCAGCCCGCGGACCATGTCGTTGAACCGGCCGTAGCCCGCCGAGTCCTGCCCGGACGAGCGGGTCGCGGCGAAGCCGCCGATGGTGGCGTACTCGAAGCTCTGCGGGAAATGGCCGAGCGAAAAGCCGTGTGCGCCAAGGAGTCTTTCGGCGCCGGGCCCGGTGACGCCCGCCTCCAAGACGGCCTGGCCGGACACCTCGTCGAGCGAGATCAGCCGATCGAGGCGACGGAGGTCGAGCGAGACGACGGCGCCGAACTGGGCGCGTTGCGGGTCCAGCCCGCCGACCACGCTGGTGCCCCCGCCGAAGGGCACGACGGCGATGCGGTGCTCGCTGCAGTGGCGCAGGATCGCGGCGACGGCGTCCTCGTCGGCCGGCAGCAAGACGGCGTCGGGCGCGTCCTGCGGCCCGCGTTGTTTGCGGTTGAGCAGGTCGACGGTGGACTTGCCGCCCGCGTGCAGCAACCGGTCGGAGTCCGCCGTGCGGCAGTAGTCGGCGCCGACGATGGCGGCCAGCGCCTCCCGATCGGTCGGCGACAACGCCGACGGCCGCAGCTCCACCTGGTCGGGTTGCAGTTCGGCCGCGGGGGACCCCTCGACCCCCACGGCCTGCTGCAGCAACGACCGGATCCCTTCCGAGAGGGGCTTGGCCGCGGCGGGATCTCCCCACGCGTTCCATTTCATGGGCGGCAGGAGCCCCTCGGGATGCGTCATGCGTTACAGTATTACATATGTTGTCAATCCGTAACGAGCTGGATGTCGGGGAGCGGATCCTCGCGGCGGCCGCCAGTTGTGTGGTCGACTTCGGCGTGGACCGGGTGACCCTCGCCGAGATTGCCCGACGCGCGGGAGTCAGCAGGCCGACGGTCTACCGGCGCTGGCCGGACACCCACTCGGTCGTCGCGGCGCTCTTGACCCGGCACGTCACCGAGGTGATGAGCGACGCGCCGCTGCTCGGCGACGACCGGGAATCGCTTGTGCGACAGATCGTTACAGTGGCCGACCTGCTGCGCCAGGACCCGCTGGTGATGTCGGTCCTGCACTCGGAGCTCGCGACCACCTACATCACCGAGCGCCTCGGGACCAGCCAGCGCATGTTGATCGACGCCCTGGCCGCCCGCCTGCGAGTCGCCCAGCGCCACGGCAGCGTCCGCAGCGGCGACCCGGTCCAGATGGCCACCATGGTGTTGCTGATCGCGCAGTCGACCATCCAGTCGGCGCGCATCGTCGCACCGATGCTCGACGCCGACGCGCTGGCCGCCGAGCTGGCCCACTCGCTGAACGGATACCTGTCGTGATTCCTGACCCCACCGCCTTGAACGCCGCGCGGCGCGCCGCCGACCTGACCGCGCTCGCCGAGGGCGAGCCGCTGGACGTCGTGGTGATCGGCGGCGGCATCACCGGCGCAGGGATCGCGCTGGACGCCGCGGCGCGCGGGCTGCGCGTCGCGCTGGTGGAAAAGCACGACCTGGCGTTCGGCACCAGCCGCTGGAGTTCCAAACTCGTCCACGGCGGCCTGCGCTACCTGGCGACCGGCAACGTGGGCATCGCCCGCCGCAGCGCCATCGAGCGCGGAATCTTGATAACCCGCAACGCGCCCCACCTCGTTCGGGCGATGCCGCAGCTGGTGCCGCTGTTGCCGTCGATGAGCCCGGGCAAGCGGGCGCTGGTGCGGGGTGGGTTCCTGGCCGGTGACCTTTTGCGGGCGCTGGCGGGCACGCCGGCCTCGACTTTGCCTCGGTCGCGCCGGATTTCGGCGCGCCGCGTCGTGGAAATGGCTCCCACCGTGCGGCGCGACGGCCTCGACGGTGGGTTGTTGGCCTACGACGGGCAATTGATCGACGACGCCCGGCTGGTCACCGCCGTCGCGCGCACCGCGGCGCAGCACGGCGCCCGGATCCTCACCCATGTGTCGGCGTCACGGGCCACCGGCACCTCGGTGCGGTTGACCGATGCGCGCACGGGCGAGTCCTTCGACGTCTCGGCTCGCGCCGTCGTCAACGCGGCCGGGGTGTGGGCGGGCGAGATCGACGGCTCGTTGAAGTTGCGACCCAGCCGCGGGACGCACCTGGTGTTCGACGCCGCCATGTTCGGCAATCCGACTGCGGCGCTGACGATTCCGATTCCGGGCGAGCTCAACCGCTTCGTCTTCGCCATGCCCGAGCAGCTGGGCCGGGTCTACCTGGGCCTGACCGACGAGGCGGCGCCCGGCCCGATCCCGGATGTGCCCGAGCCATCGGTCGACGAGATCACGTTCCTGCTCGACACGGTGAACACCGCGTTGGGGACGGGCCTCACCGCCACCGACGTGATCGGTGCCTACGCCGGGCTGCGGCCGCTGATCGACACCGGCGAGGGCCGCACCGCCGACGTCTCCCGCGAGCACGCCGTCGTCGAGTCGGCGTCCGGGGTGATCAGCGTGATCGGCGGCAAGCTGACCGAATACCGTTACATGGCAGAAGACGTGCTGGATCGCGCCGTCCGGGCGCGGCGACTGCGCGCCGCGAAATGCCAGACCCGCAACTTGCCGCTGATCGGGGCGCCGGCCAACCCGGGGATCATCGCGGCGCCGGACGCCGGGCTGCCCGAGTCGCTGGTGTCGCGCTACGGCGCCGAGGCTGCCAAGGTCGTCGCCGGCGCCGCCTGCGAGCGGCCGAGCGAGCCAGCCGTCGAGGGAATCGACGTGACCCGAGCCGAATTCGAGTACGCGATCACCCACGAGGGCGCGCTGGACGTCTCCGACCTGCTCGACCGGCGGACGAGGATCGGCCTGGTGTCGCGCGATCGGGAGCGGGCCGTCGCGGTGGCCGAGGAGTTTCTGGCGCGGTTCGGTTAGGGCGCCCGCCCGATGTCCTCGTGCCACAGCTCGGGGTGCTCGGCGACGAAGGCGGACATCATTTGTGTGCAGCGCGGGTCATCGACCACGGTGACCGTCACGCCGTGCTGCGCCAGCCATTCGTGCCCGCCGGTGAACGTGCGGGATTCGCCCACCACCAGCGCGCCGATGTTGAACTGGCGCACCAGGCCGCTGCAATACCAGCACGGCGACAGCGTCGTCACCATCACCGTGGAGCGGTAGTCGCGCTGTCTGCCGGCGGCGCGAAACGCGTCGACCTCGGCGTGCAACGACGGATCACCTTGTTGCACACGGCGATTGCGGCCGCGCCCGAGCAGGACGCCGTCGGCGGTGAACAGGGCGGCGCCGATGGGGATGCCGCCCTCGGCCAGCCCGGACCGCGCTTCCTCGAACGCGACGTCCAGCATTGCCGGTGCTGAGAGGCTCACGCGTTCATCCTCCACTACGCTGCAGCGCAGGGATAGGCGATCTCGATACATGGGATCCGTCGCATCGGAAGGGGGCGAGATGGCGTCGCGGGTTCCCGTGCTCATCGTCGGTGCCGGCGCGGCCGGGCTCGCCACCTCCGCGCTGCTGGCCAAGTATGGGGTCCGGTCGATGCTGATCGAGAAGCGTCGCGAAGTCTTCATCTATCCGAAAGCCCGCAACCTGAGCTTTCGCAGCCTGGAGATTCTGCGCGGTCTGGGGTTGAGCGATCAGGTGCACGCGGTCGCCGATGGGGTTTCCGGCATGGTGGTCAAGCCGACGCTGAACAGCGTGGACCAAGCGCCCGCCATGGACATCGACGCCATCTTCGCGCCGTTCGTGGGACTCAGCCCGGAACCTCCCGCGCAGTATTGTCCGCAGAGCAAGCTGGAGCCGATGCTGCTGGCCGACACCCGCCGGCGAGGAAGCGAGGTCCGCTACGGAACGGAGCCGCGGGCGTAACGTGGCGGCGACTTCTGTCGCGATTTTCGCCGTGGCGTTACGTCCGCGGTAAGTAGGTGACTTACAGCGGGATGTTCTTGTGGCGGCCGCGGCGCGCGGGCGCCTGCGCCAGCGCCTCGGTGAGCTTGCTGCGGGTGTGCGACGGGTCGATCTTCTCGTCGACCACGCCGATCTCGATGGCGCTGTCCACGCCGCCCGCGATCCGCTCGTGCTCGGCGGCCAGCTCGTCGTGCAGCGCCTCGCGCTCGTGCTCGGGCGCGGCGGCCAGCTTCTTCTTGTGCAGAATGCCCACGGCGGCCTTGGCGCCCATCACCGCGACCTCGGCGTCCGGCCAGGCGTACACCTTGGTCGCGTTGAGCGAGCGGGAGTTCATCGCAATGTAGGCCCCGCCGTAGGTCTTTCGGGTGACCAGCGTGACGCGCGGAACCGTGCACTCGCCGAACGCGTGCAGCAGCTTGGCGCCGCGGCGCACCACGCCGCCCCACTCCTGGTCGACACCGGGCAGATAACCCGGCACGTCGACGACCACCACCAGCGGAATGCCGAACGCGTCACACAGACGCACGAAACGCGCTGCCTTCTCGGCGCTTTCGGAGTTCAGGCAGCCGCCGAGGCGCAGTGGGTTGTTGGCCAGCACGCCGACCGTGCGGCCCGACAGCCGGCCCAGCCCGATCACCATCGACGGCGCCCAGTTGGCCTGGAACTCGTCGAACGGCGTCTCGTCGTCGAGGATCGCGGTCACGATCGGGCGCACGTCGTAGGCCCGCCGCGCCGACTCGGGCAGCAGCGCGTGGATGTCGGTGTCGCCGGCCTCGGCCTTGGTGCGGTCGAAATGGCCCTGCTGGCAGAACAATCCGACCAGCCGGCGGCCGCGCTCGTAGGCGTCGAGCTCGTCGTCGGCGACGATGTGGCACACCCCGGACTTCTTGTGGTGGGTCTCGGGGCCACCGAGCGAGGCCATGTCGACGTCCTCGCCGGTGACGCTGCGCACCACGTCCGGGCCCGTGACGAACACCCGGCTCTCCGGCGCCATCACGACGACGTCGGTCAGCGCCGGCCCGTAGGCGGCGCCGCCGGCCGCGAAGCCGACGACCACCGAGATCTGCGGGACATAGCCCGAGGCGCGGATCATCGCCTCGAACACCAGGCCCACCGCGTGCAGCGCCTTCACACCCTCGGCCAGCCGGGCGCCACCGGAGTGCCAGATGCCCACGATCGGGCTCTGCTCCTCGATGGCGGTGTCGTAGGCGTCGACGATGTGCGTGCAGCCCTCGATGCCCATGGCGCCGCCCATCACGGTGCCGTCGGTGCAGAACGCGATGGTGCGCACACCGTTCACGGTCCCGGCGGCCGCAAGCACGCCGGAGCGGTCACGCTCGTGCAGGAGTTCGACGCTGTCGTCGTCGAAGAAATTGCTCAAGCGCAACAGCGGGTCGCGGGGGTCGAGCGACTCGCCGACCGCCTCGGGGGCCGTGATAGTCATCGCAGTCTCCTGATATTCCGGTGTTGCTCGGTTTAGTACCGCCCGAAGGCGATGGCCACGTTGTGTCCGCCGAAGCCGAACGAGTTGTTGATCGCGTACTCGTAGTTGCCGGGGCGGGGTTTGCCGGCCACCACGTCCAGGTCGATCTCGGGGTCGAGGTTTTCCAGGTTCAGCGTGGGCGGCACGACTTGGTCGCGCAGCGCGAGCACGGTCAGGATCGATTCGACGGCGCCCACGGCGCCCACGGAGTGGCCCAGGGCGGCCTTGGGGGCGTAGACGGCGGCGTTGCCGCCGTGGGGGCCCAGGGCGTTGTTGATGGCCCTGCCCTCGGCGACGTCGCCGACCGAGGTGCCGGTGGCGTGGGCGTTGACGTGGTGGATGTCGCTGGGGGAGAGCCCGGCGAGCTGGATGGCGCGGCTCATGGCGTGCCCGGCGCGTTCGCCGTTGGGGTCGGGGGCCACCATGTGGTAGCCGTCGGAGGTGATGCTCGCCCCCATGATGCGGGCCAAGATGTTGGCCCCGCGGGCCTTGGCGTGCTCCTCGGTCTCGATCACCATGAGCGCGCCGGCCTCGCCGAACACGAAGCCGGTCCGGTCGCGGTCGAACGGGCGGCACGCGCCGACGGGGTCGTCGTTCTTGGTCGACATCACGATCCGCATCTGGGCGAACGCCGCAATCGGCACCGCTTCGATCTTCGTTTCGACGCCACCGCAGATCGCGATGTCGGCTTCGCCGAAGACGATGTTGCGCCACGCCTGGGCGATGCCCTCGGAGCCCGACGCGCACGCCGATATGGGCGTGAGGACCCCGGCCTTGGCGTGCCGTTCCAGACCCACCGCCGCCGACGCGCCGTTGGGCATGTACTTCTGCACACCGAGGGGGGAGACCGCCTTCATGCCACGGGCGCGCATGTCGTCGTAGCTGAAGACCATCTCTTCCGACGAGCCCAAACCGGTACCGATCGACACCAGCAAGCGGTCGCTGTCGACCTCGGGCGAGCCGGCGTTCTCCCAGACCCGCCGGCCCAAGATCGTCGACATCCGTTGCAGGTAGCCCGACCGGCGCAGCTCGACGCGGGTCAGCTGGCTGTCGAATTCCTCTAACAGATGACCGCCGATGCGTACCGGCAGGTCAAACTCCTCGACGAACGGGTCCTCGAGTTTGCGGATACCACTTTGGCTGTCCAGCAACAGCTTCCAGGTGGTCTCGGCGTCAGTCGCCAGTGCGGTCGTCATGGCAACGCCAGTGACGACCACGTTCGGGAGGGTCTTCCCGGTAACCAGCTCTGTCATGGGTCTTGCGAACGTTCCTTTCCTGCTAAGTGGTGACCGCGAACCCGGCGGGGCTGGGACGCGGGTCGCCACCTTCCGTGGTGTCCGGCTCCTCCTCGGGCCGTTTGCGGCCCGCGTCGTCGCCGGACGCCAGCTCTAGTAACGCCCGAAGGCGAGTGCCACGTTGTGGCCACCGAAGCCGAACGAGTTGTTGATCGCGTAACGGAAATCGCCGTAGCGAGGTTCGCCCGCAACAACATCCAGGTCGATCTCGGGGTCGGGGGTTTCGTAATTGAGGGTGGGTGGAATGACGCCGTCGCGCAGGCTCAGCACCGTGAGCACCGACTCCAGCGCCCCGACCGCACCGATCGAGTGGCCCAGCGCCGACTTCGGCGCGTAGACCGCGGCCTGCTGGCAACCGGCGACGCGGATGGCGTTGGCCTCCGCGGTGTCACCGATCGGCGTGGCGGTCCCGTGCGCGTTGACGTGGTCAACGTCCTTGGGGGACAACCCCGCCAGCTCGAGCGACCGCGTCATCGCCCGACCCGCACGCACACCGTCGGCCGCCGGGGCCACCATGTGGAACGCGTCCGAGGTGATGCCGGCACCCATCAACCGGGCCAGCGGCTTGGCGCCGCGGGCCTTGGCGTGCTCCTCGGTCTCGATGAGCATCAGCGCACCGGCCTCGCCGAACACGAAGCCGTCGCGGTCCTTGTCGAACGGCCGCGATGCGCGCTCGGGCTCATCGTTGCGAGTCGACATGGCCCGCATCATCGAAAACGCCGCGATCGGCAGCGCCTCGATGGGGCCCTCGACGCCACCGCACACGGCGACGTCCGCGTCACCCATGACGATCTGACGCCAGGCGTGGGCGATCGCTTCGGAGCCCGACGAACACGCCGACACCGGGGTGATCACCCCGGCGCGGGCGCCGAGCTGCAGGCCCACCACGGCGGCGGCGCCGTTGGGCATGATCATCTGGACGGCCAGCGGCGACACCTTGCGGGGGCCGCCCTCGTTCATCAGGTCGTAGCTCTCCACGATCCTTTCGGCGCCACCGAGGCCGGTGCCGACCACGACCGAGAACCGGTCGGGATCGAGCTCCGGGTTGCCGGCGCTCTCCCACAGCTGGGTGCTGAGCAGCTTGGCCAGCCGTTGGACGTACGACATACGTCGCATGTCGAGCCTGCTCATCTGCTCGTCGATGGGCTCCTTGAGGTGTCCACCGATCCGGACGGGCAGGTCCCACTTGGTGATGTAGTCGTCTTCGAGGACGTGGATGCCGCTTTCGCCGGCCAACAAACCCTTCCACGTGCTCTCGACGTCCGGCGCGATCGACGTCGTCGCCGTGACGGCGGTTACCACAACGCTGGGGTAACCGCCGTTAGCAGTGGAAGGCTTACTCACTTGGTGTCCGCTTCCAGCCTTGCCTTGACGTTGGCGACCGCGTCGGGGTTCTCGGTCTCCAGCTTGGCGCGCAGCGCCTCGGCAGCCTCGGGGTTCTCTTCCTCGAGCTTCTGGATGTAGGAGACGACGTCACCGACGGTACGCAGACCGGCGAGGTCCTCGTCCGGGATCTTGACGCCGTACTTGTCCTCGGTCTGCACGGCGATCTCGACCATCGACAGCGAGTCGATGTCCAGGTCGTCGACGAAGGACTTCTCCGGGGTGACCTCGGAGGGCTCGATACCGGTGACCTCTTCGATGATCTCGGCGATACCGGCGATGATTTCTTCCTGGCTGACAGCCACAGCGTGCTTCCCTTCGTAATGTGTTGTGAGATAGTCGAACTGACGTGCTATGTGGTTGTACTGGATGCGGCCGACTTAGAGCTCGGCCAAAGCGTCCAGGTCTGCGGGCGACTTGACGGCGCGAGCCGTAACTCCCCGAAGTTCTCGTTTGGCGATACCGGTGAGCGTGCCCGCGGGCGGGAACTCCACGGCCGCACCGACTTCCAGCTCGCGCAGCGTCGCGGTGCACAGGTCCCAGCGCACCGGCCGGGTCAGCTGGGCGACCAACGCCTCCATCGCCGCGGGGGCCGAGGCGACGGGCTTGCCGTCACGGTTCGACAGCAGCGTCGCGGTGGGCTCGGACGTCTGGACGGCGGCGGCCGCGGCGGCATAACCGTCGAGCGCCGACGCCATGTACTTGGTGTGGAACGCACCGGCCACCCCCAGCGCGCGCACGCGGGCCTTGGCCGGCGGGTCTTCGGCGAGCTTCTCCAACGCGTCCAGCGAGCCGGCGGCGACGATCTGCCCGGCGGCGTTGCGGTTGGCGGGGAACAGGTCGAGCTGCTCGAGGCGGGCGAGGACCTCGGCCTCGTCACCGCCGAGCACCGCGGACATGCCGGTGGGCTCGACGGCGCACGCCTTGGCCATCTCGGCGCCCCGGGTGGCGGCCAGGGCGACGGCGTCGTCCGCGGCCATCACGCCGGCGATCGCGTAGGCGGCGATCTCACCGACGGAGTGACCGGCCACGACCAGGTCTTCACCGGCGAGCAGGCCGCGCTTGGTCAGCTCCTGGTGTGCGAGCAGCGTGGCCGCGACGACCAGCGGCTGGGTGACCGCGGTGTCGGTGATCTCGTCGGTCGATGCGGTGGTGCCCAGGCGCACGAGGTCGAGGCCGCTGGCCTTGGACCACAGCGCCAACTGGTCGGCGGCGCCGGCGAGCTCCAGCCACGGCGAGAGCATCCCCTCGGTCTGCGAACCCTGTCCGGGCGCAAGCAATGCAATCACGTGTTTAAGAGAACACTGTGGAAACGGTTTTGGCGGGTGTAACAGATTATGAACCTCGTCTTAGGTTTTTGTGTACACCCTACAAAACGGCTCCGTAAGCTACGGGTTTGATATCGTCCCGCGACCTGTCGTCTGGGTCACTATCACCCGATCTGGCCCACCGCAGCCCCTTTGACCGGCAGCGGAACGACGGGCATGGCGTTCTTGGCGGCGCTGCCGGGATGCGTCGGATAGTTGAGCTGGCCCACCGTCGCCGCCACTCGCAGGACATATGCGTCACGCGGCTGCATGGGATCGCGCCCGGTGAAGTCGGTGATCCGCTTGAGTCGGTAGCGCACCGTGTTTGGATGAACGAACAACTTTCTGGCACAGGCTTCAATCGCGCCGCCACAATCTAAGTAAGCGTCAAGAGTTTCGATGAGCGTCGGGCCGGCGTCTGCCAACGGCCCCATCACGTCGGTGTGCAGCGCCACGATCGCCGACGCGTCGCCCATCAGGGCCCGTTCCGGCAGGAGCTCGCGCGCCAGCACGGGGCGCGGCGCCCCGCGCCAGCCACCGACGGCGTTCATCCCGGATATCGCCTCGCTGGCGCTGTGGTAGGCCGCGGTCAGCATGGGCGCCGTCGGCCCGACGACCACGGGGCCGTCGGCGAACGCGGCCAGCAGCTCCCCGAGGAACTTGTCGGTCGGCGACAACTGCCCGGACACGATGGCGACCAGCCAGGTGCCGTGCACGTCGGTGAGGGCCGCACGGCCGTGCTGCGCGGCGATGTCGCGGACGTGCTGACTCGCGCGCTCACTGTCGCCGGGGCCGGTCGACCCGTCGCGCCCGGGCGCCGGGGTTCCGACCACCACCGTCGCGGGCTCGGTGGTGTCCCAGTTCAGGGCGGCCGCGCGGGACAGCAGTTCCGGGCCGGTGTCGCCGCGGACCACCGCGTCGACCACGCTGGCCTCCATCCGGCTGTCCCAGGTGCCGCGCGCCTCGGCCGCGTCGGCGTACGCCCCCGCCGCGGTGAACGCCAGGTCGCGGGTGTACTTCAGGATGCCCACGGTCAGCGCGGTCAGCTGCTCCTCGGAGCGGGCCAGCAGCGGGACGACCTCCTCGAAGATGTCCATGGTGACGCGGACCATGTCGACGCTGTGACGCAACGCGATCCGGCGCTGCAGCTCCTGGGGCACCAGCTCGAAGGCCTGCGCGGTGTAGCTGACGTTGCTGTGTGGGTCTTGCATCCATTCGACGAAGTTCACGACGGCCGTCTGCACCACCAGCGCGACGCTGGCCCGTTGGGACGCCTCCAGCTCGGCGAAGAACGGCAACCGGTCCTGCATGGCGTTGACCGCCTCGGTGGCCAGCCGCCCGGAGTGCTGCTTGAGCCGGCGCAGCACGGATTCGGGGACCGAATCCAGCGTTTCCAGCGGCGACCGGGGATGCTTGGCGAACGGGCCGGCGAAGGGATTGTCACTCACGCCTAAAACGTACGCGACTTTTCTAGAAGTTTCCGCCAAAGAGGCGCGTGGCGCCGTGCTCGAACGTGCGGCTGGGCGCACGCTCGGCGAGCGGCGGCCGGTGGAGGGCTGGAGCGCCCGGCTCGCCGGGCGCTCCATGCCCAGCCCCCGGCTGGCCGGGCGCTCGGCGAGCCGGGGAGTCACGCGCCAGCCCTTATGCCAGCCGTTATGCCAGCCCTTAGGCCACGCCGGGGTCCGACGTCTGCTCCGGCGCGGCCTGCACGTCGTCGATCCGGTACTGGCGGGCGGCGGCCACCGGCACCGAGGGGTCGATCTCGCCGTCGCGGGCCAGCGCCTCGAGCACGGCCACCACCTGCGACTCAGCGTCGGTGTTGAAGTACCGCCGCGCCGCGGGCCGGGTGTCGGAGAAGCCGAACCCGTCGGTCCCCAGGGTGACGTAGGTGCCGGGCACCCACGGCCGGATCTGCTCGGGAACGGCGCGCATCCAGTCCGAGACGGCGACCACCGGGCCGACGGCGTCCGACAGCGCCTGGGTGACGTACGGGACGCCCGCCTGCCGGTCCGGGTAGCGCAGCCTCGCCCTGTCCACCGCGACGCCGTCGCGGTTCAATTCGCCCCAGCTGGTCACCGACCACACGTCGGCGGCGACGTCCCATTCGGCGGCCAGCATCTTCGCGGCGTCCAGCGCCGCCGGCATCGCCACCCCCGACGCCAGGATCTGTGCCTTGTTCGCGCGCTGTTCGGTGGCGACGTGGTAGCGGTACAGGCCCCGCAACACGCCCTCGGGATCGAAGTTGTCCGGCTCGGGCGGCTGCACGTACGGCTCGTTGTAGACGGTGATGTAGAAGAACACGTTCTCGGGGTCCTGCCCGAACATCCGGGCCAGCCCGCTTTCCACGATGTAGGCGATCTCGTAGGCGAACGCCGGGTCGTAGGCGACCACCGCCGGGTTGGTGCTCGCCAGCAGCAGCGAATGCCCGTCGGCGTGCTGCAGGCCCTCGCCGGTGAGCGTGGTGCGTCCCGCGGTGGCCCCCAGCAAGAAGCCGCGCGTCATCTGGTCGGCGGCCGCCCACAGGCCGTCGCCGGTGCGCTGGAACCCGAACATCGAATAGAAGATGTAGATCGGGATCATCGGCTCGTTGTGCGTCGCATACGAGGTGCCGGCCGCGATGAACGACCCCACCGACCCGGCCTCGTTGATGCCCTCGTGCAGGATGTGGCCGACTTCGCTTTCCTTGTAGGCCAACATCAGATCGGCGTCCACGGCGGTGTACAGCTGGCCGTTGCGGTTGTAGATCTTCAGCGACGGGAACCACGAGTCCATGCCGAACGTGCGCGCCTCGTCGGGAATGATCGGCACGATGCGCGGGCCAACTTCCTTGTCCCGCAACACTTCCTTGAAGGTGCGCACCGTCGCCATGGTGGTGGCGACCTCCTGGGTGCCCGAGCCCTTCTTCAGCGCGGCGTAGATGTCGCGGCTGGGCAGCCGCAACGCCTTGGCCTTCGTCCGACGCTCGGGAAGGTAGCCCCCGAGGGTGCGCCGGCGGTCGATCATGTAACGGATCTCCGGGGCGTCGGAGCCGGGGTGGAAGTAGGGCGGCAGGTACGGATCCTCTTCCAGCTGAGCGTCGTTGATCGGTATCCGCATGGCGTCGCGAAAGTCCTTGAGGTCTTGCAGCGCAAGCTTTTTCATCTGGTGCGTGGCGTTGCGGCCCTGGAAGTGCGCGCCCAGCGAGTAGCCCTTGATGGTCTTCGCCAGGATCACCGTGGGCTGCCCCTTGTGGTCGACGGCGGCCCGGTAGGCGGCGTAGACCTTGCGGTAGTCGTGGCCGCCGCGCTTGAGATTCCAGATCTCGGAATCGCTCATGTTCGCGACGAGTGCCTTGGTGCGCGGGTCGCGCCCGAAGAAGTGGTCGCGCACGTAGGCGCCGTCGTTGGCCTTGTAGGTCTGGTAGTCCCCGTCGGGCGTGGTGTTCATCAGGTTCACCAGCGCGCCGTCGCGGTCGGCGTGCAGCAGGGCGTCCCACTCGCGGCCCCAGACCACCTTGATGACGTTCCAGCCGGCGCCGCGGAAGAACGACTCGAGTTCCTGAATGATCTTGCCGTTGCCGCGCACCGGGCCGTCGAGGCGCTGCAGGTTGCAGTTGATCACGAACGTCAGGTTGTCCAGGCCCTCGAGCGCGCCGACGTGCAGCAGGCCGCGGCTTTCCGGCTCGTCCATCTCGCCGTCGCCCAGGAAGCACCACACGTGCTGGTCGGAGGTGTCCTTGATGCCGCGGTCGTGCAGGTAGTGGTTGAACCGGGCCTGATAGATCGCGTTCATCGGGCCCAGACCCATCGACACCGTGGGGAATTCCCAGAAGTCGGGCATCAGCCGCGGGTGGGGGTAGGACGGCAGGCCGCCGCCGGGATGGCTGTGCTCCTGGCGGAAGCCGTCGAGTTGGTCGGTCGTCAGCCGGCCCTCCAGGAACGCCCGCGCGTAGATGCCGGGGGAGGCGTGGCCCTGGATGAACACCTGGTCCCCGCCGCCGGGATGCGACTTGCCCCGGAAGAAGTGGTTGAAGCCGACCTCGTAGAGCGCCGCGGACGACGCGTAGGTCGAAATGTGGCCGCCCACACCAACTCCCGGGCGCTGGGCGCGGTGCACCATGATCGCGGCGTTCCAGCGGATCCACGCCCGGTAGCGCCGTTCGACGTCCTCGTCGCCGGGAAACCACGGCTCCAATTCGGTGGGAATGGTGTTGACGTAGTCGGTGGACGTCAGCGACGGAATGGCGACGCGCTGCTCGCCCGCCCGCTCCAGCAGCCGCAACATCAGATAGCGCGCCCGCGACGGGCCGGAGCGCGCCAGCAGTTCATCGAAGGACTCCAACCACTCCGAGGTCTCTTCGGGATCGATGTCGGGGAGGTAGGAAGCCACCCCCTCGCGGATCACCCGGACGCGGTCGGGTTCGGTTGCGCTGTTGGGACTTGTGGCCAGATCGTGGCGCACGAATTCGGTTGTCAACCCACTACTCCTGTAATTGGCGGGATGTGTGACGTGAGGGCGGGTCGCGCCCTCTCCACCATCGTGCCGCACGGGTGTTTCAGGCGGGCAGCCGCCATCTGGTAGCCGTCAAAGGCTCACCCGGTGCGCGTCAACTCGGCGTGTATGGGGCGGGTGCACAAGCCACCCGGTAACGTCAGGCCTGTGCTCATCCGGTGGCGTGCCGTCCCCCCGAGGCAGGTGGGGGCTTTCCCCCGGCGTGGCGCGCTGGCCCTGGGCTGTGTCGCGGCCGCGCTGATGGGCATCGTGGGATGTACCTCCGTCACCAACGGAACGGCGACCCCGGACACCAAAGTCGCCCCCGCCTACCGCCAGTCGGTGTCCGCGTCGGTGTCGGCCTCGTCGGCGACGTCGAGCGTCCGGGAGTCCCAGCGCCAGCAGTCGCTGACCACCAAGGCGGTGCGCACCGCCTGCGCCTCGCTGATCACCACCAGCAAGAACGCGATCGACAAGACCAACGAATTCGTCCAGGCGTTCAATTCGGGCCGCGGCACCGGCCCCACCGAGGGCCCGGCGATCGACGCCCTCAACGACAGCGCCACCACGGTGGCCAACAGCTTCAATGACGCGATGTCGCAGCAGATCAAGGACGCGTTCAACGCGTACATCGACGCCGCGCACTCGGTGGCCAACGCCATTGGCACACACGCGGGGACGTCGGAATTCAACAAACGCGTCGATCAGCTCAACGACACGAAAAAGAAGGCGATCAAACTCTGCTTGGCAACGTAATGAGGCGGAAGTGTGAACGGGATCCGCGCTGTGCGACGATAATCCCGAAGCGCACATCGCGAGGGAATTGAAGGAGGCTCCACGGTGGTCGCGGCGGATCACGCCCCGAGCTACGCTCGCAAACTGGGCATCCAACCCGACCATGTTGTCCAGGAGTGGGGCTGGGACGAAGACACCGACGATGAGATCCGCGCGGCGGTCGAGGAAGCCTGCGGCAGCGAGCTGCTCGACGAGGACACCGACGAGGTAGTCGACGTCGTGCTGCTCTGGTGGCGCGACGGCGACGGCGACCTGGTGGACACGCTGATGGACGCGATCGGCCCGCTCGCCGAGGACGGCGTGATCTGGGTGCTGACCCCCAAGACCGGAAAACCGGGACACGTGCTGCCGGCCGAGATCGCCGAGGCGGCCCCCACCGCCGGTCTGATGCCGACCTCGTCGGTCAACCTGGGGGATTGGGCCGCCAGCCGTCTGGTGCAGCCCAAGTCCCGGGCCGGGAAGCGTTGATGCTGTCGGTCGGCACCGCCGCCCCGGACTTCACTCTGCGCGACCAGAATCAACAACGCGTCACGTTGAGCTCCTACCGCGGCGCCAAGAACGTTCTGCTGGTGTTCTTCCCGCTGGCGTTCACCGGGATCTGCCAGGGCGAGCTGGACCAGCTGCGGGATCATCTGCCCGACTTCGAGAACGACGACAGCGCGGTGCTGGCCATCTCGGTGGGCCCGCCGCCCACGCACCGGGTCTGGGCGTTGGACAGCGGCTTCACCTTCCCGGTGCTGTCGGATTTCTGGCCGCACGGCGCGGTCAGCCAGAGCTACGGCGTGTTCAACGAGGACGCCGGCTACTCCAACCGCGGGACGTTCGTCGTTGACCGGGCCGGGCTCATTCGATTCGCCGAGATGAAACAGCCCGGGGAGTCGCGCGATCAACGGTTGTGGACCGACGCCCTGGCGGCCTTGAGGGCCTGATTTTGGGGACTTGGCCGGCGGGCGGGTAGCCTGCCCGCAGCAACGGGCGCGTAGCTCAGTGGTAGAGCTCTGGTTTTACACACCAGCGGTCGGCGGTTCGATACCGTCCGCGCCCACTCCTTTTGGCGGTTCGCGGCCGTAACGTGCGGCGACTTTGGGCGCCGATGTTACGTGCGCGGCCCTATCCGGAGGGCCGGTACTCGGGCCCCGAAATCCAGGCCCGGGCGCCGGCGAGCACCGCGGCGTGCACCGCCCGGGCGATCCGGGCGCCGAACACCG
Organism: Mycobacterium intracellulare ATCC 13950; assembly: GCF_000277125.1. Lineage (NCBI taxonomy): Bacteria > Bacillati > Actinomycetota > Actinomycetes > Mycobacteriales > Mycobacteriaceae > Mycobacterium > Mycobacterium intracellulare. The sequence continues at coordinate 2,296,423 of NC_016946.1, forward strand.
AGCGCGGCCCGCCATAGGTCTCCTCGGCCCCGTCCGTCGGGCAGTGCACGACGACCGCGTCCGACGCGGTTCCGGTGGCGCGCACCCCGACCTCGTGCAACGCCTGCGCCTTGGCCTCCGTGGCGGTGGCCACGGCGTTGACCAGCGCCGCCCCGGACAGCCGCACCGGCACCGCGACCACGATGTTGATGGTCCCCACCCGGTACCCGTCGCCATCGGTGAGCGGCCGGTACTCGACGATCTCGTAGTCGGTGAACGCGGTCGTGCGCAGGCCGGCCGGCACCTCCCGGCGGAAGTGCCGGTCGGGCGCAGCCGCCCAGGCGGGGCTGGACAGCCCGACCGTCGCGGTGGCGTGCACACCGCCGTCGGCGGCGAGGTGGTAACGGGTCACGTCGACCGCGGTGAGCAGCCCGCAGCCGGTGCCGGCGAGACCCAGCGCGGCGCCGATCTCGGTCAGGTGGCGGTCCGGGTCGGTCCGGTGGTAATCCAGGGGGACCGTCGCGTTGACCAACCAGTCGCGGGCGCCGACGCCGCCGCCGAGCGGGCCCGACGCGATGCACAGCCGGGGCTCGCGGAATTGCCAGACGAGCAACGGGATCGACCGACTGTGTTCCACTCGCGTGGTCAACCTGGGATCCATGGTCACATCCTCGCGTGCCGACCCACCCCGCGCGTCGCCGGTGTCACCGACGGCGGCACTATGAAGCGCGTGAAACCGTTCCGCATCGACGTTTCCGACGAGGTTCTCGACGATCTGCGCGCGCGGCTGGCCCGAACCCGTTGGCCCGAGGCCGAATGCGTCGACGACTGGAGCCAGGGCATGCCGCTGGCCTACACCCGCGAGCTGGCCGACTATTGGGCCAACGACTACGACTGGCGGGCGCGGGAGGCCGCGCTCAATCGCTTCGACCACTTCATCACCGAGATCGACGGGCTCGACATCCATTTCATCCACCAGCGCTCGCCGCACGAGGGCGCCTTCCCGTTGGTGATCACCCACGGCTGGCCGGGCTCGATCGTGGAGTTTCACAAGGTGATCGAGCCGCTGACCAACCCCGCGTCGGGTCGCGCCGAGGACGCCTTCCACGTCGTGTGCCCGTCGCTGCCGGGCTACGGGTTCTCCGGCAAGCCCAACGGCGCGGGCTGGGGCGTGGAAAAGATCGCCGAGGCGTGGGAAACGCTGATGGTGCGCCTGGGCTACGAGCGCTACGGCGCCCAGGGCGGCGACTGGGGCGCCGCGGTCACCACCCAGATCGGCCGCAACCGGGGCCACTGCGCGGCCATCCACCTCAACATGCCGGTCGGCAGGCCCACCAAGGAAGCGCTGTCGAATCCCACCGAGGAGGAGCGGCAAGCCATGGCCGGGTTGGCCAATCACCGCAAATGGGGCACCGGCTACTCCAAGCAACAGTCCACCCGGCCGCAAACGCTGGGCTACGGGTTGGCCGATTCGCCGGTGGGCCAGCTGGCGTGGATCGTCGAAAAGTTCTGGGACTGGGCGGATTGCGACGGGCATCCCGAGAAAGCGGTCAGCCGCGACGAGCTGCTCGACAACGTGATGGTCTACTGGGTGACCAACACCGCCGCGTCCTCGGCCCGCCTGTACTGGGAGAGCTTCGCGGTCTGGGGTAGGGGAGACCGCGTCGAATTGCCCACGGGCGTCGCGGCTTTCCCCGGCGAACTGCTCAAGGCGCCGCGCAGCTGGTGCGAGCCGGTCTACAACATCACCCACTGGACCGACATGCCGCGCGGCGGGCACTTCGCGGCGTTCGAGGAACCGGAGCTGTTCGTCGAGGATCTGCGCGCGTTTTTCGCGACGGTGCGCTGAACGAATCAGCCCGGCGGGGCGAAGAACTCGAGCGCGATGCCGTCGGGGTCGCGGAAACTGAGGCCCGAGCCGTAGGGGGCGTCCACGATGCCGCCGTGCTCGATGCCCAGTTCGCCCAGCCGGGTGACCCAGTTCTCCAGCTCGGCGCGCCCGGCGCAGCCGAAGCCGACGTGGTCCAGGCCCACGCGGTGTTCGCTGAATCGTTCGTCGGGGGCCGCGCGGTCGTGCTGGTGAATTCCGAAGACGGTGCCGCCGTCGAGCATCCACACCTGGTGCCGGAAGCCGGCGTCGGTGTGCTCGTCGAGCATCGGGTCGGTGCCGAGCAGGTTGCGATACCAGGGGCCGCTGACCTCGATGTCGCGCACGGTGACCGCCACGTGGTTGAGCGCTGGGAAAGCCATGGTGTCGACTCTAGCCCCGGACGCCCCGGTAGGCCCGGCGTGCCCGAGATCTACTGCCCCACAGGCAAAGTGATACGACCCGGGTACCGCGCCGGGCGCCTCGTGGGGACGGTCACCTCCGGTGTGAGACGCTGCCGGGGTGTTTGCGACGCCCCGCACGGCCGGCGTGCTGGTCGGTTACCTGGCCGATCGCGCGCTGGGCGACCCGCGACGCTGCCACCCCGTCGCCGCGTTCGGCACCGCCGCCGCCGCGCTGGAGAGCCTGACCTACCGCGAGAGCAGGGCCGCCGGCGCCGTCCACGTCGGCCTGCTGATCGGGTCGTTGGGACTGCTGGGGGCGGCGTCGCAACGGGGCGCCGGGCGCGGCGGCTGGCCGTGCTCGATCGCGGTGACCGCCGCGGCCACCTGGGTCTGCCTGGGCGGAACGTCGTTGGCGCGCACCGGGCTGGCCATGGCGGAGCTGCTGGAGCGCGGCGACGTCGAGGGCGCGCGCGGGCTGCTGCCGTCGCTGTGCGGGCGCGACCCCGCGTCCCTGGACGGCGTAGGCCTGACCCGGGCGTCACTGGAATCGGTCGCCGAGAACACCTCCGACGCCCAGGTGGCGCCGCTCCTCTACGCGGCGGCCGGCGGGGCGCCCGCGGTGCTGGCCTACCGCGGCATCAACACCCTGGACGCCATGGTCGGCTACCGGTCGCCGCGCTACCTCCGATTCGGTTGGGCCGCAGCGAGATTGGACGACGTCGCCAACTACATTGCCGCGCGGGTGACGGCGTCGCTGGCGGTGCTGTCCGCGCCCCTGGTCGGCGGCTCAGCGTCGGGGGCGGCGCGGGCGTGGCGGCGCGACGCCGGCCGCCATCCCAGCCCCAACGCCGGCGCCGTCGAGGCGGCGTTCGCCGGGGCGCTGGGTGTGCGCCTGGGCGGGCCCACCCAATACCGTCACGAGCTACAGATCCGGCCGACGCTCGGTGACGGCCGGGAACCCACCGTGGCCGACCTGCGGCGGGCGGTCGCGCTGTCGTCGCTGGTGCAAGCGGGCGCCGCGCTGCTGGCCGGGCTGCTGGCCGGTTACCGGCGTCGGCCGTAACGGTCGGCGAGTTTGTCCTCCACCGTCTGCGGCGCCTCGGGGGCGGGCGCCGACGCGGCGGCGGGTGACTGCTTTTCCTGGCGACGGGCCCGGATCTCGGAATAGGCGAAGTAGCCCAACCCGATCGGGACGAGAATGCCGAACGCGATCCACTGGATGCCATAGGACAGGAACGGGCCGGCGTCCAGCTGCGGCACGCCGACCACCCCGAGGCCGCCGGGCTGACCGTCGACCAATTGCAGATAGGACCCGGCCAGCGGGACCTTGGTCAGCACGGCGATCTGCCCGGTGTCGATCGAATACACCTGCTGCACACCGTCTCCCACGAATGGATCCTTGCCCGCCACGGGGGGCTCCGAGTTGCGCAGCCGCGCCGTGACGGTCACCGTGTCGGCGGGCGGGCGGGGGATCGGCGGAACGCGAGATCCCTCCAACGGACGCACGTAACCGCGGTCGACCAGCACGGTGGGGCCGCCGTCGACGACGAAGGGCGCCAGCACCTCGAAGGCCGGTTTGGAGTCGATCACCCGCAGCCGGGCCAGCACCTGGACGTCGGGCAGGTAATGCCCGGTCGCGGTGACCTGACGCCACTGATCGCCGGGGGCGGCCGAGTTCTGCTGCGGCAGCAGGGTTTTCACCGGGACGGGCGCGGTGTTCAGGGAGTGCTCGATTTGGTGGTTCTCACGCGAGGTCCTGTTGTGCTTGCCCAGCTGCCACGGCGCGAGCACCGTGAAGCACAGATAGGCGAACGCGATGACCACCAGCGCCAGCACGATCCAGCCCGGGCGCAGCACGAACGCCAACCTGCGCATCACCCCGACCCGTTCTGCGCGAGGCGTTCATCGACCCAGTCGTGCAGGCCGGGCAGCGCGGCCTTGATGACGGTGTAGACGCGTTCGAAGTCGCTGGTGTCGCCGTAGTAGGGGTCGTCGACGTCGGGGGTGTGCGCGCCGGTGCGCGGATCGAAAGACCGCAGCATCTTGACGCGGTCCTCGTCGGCGCCCAGGTGCCGCAGCATCCGGGCGTGGTTGCGGTCCAGGGCCACCACCAGATCGGCCGCCAGGTGCTCGGCGTCGACCTGCGCGGCGCGGTGCTCGGTCGGGTAGCCGTGGGCGCGCAGCACGCCGGCGGCCCGCTCGTCGGCGCACTCGCCGACGTGCCAGTTGCCGGTGCCGGCGCTGCTCACCCGCACCGCGTCGCCCAGACCCCGGCGGCGCAATTGGTCGGCGAACATCTTCTCGGCCATCACCGACCGGCAGATGTTGCCGGTGCACACGAACGTGATGTGCAGCGGCTCGCGCTCAGACACCCAGGGCCCTCCGTAGCTCGTCGACGGTCGCGGCGTGCGTCACCCCGCTGAACGTGTCGGCGCGGCCGTACCCCCAGCCGACCACCACCGTGTCGATGCCGTGCGCGGCGGCGCCGTGCACGTCGTGGCTGCGGTCGCCGACCATCAGCACCCGCTCGGGCAGCGGCTCCAGCTGCGAAAGCGCATGGGCGAGCACCTCGACCTTGGCTTTGCGGGAGCCGTCGGGGCTCGCCCCGGCGATGACCTCGAAATGGTGGTCGAGCCCGAAATGGGCGAGGATGCGCCGCGCGGTGGGTTCCAGCTTGGAGGTGGCCACGGCCAGCCGGACGCCGGCGGCGCGCAGATCGACCAGCAGCGCCTCGATGCCGTCGAAGAGCGCGTTCATCGCCCACCCCCGGGCGCCGTACTCCGCGCGGAAGGCCGCGATCGCCTCCTCAGCGGCGTCGCCGAGCTCCATGGACCGGAACGTGTCGTCCATCGGCGGCCCCACGATCTGGGCGACGAGGTCGCCCGGGGGCACCGGTGCGCCGATGTGATCGAGCGCATGCAGGAAGCTGGCCACGATGCCCTCCGCGGAGTCGGTCAGCGTGCCGTCGAGATCGAAGATCACCAGCTGCGCCCCTGGGGCTTGGCGATCGGTGGACGTTGCGCCTGTCACCTCACCATTGTCCTCGATGGGCGCGGACGGGTACGACGGTGTTGCCGGTGTTCGTCCGGCCGGCCCGCGCGGCGCACTAGTGTTTCACGGATGGCGAGTCTGAACCTGAGCCCGCCTGCGGCGCGCTATCACGGCGATCAGGCCGTCGCGCCCGGGATGCTGGACTTCGCCGTCAACGTCCGTCACGGCCAACCGCCCGACTGGCTGCTGGGGCGGCTGGCCGCGCGGCTGCCCGACCTGGCGCGCTACCCGAGCGTCGACGACGTCCGCGCGGCGCAGGACGCGGCCGCCCAGCGGCACGGCCGGGCCCGCGACGAGGTGCTGCCGCTGGCCGGGGCGGCGGAGGCCTTCGCGCTGCTGGGCAACCTGCGCCCGGCGCGGGCGGCGATCATCGCGCCGGCATTCACCGAGCCGGAGGCGGCGCTGCGTGCCGCCGGAGTGCCGGTGCACCACGTGGTGCTGCGGCCGCCGTTCGACCTCGCGGGCGCGGTGGTCCCCGAGGACGCCGACCTTGTCGTCGTGGGCAATCCCACCAATCCCACCTCGGTGCTGCACCGCCGCGAGGAGCTGCTCGCGTTGCGCCGGCCCGGCCGGATCCTGGTGGTCGACGAGGCCTTCGCAGACTCGATACCCGGGGAGCCCGAATCGCTGGCCGGTGACGCGCTGCCCGACGTACTGGTGCTGCGCAGCTTGACGAAGACGTGGGCGCTGGCCGGGCTGCGGGTGGGCTACGCGCTGGGGTCGCCGGACGTATTGGCGCGGTTGACCGCCACGCGGGCGCACTGGCCGGTGGGCACGCTGCAGCTGGCGGCCATCGCGGCGTGTTGCGCCCCGCAGGCGGTTGCCGACGCGGCGGCCGGGGCGGCGCGACTGGGGCGGCTGCGCGCCGAGATGGTGGCCGGGCTGGCGTCGGTGGGCGCCGACGTGGTCGACGGCCGGGCGCCGTTCGTGCTGTTCCGCATGCCGGAGGCCGTTGCATTGCGAAAACGACTGCATGACAGGGGAATTGCCATCCGTCGCTGTGATACGTTCGTCGGCTTGGACGAGCAGTACCTGCGGGCCGCGGTGCGCCGGGAGTGGCCGCTGCTGGTGCAGGCGATTTCGGAGGTGCGCCGGTGAGCGTGAAGCTGGCCGACGTCATCGCGGTGCTCGATGAGGCGTACCCGCCTCGGCTTGCTGAGGCATGGGATTCGGTGGGCCTGGTATGCGGTGACCCCGACGACAAGCTGGAGTCGGTGACCGTCGCGGTCGACGCGACGCCCGCGGTCGTCGACGAGGTTCCCGATGCCGGCCTGCTGCTGGCCCATCACCCGCTGCTGTTGCGGGGGGTGGACACCGTGGCGGCCAGCACGCCCAAGGGCGCGCTCGTGCACCGGATGATCCGGACCGGGCGTTCGCTGTTCACCGCGCACACCAACGCCGACTCGGCCAACCCGGGGGTGTCCGACGCTCTAGCGGCCGCCCTCGGGCTCGATGTCGAGGCCGCGCTGGAGCCGGCGACGGGTGCGCCCGGCCTCGACAAGTGGGTCATCTACGTGCCCAACGAGAACGCGGAAGCGGTGCAGGCGGCAGTGTTTGACGCCGGGGCCGGCCACATCGGCGACTACTCGCATTGCAGCTGGACCGTCACCGGCATCGGGCAGTTCCTGCCGCACGAGGGGGCCTCGCCCGCGGTGGGCAGCGTCGGCAACGTCGAGCGGGTCCCCGAGGACCGGTTCGAGGTCGTCGCGCCCGCGCGGGTCCGGGCCGCGGTGCTGGCGGCCCTGCGCGCCGCCCACCCCTACGAGGAGCCCGCGTTCGACATCTTCGCGATGGTCCCCCCACCCGGCGACGCCGGGCTGGGCCGCGTCGGCACGCTGGCCCGACCGGAACCGTTGCGCGACTTCGTCTCCCGCGTGCACGCCGCGTTGCCGCGGACGTCCTGGGGGGTGCGGGCCGCGGGTGACCCCGACATGCCGGTTTCGCGGGTCGCCGTCTGCGGCGGCGCAGGAGATTCGCTGCTGGCCGCCGCGGCCGGCGCGGGGGTGCAGGCCTACGTCACGGCCGATCTGCGGCACCACCCCGCCGACGAGCACCGCCGCGCCTCGGACGTTGCCCTGATCGATGTGGCACATTGGGCAAGTGAATTCCCGTGGTGCGAACAGGCCGCCGACCTGCTGCGGTCGCGTTTCGGTGCGGAGCTTGCGGTGCGGGTGAGCGCGATTCGCACCGACCCCTGGAATGTCGAGCGCGGTGACAACGAGTCCGGGGGAGAAGGGTCATGAAAGCCGAAGTGGCACAGCAACGTTCGCTGCTCGAGTTGTCGAAACTGGATGCCGAGCTGTCCCGCCTCACGCACCGGGCGGCCCATCTGCCGGAGCAAGAGGCCTGCCGGCGCATGCAGGAGGAATACGACGCCGCCGGCGACCGCATCGGTGCGGTGCGGATCGCCCTGGAAGACATCGACGCCCACGTCAAGCGGCTCGAATCGGAGATCGACGCGGTGCGCCAGCGCGAAGACCGTGACCGGGCGCTGCTGCAGTCGGGAGCGACCGACGCCAAACAACTGGCGGACCTGCAGCACGAGCTGGAGACCCTGCAACGTCGCCAGACCAGCCTGGAGGATTCCCTCCTCGAGGTGATGGAACGTCGGGAGGAGCTGCAGTCCCAGCTGGACACCGAGCAGAAGGCCCTCGAAACCCTGGAGGCCGAAATGGCCGGTGCCCGGCAGGCGCTCGACGCCGCGCTGGCCGAGCTCACCGAAGCCCGCGAGTTGCATTCGTCACAACGCGACTCGCTGAGCGCCGCGCTGGACCCGGCCCTGTCCGCGCTCTACGAACGGCAGCGCGCCGGGGGAGGGCCGGGCGCCGCGCAGCTGCTGGGAAAGCGGTGCGGGGCCTGCCGGCTCGAGATCGACCGCGGGGAGCTGGCCCGCATCTCGGCCGCCGCCGAAGACGACGTGGTGCGATGCCCGGAATGCGGCGCGATCCTGCTGCGGGTCAAGGGATTCGATCAGTGAAGGTCGTCATCGAAGCCGACGGCGGATCACGCGGCAACCCCGGGCCGGCCGGCTACGGCGCGGTGGTGTGGACCGAGGACCGCGCGACCGTCCTCGTCGAGAACAAGCAGGCCATCGGCCGGGCCACCAACAACGTCGCCGAATACCGCGGCCTGATAGCCGGTTTGGACGACGCCCTGAAGCTGGGCGCCAGCGAGGCCGCGGTGTATCTGGATTCCAAGCTGCTGGTGGAGCAGATGTCCGGGCGGTGGAAGGTCAAGCACCCCGACCTGATCGAGCTGCATGCCCAGGCCCGAGCGCTGGCGGCGCGGTTCGACAGGATCAGCTACTCGTGGATTCCGCGGGAGCGCAATTCGCACGCCGATCGGTTGGCCAACGAGGCGATGGACGCCGCGGCCCGGGCCAACGGTGCGGCGGAGACGCCCGAGCCGGCCGAAAAGCCCGAGCCCCCCGGCGCCGAGGCGGCGAAAACCGTTGCGGCACCGTCGCCGACGGCGCCGGGCTGGACCGGCGCGCGCGGCACCCCCACCCGGCTGCTGCTGCTGCGCCACGGGCAGACGGAGCTGTCGGTGCAGCGCCGCTATTCGGGGCGCGGCAACCCGGCGCTCACCGAGGTGGGGCGGCGGCAGGCCGACGCGGCGGCGCGGTATCTGGCTCAGCGCGGCGGGGTTTCGGCGGTCTTCTCCTCCCCGCTGCAGCGGGCCTACGACACCGCGGCGGCGGCGGCCAAGGCCCTGGGCCTCGATGTGACCGTCGACGACGACCTGATCGAGACCGATTTCGGGGCCTGGGAGGGGCTGACGTTCGCCGAGGCCGCCGAGCGCGACCCGGAACTGCACCGTCGTTGGCTGCGCGACACCAGCACCGCCCCGCCGGGCGGCGAGAGCTTCGACGCGGTGCACGACCGGGTGTCACGGATCCGTGACCGCGTCCTCGCCACCCAGCAAGGCACGACGGTGCTGGTGGTGTCCCACGTGACGCCGATCAAGATGCTGCTGCGGGAGGCGCTGGACGCCGGGCCGGGCATCTTGTACCGGCTGCACCTCGATCTGGCGTCGCTGAGCATCGCCGAGTTCTATTCCGACGGAGCCTCTTCGGTGCGATTGGTGAACCAGACGGCGTACCTAGCCGGCTGAGGGCGACGCGCCGCCGTAGTCGCCGAAGGACCACAGGTTGCCTTCGGGATCGCGGACGGTGAATTCGCGTGCGCCGTAGTCGGTTTCGGCCAGCGGCCGCACCACCTCGGCCTTGTGCCGCAGCACCCGTTCGTAGAGCGCGTCGGGATCGGCGGTGACGACGTAGCCGCCGGCGGTGCCCGGTTCGCGGCACCACTGCGCGTCGGGCTTGTGGCTGCCCAGCATGATCCCTCCGCAGCCGTACGGCCAGTTCAGTTGCGCGTGATCGACGGTCTCGCCCTGGCCGTAGCGCGCCGTGAGGACGAAGCCGAATGTCTCGACGTAGTAATCGATCAGCGTGGGGGCGTCATGGGCCTGCAATGTCAACCAGACGGTCGGATTCGAAGCGGTCATGGTCCCACTGTGCGCCGAACGAGTGGCCGCCGTCTTGAATGTTTCGGAACTCGTCGGCCAGCCACCTTCGCGGCGGCACTCCGACGAACCGGACGAATTCGCGGGTCAGGTGGGCCTGGTCGCTGTACCCCGTGGCGGCCGCGACCCCCGCGAGGTCGACGCGTCCGTGCCGGCGCGCCGACGCGGCGATGCGCGCCGTCGCGTGCTGGAAGCGCATCAGCATCGCCACCGTCTTGGGCGAGCGGCCGACCTCCTGGCCGAACAGCGTCGTCAGGTGCCGGGTGGTCACGCCGACCGTCTCCGCCACCACGGCCACCGGTATCCGGCCCCGGCTGCGCTCCAGCAGGTGCCAGGCATGCGCGACCTCGGGACGCACGCTCGCGCTCTCGCGGCGCCGCCGCGCCTCGACGAGGTAGCGGGCCACCAGGGCGAACACGTCCGGCCAGCCGTGCGCCTCGGTCACCCGATCGTGCAATTCGCGGCCGCCGCGATCCAGCACGGCGGTCGCGTCGTACTCGGCGACGGGAAGCTCGGCGGTCGGCACGCCGAACAGCGCGCGCGATGCGAGCGGATGCACCGCCAGCTGCACGCCGGCCTGGCCCCGGCGCTGACGCACGTGGCTGGCCTGCACGTGCAGCCCGCTCAGCAGCAGCGGGTTGGGGCGCGCGACGGCCAGCGCGTCGGCGCTGTCGCCGGCTTCCACCCCGTCGTCGAGGCTGACGATGAACGTCAACATCGCGGATGGCATGCCGCGGTGCACGGTCTCGGGAACGTCGAGCGTGCGGTATCCGACCATGGACGTCACGCCCGGCGCACTGTGCGGCGGCGCCAAGTGGTATTCCGAGCCCCGGTCCATCGCTCCACGCTAACGCCGCACCGGTCAGCTGTGCAGGTGCAGCCGCTCGCCGTGCGGGCCGAAGATCACGATCGCCTCCACCGGCCCGTCCACCACGCCGAACCAGTGCGGCGTCCACGTCGAGAATTCGACGGCCTGGCCCGGGTCGATGGTGAAGTCGCGGTCGCCGAGGATGAGGCGCATCCGGCCGGAGAGCACGTACATCCAGTCCTGGCCCTCATGCACGGGCAGCTCGGCGGGCGGATTGCGCCGCCGGGCGCTGACCCGAACCTTGAACGCGTGCAGGCCACCGGCGGGACCCTGACGGGTCAGCGGCCAGTAGGTGACGCCGTGGTGGGTGTGCGCGGCGCCGCGCACCCGCGGGTCCGGCGCCGACGAGGTCTGCAGCAGCTCGTCGGTGCTCACCGACAGGGCCCGGGCCAGCCGCGGCAGATGATCCAGCGCCAGGCGCCGTTTGCCGGACTCCAGGCGGCTCAGCGTCGAGACGTCGATGCCCGCCCGCTCGCCGACCTCCTGCAGCGTCATGCCGCGCTGCGCGCGCAGCTCCCGCAGTCTGCGCCGCACCACCAGGTCGATATCGGGGGTTTTTGCCTGCATGGCAATTCAGCTTGGCAAGTCGGGGCGGAATCGGCAAGCTCGCGGTATGGACAGTTCGTGCAAACCCGATGATGCCCAGCAATTCTGGGAAGACCGCTACCGTTCGACCGAGCGGGTGTGGAGCGGCCGGGTCAACCCCCGGCTCGCCGAGGTGGTCGCCGACCTGCCGCCGGGCCGCGCCCTGGACCTGGGCTGCGGGGAGGGAGCCGACGCCCTGTGGCTGGCCGACCGCGGCTGGCAGGTGGTGGCCGTCGACGTCTCGGACACCGCGCTGCAACGCGCCCGCGCGGCCGCATCGGCGCGGAATATGGCCTCCCGCATCGACTTTGAGAGGCACAACCTCAACGAGACGTTCCCGCAAGGGATGTTCGACCTGATCTCCGCCCAGTATTTTCATTCGCCGGCCCGCCTGGACCGCGAAGACGTGCTGCGGCACGCCGCCGAACGGGTGAATCCCGGTGGCGTGCTGCTGATCGTGGACCACGGGGCGGTGCCGCCGTGGGCGCAGCACCACGATCACTCCTTCCTCGGCATCGAGGAGGTGATCGCCTCGTTGCGGCTGGATTCGACCGCCTGGACGCGGCTGCGGGCCGAGGCCGTCGAGCGCGAAATGACCGTCAACGGGGAAACGGCCAGGGTGCCCGACCACGTGATCGCGTTGCGGCGAGACCGATAACCCTCATGCCGCGTCGTGAAAAATCAGTCCCATGGCGTAGCGCTGCCCGGTGCGAACCACGGACACGCCGTGGCGCACCGGCGCCGCGGACCAACCGCGGGCCGAGGGCACCGGCCGCTCCCGCGTGGTGAAGACGTAGCCGTGTCCCTGCGGCAATTGTGTTGCCGTGCCCCGGGATTGCGCCCGCAGTCGCTGCTCGACCAGCAGGAACTCCCCGCCGGTGTAATCGGTGGCCGGATCGCTGAGGTTGATCACCACCTGCAGGGGGAACACCAGGTCCCCGTAGAGGTCCCGGTGCAGCGCATTCCAGTCGCCCGCACCGTATTTCAGCATCAGGGCGGTGGATCGGGTCTGGCCGGCGGCGTGGCAGGCCGCCAGCCAATCGTCGAGGCGGTCCGGCCAGGGCGCGTCCCGGCCGAGCTTGGCCCACCAGTCGCGGGCGATCGGCAGAAGCCGGGGGTACAGCGCCTGTTTGAGTTCCTCGATCGGCGCGGGGTAGGGCGCGTGGAAATAGCGGTACTGCCCGGACCCGTACCGCTTGGGCGCCATGTCGATCGTGGAGCGGAACAGGGCGTCGTCGGCGTAGAGCGCGCGCAGCCGCGCCGCCTCGCTGGGCGTGATCAGTCGCGGCAGCAGCGCCCCGCCGTACTCGTCGACCGCGGCGGCGATCGCGTCCCAATCGCCTGAATCGACACGCCTTTTCCACCGGGACATCGCGGGCCTTCCCATTCGTGATCCGAGTCCACGGTAAACGGTTGCTGGCCCCGGCCCGGTGCAGCGGGTACCGTTTATCGTCGCGGACGAGTTGGCCGGGCGGCCGCGGGCCGTCGCAAGGCGGTTCGAGGAAAGTCCGGACTTCACAGAGCAGGGTGATTGCTAACGGCAATCCGAGGTGACTCGCGGGAAAGTGCCACAGAAAACAGACCGCCACCCTCGCGGTGGTAAGGGTGAAACGGTGCGGTAAGAGCGCACCAGCATCCCGGGTGACCGGGGTGGCTCGGCAAACCCCACCCGAAGCAAGGCCAAGAAGGCCGCACCGCTGGTGCGGCCGCGCAGGCGTTCGAGGGCTGCTCGCCCGAGCCTGCGGGTAGGCCGCTCGAGGCACCCGGTGACGGTGTGTCCAGATGGATGGTCGCCGCCGCACCGCCGTTGCTCACGCGCGGCGGTGGGGAACAGAATCCGGCTTACAGGCCAACTCGTCCGCCTTCAGCCCCTTCGGCGACTAGTGCCCGGCCTTGCGCACCGCCTTGGCGAGCTTGCGCAGCGTGCCGTCGAGTTCGCGGCGGCACCGCTGCGCCAGGTCGGCCTCCCGCTGATACAGCAGGCCGTAGGTGAAGGTGTCCTCGCCGGCGGCGTGCGCGACGTCCGCCTCCTGGCGCAGGTGTTCCCGGCTGACCACGCTGTCTTGATGATCACCGAGCAGCGACTGCACGGCCTTGGCCCGCTCGGACACCTTGGCTTCCCCGGTGGCGGCCGCGGTGTATCGAAGTCGCTTGGCGCGCTTGCGGATTCGATGTATCGCTTCGTCGCGGTGGTGGTCGCCGGGGTTCTCCCGATCGACCTGGGCGGCGACCTTGGCGGCCTTGCGGACCTTCTTGTAGGCGGCCTCGATGGTGACCGGGGCCTGCTCCTCGGCCGCGGCGGCGCCCGGGGACGCGGCCGCGATCGCCTCCAGGGAGTCGAGCAACCGGAAGTAGCGTTGCGAGCGCATCGCGATCAACGAGCGGCGCAGGCCGGTCTGGTAGCGGCGCTGCGCGCCCCCGACCAGCCGTTCGCGCACCGGACCGCGCACCAATTCCGGTGCGAGGCCGTCCAAGTCACGCTCGTAGCGCTCGGCGAGCACCTCCGCGTCGCGCGCCATCCCCAAAATCCCGGCGAGCTCACGCAGCTCGTCCAGGACCCATCCCTCGTCGGGCAAGCCGAACGAATCCTGGTAGTCGCGCAGCAGGCTGCGCAGCTTGCGGGTGGTCACCCGCATCTGGTGGATGGAGTCGTATGCGTCGGCGCGCACGGCGCGATCCCACACCAGCAGCTCGCGGACTTGCTCGGCGATGGCGCGCTGCAACGGATCCTCGCTCGGCTGCGCGCCGTTGGGCGGTGGCGGGGTGCCGAGCACCCGCGCCAGCTTGGAGCCGTGTCCGGCGGGCGCGGCGCCGGCGTCCAGCAGCCGGTTGCTCAACCGGTTCAGCAGTTCGGTGCCGGCCGCGCCGTTAAAGTGGCCGCCCGCTTCGAGGAGCTCCAATTCCCACTCCCGCCATTCGAGCTCGGTGGGCGGCGCACCGGATTCATCGGAGCTGTCATCGGGCCCCCGCGTCGACCATGCGGTGACGGAGTCGTTGCTGAACTCGGCCAGCGCGACGCCCGCGGCGTCGTACAACACCTGGCTCTCGCGCTCGGTGGTGATGCGCGCGACCGGCTGCAGCGGACGGTCACGGACGATCGCCAGCACGACGTCGGCCAACTCGGCGGGCACGGTGTTGTTGCCGTCGGGTCCGGACGCGTCCAGCGGCGCGCGGACCTCGGTGCGCGCGTCGGGCCCGGCCGGCAGCTTCAGGTGCCACCCGGCGTCGGAGCCACCGGTGCGGCGGCGCAGGGTGATCTTGTTGCGTGCGAGGTCATGTGCGGGCGTGTCGAAGTACGTCGCATCCAGGGTTTGCGTCGGCGCCTTCTCGACGTGGGCGACCGCGGCGATCCCTTCGAACGACGGCGACACGGTGGACTCGCCGACGTCGAATTTGCGCTCTACCTCCAGGTGACGCGAGGTCTGCGGCGCTTTTGCAGGCATCTTCGGCTCCGTTGAGGGCGCGTCGCCGCGGCCTTGAACGTGGTGGACGGTGGGGATGAGACCCATAGCCTGCCATACGGAGGTGACGACGTTATGGCGGCGGCGGAGGAGGGGGCGGAGCCGTCGTCTCGTCCTCCGGCAGCGGCGCATAGACCGCGGGTGGAGGGGCATAGCGGGCGATGTTGTCGGCGATGTTGGTGCAGCCGCTTACCGAGATGCGTCGGCCCGCGCCCACGCACACGGTCGCTTCGACCCGATCGGCGGATGGCGCCGCGGTGAGAATCGCGGGGACGGACCCCACGCCCGAGAACACCAGCAATGCGGCAAGCCCGCGGCGGCGATTCATCTGCACTCTCCTTCCGACCCCTCAGTGCATTGTGCCGTCACAGCGCGGCGGGCGGGTCCGGAATCTGAATATCGACGCCGCCGCCGACGCCGCCGCCGAAAAGAGTTAAGCGGTGTGCACGTTCGGGGTGCGGACGTGTTCGGGACGAAGGCCGCGCCCGAAGGCGATCGGCGGGATGGAGCGCAGCGGGCCCCGTCCCACGATCGCGGGGATCGGGATGGGTGACAGGTCACCGCCGTTCAGATTGGGCGCGATCACCCGGTCCTGTGCGAACACCTGGATCGCCTGGATGACCCGGGCGGGCAGCTCTCGGCGGCGCTGCACCTTGGCGAGGTCCGCGTCGCGCAGACGTCCGTCGCGCAGTGGGGCGCACAGGATGTTGGCCGCCGCCACCGCATCGGCGACGGCCAGATTGATGCCGACGCCACCGATCGGCGACATGGCGTGGGCCGCGTCCCCGATGCACAGCAGGCCGGTGCGCCACCACGTCTCGAGCCGGTCCACCCGCACGTCGAGCTGACTGGTCTGGTCCCAGGAACGAAGGTCGTCGACGTGTTCGCGCAGCTGCGGCCGCGCCGCCACGATGCGCTCTTTGAACGCCTCCAGCGACCCGTCGCGGGGGTCGGACCCCTTGGGCATCAGATACGCGATCTGCCAATAGTCGCCCCGGTAGATCAGCGCCATGGTGAGGCCCCGACGGGCCACCCCGTACAGCTCCTGCGGATCGCCGGGTCGCCAGTTGAGCCGAAACCACAACACGTCCATCGGGGAGTGCGCGGCGGCGGTCCTTAGGCCGGCCGCCGCCCGCACCGCGGACTTGCGCCCGTCCGCGCCGACTACCAGGTCGGCGCGCACCTCCACTTCGGGCGTGCGCGCGCCGATCACCCGATCGCCGTCAAAGATCAGGTCCTTGACTTCGGCGTTGCGGATCAGCGTGAATTCCGGGTAGGCAGAGGCCTTTTCGGCGAGGAAGTCGAGGAAGTCCCACTGCGGCATCAACGCGATGTACGGCTGTTTGAAACCCAACCGTTTGAGCACGCCGAAGTTGCCGAAGGTGCGGATCGTCCCGTCGGTGTCGAACGCGACACGGTCGACTTTGGTGTGCGGCAGGCGCAGAAGCTCATCGACCAGGCCGAGCTCGTCCATGATCCGCAGGGTGCTCGGGTGCACCGTGTCGCCGCGGAAGTCGCGCAGGAAGTCATTGTGCTTCTCCAAGACGACAACCCGGATCCCCGCGCGGGCGAGCAAGAGCGCGTGAACGAGACCGGCGGGGCCCCCACCGGCTACGCAAACCTGGGTCTGAAGCACTTCCGCCACGGCCCGACCCTACCGCGGTCGCGCACTTGTTTGCCGCCTGATTCGCGCGTGCGCGGCGGGCAAACCCCTTATGGTTTGCGGTACGAATACCGCTCGCCTTGGGCGATGGTCGACGAAGGAGCGTTTGCATGGGGTCTTTTGTTCGCCCGGCGGCCCGGGCCGTTGCCGGCGGGATGGCGGCCTGCGCGGCCACTGTGGCAATGCTTTTCGCGACGGCGGGTTGGGCCGCCGCGGACGTGCCGGCCGACGAGCCGGAGCCGGCGCCCGCGTCGCAACCCAATTGCACGGCGGCCGACCTGGCCCAGGTGTCCTCGGGCGTCGCCGCGGCCACGTCGGCGTACCTGTTCACCCACCCCGACGTCAACGACTACTTCACCAGCTTGAAGGGCCAGCCGCGCAGCGACATGCGTGATCAGTTGAAGCAGTACATGGACGCCAACCCGCAGACCCACGCCGACCTCGAGGGCATTCGCCAGCCGCTGACCGACTTCCAGAATCGGTGCCGCTGACGCCTGCGGGTCAGCCGGCCGGCGGCGGCCGCAGATGCATCGCCAGGTCGCTCAACTCGAGGATCGTCTCAATCTCGGTGTCGCGGAACGGCCGTCCGTCGGGACCGAGCAAGTCGTGAAACCATTCCTGCGGCATCGCCGGATCCGGGTTCGGGTGGTCCCAGGAGTCCCAGGGAAAGTACGTCTGGGTTTTGCCGGCGACGAATCCCCAGTTGAACGCGCCGACGCCGGTGCGCTTCGCGATCGGCAGGATGTTTTGCACCGTGCTGCCCAGCGGCCGGGCCATGTACTCGGTGCACAGGATCGGACGGCCCAGCGGGACGAGCTCGGCGATGCGCCTCTCGAACGCCGCCGGCTCGCCGTAGCAGTGGAAGGTGATGACGTCGGAGTTGTCGAGCTGGATCCCGGCGATGACGCTGCGGCGCGCCGGGTCGGCCCACTCGCCGTGCCACACGCCGCTCGTCAAGGGCTGGCGGGGATCGACCAACCGCGCCCACTCGAACACCTGGGGGAGCAGGTTGGCGACCAGGTCGAGCTTGTCCTTGCGCTCCACTGAGGCGTAGGTGTCCGCGGGGTTGTCCGGCTCGTTCCACAGGTCCCAGCCCAAAATGCGGTCGTCATTGCGGAATTGGGTCAGGACCCCGGTGACATAACCGCGCAGGGTGCGGACGTAGCCGCGGTCGCCGAGGCGCTCGGCGCCCGGGCTCTGCACCCAGCCGGAGTTGTGGATGCCGGGCCGCGGCGCGGGCTGCGGACCCGGGCGCGGGAACGGATCCCAACACGAATCGAACAGCACGAACAGGGGTTTGATGCCGTGGCGGGCCGCGATGTCGACAAACCGCGCGAGCCGGCCCTGGAACCCGCGGTGGTCCTGCGCCCAGAGCAGATCGTGCAAAAAGACCCGCACCGCGTTGAACCCGTTGGACTGGGCCCAGCCCAGTTCGGTGTCGATGCGCCCGGGATCGAAGGTATCGGCCTGGAACATCTCCAGCTGGTTGATGGCATTGGACGTGATGTAGTTGGCGCCCACCGGCCAGCCCTGCGCTTGATACCAGCGGTTGGCTCGCTCGGGTGACCATCGGCTTGCCTGCGGCGAGGTGCGCGGCGGCTGCGCGGACGCGTGCGGTGTGCGGGCCAAAACGATGCCTCCTGCCACTAGCAGCGGGAACTTCAGCACCGTTCGACGGTGTACGAAGCCACCACGGTCCCCCCGGTCGATGTGGTCCACCTCTGCTCTTTTGAGTCCGGATCGTCTCTTAACAACGATCGTACATGCCTGCCACACAACGTTTTTCGGCACTTTCGTTGTGACCGGGGTAACGTGGTGGTCAACGAGGCGGGACCCTCAGCGCGGTGGTCCCGGCGCGCAGCAGGACGTGCCGTGAATCGTGCGGTGGCGCGCCGGATCAGAAGCAGTGTTCGTCGGCGGGGAAAACCCCACCGGCCACCTCTTGCGCATATTGCGTTGCGGCGCGGCGCAATTCCCCGCCGATGTCGGCGAAGCGCTTGACGAAGCGGGCGGCCTTGCCGCTGCTCATGCCGGCCATGTCCTGCCAGACCAGGACCTGGCCGTCGCAGTTCGGTCCGGCCCCGATCCCGACAGTCGGAATGGTCAGCTTGCCGGTGATCTGGGTGGCCAGCTCGGCCGGCACCATCTCCATCACCACGGAGAACGCCCCGGCCTCGGCGACGGCGATCGCGTCGGCGACGGTCTGTTCGGCCGCGTCGCCGCGGCCCTGGACCCGGAAGCCGCCGAGGCTGTTCACGCTCTGCGGGGTGAACCCGATGTGCGCCATCACGGGGATGCCGGCGGCGGTCAGGCAGGCGATCTGCTCGGCGACCCGCTCGCCGCCCTCGAGCTTCACCGCGTGCGCGCCGCCCTCCTTCATGAACCGCGTGGCGGCGGCCAGCGCGGCGGCGGGCCCGGACTCGTAGCTGCCGAACGGCAGGTCCGCGACGACCATGGCGTGCTGGGCGCCGCGCGCCACGCCGCGGACCAACGGGATCAGTTCGTCGACCGACACCGGCACGGTGGTGTCGTAGCCGTAGACGACGTTGGCCGCCGAGTCGCCGACCAGCAGGACCGGGATGCCCGCCTCGTCGAAAATGCGGGCGGTCGAATAGTCGTAGGCCGTGAGCATCGCCCACTTGTGCCCCTCGGCCTTCCACTTCTGCAGGTGGTGGGTGCGGATCTTGGTGAGCGGCTGCGCGGGCGCAGGCGAGTTGGCACCGTAAACGTTGTGCTCAGACATCATTGTCCCTAGTGGGTGGTCGGGTCGATCCTCGTGGCCCAAAGCGGGTCCCCGGGTTCGTCTGACGGTGTCATTCTGCCATTTCTTCGGCGCGGTTGAAACGGCGCGACAGTGTGAGACAGGCCATGCTCCGCGCGCGGCGGTGCCGCTGATCAGGATCTCAGGTTTCCTCTGGCAGCATATGTTGGCATGGGTTTGACTCGCCGAGGCACGCGCGCGCGCACGCTGCTGATCTGGACGTCGGTCGCTGCCGTCGCGCTGCTGGTGGCGGGCTGCGCGCGCGTGGTGGTGGGGCGCGCCGTCATGTCCGAACCCAAGCTGGGCCAGGCGGTGGAGTGGACGCCGTGCCGGGCCGCGAACCCGAAGGTCAAGCTGCCGGCCGGCGCGTTGTGCGGCAAGCTCGCGGTTCCGGTCGACTACGACAACCTCGACGGCGACGACGCCACGCTGGCGATGATCCGTTTTCCCGCGACCGGCGACAAGATCGGTTCGTTGGTGATCAACCCCGGCGGGCCGGGGGAGTCCGGCATTGAAGCGGCGTTGGGCGTCGTCCAGTCGCTGCCGAAGCGGGTCCGCGAACGGTTCGATTTGGTCGGCTTCGATCCCCGCGGGGTGGGCGCGTCGCGCCCCGCGGTCTGGTGCAACTCCGACGCCGACAACGACCGGCTGCGCACCGAGCCCAACGTCGACTACAGCCCGGCCGGCGTGGCCCACATCGAGGACGAGACCAAGCAGTTCGTCGGCCGTTGCGTCGACAAGATGGGCAAGGGCTTTCTGGCCAACATCGGGACGGTCAACGTCGCCAGGGACCTCGACGCCATCCGGGCCGCGCTTGGCGACGACAAGCTGACCTACCTCGGCTACTCCTATGGCACCCGGATCGGCTCGGCGTACGCCGAGGCGTTCCCGAATAAGGTGCGGGCGATGATCCTCGACGGGGCCGTCGACCCCAACGCCGATCCCATCGAGGCCGACCTGCGGCAGGCCAAGGGATTCCAGGACGCGTTCAACAACTACGCCGCCGACTGCGCGAAGCAACCGAGCTGCCCGCTGGGCACCGACCCGGCCAAGGCCGTCGACGTCTACCACAGCCTGGTCGACCCGATGGTCGACCCCAACAACCCCATGATCGGCCGGCCGGTCCCGACCAACGACCCGCGCGGGCTGAGCTACAGCGACGCCATCGTCGGCACCATCATGGCGCTGTACTCACCGAACCTGTGGCACCACCTGACCGACGGCCTGTCCGAACTCGTCGACCACCACGGCGACACCCTGCTCGCCCTGGCCGACATGTACATGCGCCGCGACGCCCACGGCCACTACACCAACGCCACCGACGCGCGGGTGGCGGTCAACTGCGTCGACCAGCCGCCGATCACCGACCGCGCCAAGGTGATTGACGAAGACCGCCGCTCCCGGGAGATCGCACCGTTCATGAGTTACGGGCAGTTCACCGGCAACGCGCCGCTGGGCACCTGCGCGTTCTGGCCGGTACCGCCGACGAGCAAGCCGCACACCATTTCCGCGCCCGGCCTGGCGCCCACGGTGGTGGTGTCGACCACGCACGACCCGGCGACCCCCTACAAGGCTGGCGTGGACCTGGCCGACCAGCTGCGCAGCTCGCTGCTGACCTACGACGGAACCCAGCACACCGTCGTCTTCCAGGGCGACAGCTGCATCGACAACTACGTGACGGCCTATCTGGTCGGCGGCACCACGCCGCCCAGCGGCGCCAAGTGCTGACGCCGAAGGTGCACTCCCGGCGGGATTTTCGTCGATTCGTCGCCGTGCGTGCACGCTCGGTGGCGACGCGATCCGGTTGAGAGCCGAGACCAAGGCGTAATCGTTTCGCGCTGCCACGGGTACCCGCGGCTGCAACGATGACTGCCATGTCGCGCCTGAGACCCTTGAGCTCGGCGCTGCTTTCGTTCGGTCTGGTGCTCGGTGGTTCCGCCGCGCTGCCGGTGGCCGGCGCCACGCCCGAGCCCGGCGCCGGGCAGACCCCGGCGCCGAACCCGCCGGCGGCCGCGGTGCCGCAGGGCTGGGGGAGCTGCGGCCAATTCGTCTCGGACACAAGCGATATCCCCGCCGCGCGATGCACCACGGTGTCGGTCCCGATCGACTACAACAGCCCCGGGGGCGCCCAGGCCAAACTGGCGGTCATCCGCGTGCCCGCGACCGGACAACGGATGGGGTCGTTGCTGGTCAATCCCGGCGGTCCCGGCGGCTCGGCGGTCGACATGGTGGCCGCGATGGCGCCGGACCTGGAGAACTCGCCCGTCCGGCGCAACTTCGACCTGGTCGGCTTCGACCCGCGCGGGGTGGGCCACTCCACTCCGTCGCTGCGCTGCCGCACCGACGCCGAGTTCGACGCGTACCGGCGCGAACCGATGGTCGACTACAGCCCGGCCGGTGTCGCGCACATCGAGCAGCTTTACCGGCAGCTGGCCCAGCAATGCGTCAACCGGATGGGCAGCGCGTTTCTGGCCAACGCCGGCACCGCGTCCGTCGCGCGTGACATGGACGCGGTGCGCCAGGCGCTGGGCGACGAACAGATCAACTACCTGGGATACAGCTACGGCACCGAGCTGGGCACCGCCTACCTGGAGAAGTTCGGCAACCACGTGCGGGCGATGGTGCTCGACGGCGCCATCGACCCGACCGTCGGCCCCATCGACGAGAACGTCAACCAAATGGCCGGATTCCAAACGGCTTTCAACGACTACGCCACCGACTGTGCCCGCTCGCCTGGCTGCCCGCTGGGCACCGACCCGTCCCAATTCGTCGCCCGCTACCACGCCCTGGTCGACCCGCTGGCCACCAAGCCCGCCCGCACCGCGGACCCCCGCGGGCTGAGCTACGCCGACGCGACCACCGGCACCATCAACGCGCTCTACACGCCGACGCACTGGAAATACCTGACCAGCGGCCTGCTCGGCCTGGCGCACGGCACCGACGCCGGCGACCTGCTGCTGCTCGCCGACGACTATCAGGGACGCGGCCGCGACGGGCACTACTCCAACGACCAGGACGCGTTCAACGCGATCCGCTGCGTCGATGCCCCGAACCCGACGGACCAGGCCAGCTGGGTGACCGCGGATCAGCGGATCCGCCAGGCCGCGCCCTTCCTCAGCTACGGGCCGTTCACCGGAAACGCTCCCCGCGATTTGTGCGCGCTCTGGCCGGTGCCGCCGACGTCGGCGCCGCACGCCGCGCCGGCCATGGCGCCGGGCAAGGTCGTCGTCGTCTCCACCACGCACGACCCGGCGACCCCGTATCAGGCCGGGGTGAACCTGGCGCGCCAGCTGGGTGGCCCGCTGATCACCTACGACGGCACGCAGCACACCGCGGTGTTCAACGGCGACCAATGCGTGGACAACGCCGTGGTGCGCTACCTGGTCGCGGGCACGCCGCCGCCGGCCGCCTACACCTGCCGGTCCTGACCAGCGACCGACGGCCCCACCGCGGCCATCGCAACGGTTCTGAGCGGGCATCGGTAACACAGAATTAACAGCCGTTGCATACTGTTCGAGTTATGGATCGTCAGAAGGAATTCGTGCTGCGCACGCTCGAGGAACGAGACATCCGCTTCGTTCGGCTGTGGTTCACCGATGTGCTCGGCTTCCTCAAGTCGGTCGCCATCGCCCCGGCCGAACTCGAGGGCGCCTTCGAGGAGGGCATCGGCTTCGACGGATCCTCGATCGAGGGCTTCTCGCGGGTCTCGGAGTCCGACACCGTGGCCAACCCCGACCCGTCCACCTTCCAGGTGCTGCCGTGGGCGTCGCCCAACGGTCACCACCACTCGGCGCGGATGTTCTGCGACATCACGATGCCGGACGGCTCGCCGTCCTGGGCGGACCCGCGGCACGTGCTGCGCCGCCAGCTGCAGAAGGCCAACGACCTGGGATTTTCCTGCTACGTGCATCCCGAGATCGAATTCTTCCTGCTCAAGGCCGGCGCCGACGACGGGACGCCGCCGATCCCGGTCGACAACGCCGGCTACTTCGACCAGGCGATCCACGACTCCGCCTCGAACTTCCGCCGCCACGCGATCGAGGCGCTGGAGTTCATGGGCATCTCGGTGGAATTCAGCCACCACGAGGGCGCGCCCGGACAGCAGGAGATCGACCTGCGCTTCGCCGACGCGCTGTCGATGGCCGACAACGTGATGACGTTCCGCTACGTCATCAAGGAAGTGGCGATCGAGAACGGCGCCCGCGCGTCCTTCATGCCCAAGCCGTTCGGGCAGCACCCCGGCTCCGCGATGCACACCCACATGAGCCTGTTCGAGGGCGACGTCAACGCGTTCCACAGCCCCGACGACCCGCTGCAGCTCTCCGATGTGGGCAAGTCCTTCATCGCCGGGGTCCTCGAGCACGCCTCGGAGATCAGCGCCGTCACCAACCAATGGGTCAACTCCTACAAGCGACTGGTGGGTGGCGGCGAGGCGCCGACCGCCGCGTCCTGGGGCGCGGCCAACCGCTCCGCGCTGGTGCGGGTGCCCATGTACACCCCGCACAAGACGTCGTCGCGGCGCGTCGAGGTCCGCAGCCCCGATTCGGCCTGCAACCCGTACCTGACGTTCGCCGTGCTGCTGGCCGCCGGGCTGCGCGGGGTCGAGAAGGGCTACGTGCTGGGGCCGCAGGCCGAGGACAACGTGTGGGACCTGACCCCCGCCGAGCGCCAGGCGATGGGATACCGCGAGCTGCCCACCAGCCTGGACAGCGCGCTGCGTGCCATGGAGTCCTCCGAGCTGGTCGCGGAAACCTTGGGGGAGCACGTCTTTGACTTCTTCCTGCGCAACAAGCGCACCGAGTGGGCGAACTACCGCAGCCACGTCACCCCGTACGAACTGAGCACCTACCTGTCGCTGTAGCGGTTTCATGCGCCGCCCGCGCCTGAAGATCGCCGGGTTGCGATACCGTCGTGGTCGTGACCAAACCCGCGACGCAGCGCCCCCGGCTGCCCAGCGTGGGCCGGCTCGGGTTGGTCGATCCGCAAGCGGCCGAACGCATAGCGCAACTGGGCTGGCACGACCACGACGACCAGGCCCACGTCGACCTGCTGTGGTCGCTGTCGCGCGCCGCGGACCCCGACGCCGCCCTGCTCGCCCTGGTGCGGCTGGCCGAGAACCCGGACGCCGGGTGGGACGAGCTCAACGCCGCCCTGCTCACCGAGCGCCCCCTGCGCGGGCGGCTGTTCGGTGTGCTCGGCGCGTCGCTGGCCCTCGGGGATCACCTGATCGCCCAGCCGCAGTCCTGGAAACTCTTGCGCGGCAACGTCACCCTGCCCACCCGCGACCAGCTGTGCACGAAGTTCACCGAGTGCGTCGAGGAGGCGCTGGCCGACCCCGGTTCGGCGATGGTGCGCCTGCGCACCCTGTATCGCGATCAGCTGCTGGTGCTGGCCGGGCTGGACCTGGCCGCCACCGTCGAGGACGAGCCGGTGGTGCCGTTCACCGTGGTGGCCGCCCACCTGTCGGACCTGGCCGACGCCGCGCTGGCCGCCGCGTTGCGGGTGGCCGAGAGCACCGTGTGCGGCGACAAGACGCCGCCCCGGCTGGCCGTCATCGCGATGGGCAAATGCGGTGCCCGCGAACTGAACTACGTCAGCGACGTCGACGTCATCTTCGTCGCCGAGCACGCCGACACCCTCACCACGCGGGTGGCCAGCGAGATGATGCGGCTGGCCTCCGAGGCGTTCTTCCAGGTCGACGCCGGGCTGCGGCCGGAGGGCCGCAGCGGCGAGCTGGTCCGCACCGTCGAGTCGCACATCGCCTACTACCAGCGGTGGGCGAAAACCTGGGAGTTCCAGGCGCTGCTGAAGGCGCGCGCGGCGGTGGGCGACGCAGAGCTCGGACAGCGCTACCTGGACGCGCTGATGCCGATGGTCTGGGTCGCCTGCGAGCGCGAGGACTTCGTGGTCGAGGTGCAGGCGATGCGGCGGCGGGTCGAGCAGCTGGTGCCCGCCGAGGTCCGCGGCCGCGAGATCAAGCTCGGCAGCGGCGGGCTGCGCGACGTCGAATTCGCCGTGCAGCTCCTGCAGCTGGTGCACGGGCGCAGCGACGAGTCGCTGCACGTGGCGTCGACGGTGGACGCGCTGACCGCGCTCGGCCAGGGCGGCTACATCGGGCGCGAGGACGCCGCGAACCTCACCGCCTCCTACGAGTTCCTCCGCCTGCTCGAGCACCGGCTGCAGCTGCAGCGGCTCAAGCGCACCCACCTGCTGCCCGAGCCCGACGACGAGGAGGCGGTGCGCTGGCTGGCGCGGGCCGCCCATGTCCGGCCCGACGGCCGCCACGACGCGGCCGGGGTGCTGCGCGAGGAGCTGCGGCACCAGAACCTGCGGGTGTCGCAGCTGCACGCGAAGCTCTTCTACCAACCGCTGCTGGAATCGATCGGCCCGGCCGGGCTGGAGATCGCGCACGGCATGACCTCCGAGGCCGCCGAGCGTCAGCTGGCCGCCCTGGGCTACGAGGGCCCGCAGTCCGCTTTGAAGCACATGTCGGCGCTGGTCAACATGAGCGGGCGGCGCGGCCGGGTGCAGTCGGTGCTGCTGCCCAGGCTGCTGAACTGGATGTCGTACACGCCCGACCCCGACGGCGGCCTGCTGGCCTACCGGCGGCTGTCCGAGGCGCTGTCCGGGGAAAGCTGGTATCTGGCCACCCTGCGCGACAAGCCCGCCGTGGCCCGCCGGCTCATGCACGTGCTGGGGACCTCGGCGTACGTGCCGGACCTGTTGATGCGCGCGCCCCGGGTCATCCAGGACTACGGCGACGGGCCGAGCGGCCCGCACCTGCTGGAAACCGAGCCCGCCGCGGTGGCCCGCGCGCTGGTGGCCTCGGCCGCCCGCTATTCCGACCCGGTGCGGGCGATCGCCGGGGCGCGCACCCTGCGGCGCCGCGAGCTGGCCCGGGTGGCGTCGGCCGACCTGCTCGGCATGCTCGAGGTCGTCGACGTGTGCAAGGCGCTGACCTCGGTGTGGGTGGCCGTGCTGCAGGCCGCGCTGGACGCGATGATCCGGACGAACCTTCCCGCGGACGGTAAGGCGCCGGCGGCCATCGCCGTCATCGGCATGGGCCGGCTGGGCGGCGCCGAACTGGGCTACGGCTCGGACGCCGACGTGATGTTCGTGTGCGAACCGGCTTCTGGCGTCGAGGATTCCGTCGCCGT
This sequence comes from Mycobacterium intracellulare ATCC 13950, assembly GCF_000277125.1. Taxonomy (NCBI): domain Bacteria; kingdom Bacillati; phylum Actinomycetota; class Actinomycetes; order Mycobacteriales; family Mycobacteriaceae; genus Mycobacterium; species Mycobacterium intracellulare. The sequence continues at coordinate 2,322,743 of NC_016946.1, forward strand.
GCGCTGGGCGACGACGGTCGCCGAGCAGGTCCGGACGCTGCTGGGAACGCCCAGCGTCGACCCACCGCTGGAGGTCGACGCCAACCTGCGGCCCGAGGGCCGCAACGGTCCGCTGGTGCGCACCCTGGCCTCCTACGCCGCCTACTACGGGCAGTGGGCGCAGCCGTGGGAGGTTCAGGCGCTGCTGCGCGCGCACGCAGTCGCCGGCGACGCGGAGCTGGGGCAGCGGTTCCTGCTGATGGCCGACAAGACGCGCTATCCACCCGACGGGATGTCGTCGGAGGCGATGCGCGAGATCCGCCGCATCAAGGCCCGCGTCGACGCCGAGCGGCTGCCGCGCGGCGCCGACCCGAACACGCATACCAAGCTGGGCCGCGGGGGACTGGCCGACATCGAATGGACCGTGCAGCTGCTGCAGCTGCGGCACGCCCACGAGATCCCCGCGCTGCACACCACGTCGACGCTGGCGTGCCTGGACGCGATCGCCGAGGCCGACCTGGTGCCCGCCGACGAGGTGGAGCTGCTGCGGCAGGCCTGGCTGACGGCCACCCGGGCCCGCAACGCGCTGGTGCTGGTCCGGGGTAAGCCCACCGACCAGCTGCCGGGCCACGGACGCCAGCTGAACGCGGTCGCCGTGGCCGCGGGCTGGCCGACCGACGAGGGCGGCGAATTCTTGGACAACTATTTACGGGTGACGCGACGCGCAAAGGCCGTCGTGCGCAAGGTGTTTGGAAGTTGAGTCAGGAGGCCGGCGCGTTGGACGCCATATTCGAGGTGCTCAGCGCGACGGAAGCCGATCGCGTGACCGCGCTGTATGCACCGTTGGCCGATGCGGTCCGCGAGCTCGTCGACGCGACCATCCGCACCGAGGCCGACGACGACGTCGTCGCCGAGGCCCGGCGCGCGATCGAGGCCGTCACCGCATCGCTGCGGGAACGCACCCGCCCGATCGGGGTGAGCTACCGCGTCGACGGCCGCCCGCTGCCGTTGGGCAACGCCGCGATTGGCGTGTGCAACCCCATCGCCCCGCCGATCGTCGTGCACCACGAGGGCGACGGGCGCTGCTGGAGCGAGTTCGTTCTCGGCTCGGCCTACGAGGGCCCGCCCAAGCTGGTGCACGGGGGCGTCAGCGCCCTGGTGCTCGACCACATGCTCGGCGAGGCGGCCAGCGAGGGCCTGTCCAAGGCGCGGTTCACCGGGACCATCACCGTGAAGTATCTGCGCGGCACGCCGCTGGGCCCGCTTCGTTGTGAGGCGTGGGTCGACGGCAAGGAGGGCCGCAAAGTCTTTGCGCGCGGCACCATTTCGGATTCCAATGGCGTCACCGTCGAGGCCGACGGCGTCTTCATCGAGCCGGCGTGGGCGGCGGAGGAGCAGTGAAGTTCTACATCAGCAGCGCCTTTTTGAACACCCGCGAAATCATCGAGCTGGCCAAGGCCGCCGACGAACTCGGCTACGACGGGATCGGCATTCCCGACCACGTCGTCAACCTCGAGACGCTGGACACGCCGTACCCGTACACCAAGGATGGGGAACGGCGCTGGCAGCCGTTCACCGACTGGCCCGACCCGTGGGTGCTCGTCGGCGCGCTCGCCCAGGTCACCACGCGGTTGCGCTTCGTCAACACCGTCTACATTCCCGCGATGCGCAACCCGTATTCGGCGGCGAAAGCCATTGGCACCGCGGCGGTTTTGGCGTCGGGCCGGGTGGAGCTGGGCATCGGCGTGGGCTGGTGCCGCGAGGAATTCGCGTTGATGGGTGAGCGATTCGAGGCCCGTGGCAAACGCACCGACGAAATGATCGAGCTGATGCGGGCGCTGTGGTCGCCGGGCTGGACGGAGTTCGAGGGTGAGTTCTATACCGCGCCGCGCCTCGAGATGCAGCCCACCCCGCCGCCGATCCCGGTGTACGTCGGGGGACTCAGCGAGATCGCGCTGCGCCGTGCCGCCCGCAACGACGGCTGGATCGGGGATCTGATCAACACCGAGCGGGCGCTCGATGCCATCGGCCGGCTGCGGGAGATGCGGGCCGAAAAGGGTTTGTCCATGGACGATTTCACTGTGTTGACCCCGCTGACCGACGCGTTCACCACCGCCGACTATCGGCGCGCGGAGGCCGGCGGCATCACCGGGATCATCACGATGCCGTGGATGTTCTACGCCGGGCCCGATGCCAGCCTCGACGACAAGATCGACGGCATGCAGCGCTTCCGGAAGGACCTGTCACTCGACGGGTAGGAGACACCTGCTTTGCGGCGGGTTTACCGTGCGTAGGGGTCGGTGATCTCGCGGAGCTGATCCAAGATCTGCTGCAGCAGTGTGAAGTTGCGGGTACCCAGGTAGGCCTTCCACTCCGAGTGGATCTCGTCGAGAGTTGCCGTGGCTACCGCGACCGCGCGCCGGCCACGTTGCTCGATGACGATCAATCGGGCGCGGCCATCCGCGGGGTCGGGGACCCGGCGGACATAGCCCAAGCGTTCGAGTTGATCGACCAGGACGCCCGCGCTCTGCTTGCTCATTTGCGCCTGTTCAGCGAGGTCTGTGAGGCGCGAACCGTCCGGGGCGATGCGCTGGAACACGCGGCACTGGGCAAGGGTCCAGTCGTCGAATCCGGCATCCTGGAGCGCCCGGAAAATCCGGTCTTCGGTGTACCGGTACGGGATGAACAACGACACCCCTAGATCAATCCGCTGCTCGTCGTTCATGCTGCCCTCGGCTCCATCGCCCACGTGGTCCAACGAAATTCACACCCTACGTCCACCGCTACTGCGCTCGGCGGCCCTGCATCACCTGGGTGACTTGCTACATGCCGCTGTTGCGGGCATGGCCTCCGACCATCAGATTAGTAAATATCATTGACCACCATAGACGTCGGCTTGGTCCTAATCTGTTATGGAATCTTGACATTAGCCGAAAGCATGGACGATAGTAGTCAATGTTCCTGACGATTTACCCGGCGATGGAGGGGTGGCTACCGCGATGCGGGCCCCGCTCACCATCACGCCCTCTCATCCGTTTCATCCGTTCTAGAGAAAGCGAAATATTGTGAAGTTTCTTGTCCTTGGAGCAACCGGCCGCACCGGCCGTCTCTTCGTCACGAAGGCGCTCGACCAGGGTCACCAGGTCACCGCCCTCGTTCGGCGGGCCGACGCCACCGTTGACCCGCGCGCCCACGTCGTCGGCGGCGACGTCACCGACGCCGCCGTCATGGCAACAGCAGCCCGAGGGCACGACGCGGTCATCAGCGCACTCGGAGTCAAAAACGTCCGCCAAACCCCGACGCTGATCACGGACACTGTCCGCGCCGTCATCGCGTCCGCCAAAACATCGGGTGTTGACCGGTTTGTGATCGTGTCCGCATTCGGAGTCGGCGACTCCCTGGCCAAGGCATCGTTTCTCGCCGGCCTGATATTTCGCACGGCGCTGCGCAAGAAGTACGAAGACAAAAGCTGCGTCCGAAGTGCTCTTGAAAGCTAGCGGGCTGAAATGGACCCTCGAATACCCCGGGGCATTGAACGACGGGGTCGGCGGCCGTTACACCGCGAGGGCGCTCGATGACGTCACGACGTTGCCGATGCTCCCCTCAACCTCTCGCGGAAACGTCGCCGACTTTCTCCTCCACTCCGCCTTAGAGGACACGTTCATCCGTCAGGTCGTCGTCGTCACCGACGCCAAATAGGTCGCCGCAGCGGGAGCTGCCCAAGGGGCAGGTTTCGGCGGCGGAACTCGCCGCGGATGCAGTCGCGGCGGCCGAAAACGAAACCACCCGCGCGGCAACCGAACCGCGCGGGTGGTTTCGTCAAGCGTCCTTAAACGTCGTAGTACAGCGCGAATTCGTAGGGGTGCGGCCGGATCTGGACCGGCAGGATCTCGTTCTCGCGCTTGAAGTTGATCCACGTCTCGATGAGGTCGGGCGTGAAAACGCCGCCCTCGGTGAGGTATTCGTGGTCTTCTTCCAGCCGGTCGATCACCGCGGACAGCTGCGTGGGCGCCTGCGGGATGTTGGCGGCCTCTTCGGGCGGCAGCTCGTAGAGGTCCTTGTCGACCGGGGCCTGCGGCTCGATCTTGTTCTTGATGCCGTCCAGGCCGGCCATCAGCATGGCCGAGAACGCCAGGTACGGGTTGCCCGAGGAGTCGGGGCAACGGAACTCGAGGCGCTTGGCCTTCGGGTTGGTGCCGGTGATCGGGATTCGGACACAGGCCGAGCGGTTGCGCTGGCTGTAGACCAGGTTGATCGGGGCCTCGTAGCCGGGCACCAGCCGCTTGTAGGAGTTCACCGTGGGGTTGGTGAACGCCAGCAGCGACGGGGCGTGGTGCAGCAGGCCTCCGATGTAGTGGCGGGCGGTGTCCGACAGGCCGGCGTAACCGGTCTCGTCGTACATCAGCGGGCTGCCGTCCTTCCACAGCGACTGGTGGGTGTGCATGCCGGAGCCGTTGTCACCGAACAGCGGCTTGGGCATGAACGTGACGGTCTTGCCGTGCTGCCAGGCCGTGTTCTTGACGATGTACTTGTAGAGCATCATGTCGTCGGCCGCGTGCAGCAGCGTGTTGAACTTGTAGTTGATCTCGGCCTGGCCGCCGGTGCCCACCTCGTGGTGACCCTTTTCCAGGCTGAAGCCGGCGGTGATCAGGTTGGACAGCATCTTGTCGCGCAGGTCGACGTAGTGGTCGACGGGGGCGACGGGGAAGTAGCCACCCTTGGGGCGGACCTTGTAGCCGCGGTTGGGGCTGCCGTCGAGCTCGTTGGGCGAGCCGGTGTTCCACCAGCCCGAGATCGCGTCGATCTCGTAGAACGAGCCGTTGGTGCGCGAATCGAAGCTCACCGAGTCGAAGATGTAGAACTCGGCCTCGGCGCCGAAGTACGCGGTGTCGGCAACGCCGGTGCTGATCAGGTAGTTCTCGGCCTTACGGGCGATGTTGCGGGGGTCGCGCGAGTACGGCTCGAGGGTGAAGGGGTCGTGCACGAAGAAGTTCAGGTTCAGGGTCTTGGCTTCGCGGAACAGGTCGATCTGCGCCGTCGCGGGGTCGGGCAGGAGCAACATGTCCGATTCGTGAATGGACTGGAATCCGCGAATGGACGAGCCGTCGAATGCCAAGCCGTCCTCAAAAACGCTCTCGTCGAAAAACGAAATCGGAATGGTGAAGTGCTGCATGATGCCGGGCAAATCACAGAACCGCACGTCGACAAACTCGACGTTTTCGTCCTTCGCGAGTTTGAAGACGTCGTCGGGCGTCTTTTCCGTCACAGAGTGCTCCTTTACTTGGTGAGATCCGCGGCCTGACGCTAGGGAGCAGATGTTGCCCGTCAGTCAACCCGATGTTGCGCGCACGTTACGTGACCATGCCACACGCAAAAAGTGGCCGCTTTGGCGGCGGGTTCTATTGTGGGGCCATGGATCGCAAGATCGTATCTTTTCTGGTGGCAGAGCGCACCGTCCGCCCACCGTTCCGGACCCGGCCGTCGGATTATTCGGACCCCGGTCCGCGGCGATGATGCCGGAATCGCGATCCGCCTACCCCGGTGAAAAGCTGGGATTGCCCGAGAGCGGGCCGGGCTCGCTGGCGCGGATGGGACGACGGCTGGGCGCGCTGACCATCGACTGGCTCATCGCGTTGGGCCTGGCGGCGCTGGCCATGCGACTCGGGTGGTTACCCGAAGGGGCGCTGGCGACCGCCGAGCTGGTCGTCTGGTTCGTGCTGGGCGTGGTCTCGGTGCGACTGTTCGGCTTCACGCCCGGCCAGCTGGCGCTGGGTCTGCAGGTGGTGACGGTGGACGGGCGCGGGCTGGTCGGCACGGGCCGCGCGGTGGTGCGCGGCCTCCTCGTCGGCACCGTGGTCCCGGCGCTGTTCACCGACTGGGACGGCCGCGGGCTGCAGGATCGGCTGACCGCGACGGCCGTGGTGAGGCGCTGAGCGCCGAGTTCGACCCGCTGCGATTACTTGCGGCGCACCGTGCGCTGCACGCCGCGCATCTTGCCGGCGTTGGGCAGCGGACCCTTGGGCATGACGGCGGCCCCGGCCCGCGTCCCCAGCGCGGCCAACCGGGACTCCAGCGTGTCCATCTGCTTGACGGTGATGTTGGCCGGCAACCGGGTGAGATGGCGCTCCAGCTTGGCCAGGGGCACCTCGTCCTCGCCGTTGCCGACGATGATGTCGTAGATCGGCACGTCCCCGATCAGGCGGGCGGTGCGCTTCTTCTCCTGCGCCAGCAGTGGGCGCACCCGGGTCGCCGAGCCCTCGCCGACCAGGATCACGCCGGGACGGCCGATGACGCGGTGCACGGCGTCCAAGTGGCCGGTCGCGGCCACGCCGGGGGTCACCCGCCACTTGCCGCGCAGGTTGTCCAATGCCCATGCGGCCGCCCCGGTTTGGCCTTCGGCCTTGCGGTAGACGGACTTCTGGGCGCGGCGCCCGAAGACGATGAACGCGACCAGCGCGCCCAGCACCACGCCGAGCGGGATCAAGGTGATCATCGTCAGCCCGCCGGCCCAGAGCCCGACGCCCACCGAGACGCCCACGATCAGCACGAAGGCGCCGATCATGTACGGCAGCAGGCGCTTGTCCTCCTGGCGTTGCAGGTTGAACGCCTGCCACAACTGGGTGCGGCGCTCCCGCGCGGCGGCCTTGCGGGCGGCCTGCGCCTGCGCTCGGGCGGCCTTGTTCTCAGCGGCAGTGCGGGATTTAGCCATAGTCAAAGAATACGTAGCGCCCCGACGGTCACCGTGCCGCGGCGTCCGAGGCGCGGGCGGCGGCCGCTTGCTGATACAGCCGCCCCGCGCGATACGACGAGCGCACCAGCGGCCCCGACAGCACCCCGGAGAACCCCAGCTGCTCGGCGTGCTGCGCGAACTCGACGAATTCCTCCGGCTTCACCCACCGCTCGACGGGGTGATGCCGCGCCGAGGGCCGCAGGTACTGGGTGATGGTGATGATGTCGCAGCCGGCGTGACGCAGGTCGGCCAGGGCGGTGCGCACCTCGTCGGGGGTCTCGCCGAGGCCGAGGATGAGGTTGCTCTTGGTGACCAGCCCGGCGTCACGCGCCGCGGTGAGCACGTCCAGGCTGCGCTGGTAGGTGAAGGCCGGCCGGATGCGCTTGAAGATCCGCGGCACGGTTTCGACGTTGTGCGCCAACACTTCCGGGCGCGACTCGAACACCTCGGCCAGGCGGGCGGGCTCGCCGTTGAAGTCGGGGATCAACAGCTCGACGCCGGTCGACGGGTTGAGTTCCTTGATGGCGCGCACCGTCTCGGCGTAGAGCCACGCGCCGCCGTCGGGCAGGTCGTCGCGGGCCACGCCGGTGACCGTGGCGTAGCGCAGCCCCATCGTGCGCACGCTGTCGGCCACCCGCCGGGGCTCGTCGCGGTCCAGCTCGGCTGGCTTGCCGGTGTCGATCTGGCAGAAGTCGCAGCGACGGGTGCACTGGTCACCGCCGATCAGGAAGGTCGCCTCGCGGTCCTCCCAGCATTCGAAGATGTTGGGACACCCGGCCTCTTCGCAGACCGTGTGCAGGCCCTCGCGCCGGACCAGGCTCTTGAGCTCGGTGTATTCCGGGCCCATCTTGGCCCGCACCCTGATCCACGGCGGTTTGCGCTCGATCGGGGTTTCGGCGTTGCGCACCTCCAGGCGCAGCAGTTTGCGTCCCTCGGGTGCGACAGTCACATCGCTGATGCTACGCGCGCGGCGCTGTCGTGCTCGCGCACCGGCAGCACCCCGTCCAGGGCGTCGCAGACGGCGTCGGCGACGCTCGTGCGGATGTCGTCGACGGTCACCGGGCGGCGCAGTTCGGCCGACAACGACGTCACCCCGGCGTCGCTGATGCCGCACGGCACGATGGCGTTGAAGGCGCCCAGGTCGCAGTCGCAGTTGAGCGCGAACCCGTGCAGGGTGGTGGCGCGCGACACCCGCACGCCGATCGCCGCGACCTTGCGGTCGGGCCGGCCGTCGGTGCCCGGCACCCACACCCCGGACCGGCCCGGGACGCGGACCGTGTCCAGGCCCAGGTCGGCGCACACCTTGATCAGCGCTTCCTCCAGCCGCCGCACGTAGTTGACCACGTCGAGCGGTTCGATCAGGCCGATGATCGGATACCCGACCAGCTGACCGGGACCGTGCCAGGTGATCTTGCCGCCGCGATCGGTGTCGACGACGGGGGTGCCGTCGGCCGGTCGTTCGTGCGGCTCGGTGCGCCGTCCCGCGGTGTAGACCGCCGGGTGCTCGAGCAACAGCAGGGTGTCGGCGCCGCCCGCGGCGCGGGCGTCGGCCAGGTCGCGCTGCTGCTGCCAGGCCACGCGGTAGTCGACGGTTCCGAGCTGGCGGACGTCGATCAGGGACCGGCTGGACCGGATGGAATCGATCACCTTCGCGACGGTACTCGGCCCGCCCGCGCGAGGGCGACGCACGTGCCGCTAGTCGTGGTCTCGCCGGGCGGTGGCGTAGCCGAGCGCCTCACCAATCGTGTTGTGGTGGAACAGAAAACCGGCGCGCTCGAGCGCCGACGGGATGGCCCGCTGGCCCGTCAGCAGGCCTTCGTCGGCGAACTCCCCGAGCGCGGCCCGCACCGCGAACCCGGGCAGCATCAACGGCGTCGGACGGTTGACCGCCCGCCCGAACGCGGTGGTGAACTCGGCGTTGGTGACCGGCGCGGGCCCGGTCATGTTCACCGGCCCCGACAGCGCGGTGTTCGATATCGCGAACAGCAGCGCGCGCACTTCGTCCTCCAGCGTGATCCACGACATGTACTGCCGACCACTGCCCAGCCGGGCCCCGAGGCCCGTGCGGAACAGCGGCCGCAACCGCCCCAGCGCGCCACCGGCGGGGGAGAACACCAGCCCGGTGCGGGCCAGCACCACGCGGGCGCCGCCGTATTGGGCCGGCAGCGTGGCGGCCTCCCAGTCCTCGCACAGCCGGGCCAGGAAACCGCTTCCGGCACGGTCGTTTTCGTCGACCACGCGGTCCTTGGTGTTTCCGTAGAAACCCACCGCGCTGGCGTTGACCAGGGTCGCCACCCCGGCGTCGGCGACCGCGTGCGCCAGGACTTCGGTGGGGGCGATGCGGCTGTCGCGCAGGCTCTGCTTGAAGGCGCCCGACCAGCGGCGCTTGCCGATGTTGACGCCGCACAGGTTGACGACGGCGTCGACGTCGCCCAGCGTGTCGGGGTCGAGGTCGCCGCTCTCGGGGTTCCAGTGCACCTCGTCGGCGTTGCTCGGCGCGCGACGTACGATGCGCAGCACGCGGTGGTCGGCGGCCCGCAGGGCCGCGGTGAGGGCGGAGCCGATCAGGCCGGACGACCCTGCGACCGCGACGACGAACTTTTGACCAGCCACGTTCGCGCTCAGAGCCCGAGGTCGGCCTCGAACGCTCCCTCTTCGAGCCGGTGCTTGATGGTGGTCAGGAACCGCCCGGCATCCGCGCCGTCGATCAGCCGGTGGTCATAGGTCAGCGGCAGGTAGCAGATCGATCGGACACCGATCGATTCGTTGCCGAATTCGTCGACGATCACCCGGGGGCGTTTGACGATGGCGCCGGTGCCCAGCATCGCGGCCTGCGGCGGGACCAGGATCGGGGTGTCGAACAGCGCCCCCTGGCTGCCGATGTTGGTGATCGTGAACGTGCCGCCCGAGAGCTCGTCGGGTTTCAGGTTGCCCGAGCGGGCGCGCGCGGCGATGTCGGCGATCGCCCTGGCCAGCCCGGCCAGCGACAGGTCGCCGGCGTTGTGCACGACGGGGGAGAGCAGACCCTGTTCGGTGTCGACCGCGAAGCCGAGGTGCTCGGCGTCGAAGTAGGTGATCTCCTTGGTTTCCTCGTTGTAGCTCGCGTTCACGTTCGGGTGGATCTTGAGGGCGTCGATCACCGCGCGGGCGATGAACGGCAGGAAGGTCAGGTTGACGCCTTCGCGTTCGGCGAACGCCGCCTTGGCCCTGGCCCGCAACCCGACCAGCCTGGTCATGTCGACCTCGTGGGTCTGGGTGAGTTGGGCTGTGGCCTGCAGGGATTCGCGCGTCTTGTTGGCGGTGATCTGACGGATCCGGCTGGCCTTCTGGGTGGTGCCGCGCAGGTGCGCCAGCGCCGGCGCCGGGGTGGGCGCGGGAGCGGCCTTGCGGGCCTCGCCGGCAGCGGGGGTGGGAGCAGCAGCGGCGGCGGGCGCCTTGTCGGCCTGCTGCTTGCGCTCGGCGGCCGCCAGCACGTCTTGCTTGCGGATGCGGCCGCCCACTCCGGTGCCGGTGACCGAACTGAGGTCGATGTTGTTCTCGGCGGCCAGTTTTCGCACCAGCGGCGTCACGTAGGGGGTGCCGTCGCCGCTCGCGTCCGCCGGCTGGGCCTGTGCGGGTTGGGCTTTCGGCTCGGGTGCCGCCTTCGGTTGCGGTGCGGGGGCCGGCGTCGGTTCGGGCTTCGGCTGCGCCTGGGGCTGGGGCTGTGGTTGTGGTTGCGGTTGTGGCGCGGGTTCCGGCTTGGGTTCGGCCTTGGGCGCGGGCGGCGGCTGCGGCGCGGCGGGGGCGGCGGCCTCGGAACCGCTGCCGATGCGGGCCAGCTCGCCGCCGACGGGCACGGTGGCGTCTTCCTCGGCGGTGATGCTGATCAGCACACCGGCCACCGGCGACGGGATCTCGGTGTCCACCTTGTCGGTGGACACCTCGACAAGCGCGTCGTCGACCTGGACCGAATCGCCGACCTTCTTGAGCCAGCGGGTCACGGTGCCCTCGGTCACCGACTCACCCAGTTCGGGCATCAGCACCGGGGTGGCGTCGCCGCCGCCGGAGCTCTGCTGGGCCGGCTGCGGCTCGGGCTGGGCCTGGGGCTGCGGCTCGGGCTCGGGTTGCGCCTCGGGCTGGGCGGGGGGCGCCGACTGCGCCTGCGGCTCTTGCTGGCTCGGCGCCTGGGATCCGCCGTCCTCGTCGCCGATCACGGCCAGCTCGCCGCCGACCTCGACGGTGTCGTCTTCCTGGGCGACGATCTTGGTCAGCACACCCGCGGCCGGCGACGGGATTTCGGTGTCGACCTTGTCGGTCGACACCTCGACGAGCGGCTCGTCGAGTTCGACCGTGTCGCCTTCCTGCTTGAGCCAGCGGGTGACCGTCCCCTCGGTGACGCTCTCACCGAGTGCCGGCATCTGGACGGAGAAGGCCATCTTTTCTGACTCCTCGATCGCTCGTGGGTCGGGGCGGGTCGTGCAGCTCGCTTGTGGAAGGCGAAGTAGCAATCCAAAACTATCCTGTCACTGCGGCCGCGCCGGCACGCAGCCAGGGCAGATACCGCGCGCTGGCCGGGTGACCCCGATCACGCTTGCTACCGTGTGGCCACGGCAGCCAGAGCGGGAGGTCCGATGCCGCCATCACAACAACTACCCCGGCATTTCGTCGACAGCGCGGACGGCGCGCGCATCGCCGTCTACGAAGAGGGCAACCGCGAGGGCCCCACCGCGGTGCTGGTGCACGGCTTTCCCGACTCGCACGTGCTGTGGGACGGGGTCGTGCCGCTGCTGGCCGAGCGGTTCCGGATCATCCGCTACGACAACCGCGGCGTCGGCCTGTCCTCGGTGCCCAAGCCGGTATCCGCCTACAGCATGGATCGCTTCGCCGACGACTTCGCGGCGGTGACCGGCGAGCTGAGCCCGGGCGCGCCCGTGCATGTGCTGGCCCACGACTGGGGCTCGGTGGGGGTGTGGCACTACCTCAAGCGCCCCGGCGCGGGTGACCGGGTGGCCACGTTCACGTCGGTGTCCGGACCCGCTCAGGACCAACTGGTCGACTACATCTTCACGGGCCTGCGCGCGCCGTGGCGTCCGCGTACTTTCCTCCGGGCGCTCAGCCAGGCGCTGCGGTTCACGTACATGCTGCTGTTCTCGATCCCGGTGCTGGCGCCGTTGTTCCTGCGGCTGACGCTGTCGGTGCCGGCGCTGCGCCGCAACGCGGTCGACAACATTCCCGTCGAGCAGATCCATCATTCCGACAAGCTCGCGCGCGACGCCGCCCAGTCCGTGAAAACCTATCCCGCCAACTACTTTCGCTCGTTCTCCGGTCGCAAGGGCGGCGTCGCGGTCATCGACGTGCCGGTGCAGCTGATCGTCAACACCAGGGACAAGTACGTGCGGCCGTACGGGTACGACCACACCCCGCGCTTCGTGCCGCGGCTGTGGCGCCGCGACATCCGGGCCGGTCACTTCTCCCCGATGTCGCACCCGCAGGTGATGGCGGCGGCGGTGCACGACTTCGCCGACCTGACCGAGGGCAAGCAGCCCAGCCGCGCCCTGTTGCGCGCGCAAATCGGGCGCCCGCGCGGATCGTTCGGCGACACCCTGGTGTCGGTCACCGGCGCCGGCAGCGGCATCGGGCGCGAGACCGCGTTCGCGTTCGCGCGCGAGGGCGCCGAGGTGGTGATCAGCGACATCGACGAGGCGGCCGTCAAGGCCACCGCCGCCGAGATCGCCACCCGCGGCGGCGTCGCGCACGCCTACGTGCTCGACGTGTCCGACGCGCAGGCGGTGGAGGCGTTCGCCGAGCGGGTCAGCGCCGAGCACGGCGTACCCGACATCGTGGTCAACAACGCCGGCATCGGGCAGGCGGGCGGGTTCCTGGACACCCCGGCCGAGCAGTTCGACCGGGTGCTCGACGTCAACCTCGGCGGGGTGGTCAATGGCTGCCGCTCGTTCGGGCGGCGGATGGTGGAGCGCGGCACCGGCGGCCACATCGTCAACGTGTCGTCGATGGCCGCCTACGCCCCGCTGCAGTCGCTGAGCGCGTACTGCACGTCGAAGGCGGCCACCTACATGTTCTCGGACTGCCTGCGCGCCGAACTCGACACCGCCGGCGTCGGCCTGACCACGATCTGTCCCGGCGTCATCGACACGAACATCATCAAGACCACCCGCTTCGACGCGCCCGCGGGAAAGCTGGCCGAGGCCGTCGACGGGCGCCGCGGGCAGCTGGGCACGATGTTCGCGCTGCGGCGCTACGGCCCCGACAAGGTCGCCAACGCGATCCTGTCGTCGGTCAGGAAGAAGAAACCGATCCGCCCGGTCGCGCCGGAAGCCTATGCGCTGTACGGACTTTCGCGGGTGGCGCCGCAGGGTCTGCGCAACGCCGCGCGGATGCGGGTGATCTGAGGCGATTACGGGCCCGTGGCCGCGCCGCGGCGCCCGGTCAGCAGGGTGGCGCCGATCGCGATGACGCCGAGCACGGCCAGCGGGATGGCCCACGCCCGGCGGCCACCCACCGACGACTGGCACTGCGCGACAAAGTCGGTGTGCGGGACGATCTGGTTGAGGATCGGGATATTCGCGCCATTGCTGTTGTTCGCGCTTCTGGCCTCGGAGAGATCCGTCGCGACGGCGTTGCCGCACCCCACCGAGTGGCCATTGCTGTCGGTGACCGACACCGGCGCCAACAAACCGATGACCCCGGCCAGCAACAGCACCGCGCCCACACCGATGATCAACCGCCGCGCCGTCATGGTCCGCCTTTCTCGCCATTTCCTGCCGGGGATTACGACCGCTTGCAGATTAACCGGAGCGAAGCGCCGATAAACCCGGACGGATACAGCGCCCGTGGGTGGGTATCCCGCCGCAGTAGTCACGAGCGGAAAGGATGTGCGGTGATCACTGCGACGCGAGAGGTGCCCGTCCCGTGCGAGCGGGTGTGGGAGGTGCTTGCGCAGGGCTGGACCTACACCCAGTGGGTGGTCGGCAACAGCCGCATGCGCGCCGTGGATCCGAACTGGCCGGAGGCCGGCTCCTCGATCAGGCATTCCATCGGGATCTGGCCGCTGGTGATCGACGACGCCACCATCGTGGAGGAAAGCGAACCGCCGCACAGGCTGGTGTTGTGCGCCCGCCTGGGGCCGATGGGCGCCGCGCGGATCACGATGCTGCTGCACGAGATTCCGCAGGGGTGCCGGATCGAAATGATCGAGGTGCCGGTCGAGGGACCGATGAGCCTCGTTCCCGATTCGGTCGCGTTGGCCGCGGCCTACCCGCGTAACAAGGAGTGCCTGTTGCGGCTGGCGGCACTAGCGGAACGTCTGGAGCCGAGCCAGGTGAAGTGACCGTGCACGACGCTGCCGACGCGGTCGTCATCGGTGCCGGGCACCACGGGCTGGTTGCCGCCGCGATGCTGGCCGACGCGGGGTGGGACGTGCTGGTGCTGGAGGCCCAGCCGGAGCCCGGCGGCGCGGTGCGCAGCGCCGAGTTGACCCCGGGCTACATCACCGACCTGTTCAGCTCGTACTACCCGATGACGGTGGCCTCGCCCGCGATCGCCGCGCTGCGGCTCGAGGACCACGGCCTGCGATGGTCACACGCGCCCGCGGTGGTGGGCCACCCCCGCGGCGCCGCCGACGACGACCCGCCCATCATCTACCGCGACCCGGCTCGCACCGCCGCGGAATTCGCGCGCCGCGAGCCCGCCGACGGCGAAAACTGGTGGCGCGTCGTGAAGTTGTGGGAGCGCATCAAGGCGCCCCTGCTCGACGCCATGCTGGCGCCGTTCCCACCTGTGCGCCCGCTGCTGCGGCTGCTGGCCGAACTCGGTACGTCGGAAGCGATCCGGGTCGCGCGCCTGCTGGTGCAGCCGGCCAACACCATGGCGAGCGAGCTGTTCGCCGGGGAGGCACCGCGAGTCTTGTTGTTGGGCAACGCCATGCACGCCGACGCCCCGCCCGATGCGCCGATCAGTGGCGCCATGGGCTTTGTGATGACGATGCTGGCCCAGGACTGCGGCTGGCCGGTGCCGGTCGGCGGGTCGGGTCAGCTAACGGCCGCGCTGGTCAGCCGTGCCCGCTCCGCCGGCGCGCGAATCGAGTGCAACGAGAACGTTTCTCGCATCGAGGTGCGGGGCGGCCGGGCGGTCGCGGTGACGACGGCCGGAGGGCGCACGGTGCGGGCGCGTCGGGCGGTGGTGGCCGACGTGACGGCGCCGCGACTGTTCTGCGACATGCTGCCCGCCGACGCGGTGCCGCCCAAGGTGCGGCGCGACCTCGAGCACTTCGCGTGGGATCCGCCGGTGGTCAAGGTGAATTATGCGCTGCGCGAGCCGGTTCCGTGGCGGGCGCAACGGCTGCGCGGGGTGGGCACCGTGCACCTCGGGGCCGACGGCGACGGGCTGGTGCGCTGGATGGCCGACCTGAACACCAAGACGGTGCCCGATCATCCGTTCATGTTGCTGGGGCAGACCACCACCGCCGACCCCACCCGGTCGCCGCCGGGCACCGAAAGTGTGTGGGCGTACACGCATTTGCCCCGCAATGTCGCCGACGACTCCTCTGCCGAGCGCCTCGCCGGCTCGGTTGACCGGGTCATCGAGGAGCATGCGCCCGGCTTCGGCGCGGCGGTGATCGACCGGTTCGTGCAGCGGCCGTCGGACCTGGAGGCCAGCGACGCCAACCTGCACCTGGGCGCGCTCAACGGCGGCACCGCGCAGCTTCAGCAGATGCTGATCTTTCGACCGGCGGCCGGGATGGGCCGGGCCGAAACCCCGGTCGACGGGCTGTATCTGGGCAGCGCGTCGGCCACCCCGGGCGGTTCGGTGCACGGCGCCTGCGGGCGCAACGCGGCCAACGCGGCGCTGGCCGCGGGCGGGGTCAGCGGCTGGCCGCGGCGCAGGCTGACCCGCGCCGCGATGTCGCTGCTGACGAAATAGTCTGTGCGTCAGCCGTTTTCGGCGATGTCCTCGAGGACCGCGAACATGGTGCGGACCGGAACGCCGGTGGCGCCCTTGGGCGAATACCCCCACGGCCCGCCGGTGTTGTAGGCCGGGCCGGCCACGTCGATGTGCGCCCAGCCCACGCCGTCGGCGACGAACTCGCGCAGGAACACGCCCGCCACCAGCATGCCGGCGAAGCGCTGCCCGCTGATGTTCGACAGGTCGGCCACCGTGGACTTCAGGTCCTCCTTGAGTTCGTCGGGCAGCGGCATCGGCCAACCGTTTTCGCCGACCCGCTGCGAGATCGCGGCCACCCGGTCGCGGAACTCGTCGCTGCCCATCACCCCGGGGATCCGGCTGCCCAGCGCCACCGTCTGCGCGCCGGTCAGCGTGGACGTCTCGATCAGGTAGTCCGGGTTGTCCTCGCAGGCGCGCACGATGGCGTCGGCCAGGATCAGCCGGCCCTCGGCGTCGGTGTTCTGCACCTCGACGGTGATGCCGCCGTACTGCGTCAGCACGTCACCCGGGCGCTGCGCCGTCGCCGACGGCATGTTCTCGGCCATCGGCACGGTGGCGATCACGTCGATGGGCAGCTGCAGCTGCGCGGCCAGCGTGACCGTCGCGATGACCGCCGCGGCCCCGCCCATATCCGAGGTCATGTGGTGCATCCCGGCTGCCGGCTTGATCGAGATGCCGCCGGTGTCGAACGTGACGCCCTTGCCCACCAGGGCGACTCGCTTCGCCTGCTTGGACCGCTTGGCCAGCTTCGCGCCCCGGTGGGTCAGCCGCACCAGCCGCGGCGGCCGCGACGACCCCTGGCCGACGCCGATGATCCCGCCGTAACCGCCCTTGCGCAGCGCCTTGTCGTCGAGCACCTCGACCTCGAGCCCCACCGACTCGCCCAAAGCCCTTGCGCGCTTGGCGAATTCGTCAGGGAACAGGTGGCTCGGCGGGGTGTTGACGAAGTCGCGGGCGGTGGCGACCGCGGTCGCGACGGCCGCACCGTGCGCGGCGTCCTTCTTGGCGTCCTTGGCGGTGGCGAGCACCGTGATCTTGCCCAGCCCTTTGTCTTTGGGTGCGGACTTGGGGCTGCGGAAGTCGGTGAACCGGTAGCTGCCCAGGATCAGGCCCTCGACGGCGGCCGAGACGACGCCGTCACCGGGCAGCTCGCCCAGCGTGGTGATCACGGCCGCGGTGCTGCCCAGCGACCGCGCGGCCACCCCGGCGGCGCGGCGGACCGTGTCGGCCGGCCACTCCGGCCGCGGCTTGCCCAGGCCGATCGTCAGCACGCTGGACACCGGCAGCGAACCCACCACCAGCCGGTGCACCTGGTCGGCGCCGCCGGTGGCCTCCAGCGCGCGCAGCCCGGACTCGATCTCGGCGACCGCATCCGAGGACAGGAACGGCCCGGCCTCGGTGACGGCCGCGCCCGGCTTGTCGTCGTCGCCGGTCGAGACGACGGGCACGATCAGCACGGTGGACGCGGCGGCGCGCCGGGGCAGCGAGGAGGCGACAGTGACAGCGGGGGAGGCGTAACCGGGTTCTGTGCTCATCCGCATCACCCTAACGGGCCGCCCGTCGCGGCCCCTTAGGGTGAAGAGTCGTGAGCAACGAAGCCGACCTTCTGCACGGACCGTTAGAAGACCGTCACCGCGACCTGGGTGCCAGCTTCGCCGAGTTCGGCGGCTGGTTGATGCCGGTGTCGTATGCGGGCACGGTCAGCGAGCACAACGCGACGCGCAACGCGGTCGGCCTGTTCGACGTCAGCCACCTGGGCAAGGCGTTGGTGCGCGGGCCGGGCGCCGCGCGGTTCGTCAACGCCGCGCTCACCAACGACCTGAACCGGATCGGGCCCGGCAAGGCGCAATACACCCTGTGCTGCACCGAATCCGGCGGGGTCGTCGACGATTTGATCGCCTACTACGTCGACGACGACGAGATCTTTCTGGTGCCCAACGCCGCCAACACCGCGGCCGTGGTCGACGCGCTACAGGCGGCCGCGCCACCCGAACTGACCATCACCAACCTGCATCGCTCCTATGCGGTGCTGGCCGTGCAGGGCCCGCGCTCGGCCGACGTGCTCGGCGAGCTGGGCCTGCCCACCGACATGGATTACATGGCCTACGCCGACACCTCGTATTCCGGGGTACCGGTGCGGGTCTGCCGCACCGGCTACACCGGCGAGCACGGCTACGAGCTGCTGCCGCCGTGGGAGTCCGCCGGTGTGGTGTTCGACGCGCTGGCCGCCGCGGTCAAGGCGGCCGGCGGCGAGCCGGCCGGCTTGGGCGCCCGCGACACGCTGCGCACCGAGATGGGCTATCCACTGCACGGGCACGAACTGTCGCTCGACATTTCCCCGCTGCAGGCCCGCTGCGGCTGGGCGATCGGCTGGAAGAAGGAGGCGTTCTTCGGCCGCGACGCCCTGCTGGCCGAGAAGGAGGCGGGGCCGCGGCGGCTGCTGCGCGGGCTGCGGATGACCGGCCGCGGGGTGCTGCGCGCCGGGCAGACCGTGCTGGCCGGCGACACCCCGGTCGGGGTGACCACCTCGGGTACCTTTTCGCCGACGCTGCAGGCCGGCATCGCGCTGGCGCTCGTCGACACCGACGCCGGGGTCGAGGACGGCCAGGAGATCACCGTCGACGTCCGCGGCCGTCGCGCAGCCTGCGAAGTCGTGCGCCCGCCGTTCGTCGCGGTGAAAACCCGCTAGCCACGCCGCCCGCGCGGGCGAAATCCGATTCGGCGGGCGGATATACAATCGGCGGATGACCAGTGGCTCCCTCGAGTTCACGGTTTCGCGCTCGACACGTCCGGCGACCGACACCGAACGCGAAACCATCCTGGCCGAGCCGGGTTTCGGTAAATACTTCACCGACCACATGGTGGCGATCGAGTACGACGAGGGCCGGGGCTGGCACGACGCGCGCGTCATCCCCTACGGCCCGATCGAGTTGGACCCGTCGGCGCTCGTGCTGCACTACGCCCAGGAAATCTTCGAGGGCCTCAAGGCGTACCGCTGGGCGGACGGCTCGATCGTCTCGTTTCGCGCCGAGGCCAACGCCGCCCGGCTGCGTTCGTCGGCGCGACGGCTGGCGATTCCCGAACTGCCCGAAGAGCTGTTCATGGAATCCTTGCGCCAGCTCATCGCCGTCGACAACGCCTGGGTCCCGTCCGCCGGTGGGGAAGAGGCGCTGTATCTGCGCCCGTTCGTCATCGCCACCGAGCCCGGACTGGGCGTGCGGCCCTCCCGGCAATACCGCTACCTGCTGATCGCCTCGCCGGCCGGCGCCTACTTCAAGGGCGGCATCAACCCCGTCACGGTCTGGGTGTCGACGGAGTACGTGCGGGCCAGCCCCGGCGGCACCGGCGCGGCCAAGTTCGGCGGCAACTACGCCGCCTCGCTGTCCGCCCAGGCCGAAGCCGCGGCTCACGACTGCGACCAGGTGGTGTGGCTGGACGCCGTCGAGCGACGCTTCGTCGAGGAGATGGGCGGCATGAACATCTTCTTCGTGTTCGGCAGCGGCGGGTCGGCGCGGCTGGTCACGCCGGAACTGTCCGGCTCACTGCTACCCGGGATCACGCGAGATTCGTTGCTGCAGTTGGCCATTGACGCCGGGTTCTCCGTCGAGGAACGCAAGATCGACATCGACGAGTGGCAGAAGAAGGCCGCCGCCGGCGAGATCACCGAGGTGTTCGCCTGCGGCACCGCCGCGGTCATCACACCCGTCTCCCACGTCAAGTACGGCGACGCCGAATTCACCATCGCCGACGGCCAATCCGGCGAGGTGACGATGGCGTTGCGCGACACGCTCACCGGGATTCAGCGGGGCACCTTCGCCGACACCCACGGCTGGATGGCCCGGCTCGGGTAGGCAGCTCGGGTAGCCGCTCGATCGCCCGGCCAGGCGGGCGCTCGGGTGTCGGCGCCCGGCTGGCCGGGCGCTCGGCGCGTTAGAACCGCACCAGGGCCGCGAGCGCCACCGCGCACACCGTCGTCGTCAGCTCGATCGCGGCGCCCAGCACGTCGCCGGTGATCCCGCCGAAGCGGCGCGCGCAGTGCCGCACCAGGACCGCGCCGCAGCCCAGGCCCAGCAACGCCGCCGCCGGTCCGTGCCACGGCCGCGGCCCGGCCGCCAGCGAAATCCCCAGCAGCACCGCGACCCAGGCCGTCACCACCGCCGTCGGCTGGCTGCCGGCGACCGCCGCACCCAGCGCGCTGCCCTCGGCGGCCGGCACCGCGCGGTGACCGGCCAGCACCGCGGCGACCCGCCCGGCGAACACCGCCACGGCGATCCCGACGACGCCGCGCACCCCGCCGCCCGCGCCCAGCGCCGAGAACGCCAGCCCCTGCAGCAGCACCACGACGACGACGGCGGCCACCCCGAACGGCCCGGTCGATCCCTCCCGCATCACCGCCAGCGCCCGCTGCGGCGGCCCGTAGCAGCCCAGGCCGTCGGCGGTGTCGGCGACACCGTCGACGTGTAGGCCACGCGTGATCAGCAGCAGCACCACGACCGCAAGCACCCCCGCCAGCGGGGTGCACCGGCCGAAGGCCAGCTCCGCGCCCCAGGTGATGGCCGCGGCCAACGCCCCCAGGCCCGCGCCCACCACCGGAAACGCCGTCAGGGCGCCGCGGCCCATCGGCGCGGTCCGCGCACCCGGGACGGGCAGCACCGTACCGAACGCGAAAGCCGTTGCCAGCGAACGGATCACGACGGGGGAGCAGCCTGGTCGGGGCGGTTGGACACGCCGGCCTCGGTGAACGTGGCCATCGACGACAGGGCGGCCACCGCGGCGCGCAGCACCGGCACCGCCAGCGCGGCGCCGGTTCCCTCGCCCAGCCGCATGCGCAGGTCGAGGATCGGCTCCAGATCCAGTGCCGTGAGCGCCAACGCGTGGCCCGGCTCGGTGGACCGGTGACCGGCCTGCCACCACATCCGGGCGCCGGGAGCCAGGTGCTCGGCGACCAGCGCGGCCGCGGTCACCGCCATGCCGTCGAGCAGCAGCGGCGTGCGCCGCACCGCGGCGTGCGCGCAAAAGCCCGCCATCGCCGCCAGATCCGCCCCGCCCGCGCAGCGCAGCAGCGCGACCGGATCCGGCAGCACCTGCCGCGCCCGGAACAGGGCGTCGCGCACCGCGGCGGTCTTGCGTCCCCACCCGGCGTCGTCGATCCCGGTGCCGAAGCCCACCACCACGACCGGCTCGGCGTTGGTCAAAGCCGCCACCAAAACCGCTGCGGCCGTGGTGTTTCCGATGCCCATGTCACCGGCGATCAGCAGATCCGCGCCCGCGTCGACCTCCTCGTCGGCGATGGCGGCGCCGGCGGCCAGGGCCCGCTCGGTCTCCTCGTCGCTCAACGCGTCCTGCATCCTGATGTCGCCGCTGCCGCGCCGCACCTTGTGGGCGCCGATCGGTGGACTGAGCGCCTCCGCGTCGACCGCCAGGTCCGCGACGCGCACGCTCGCCCCGGCGATGCCGGTCAGCGCGTTGATCGCTGCCCCGCCCGCGTCGATGTTGGCGACCATCTGCGCGGTCACCTCCGGCGGGTACGCCGACACCCCCGAGCGGGCGACGCCGTGGTCACCGGCGAACACCACCACCCGGGCGCGCTCGAACCCTCGCGGGGGGCATTGCCCCTGGCACGACGCGATCCACACCGACAGGTCCTCGAGGCGGCCCAGCGCGCCGCGCGGCTTGGTGAGGGCGTCCTGGCGCGCGCGGGCGGCGGCCGCGGCGCCCGCGTCGGGCGGTGACACGACGGCGAATTCCATTAGGCCCCCGACGGTTTGATCGGCACCGCCTGCCCGGCCACCACCAGCACCACCCGATCGCACAGCCGGGCGAGGCGCTGGTTGAGGCCGCCGAGTTCGTCGGCGAACCGGCGCCCGGCGGCGGTGGCGGGCACGACGGTCAGCCCGACTTCCGGGCTGACCAGCACCAGTGTCGAGGCGAAGCCGCCGACCGCGGACAGCACGTCGTCGACCGGCGCCGCCACCGAGCCCCCCTCCCATGCGTTCTCGCGGTCCATCGCGCCGGCCAGCCAGGTGCCCAGATCGTCGACCAGGGTGGGGGTGTCCGCGGATTGGCGCAATTGCGTTGCGATGTCGCAGGCTTCGATCGTCGACCAATGCGCGGGCCGGCGCTCACGATGCTCGGCGACCCGGTGCGCCCAGGCCGCGTCGTCGGCACCGGCCGGACCGGGAGCCAGGTAATGGACCGGCCGGCCGGGCGGCAACCCCGCGGCGATGGCGTCCTCCGCCCACCGTGACTTGCCTGACCTGATCCCGCCGAGCACCAGGGTGCGCACCGGCGTCAGCCGGCCTTCGAAAAGTATGGGTTATTCGACACTGGCGCCATGCTTGACCTGGGGCCGCGGCGCCCGCAGCCGGCGCATCTGGGAGGCGCGGCCGGCGGCGTAAAGGCCCAGCTTCCAACGGCTTTCGGTGTTGTCGGGGAATTTCGCGTCGACCAGCTTGCTGACTTTGCGGCCCAGGATCAGGCCGTCGACGCTCATCACCGCCATCAGCGCCAGCATCGCCGGGGAAATCCAGAGCTGCAGCTGCGGGACGCCGAACATGACGAACATCAAAAACAGGGTCGACGGCATGAACAGGCCCAGCAGGTTGCGCCGGGAATCCACCACGTCGCGCACGTAGCGTCGGATCGGGCCCTGGTCGCGCGGCAGCAGGTAGCCCTCTTCGCCGGCCATCATGCGATTGCGGCGCTCCGACATGCGCGCGCGGTTGGCGGTCTTTTCGGCGCGGCGCTCCTCGCGGCTGAGCTTGGGGCCGGCCAGCGATTTGCGCCGGGCCCGCGCCTCGGCGGAGGTCATGGGTGCGGGCGCGACGGGGCCCTTCTTCGCGTTCCGGCGGGCCTCGTTGCGCTTGGGCGTGGGGCGCCCCTTGGGTCCGGTCCGGCGGGGTGCGGCGTCCGGGCCGCCAGCAACGTCGGAGGCGGCCGACACGGCCACGGTTTCGTCGAGGTCGGTGTCCTGGCCCTTCTTGCGACCCAAAAGCTTCACAGGGGCCAGGTTACTTCGCGGATGACGCGCGCCGGAATTCGCCTGGAATGCCTTGCTATTAGACCTGCGTTAGTGCCGCACTTGGCCCTACTCTTACACGTGATGAATGGCTGCCTTTGATGGACGACGGGTCGATGGCCTCGGATGATGCTGCCCCCGGCCTGGCACCCGGCCGCCTTCAGCTACCCGCGATGCAGGTTTTGGTGGCCCCGGACTGCTACGCCGACAGCATGTCCGCCCTGGAAGCCTCCGCCGCCATCGCGACCGGCTGGACACGGTCGCGTCCGGGCGACCGGTTCATCGTCGCGCCGCAGTCCGACGGCGGGCCCGGCTTCGTCGAGGTGTTGGCCAGCCGACTGGGGGAGATGCGGCGATTGCGGGTGTCGGGGCCGCTAAAGGCCATGGTGGAGGCCGAATGGGTCTTCGATCCCGGGTCGGCGACCGCATACCTGGAGTGCGCCCAGGCCTGCGGTTTGGCGCTGCTCGGCGGTCCGCCCACCCCAGAGACCGCGATGGCGGCCCACAGCAAAGGCGTGGGGCAGCTGATCGCCGAGGCGCTGCGGGTGGGGGCGACGCGGATCGTCGTCGGGTTGGGTGGCAGTGCGTGCACCGACGGCGGCCAGGGCATGATCGCCGAGCTGGGCGGCCTGGACACCGCCCGCCGCCAACTGGGCAACGTGGAGCTGATCGCCGCCTCCGACACCGAATACCCCCTGCTCGGTCCGTGGGGAGCGGCCCGAGTGTTCGGGCCGCAGAAAGGCGCCGACACGGCCACCGTCGCGGCGCTGGAAGTTCGGCTGCAAGCCTGGGCGCTCATTTTGGAGGCGGTGGCCGGGCGCGACGTGAGCGCCGAACCGGGCGCGGGCGCCGCCGGCGGCATCGGCGCCGGGCTGCTCGCGCTCGGCGGGCGGTGTGAGTCCGGGGCCGCGATCATCGCCGAACACACCCGGCTTTCCGACGATCTCGACACGGCGGAGTTGATCGTCACCGGCGAGGGCCGTTTCGACGAGCAGTCCCTGCACGGGAAGGTGGTGGGCTTTCTGGCCGACGCCGCCCGGCCGCGGGGCATCCCGGTGGTGGTCCTGGCCGGCCAGGTCGATCTGGACAACGCGACGGTGCGCTCGTCGGGCATCATGGCCGCGTTGTCGATCGCCGAGCACGCCGGATCGGTGCGGCTGGCCCAGGCCGACGCCGCCAATCAGCTCATGGGTCTGGCCTCCGTTGTGGCGGCGCGACTCGGGAATAGCGGTCCTGCAAGGTACCGTTGATGGTGTGGACTTTCCGGCAGTCCGGCGGCGCCGGGCGTGATCGGTCCCCGCTCAACAAATGAGGCATGTAGGAGAAGCAATGACGGTGCAAAACGAGTCGAACGCCAAGACCCACGGCGTGATCCTGACTGAGGCCGCCGCCACCAAGGCCAAGTCGCTGCTGGACCAGGAGGGTCGCGACGACCTGGCGCTGCGCATCGCGGTCCAGCCGGGCGGGTGCGCTGGGCTGCGCTACAACCTCTTCTTCGACGACCGGTCGCTGGACGGCGACCTGATCGCGGAGTTCGGGGGTGTGACCCTGACGGTGGACCGGATGAGCGCGCCCTACGTCGAGGGCGCGTCCATCGACTTCGTGGACACCATCGAAAAGCAGGGGTTCACCATCGACAACCCCAACGCCGGCGGGTCGTGCGCCTGCGGCGACTCGTTCAACTGATTTCACCGCGAGACTGCGACTACCGACGCGTTCCCGAGTAGGGCCGTCGGCGGTTGCGGTCTCGCTGCAAGAAAAGCTCTAGTACGAGCCCCCGGTGCGCAGCACGTATGAGCACACCATGATCTGGCCGCGCTGGAAGAGCAGCTGCGCGATGCCCTGCACCTGCCCGCGCATGGGTCCCCCGCTCACCGGCGACACCCGCATGGTGAACAACGCCTGAGCCTGGTACTGCGACAGGTACACGATCTTGTCGATCGAGGTGATCTCCACCTCGGAGAACTGCTTGCGGAATGCGTCGCTGCTGAGCTTGGCCAGCGCCTGGTCGGATCGCTTGTCCTGGACGGCGTCGTAGAGGCCGCACAGCGCGTTCCGGGCGATCTCGTTGATGTCGCGGTGCTCGAGCGCGTCCAGGTATCCCTGAATCGCCGTCTTCGCCGCGCCCTCGGAGAACGTGGTGCCGGTGTTGGCCCCGTTGGTGCGCACCCCGTAGACGATGGCCACCGTCATCACCGCGACGAGCGCGATGGCCAGCGCCACGCCGACGATCAGCCGCCGCCTGGAGCGTGGCGGCGGATACGGCGCCGGCCCCGGGGGCGGCCCGGCATAATTGCCCGGAGGGGGTCCCGCCTGCGGAGCCGGGGTGAAGCCCGGGCCGCCGGTGGCGGGGTCATCGGGGAACTCGAGTGGCTCGGATTCGCTTGGGGGCTCGTGTCCGCTCGGTCCGTTGCCGCCGCCAGCGTGGTTCGGCGAGTGCGGGCCTGCCATCGTGGTTCTCCTACGGTGGTAGACGGGACTGCAAGCGGGTTGCGGCGCACGCATTGTGATCCCGGCGACTTGAGTGAGTTCCCTAGGGAGGCTAGCGCAGACCTTGCGGCGACCGTGCACGCGACGACGGTCGGAGGCGCCTGAGTAAGCTAGATAACCTTACTAACGAAGGATGGAGATTTCGTGACGATCGCGGTGACAGGTTCGATTGCGACCGACAATCTGATGCGGTTCCCCGGCCGGTTTTCCGAGCACCTGCTGGCCGAGCACCTGCAGAAGGTGTCCCTGAGCTTCCTGGTCGACGACTTGGTGATTCACCGCGGCGGCGTGGCGGGCAACATCGCCTTCGCCATCGGTGTGCTGGGCGGCGACGTCGCGCTGGTCGGCGCGGCCGGTGACGATTTCGGCGAGTATCGCGACTGGCTGCAGAGCCACGGCGTCAACTGCGACCACGTGCTGATCTCGAAGACCGCGCACACCGCACGGTTCGTGTGCACCACTGACGAGGACATGGCCCAGATCGCGTCGTTCTATCCCGGCGCCATGTCCGAGGCCCGCAACATCAAGCTTGCCGACGTCGCGTCGTCGGTCGGCAAACCCGACCTGGTGATCATCGGGGCCAACGACCCCGACGCGATGGTGGTGCACACCGAGGAGTGCCGCAAGCTCGGCCTGCCGTTCGCCGCCGACCCGTCCCAGCAGCTGCCCCGCCTGTCCGGGGAGGAGATCGACAAGCTGGTCGATGGCGCGGCCTACCTGTTCACCAACGACTACGAGTGGGAGCTGCTGCTCTCCAAGACCGGCTGGTCCGAGGCCGACGTGCAGCAGAAGGTGGGCCTGCGGGTGACCACGCTCGGCGCCAAGGGCGTCGACATCGTCGAGCGTGACGGCACCACCACCCACGTCGGCGTGGTCCCCGAGACCAGCCAGACCGACCCCACCGGTGTCGGTGATGCGTTCCGGGCCGGTTTCCTCACCGGGCGCAGCGCCGGGCTGAACCTCGAGCGTTCGGCACAGCTGGGCTCGCTGGTGGCCGTGCTGGTGCTGGAGTCGACCGGAACCCAGGAATGGGCGTGGGACCGCGAGGTCGCCAAGACCCGTCTGGCCGACGCCTACGGCGACGAGGCGGCCACCGAGATCGCCGCGGTGCTGGGCTAGCGCCGTTTCCCCGACGCCATTTCTCGCCCGGGCCGCATCGAGTGTGAACCCACGGCGTCGAGTGTGCGCTGACGGCGCCGACACGCCGCTTGGGCTCAAGGGGTGATTGCAACACTTCGTAGTTAGGGGTGTTGATGACGGGTGAGCCTCAGCTGTTGGCGGTGCAGCGTCGGTATTGGGAATTGATCGCGGCGGGGTTGTCGTCGGAGGATGCCGGGGGTGCGGTCGGCGTGTCGGCGACGTGCGGGAGCAAGTGGTTTCGCAGATTTGGTGGCGTGAATCCACGATGGGTTGTCCCTGAGGGGCAGAAACGGCCGCGGCTGTCTGCGGATGAGCGCGAACAGATCATGATCGGCGCGGCTCAAGGCGAGTCGATCCGCTCGATGGCACGTCGGTTGGGCCGGGCCCCTTCGACGATCATGCGCGAGATCGCCCACAACGGCGTGATGCGAGGGTATGTGGGCCGGTATCGCGCCCGGTATCGCTTCGGAGCCCGCCGGGCCGGCTGGGACGCGAAATCAGGCTATTCGGCGCGGATTGCTCAGCTGCGCAGTGAGCAGCGAGCGCGCCGGCCTAAGACCGGCAAGCTGGGTCGCTGCCCGGTCTTGCGCACCGAGGTGCAAGCGTGGTTAGCCAAGAAGTACAGCCCCGAGCAGATCGCTTCGGTGTTGGCCAAGACTTATCCCGATCGCCCGGAGATGCAGGTGTCCCACGAAACCATCTACAAGGCGCTCTACGTGCAAGGACGCGGGGAACTGCGCCGCGAGTTGACCAAGTGTTTGCGGACCGGGCGGGCCTTACGCAAGCCACGTGCCAGGGTCGGCGCCCGCACTGGCTGTGGCCGCATCCCGGGCATGGTCAACATCAGCGAGCGGCCCGCCGAGGCTGCTGACCGCGCGGTGCCCGGGCACTGGGAGGGCGATCTGATCCTGGGCAAAAACCAGCATTCCCAGATCGGCACCCTGGTGGAACGCTCCACCGGATTCGTGCAACTGCTGCACCTGCCCGCCCGGCGCGATCCCGACACGGTGGCTGAGGCGATGATCACCACCATCAAAACCCTGCCTGAAGCGCTGCGCCGCTCGCTGACCTGGGATCAAGGCCACGAGATGCTGCGCCATGCCCGCATCAGTATCGACGCCGGCATCGACATCTACTTCTGCGATCCGCACTCACCCTGGCAGCGTGGCAGCAACGAGAACACCAATGGCCTTCTGCGCCAATACTTCCCGAAAGGCACCGACTTATCCGTGCACTCGGTGGACTACCTCGCCGAGGTTGCCGCCGAACTCAACGAACGCCCACGTAAACGCTTCGGTTGGGACAGCCCCGCCCAGGTCCTCAACCGGCTACTGTCAACTCCGACAGGAACCACTGTTGCAACCAAACCTTGAAACCGCCCCGACACACCGCGCCCAGGGTTCACGACGAAAGCCCAGGATTCACACGCGAATCCGGGCTTACAGCTGCACCGGATACATCGGCTCGCTGATCTGCGGCACCACGCTGCGCTCGACGAAGATCGCGTGCCAGAGCATGAAGATCAGCAGCGTCCACAGCCGGCGGCTGTGATCGCCGGCGCCGCTGCGGTGCTCGTCGAGCATCCGGCGCACGGCCGCCCGGTCCACCAGGTGGTCCGCCTGCGACGACGCCACCAGCTCGTAGGCCCACTCCAGCAGCTCGCCGGTGCGCAACCAGTGCCGGATCGGCACCGGGAACCCGAGCTTGGGCCGGTGCAGCACGTGCGCGGGGACGATCGGCTCGAGCGCGCGGCGCAACGCGTACTTGGTGGTCGTGCGGGTGATCTTGGCGTCGACGGGCAACCGGGACGCCACGGCGAACACCTCGGGATCCAGGAACGGCACCCGAAGCTCCAGCGAGTTGGCCATCGTCATCTTGTCGGCCTTGACCAGGATGTCGCCGCGCAGCCAGGTGAACAGGTCGATGTGCTGCATGCGGGCCACCGGGTCCCAGCCCGCCGACTCGGCGTACAGCGGCGCGGTCACGTCGGTGTGGGTCCACTCCGGGCGGAAGCCGGGCAGCGCGTCGCGCAGCTGCGCGTCGGAGAAGCTGCGGGCGTTGCCGTAGTAACGCTCTTCGAGCGTCAGCGAGCCGCGGTGCAGCAGGCTCTTGCCCCGCATCCCCTCGGGCAGCGGGCGCGACACCTTGCCCATCGACCGCCGCAGCGGACGCGGCAGATAGTCGAAGGGCCTCAGCGACAACGGCTCCCGGTAGATCGTGTAGCCGCCGAACAACTCGTCGGCGCCCTCGCCGGACAGCACCACCTTGACGTGCTTACGGGCCTCGCGAGCGACGAAGAACAGCGGCACCAGCGCCGGGTCGGCGACGGGCTCGTCGAGGTACCAGACGATCTCGGGCAGGGCGGCGACGAACTCGTCCGGCGTGACCACCTTGGCGATGTGGCGCGCGCCGATCGCCTCGGCCGAGGCCACCGCGACGTCGATCTCGGAGAATCCCTCCCGCTCGAAGCCGGTGGTGAACGTGATCAGCCGCGGGTTGTGCCGGATGGCCAGCGCCGCGATGGCGGTGGAGTCGATCCCGCCGGAAAGGAAGGACCCGACCGTCACGTCGGCGCGCATGTGCTTGGCCACCGAGTCCTCGAGCACCGCGGTGATCTCGTCGTACCGGGCCTGCTCGCTGCCGCGGGCGATCGGGGTGGCGGCGAACCGGGGCACGAAGTACCGGGTGACCTCGGGTTGCAGGCGGTCGGGGCGGATCCGGGCGTAGCAGCCCGATTCCAGCCGGCGCACCCCGCGGTGCAACGTCTCGGGCTCGGGCACGTACTGCAGGACGGTGTAGTGCTGCACCGCCCGCTCGTCGATGCGCGTGTCGAACCCGATGAGCTCGGCCAAATCCAGCAGACACTTTTTCTCGCTGGCCACCGCGGTGCCGCCGGCACCGGTCGCCATGAACAGCGGTTTGATGCCGAAAGGGTCTCGGGCGCAGAACAATTCGCGGGTAACGGTGTCCCACAGCGCGAAGGCGAACATGCCGCGCAACCGGGTCAGGACATCGGTGCCCCAGTAGTGGTAGCCGGCGACGACGGCCTCGCCGTCACCGTCGGTGGCGAAGACGGCCCCATGGGAGGTGGCCAGTTCGTCGCGCAGCTCCAGGTAATTGTAGATCTCGCCGTTGAACACCAGCACGTAGCGGTCGGGCGCCTCCGGCGGCCCCCAGCGCAGCGGCTGGTGCGAATGCGCGATGTCGATGATGGACAGCCGGTTGAAGCCGAACACCACCGAACCGTCGGTGTCCGGGTCGACCCAGGTGCCGGGCTCGTCGGGCCCGCGGTGGCGCATCGAATGCGACGCGCGCGCGATCGCGTCGTCGGCGCGGGCGGCGGCCGCCTCCTTGTCCCCGTCCTCGGGGGCGGCAACGAACGCCAGCAGACCACACACGGCGCCCCAGTATGCCGCACTTGGCGACCGCTCGTGGACGTCGCACCCGGCACGGCGCGAGACTGGCGGGCCGGGGTTTCGTCGCCCGCCTCAGGCGCGTGGTCTACGCTGCGTAGTATTCGATATCCGAGCAGGAGGCGCCAACGTGACCCCTCGCGAGCAGGACCGTTCGCAATCTTTGTCGCAGGGTAGGTTTCAGCGCCGTCCTGGGGGCTCCGCCACCGGTCTTTCCCGCCGTCTCCGGCCGCTGGCGCTGGCCGTGACGCTGGGTGTGCTGGCGATGTTCCTGAGCGGGTGCAGCAGCTGGGCCGACGCGCTGGCCCTGGGCTGGCCGAGGGGGATCACGCCGCAGGCGCAGCTCAACCGGGAGCTGTGGATCGGCGCGGTGATCGCCTCGCTGGTCGTCGGTGTCATCGTCTACGGCCTGATCTTCTGGTCCTCGGCGTTCCACCGCAAAAAGGCGACCGACACCGAGTTGCCCCGCCAGTTCGGCTACAACATGCCTTTGGAGCTGGCGCTCACCGTGACGCCGTTCCTCATCATCTCGGTGCTGTTCTACTTCACCGTCGTGGTGCAGGAGAAGATGCTGCACATCGCCAAGGATCCCGAAGTGGTGATCGACGTCACGGCATTCCAGTGGAACTGGAAGTTCGGCTATCAGCGCGTCGATTTCAAGGACGGCACGCTGACCTACGACGGTGCGGACGCGGCGCGCAAGAAGGCGATGGTGTCCAAGCCGGAAGGCAAGGACGAGCACGGCGAAGAGCTGGTCGGGCCCGTCCGCGGCCTCAACACCTCGGACCGCACCTACCTGAACTACGACAAGGTCGAGACGCTGGGAACCAGTGACGAGATCCCGGTGCTGGTGCTCCCGACCGGCAAGCGCATCGAATTCGATCTGGCGTCCGCCGACGTCGTCCACACGTTCTGGGTTCCCGAGTTCTTGTTCAAGCGCGACGTCATCCCGAACGCCGACGCGAACAACTCCGTGCACGTCTTCCAGGTCGAAGAGATCAACACGCCCGGGGCGTTCGTCGGCCACTGCGCCGAGTTCTGTGGCACCTATCACTCGATGATGAATTTCGAGGTTCGCGTGGTGTCTCCCAACGACTTCAAGGCCTACCTGCAGCAGCGGATGGATGGCAAGAGCAACGCCGCGGCGCTGCAGGCGATCGGACAACCTCCCGCCGCGGTGACCACGCACCCGTTCGACACCCGCCGCGGCCAGTTAAGCCAGTAGGTTAGGACACCAAATGCATATCGAAGCCAGGCTATTCGAGTTCATCGCCGGGTTCTTCTTTGTGGTTGCGCTGCTCTACGGGGTTTTGACCGCGCTGTTCGCCACCGGCGGGGAGGAATGGGCGGGCACCACCGCGCTCGCGCTGACGGGTGGGCTCGCGCTGATCGTGGCCACCTTCTTCCGGTTCGTGGCGCGCCGGCTCGACACCCGGCCCGAGGACTACGAAGGCGCCGAGATCAGCGACGGAGCAGGGGAATTGGGCTTCTTCAGCCCGCACAGCTGGTGGCCGATCCTGATCGCGCTGTCGGGCTCGGTGGTGGCGGTGGGCATCGGGCTGTGGCTGCCGTGGCTGATCTTCGCCGGGGTCATGTTCGTCCTGTCGTCGGTGGCCGGACTGGTCTTCGAGTACTACCTGGGTCCTGAGAAGCACTGATTCGCGGCATAAAGGTCACAATCCGATCACGTGATCGCTTGCGCCGATCGCCACGGCGGCTCTGCCCGTTTTGGGTTCGGTAGTGTTTCGCGCAGGCAATGAGAAGTTCCCAGCGCGCCCGGCAACGAGGTGATTGCGGAGTTTTACGCGCAGGTGATGCAGTCGAACAGGGTAGGCAAAGGGCAGAGATGAGCGGGTCGAAACCCCCGGGATGGGAACCTGACGAATCCGATCCTGTCGACCCGATCAGCCACCACGCGGACGCCGGTGACGACCCCGCTGACGACGGGGAGCCCGGCGGCGACCACGACGTCGAGGGCGCGGCGGAACCCTTCGACGACAGCGCCGAACTGGCCGCCGCTGACCAGACGGACGCATACTCGCGTGCCTACTCGGCCCCGGAGTCCGAGCACTTCACCAGCGGCCCCTACCTACCCGCCGATCTGCGGCTCTACGACTATGAGGACTACGACGAGTCCGCCGACGAGGACGAACGCAGCACCGCGCGCTGGCCGTGGGTGGTGGGGATCGCCGCCATCGTGGCCGCGATCGCGCTCGTCGTATCGGTGTCGTTGCTGTTCGCCCGGACCGACACCACCAAGCTGGCCAACCCCAACACCACCACCGCCCCGTCCACGCCGCCGATGCAGGACGAGATCACGACCACCAAACCACCGCCGCCGCCTCCACCGCCACCCACGACCGAACCGCCGCCGCCCCCGACAGCAACGGAGACACAGACTGTGACGGTGACGCCCTCTCCGGCACCGCCGCCCCCGCCCGCACCCGCTCCGGCGCCGCCGGCGACCTCCACCGCGGCGGCGCCACCGCCGCCCACGACGCCGGCCGGGCCGCGGCAGGTCACCTACTCGGTGACCGGCACCAAGGCCCCGGGCGACATCATTTCGGTGACCTACGTCGACGCGTCCGGGCGGCGGCGCACCCAGCACAACGTGTACATCCCCTGGTCGATGACCGTCACCCCGATCTCGCAATCCGACGTGGGCTCGGTGGAGGCCTCCAGCCTGTTCCGGGTCAGCAGGCTCAATTGCTCGATCACGACGAGCGACGGAACCGTGCTGTCGTCGAACAGCAACGACTCGCCGCAGACGAGCTGCTGATGGTCAGCAGATATTCGGCATACCGGCGCGGGATCGGCGACGACACCGTTTCGCCCGAGGTGATCGACCGCATTTTGCTCGGCGCGTGCGCCGCCATCTACCTGGTGCTGTTGGGCGTCAGCGTGGCCGCGGCCGTCGCGCTCACCGATTTGGGCCGGGGCTTTCACAAATCGGCCAGCAGCCCGCACACCACGTGGGTGTTGTATGCGGTCATCATCGTTTCCGCGCTGATCATCGCGGGCGCGATCCCAATACTGTTGCGGGCCCGGCGGATGTCTCAGTCCGAGCCGGCCGCCCGGGCGATGACAGCGCCGAACCGGCCGCCGGTGCGCCTGATGTCTCAGGCGCCGCGCACGGCGGCCGAGCGGGCCCGGCAGGCCACGGTGCAGGCGGCGCCGCCGAAGACGGATGCCGAGTGGTCAGGGGAGACGGTGGACCGAGTCTGGTTACGCGG
The DNA here is from genome assembly GCF_000277125.1 of Mycobacterium intracellulare ATCC 13950. Taxonomy (NCBI): domain Bacteria; kingdom Bacillati; phylum Actinomycetota; class Actinomycetes; order Mycobacteriales; family Mycobacteriaceae; genus Mycobacterium; species Mycobacterium intracellulare. The sequence continues at coordinate 2,355,686 of NC_016946.1, forward strand.
CACGGTCATACTGACCGGCACCATGGGTGCGGCGCTGATCGCGGTCGCGACGGCGACCTACCTGATGGCCGTCGGCCACGACGGCGCGTCCTGGACGGCGTATGTATTCGCCGGTGCCATCACCGCGGCGATGCCGGCGGTCGAGTGGCTGCATATCCGCCAGCTGCGCCGCGTGGTCGACGAGCGCTGACGCGTATCGCCGTCGAGGCGTAAACCATCGACACATAAAGCATTGCGACGACACGTCGTGCGTCGTCGCAACGCTTTATGTCGCGCGCGCTCGTGGGTGATTGCGGGTGCTCGATTGCCCGGCTCCCGCGTCGGCCAGGGGGCCGATGGGGAGCCGGGCTGAGCGGGTCAGTGCTCGCCGTTGGTCGAGCCGTTGGACGAACCGTTCGTCGAACCGTTGAGGCTGTCCTGGTGTTCGCGCAGCGCGGTCAGGGCACGCTGCTCGGAGCGGTGCGCCGCCTCCCGCAACGCCGCGTCCTCGGACGCCGGATCGGCGAACATGAAGCTGCCGCTGCCCGGCGTCCCGGCCGAGCCCAGCTTGTTCATCTTCTTGGGCAGCGCCGCGCCCTGGTACTCGAGCGGCAGCGGGTGGCCGTGGTCGTCGACCGGGCCCAGCGGCTGGTGCAGCTCGATGTAGGCACCGTGCGGCAGCCGCTTGATGATGCCGGTCTCGATGCCGTGCTCGAGCACCGCGCGGTCGCTGCGCTGCAGCCCGATGCACCACCGGTAGGTGACGAAGTAGACGATCGGCGGGACGATCACCATGCCGATGCGGCCGATCCACGTCGTCGCGTTCAGCGAGATGTCGAACTTGAACGCGATGATGTCGTTCATCGCGCTCAGCGTGAGCACCATGTAGAACGCGATCGCCATCGCGCCGATCGACGTGCGCACCGGCACGTCGCGCGGGCGCTGCAGCAGGTTGTGGTGCGCGTAGTCACCGCTGAACCGCTTCTCCAGGAACGGGTAGATGATCAGCAGGATGAAGACCCCGCCCATGATCAGCGCCACCCAGACCACCGCCGGGATGGTGTGGTGCCAGAAGTAGAACTCCCATGGCGGCCAGATACGGGCCAGGCCTTCGGTCCACATCATGTAGAAGTCCGGCTGCGAGCCCGCCGAGACGTGAGATGGCTTGTAGGGCCCCAGGTTCCAGATCGGGTTGATCTGCAGCAGACCGCCGAGCAGACCCAGCACGCCGACGATCGCGGCGAAGAACGCGCCGGACTTCACGGCGAACACCGGCATCACCCGCACGCCGACCACGTTGTGCTCGGTGCGGCCCGGTCCGGGGAACTGGGTGTGCTTCTGGAACCACACCATGGCCAGGTGCAGCCCGATCAGCGCCAGGATGATGCCGGGCAGCAGCAGGATGTGCAGGGCATACATGCGGGGGATGATGTAACCCGCTGTGGCGCATTCGTTTCCGACGCCGCCGCAGGGGAAGTCACCGCCGAACAGGGCCCAGTGCAGCCAGGTGCCGATCACCGGCATGCCCAACGTGATCGAGGACAGGGCCGCGCGCAACCCGATGCCCGACAACAGGTCGTCGGGCAGCGAGTAGCCGAAGTAGCCCTCGAACATGGCCAGGATCAGCAGCAGCGAACCGATGACCCAGTTGGCCTCGCGCGGCCGACGGAACGCGCCGGTGAAGAAGATGCGGGCCAGGTGCACCATGATCGACGCCGAGAAGATCAGCGCGGCCCAGTGGTGGACCTGACGAACGAACAGGCCGCCGCGCACCTCGAAGGAGATGTCGAGGGTCGACGCGAACGCCTTCGACATGTCCACCCCGCGCAGCGGCTGGTAGGCGCCGTTGTAGGTGACCTCGCCCATGGACGGGTCGAAGAACAGCGTCAGGTACACCCCGGTGAGCAGCAACACGATGAAGCTGTACATCGCGATCTCGCCCAGCAGGAACGACCAGTGGGTGGGGAACACCTTGTTGAGCTGTCTGCGTACGGCAGCCGAGGGGTGATAGCGCGTATCGATGTCCTCGCCCTGGCGGGCCAGGACGTCGCCGATCTTCGGGGGACTCAGTTTGGGACTCATGATGTCGTCCTCTCCCAGAATGCCGGTCCGACGGGCTCGATGAAGTCACCGTTGGCGACCAGATACCCGTTGGTGTCGATGGTGATCGGCAGTTGCGCCAACGCACGCGCCGCCGGCCCGAAGATCGGCTTGGCGAAGTGCAGCGCGTCGAACTGCGACTGGTGGCAAGGGCACAAGATTCGGTAGGACTGCTCCTCGTAGAGCGACGCGGGGCAGCCCAGGTGCGAGCAGACCTTCGTGTAGGCGAACAGCTCGCCGAAGTTGAAGCTCTCCTGGCCCTGCCGCTTGACCACACGGTGCATGTCGGTGGGGCGAATCCGGATGAGCATCACGGGATTACGCACGCCCTGGTTGATCGCGCGCAGCTTTTCCTGCGACTCCGGGGTGGTGCCGTCACCGTCGGACTCCCGCCACGGGAAGACGGTTTCCATGCCGCCGGCGTCGATGTCCTCGGGCCGCATCTTGACGAACGGCGACCCGGCGAAGCTGCCGGTGGCGCGCGCCAGGTAGATGGTCTCGCCGTGGTAGCGCGGGGTCCAGTCGGAGGTGAACAGCACCGCCTTCTTGCCGTTGGCGGTCTGCACCACCGGCTTCCACGGGTTCTTGATCAGGCCGCCGGCAAACGCCACCAACGTGGACAGGCCGAACGCGCCCAGCCCCACGCCCAGCGACAGCCCGACCAGCTTGCGCCGCCCGATGGTGGAGCCGCTGTAGGCGTCGGCCAGGTTCGCCACGACGGTCTTGCGGTCGACGTCGCGGGAGGCGCCGTCGTGCCGGTCCTGAATCGAAATCTCTTCGGGGATAAAGCGTTTCTGGTACAGGATGGTGCCGATCCCGATCGACAGGATCGACATCCCGAAGGTCAGGCCGTACAGCGGGGTGGTCAGCGAGTAGAGCCAGCTGTCCGCGGCCTCCTTGGGCTTGTACTCCCACGGCCAGAACAAAAAGATCAGCAGCAGCGCCAGCCCGAAACCGCCGCCGCCCAGCAAAAGCCACAGGGCAACGCCACGCTCGGCGCGCTTCTCGGCTTTGGTGCCCTCGACCGGCCAACGGTTTTCCTTGAACACGGTCTCGACGCCGTCGAGCTTGCCGCCCAGCGCCACCAGCTCCTGTTGAGACATCGCGGCCAGCGCGGCGTCGTCGGGCTCCCGCTCGCCGGTGCCGTGCGGGTTTCCGCCGGTGTCCGAGCCGCGAACGTTTCCGTGGTCAGCTGAGTCGCTCATGCCCGTGCCCCAATCCACAGTGCCAGCCCGATCGCGGCGACCATCCCGATGATCCAGGCGGCCATCCCCTCGGGCGCGGGTCCGAATCCGCCGAGGCCGTAGCCGCCCGGCTGACGCTCTTCGGTCACCGCCTTGATGTAGCCGATGATGTCCTTCTTGGCCTCGAAGGACAGCTGGCGGTCGGAGAACTTCGGCATGTTCTGCGGACCGGTCCGCATGGCCGCCAGGATCTGCTGCTCGTTGGCGGGCTCCAGGTCCGGCGCGTACTTGCCGGACGACAGCGCCCCGCCCTTGCCGGTGAAGTTGTGGCAGGACGAGCAGTTGAGCCGGAACAGGTCACCGCCGCGGCCGAGGTCCTCGCCGCGCAGCGAGTGCATCGCCAGGCTGCCGTCGGGGTTGCGCACGGTCGTCGGGCCGCCGCCGTTGGCCTGCACGTAGGCGCCCAGGGCGTCGATCTGGCCCTCGTCGAAGATCGGTTCCTTGCGGGGCGCCTGCGCCTCGCCGGTCATCGCCGGCATCCGGCCGGTGGACACCTGGAAGTAGACGGCTTCCTCGCCGACGCCGATCAAGCTCGGCCCGCGATCGGGCACGCCCTGCAGGTTGGCGCCGTGGCAGGACACGCACGACGTGTCGAACAGCTGCTTGCCGGTCCGCAGCAGCGCCGAGTTCGACTCGTCCGCGACGGCCACCTGCGGGCGGGGGGTCAGGACGGCGGCCACACCACCGGCGATGGTCAGCGCGATCAGCAGCAGCAGGCCGCCCGACAAGCGGCGGCGCAACCGCCGTCGCGAACGGTCACGCTGCCCCTGGTGCGACTGAGGAAGCCGCGAACCGGATCGGGTAGACCCCAGTTTCTTCAACCGAGCACTCCTGTTCGTCCAGCGCCTGCTCATCGGATGAAATAGATCACGGTGAACAGTGCGATCCACACGATGTCGACGAAATGCCAGTAGTACGAGACGACGATGCTGGCCGTAGCCTGCGCCGGCGTGAACTTGCTCATCGCGGTGCGGGCCAGCAAGAAGATGAAGGCGACCAGGCCGCCGGTCACGTGCAGGCCGTGGAACCCGGTGGCCAGATAGAACACGCTGCCGTAGGCGCTGCCGGGAATGGTGGTCCCGTGGGTCGCCAGGTGGAAGTACTCATACCCCTGCCCGCAAACGAAGAACAGGCCCATCAGGAAGGTGATGACGTACCAGCGGCGCAGCCCGAACACGTCACCGCGCTCGGCCGCGAACACGCCCATCTGGCAGGTGAACGACGACGCGATCAGCACCAACGTCACGGGGACGGCCTGGTACAGGTTGAGCTCGGTCGGCGGCGGCGGCCATTTTCCGCCGGATTGGGCACGCGCGGTGAAGTACATCGCGAACAGGCCGGCAAAGAACATCAACTCGCTGGAGAGCCAGACGATGGTGCCGACACTGACCATGTTGGGTCGATTCAGCGAATGAACGCGCGACGTGATTGCAGTACCTGAGGTCCCGACAGCGCTGGTCACATCCGCAAGTATGACGCTTTGTAGTTGTTGATCTCCACCCGGGGCGCAATTTGATGCCTCGCGCGTCGCGCGCGCGTGTGTTCGGGCCGCCCGCGGCCGACGGTTGGGGCCGCTGTGGTGCTCGTGGGACCATCGGCGCGTGGCTTTGTCATCTGAGGTTTCGCCGTCCGGCGGGTCCGCGACGTCGTGGCCGCGGGTGCTGGGCCGGCTGACGGGCGGTCAGGACCTGACCCGCGGCCAGGCCGCCTGGGCCATGGACCAGATCATGACCGGCGCGGCGAGCGCCGCCCAGATCGCGGCCTTCGCGGTGGCGATGCAGGTGAAGGTGCCCACGTCGGCCGAGGTGATCGAGCTGGCCGAGGTCATGCTCGGCCACGCGCTGCCGATGCCCGATTCCGGTATGCCCGAGGACACCGTCGACATCGTCGGAACCGGCGGCGACGGCGTCAACACCGTGAACCTGTCCACGATGGCGGCGATCGTGACGGCGGCCGCGGGTGTGCCGGTGGTCAAACACGGCAACCGGGCGGCCTCGTCGTTGTCCGGTGGCGCCGACACGCTCGAGGCGCTCGACATCCGCATCGACTTCGGACCCGACGAGGTGGCGCGCAGCCTCGCCGAGGTCGGCATCGGGTTCTGCTTCGCGCCGTTGTTCCACCCGTCGTACCGGCACACTTCCGCGGTGCGCCGCGAGCTCGGCGTGCCGACGGTGTTCAATCTCCTTGGGCCGCTTACCAATCCGGCCCGGCCCCGGGCCGGATTGATCGGCTGCGCGTTCGCCGACCTGGCCGAGGTGATGGCCGGGGTGTTCGCGGCCCGCCGCTCCAGCGTGCTGGTGGTGCACGGCGACGACGGGCTCGACGAGTTGACGACCACGACCACCAGCACGATCTGGCGGGTGCAGGCCGGCACCGTGGACCGGCTGACGTTCGATCCGGCCGGGTTCGGCTTTCCCCGCGCCGACCTCGACGACCTGTTGGGCGGCGACGCGCAGGCCAACGCCGCGGAGGTGCGTGCGGTGCTGGCCGGCGCCAAGGGCCCGGTGCGCGACGCCGTCGTCCTCAACGCCGCCGGCGCGATCGTGGCCCACGCCGGGTTATCCAGTCGCGCCGAATGGCTGCCGGCGTGGGAGGACGGGTTGGCCCGCGCCGGCAAGGCCATCGACTCCGGCGCGGCCGAACAGCTGCTCGCGCGTTGGGTGCGGTTCGGCCAGCAGGTCTGAATCGCGCAGGGCTTGCTCGGCGGCCAGCCGCGCCGAGCGGGCCGCCTCCGCCCACGCCGCCCACCCGCCGGCCGATCGCAGCGGGGACGCCCAGCCCGCGCCGTCCCCGGTTGCCTGGACCCGAACGATGCGCACGCCGGGAGCGCCCAGCCAGCGCGCGATCAGCGCGGTCTCCTCGACCAGCGCCCCGCCCAGCGGGGCCGGCGCGGGCAGAATCGCTTGTGCCCCAGCGGTAATCGCGTCGACGACCGGCATCGGCGGCACCCCCCTTGGGGCGTTGCCCGCGGCGGCGAGTTGGCCGTGGCGGATGACGGCGAGGTGATAGCCGCCCTGGCCGTCGGGCGCGGCGGCGACCAGCTCGGGCAGGGCGACCAGGGCACGCAGCCGCTGACCGCGCCACAGCGTCTCGACCGCGGCGGCGGTGCGGTCGCGCAGCCGCGCGGCGCTCTCGAAGTGACGCCGCTCGGCGAGGGCGGCGACCTGGGCCACGGCGGACGTCAGGGCGGCGTTGTCCGCGCCGTCGACCAACGCCGCCATGCGCGCGACGGCCGCGGCGTATTGGGTGGCGGTGACGTCGCGGGCGGCCGGGCACGGTGAGACCTCCGCCTCGGCGCACAGCGGTCCGTGTAATGCCGTGCGCCCCAACCGGTTCGTGCAGGTGCGCAGCCCGGTGAAGCGGGACAGCAGGGCGGCGGTGTCGGCGGCGTCGGCGCGCGCCTGGAACGGGCCGACGGCGCGGTCGTGGCGCGGGGCGCGCACCACCGCCAGGCGGGGGAAGGCCTCGTCGGTCAGCGCCACCCACCACCAGCGCTGCGGGAACCGGGATCGCCGGTTGTACGGCGGGGCGTGCGCGGCCAGCAGCCGCAGCTCGCGCACACCGGCCTCCAGCGCGTGGGCGCACTCGACATGGTCGACCGCGCAGGCCAGCGTGACCATCTCCTTCATGCGGCCGCGCGGATCGGCGCCGGTGAAGTACTGCAAGACCCGCCGCCGCAGGTCGACCGCGGTGCCGATGTAGAGCACCTCGTCCGACGGCCCGCGGAACAAATAGACACCCGGGCGGTGCGGGAGCCCGTCGGCGAGCACGCGTTTGCGGCGCTGGGCCGGTGCCACGTCGGGCAGATAGGAGCGCAGGTCGGCGTAGGTGTGCACGCCCTGGTTGCCCACGCGTTCGATGAGGGCGTGCAGCACGTCGACGGTGGCGCGTGCGTCGTCGAGGGCGCGGTGGGTGGGCTGGGTGGTGACGGCGAACAGCCGCGCCAGCGACGCCAGCCGCACGCTGGGCGCCTCCTCGCGGCTGAGCACCCGGCGGGCCAACCGCACCGTGCACAGCACCTGCGGCCGCGGCCAGGCGATGTCGCACCGCTGCGCGGCGGCCCGCACGAAGCCGATGTCGAAACCGGCGTTGTGCGCGACCAGCACGGCCCCCTGATCCAAGCGGGCGAACTCCAAAAACATCGGCAGCACGGCGTCGATGGTCGGCGCGTCGGACACCATGGCCGTGGTGATGCCGGTCAGCCGCACGACCTGGGGCGGGATGCTGCGCTGCGGATCGATCAGCGTGGCGAACTCGCCGAGCACCACGCCGCCGCGCACCTTGACCGCCCCGATTTCGGTGATGGCGTCCGGCTCGGTTCCCGCGGCGGATTTGGTGCGTCCGCCGGTGGTCTCGAGGTCCACCACGACGAAGGTGGTGTCGCGCAACGAGAGTTCGTCGGGCGTGAAGGGTGATCCCACGTCGGCGAAGCTCAGCTGAGTCGCCCCGCGTGCAGTCACGGGGGTGACGTTAAGCACGACGGCTGACATCCGCGGCGTCCCACGCCGCGGCCCCGGGGAGATGTCGGTGCCCGCGGTTACCGTTCGGGCAGACCGGCGTGATGTTCGTCGGAGCCAGACCGAGAGGACCGATCCCGATGGCACCAAGAACTGGACCCACCGACGTCGCCATGCCGCCGCCCGAGCCGGGCGCGCCGGTGGTGATCGACTGTGACGACTGCGCGGTGCGCGGACCCGGATGCCGCGACTGCGTGGTCAGCGTGATACTCGGGGTCCCGGATACTTTATTGCAGGACGAACAAGCGGCATTGGAGGTTCTCGCCGAGGTCGGCCTGGCTCCGCGACTTCGTCTGGTGCCGATTCGTCGGGACCGCGGATCTGGTGTAGCGTAAATGCCTTGTCCGCCAACGGCCCTCGGTCAGGCGGAATGGATCACATGAAAATGACAGAATTCTTTCTAATTTCTTAACCGCCCGCTTTGGACAAACGCCGATATCGTTTCGTAACCTGTTTGAGACCTAAACCCGCTCGACGACCAGTGTTCGTCGATGGCCGTTTAAGGAAGCAAATCTTGAGGCTTGATTCTAGTTGCCTGGTTGCGCGTGTCCTGACACGTTCGGCCCTAGGGACGCTAGCTGGCTTCGCGATTCTGTGCAGTGTGGTGATCGCCCCCTCGTGGGCGGACCCGGCCCAGGACGCCATGGCAAAACTCAACGAGCTGTCGCGCCAGGCGGAGCAGACCACCGAGGCGATGCACAGCGCCCAGCTCGACCTGAATGACAAGCTGGCCGCCCAGCGTGCCGCCGACAAGAAGCACAACGACGACCAGGCCGCCGTCGACGCGGCGAAGGCCCATCTGGCGTCGTACCAGAACTCCGTCAACAACCTGGCCGCGGCGGCGTACATGGGTGGTCGCGTCGACGGCATGCAGGCCATCCTGACCGCCGGTTCGCCGCAGGGGCTGATCGACAAGCTCGCGGTGCAACGCGTGATGGCCACGCAGATGGCCAGCCAGATGAAGAGCTACCGCATCGCCGGCGAGCAGGCCGCCAAGGCCGAGCGGGAGTCCGCGAAGTCCGCCGCCGACGCCAAGAGCGCGGCCGAGCAGGCCGCCGCGGTGCGAGCGAGCTTGCAGTCCAAGCAAAGTCAGCTGCAGGTGCAGATCGCGGTGGTCAAGTCGCAATACATGTCGTTGACCGCCGACCAGCGCACCGCGCTGGCCAATCCCGCACCCGCCGCCGTCCCCGCGGCGGCGCCGCCGGCGCCCGGTGCCCCGGCGCCGGAAGCGGCACCCCCAGGACCCGGGCAGGCGCCGGGTGAGGCCCCGCCTCCAGGCGGCATGCCCGGTATGGCTCCCGGCGGTGGGGTCGGCGGCGGTGACCGTGCCACCGTCGTGCAGGCCGCGCTGACCCAGGTCGGCTCGTCCTACGTATGGGGCGGCGCCGCGCCCGGCGGATTCGACTGCTCCGGACTGGTGATGTGGGCGTTCCAGCAAGCCGGCATCTCGTTGCCGCACTCCAGCCAGGCGATGGCCCACGGCGGTCAACCCGTTTCGCTGTCGGACCTGCAGCCCGGTGACGTGCTCACCTTCTACTCCGACGCCTCGCATGCCGGCCTGTACATCGGTGACGGCATGATGATCCATTCCTCCACCTACGGTGTGCCGGTACAGGTCGTGCCGATGAACTCCTCGGGCCCGATCTACGACGCCCGCCGTTACTAGACACTCCACGCTGCGTCGGCGGCTTCCGCTACTGCTGGCCTGGGTCTTCGTCGTCGAATTGATCGTGGCCGCGGCCGTGCCGTTCGACGCCGAACGCAGCAGCCGGATCCGGCCCCCGCAGCTGATCACGCCCGCGCGCAGCCAGGCCAGCGCCTCGACGAAGTCGATCGTCGTCGGCGACCGCACCGTCCGGCTGCTGGGCCTCGGCGGCCCGTCCAGCGAGCGCCTGTTGTTTCGGGTGGCCTCGGACATGGGCGCCGCGATCGGCGCCGTGGAGGCGTTCTGGGGCCTCGACTGGCCACGGGAAATCTCGATCGTCGCGGCCGGCACCGACGAGGAATTTCGCGCCGCCGCCGGCGGGGGACCGGCGGCGCAGTGGGCCGACATCGCCGCCGCGACGGTCTCCGACCGGATCGATCCCGTTCGCCGGGTCGCCCTGGGCCAGCGGATCGTGTTCGCGCCGGGTGCGGCCAACATGAGCGCGGCGTCCCTGCGAATCGTGTTGGCCCACGAGCTTTTTCACTACGCCGCACGCGCGGACACCGTTGCCGACGCGCCCCGCTGGCTCACCGAGGGCGTCGCCGACTTCGTCGGCCGCCCCCCGACGCCGGTGCCCAAGGAGGGGTTGCTGCCCATGACGCTGCCGTCGGACGCCGACCTGGATGTGCCGGGGGCGCCGCGCTCGCTGGCCTATGACCGCGCCTGGTGGTTCGCCCGGTTCGTGGCCGACACCTTCGGGGCGCCGAAGCTGCACGATCTCTACCTGGCGACCTGCGGCCTCAGGCGCGCCGACATGGCGACCGCCGCCCACGACGTGCTGGACACCAGCGAGGCGGGCCTGCTCACCGCCTGGCGCCAGTGGCTGACCCACTAACGACGCACCGGGCCGTGTGCACGCACGGCGCCGCCGCCACGCTAGCCTGTCGCAGGTGAGTCGGGTCCTGCTGGTAACCAACGACTTTCCGCCCCGCCCGGGCGGCATCCAGTCGTACCTCGGTGAGTTCGTCGGCCGACTCGTCGAGGCCGGGTCGCATTCGGTGACGGTGTACGCGCCGCACTGGAAGGGCTCCGATGCCTACGACGAGGCGGCCGGCTACCGCGTGGTGCGCGATCCGGGCACCCTGATGCTGCCCGGCCGGGCGGTCGACGCCCGGATGCGGCGGCTGATCGCCGACGACGGCATCGAGACCGTCTGGTTCGGGGCGGCCGCGCCGCTGGCGCTGCTGGCCCGGCGAGCGCGGGGCGCGGGGGCGAAGCGGGTGGTGGCCAGCACGCACGGCCACGAGGTCGGCTGGTCGATGCTGCCGGTCGCGCGGTCCGTGCTGCGGCGCATCGGCGACGACACCGACATCGTCACGTTCGTCAGCCGCTACACGCGGTCCCGGTTCGCACCCGCCTTCGGGCCCAAGGCTTCGCTGGAATACCTGCCGTCCGGGGTGGACACCGACAAGTTCCGGCCCGATCCCGCCGGGCGTGCCGCGTTGCGTCGGCGCTACGGGTTGGGCGAGCGGCCCACGGTGGTGTGCGTGTCTCGGCTGGTGCCCCGCAAGGGCCAGGACATGCTCATCAAGGCGCTGCCCTCGATCCGGCGACGCGTCGACGGGGCCGCCCTGGTCATCGTCGGCGGCGGACCCTACCTGGAATCACTGCGGACGCTGGCCCGCGACTGTGGGGTGGCCGACGACGTGATCTTCACCGGCGGCGTGCCGGCCGCCGAACTGCCCACGCATCACGCGCTGGCGGACGTGTTCGCGATGCCCTGCCGCACCCGCGGCGCCGGACTGGACGTCGAGGGACTGGGCATCGTCTTCCTGGAGGCCTCCGCGAGTGGCGTGCCCGTCGTCGCCGGAAAGTCCGGGGGAGCCCCGGAAACCGTGCGGCACAACGAAACCGGGCTCGTCGTCGACGGTTGCTCGGTGACCGAGATCGCCGACGCCGTCACCGAGTTGCTGACGGATCGGGACCGGGCGGCCGCGATGGGCGCGGCCGGGCGCGACTGGGTGACGGCCCAGTGGCGCTGGGACACCCTGGCGACACGGCTGGCCGGGCTGCTCGGCTAGCGGTGCGCGCGGTCAGTCCTTTTCGTAGATGGCCTCGATGTCGGAGGTGAACTTCTCGGCCACGACGTTGCGCTTGACCTTCATCGTCGGCGTCAATTCCCCGGTGTCCTCGGTGAAGTCGACGGGCAGGATGCGGAACTTGCGGATCGACTCGGCGTGCGACACCGCCTGATTCGCGTCCTTGATGGCCGCGTCCACCTCGGCGACGAGGTCGGGATCGGTGGCCAGATCGGCCACCGACGCGCCGGATCCCTTCTGGTTGCGCTGTTTCCAGCCGTCGAACGCCTCGGGATCAATGGTGATCAGCGCGCCGACGAACGGCTTGGCGTCGCCGACGACCATGGCCTGGCTGATCAGCGGATGGGCCCGCAGCCGGTCCTCCAGCACGGCGGGGGCGACGTTCTTGCCGCCCGCGGTAACGATGATCTCCTTCTTGCGCCCGGTGATCTTCAGGAACCCGTCGTCGTCGAGCACACCAAGGTCGCCGGTCTTGAACCAGCCGTCGGTGAACGCGTCGGCGGTGGCCTGCTCGTTGCGCCAGTAGCCGCTGAACACCACGCCGCCGCGCACCAGCAGCTCGCCGTCCTCGGCGATGCGCATGCTGTTGCCGGGCAACAACGTTCCGACCGTGCCGATCTTGACGTTGCCGACCTGGTTGACCGTGATCGCGGAGCTGGTCTCGGTCAGGCCGTAGCCCTCATGGATGGTCAGGCCGACGCCCCGGTAGAAGTGCCCCAGCCGCGACCCCAGCGGCGCCCCGCCCGACACGGACGCGTGGCAGTCGCCGCCCAGCGCCGCGCGCAGCTTGCGGTACACCAGCCGGTCGAACAGCGCATGCTTGGCGCGCAGCACCGGCCCCCGCCGGCCCCCGTCGGAGGCCTCGCTCCAGTCGACGGCGGTTTGCACGGCCATGGCGAAGATGCGCCCCTTGCCGTCGTTGGCGGCGTTTTGCTCCGCCGTGTTGTAAACCTTCTCGAACACCCGCGGAACCGACACCACCACCGTCGGTTTGAACACCGCGAACATCGGCAGCAGGTTCTTGATGTCGCTGGTGAATCCGACGGTCACCTTGTTGGCGAACGCGGACAGGGTCAGCGAGCGCGCCAGCACGTGGGCCAGGGGCAGGAAGATCAGCAGCCGCTGGCCCTCATCGAGCAGCGTCGGCAGGCTCTCCTTGGCGCCGCGGGTCTCGTACAGCAGGTTGGAGTGCGTCAGCTGGCAGCCCTTGGGCCGCCCGGTGGTGCCCGAGGTGTAGATGAGCGTCGCGGGGTCCGCGGCCCGCAGGCCCTCCAGGCGTGCGGTGAGCTCGGCCGGTTCCACCGACTCGCCGGCCTCGACGAGCTGGTCGAGCGCCTTGGGGCCCGACCCGTTGATGTGCAGCACCCGGCGCAGGGCGGGCAGTTCGGCGGTCAGCTCGGTGACCATCGCCGCGTGCTCGTCGGTTTCGGCGAAGGCCAGCACCGCCTCGGAGTCCTGCAGCACCCAGCGCACCTGTTCGGCCGACGACGTCTCATAGATCGGCACCGTGACCCCACCGACCGCCAGGATGGCCAGGTCGAGGATCGCCCATTCGTAGCAGGTGGCACAGAAGATCGACACCCGGTCGCCCGCCTGCACCCCCAGGGCGATCAAACCCAGTGCGGCAGAGCGGATCTGACCGGCGGCCTCGGCGCAGGTGACGTCGGTCCACTCGCCGTCGACCTGGCGTTGGTAGATGACAAAGTTCGGGTCATCGCGCTCGTGCTCGAAGACCATCGCCGCGATGTTGTCGTCATCGTCGACCGGAAAGCGGGCGGGGACGCTGTACTCACGCACTCTTATGACCTCAATTGACCTCGTGACGTTTCCCGGCAGCCCGGGTTGCTGTCGACCAGCCTAATCCGAGCATCGAGCCTGCACGGCCACAGTCCGTGCGGCCGGGACCCCGACGCCCGCCGCACGCGGGTGTGTGAAGCTGTGGGCATGAACAGCATCCAGATCGCGGATGAGACGTTTGTCGCCGCCGACGGCGCACGGGTGGGCGCCGCGGTCGCTGATCGGGCGAGTTGGCGCCGCTGGTGGCCGGACCTGCGGCTGCAGGTCGTCGAGGATCGCGCCGACAAGGGCATCCGGTGGTCGGTCACCGGCGCGTTGACGGGGACCATGGAGGTCTGGCTGGAACCGTCGCTGGACGGGGTGGTGCTGCACTACTTCCTGCACGCCGAGCCCACCGGCGTGGCGGCCTGGCAGCTGGCCAAGCTGAATCTGGCGAAAATGACACACCGCCGCCGAGTGGCGGGCAAGAAAATGGCCTTCGAGGTCAAGACGACACTGGAACGGTCACGTCCGGTCGGAGTTTCTCCGGTAGTTTAGCCGGGTCGGGTCCGCGCGGAGAGTACCGTTTCGGACCGAGACCCACGGGGGTCCCCGCACGGCCGGTTCGGAGCAGCCGGGACCCATCCGCTCGCGGGAGAGAGGGCAGCAACCAGGTGGCGGAGAAGACGACGCAAACCATCTACATCGACGCCGACCCGGGCACCGTGATGCGGGTGATCGCGGACATCGATTCCTACCCGCAGTGGATCTCGGAGTACAAGGAAGCCGAGGTTCAGGAGAAGGACGCCGACGGCTACCCGAAGGTGGCGCGGATCGTCATGGACGCCACCGTCCTCAAGGACACCATGGTCATGTCCTACCAATGGCCCAAGGATCGCCAATCGGTGAGCTGGACGCTGGTCTCGAGCTCGCTGCTGCGTTCCCTTGAGGGCTCATATCGGTTGGCGCCCAAGGGATCTGGCACCGAGGTCACCTACGAACTCTCCGTCGACCTGGCCATGCCGATGATCGGCCTGCTCAAGCGCAAGGCCGAGCGTCGTCTGACCGACACGGCGTTGAAGGATCTGAAGAAACGAGTCGAGGCTGAGTGAGACGGCTGCGCCCGCCCCGGCCCGGATCAGTCTCTTCGTTGGGAAAGGCGGGGTAGGGAAATCCACCCTGGCTTGCGCCACCGCGGTCAGTTCTGCGAGCGCGGGACAGCGGGTGCTGGTGGTGTCCACCGACCAGGCGCACTCGCTGGGTGATGTGCTGGGCACCCCCATCCCACCCAGCCAGGACGAACTGGTGCGGGTGCTCGCCGATGACGCGGAGGCCGGCGGCGGATTTCTCGATGCGCTGGCCTTGGACACCCTTGCCCTGCTCGAGGTCCGTTGGCGTGAGGCCGTCGCCACGTTGGACCGGCGGTTCCCCGACTCCGAATTGAGCACCATTGCGCCCGAAGAGCTTTCGGCGTTACCCGGTGTCCAGGAGGTGCTCGGTCTCTACGCCGTCGGTGAGCTGGCCGGCTCGGGACGATGGGACCGCGTGGTGGTCGATTGCGCGTCGACCGCGGACGCGTTGCGGATGTTGACCTTGCCCGCCACCTTCGGGCTGTACGTCGAGCGGGCGTGGCCGCGGCATCGCCGGCTGTCCGTCACCGCCGACGATGGCCGCTCGGCGGCGGTGGTCGAGCTGCTCGAGCGCATCAGCGCGAGCGTGGAGACGCTCGGCGCGCTGCTCACCGACGGCGAGCTGGTCAGTGCGCATCTGGTGTTGACCCCCGAGCGGGTGGTCGCCGCGGAGGCGGCCCGCACCCTGGGGTCGCTGGCGTTGATGGGCGTGCGCGTCGAAGAGCTGATCGTGAATCAGGTTCTGCCGCAAGACGACTCATACGAGTACCGCAACCTGCCCGAGCACCCGGCCTTCTACTGGTACACCGAACGCATCGCCGAGCAGCGCAGTGTGCTCGACGAGCTCGACGCCACCATCGGTGAGGTGGCCCTCGTGATGACCCCACACCTGTCCGGCGAGCCGATCGGCGCCAAGGCGCTGGGCGCGCTGCTCGACGCCGCCCGCCGCCGGGGAGGCACCGCGCCGCCGGGCCCGTTGCGGCCCGTCGTCGACCTCGAATCCGGGACGGGACTTGGGTCCGTCTACCGGATGCGGCTAGCGTTGCCGCAACTCGATGCGTCGGCGCTGACCCTCGGGCGGGTCGACGACGACCTCATCATCAGCGCCGGCGGATTGCGGCGCAGGGTGAGGCTGGCGTCGGTGCTTCGGCGCTGCATCGTGCTGGACGCGCGCCTGCGGGGTAGTGAGCTGACGGTGCGTTTTCGACCAGATCCGGAGGTGTGGCCTAAGTGAGTGGGGCTCATCCCGAAATCGGTCCGGAGCTGCGCAGGCTCGCCCAGACGATCCTGGACGGCATCGACCCCGCGGTGCGCGCGGCCGCGGCGCTGACGGCCGGCGCCGGACCGGGAACGGGCAAGTGTCAGCAGGTGTGGTGCCCGGTGTGCGCCCTGGCCGCGCTGGCGACCGGCGACCAGCACCCCTTGCTCACCGCGATCGCCGACCACAGCATCGCCCTGCTTCAGGTGATCCGTGACATCGTCGACGACATCGACCGGGCGTCGCGCCCGACGCCGGAACCGCCGCCCGACGGTCCGCCCGGCGGCGCGGCCGACAGCGGCGACGCCGCCCCGCGGACGCGTTATCAGCCCATCCCCGTCACGCTGGACGAGTGAGGGCGCTGCGTCGCAGGTGGTCCCTTCCCGTGGGGATAGGTACAGTTGGCGCAGTACATCAGCGGGGTGTAGCCGAGAGGGAGGGCCATGTGGTACTGGCTATTCAAGTACGTGCTCCTCGGCCCGTTGCTGTCACTGCTGGGGCGGCCGAAAGTTGAAGGCCTAGAACACGTTCCGAGCTCCGGGCCGGCGATACTGGCAAGCAATCACCTGGCCGTGATGGACAGCTTCTATCTTCCGCTGGTGGTGCGGCGCCGAATCACCTTCCTGGCCAAGTCGGAATATTTCACCGGCACCGGTTTGAAGGGGTGGTTCCAGCGGTGGTTCTTCACCGCCGTCGGGCAGGTGCCGATCGACCGGACCGACGCCGACAGCGCCCGGGCCGCGCTGACCACCGCGCAACAGGTGCTGGGTGAGGGCAAGCTGCTGGGCATGTATCCCGAAGGCACGCGGTCCCCGGACGGCCGGCTCTACAAGGGCAAGACGGGGCTGGCGCGGCTGGCCCTGCAGACCGGGGTCCCGGTGATCCCGGTCGCGATGATCGGCACCAACGTCGTCAACCCGCCCGGGACCAACATGTTGCGGTTCGGCCGGGTCACGGTTCGCTTCGGCAAGCCGATGGACTTCTCGCGCTTCGACGGGCTGGCCGGCAACCGCTTCATCGAGCGGGCCGTCACCGACGAGGTGATCTACGAGCTGATGGGGCTGTCCGGGCAGGAATACGTCGACATCTACGCGGCCAGCCTGAAAAAGGGCGGTGACGCGGCCGACGGTGAGGCCGCGCGGATTCCCGAGACCGCGGCCGGTTAACCGACGGCGGTAGCCGGCGCCAGCGGCTCCGGCGCTGCCTCCCGCGAAATGCCGCGGGCGGTCACGGTGACGCCGGCCGCGACGATGACCGCCAGCGCCCACCACACGTAAGACATCCCGGCGAGTTGGCGCCACCACACCGCGCTCGCCTCGTGATGCTTGGGCAGCAGGTCGATCGGCGTCCACCTCATCAGCGCCACCCCCACGGCGCTGACGACCATCAGCAGTGCGTTGCGGCGACGCCAGCCCAAGACGGCCGTCACCAGCACCGCGGGCAGCACCCACACCCAGTGGTGCGACCACGACACCGGCGAGACCACCAGCCCGAACAAGGCGACGCAGACCAGCGCGAGCGTGGGCTCGCCGGCGCGCAACACCCGGCGCATCGCCCACACCGTCGCCGCCAGCACGAGCAGGGACGCCGCCACCCACAGCAGGAAGCGCTCCTGTTGTCCCAGCCCCAACCGGGCCAGGGCGCCGGCGATGTTCTGGTCGGTGTTCAACGACGCCGAACCGATCCGGTCGGTGTGATGCACGGTGTGCGTCCAGTACTCCCAGGAGTCGTTCCAGGCCAGCACGAAACCCAGCAGCGTCGCCCCCGCGAACGAGGCCAGCGCGGTCAACGCCGCACGGTGATCGCGGCGCAGCAGGAAATAGAGCAGGAACACCGCCGGCGTCAGCTTCAGCGCCATGCCCACCCCCAGCAGCAGCCCGCGCGGCCACGGCGTGCGGCGCGGCACGCAGTCGGCGATCACCAGCGTCATCAGCACCACGTTGATCTGGCCGAAGGCGAAGTTCGAGCTGATGGGTTCCAGCCAGACCGTCGCGGCCGCGGCGGCGACGACGGCCAGCCACCACCGGCGCAGCCAGGCCGGGCCGGGCAGCACGACCGACGCGCTCCAGACGTCGAGCCGGGTCAGCACGATCACGGTCGACACGACCAGCAAAACCAGCGTCAGGGCGGTGATCGCGACACTGGCGGCCGGCATGTGCATCCAGGCGAACGGGCAGAACACGATGGCGGCCAGCGGCGGATAGGTGAACGGGAGATCCACGATCGGCGTGTGGAACAACACGTCGCCGCGGTACAGCGGGCGGCCGTCCATCCAGGCCCGGGCGCCCATCTGATAGACGTCGATGTCGATGCGATACGGGATGTGCCCGAACAGCTGCCACGCCGCGTAACCCAGCCCCGCCGCGGCCGCCAGCCAAGCCGCGCCCCACACCAGCGCCCGCCCGGGGGCACGCTTACCTGAGAAGCCCGCCCCGGGCGCCTGCCGTGTACTCATGTCGCACAACAGCGTAATGGGTGCCCGCGCCCGGACACCCCTGGTGCAGCGCGGCTCCCACGGCCGCGGCGCGCGGAGGCGTAGGTTTCAAGGGTGCTCCACTCGTTCGTGGACGAGATGTCCCGATGGTTCGAACATGACATTCACGACCGGGGCCACCTGCCACTGTTGTGCTGCCTGGTGGCCTTCATCCTGACGTTTTTCGTCACGCGGACGTTCGTGCGGTTGATCCGGCACCGCGTCGAAAACGGCCGGCCCACCAAGTGGTGGCACCCGCGCAACGTCCACGTCGGGGGAGTGCACATCCACCACGTCACGTTCGGGGTGGTCCTCACGTTGCTCTCCGGGCTGACGCTGGTCACCCTGTCCATCGACGGGCACGAGCCCCAGTTCATGATGGCCGCCACCTTTTTCGGGATCGGGGCCGCCCTGGTCCTCGACGAGTACGCGTTGATCCTGCACCTGTCCGACGTCTACTGGTCCGAGGACGGCCGCACCTCGGTCGATGCGGTCTTTGCCGCGGTCGCGGTGGCCGGGCTGCTGATGATGGGCCTGCACCCGCTGATGTTCTTCCTGCCGATCTGGCACGACGCCAACTCGTGGGCGCTGCGCGCCGTGGTGGGCGGCGCCATGGCGTTGACGCTGCCGCTGGCCGTCGTGGTGGTGCTCAAGGGCAAGGTCTGGACCGGCCTGCTGGGCATGTTCCTGGTCATCTTGCTGGTGATCGGGGCGGTCCGGCTGTCGCGCCCGCACGCGCCCTGGGCCCGCTGGCGGTACGCCACGCAGCCGGACAAGATGCGCCGCGCGCTGCAGCGCGAACGTCGGCTGCGCCGCCCGGTGGTGCGGGCCAAGCTCTACCTGCAGTGCGCCATCGCGGGCACGCCGCGGTTTCCGGATCAACGTGCGGTGGACGCCAGGTTGGACGACGAGGTTCATCCCGCCCCGGCGCCCACCGGTCCGATCCTGATCAGCAGATAATCTCCCTTCGTGCGGTACTTCTACGACACCGAATTCATCGAGGACGGCCGCACCATCGAGCTCATCTCGATCGGGGTGGCCGCCGAGGACGGCCGCGAGTACTACGCGGTGTCCACGGAATTCGATCCCGAGCGCGCCGGCCCGTGGGTGCGCGCCAACGTGCTGCCCAAGCTGCCGCCCCCGGCGTCGCAGGTGTGGCGGTCACGCAGGCGGATCCGCGAGGACCTGGAGGAGTTCTTCGGCGTCAATTCCGGGCGGGCGGCCGCTGAGCCGATCGAGCTGTGGGCGTGGGTGGCGGCCTACGACCACGTCGCCCTGTGCCAGTTGTGGGGCCCGATGCCGGACCTGCCGCGGGCCATCCCGCGTTTCACCCGCGAGCTGCGGCAACTCTGGGAAGACCGGGGCAGCCCCCGGATGCCCCCGCGGTCGCCCGATGCCCACGACGCGTTGGTCGACGCCCGCGATCAGCTCCGCCGCTTCCGGTTGATCACGGCGGGAGACTAAGACGGCCGCGCTCGACGGCGTTCACGCTGATCAACCCTGACCGGGGGCGTCCGCGACCCGGTTACGATGGACCGATGAACTGGACCGTCGACATCCCGATCGACCAGCTGCCGCCGCTGCCGCCGCTGCCGACCGATCTGCGGGCGCGATTGGACGCCGCGCTGGCCAAGCCGGCCGCCCAGCAACCCAGCTGGCCCGCCGATCAGGCGTCGGCGATGCGCACGGTCCTCGAGAGCGTGCCGCCGGTCACGGTGCCGATGGAGATCGTGCGGCTACAGGAGCAGCTCGCCCAGGTGGCCAGGGGTGAGGCGTTCCTGCTGCAGGGCGGTGACTGCGCGGAGACGTTCACCGAGAACACCGAACCCCACATCCGCGGCAACGTGCGCACCCTGCTGCAGATGGCGGTGGTGCTGACCTACGGCTCGAGCATGCCGGTGGTGAAGGTGGCCCGCATCGCGGGGCAGTACGCCAAACCGCGATCGGCCGACATCGACGCGCTGGGGTTGAAGTCCTACCGCGGCGACATGATCAACGGCTTCGCCCCGGACGCCGCGGTGCGCGAGCATGATCCGTCGCGATTGGTGCGCGCCTACGCCAATGCCAGCGCGGCGATGAATCTGGTTCGTGCGCTGACCTCGTCGGGCTTGGCCTCGCTGCATCTGGTCCACGACTGGAACCGGGAGTTCGTGCGGACCTCGCCGGCGGGCGCCCGCTACACGGCGCTGGCCACCGAGATCGATCGCGGCCTGCGCTTCATGAGCGCGTGCGGGGTGGCCGACCGCAACCTGCAGACCGCCGAAATCTACGCCAGCCACGAGGCTTTGGTGCTCGACTACGAGCGGTCGATGCTGCGCCTGTCCGAGAACGACAGCGGCGAGCCCCAGCTGTACGACCTGTCGGCGCACACCGTGTGGATCGGCGAGCGGACCCGCCAGCTCGACGGGGCGCACATCGCCTTCGCGGAGGTGATCGCCAACCCGATCGGCGTCAAGATCGGCCCGACGATCACCCCGGAGCTAGCCGTCGAATACGTCGAGCGGCTCGACCCGCACAACAAGCCCGGCCGGCTGACACTGGTGAGCAGGATGGGCAACAACAAGGTGCGCGATCTGCTGCCCCCGATCGTGGAGAAGGTCCAGGCCACCGGTCACCAGGTGATCTGGCAGTGCGACCCGATGCACGGCAACACCCACGAGTCGTCCAACGGGTACAAGACCCGCCACTTCGACCGCATCGTCGACGAGGTGCAGGGCTTCTTCGAGGTGCACCGCGCGCTGGGCACCCATCCCGGCGGCATCCACGTCGAGATCACCGGGGAGAACGTCACCGAGTGTCTTGGTGGGGCGCAAGATATTTCGGACACCGACCTGGTCGGGCGCTACGAGACCGCGTGCGACCCACGGCTGAACACCCAGCAGTCGCTGGAGTTGGCCTTCCTGGTCGCCGAGATGCTGCGCGACTGAGCGCGCCTACAGCAGCCCGTTGAGGTTGCTTCCGACGGTCCACGCCGCGGTCGCCACCAGGCCGGTCAACGCCAGCACCAGCGCCACCCACACCAGCACCATGCGCCGGTTGTGCTGGCGGGTCCACACGAATTCGCTGATCGGGATGCCCGCGAATTCGCCTGCGACAGGCTCATATTCGTAGTCATCGTCGTCCTCGTCGGGTTCGTCGGCGGCCGCGGCCGGGCGCTGCGGGTGCGGCCAATCCTCGGGGCCCCGGGTCAGTTGGCGGGTGGGCTGGCGCACCGGGGCGGGCCCGGGCTGCTGCGCGGTGGCCGGGCGCTGGCCCATCCGGCTGTGCTGCAGCGCGGCCGAGCGGTGCTGCGCGGAGTTGCGCGGCGCCGGCACGGAGAAGTCCGGCAGCGCAAGCTCATCGGCGATCGTGTCGAGATCGGCGCCCATCTCGGTCGCGTCGGCGTACCGGTCGGCCGGGTCGCGGGCCGTCGCCCGCTGCACGAACTGGTCGAACTGCACGGGCACACCGTCGATGGACGCGCTGGGCGCCGGCACGTCGGTGTCCAGCCGCCGGTAAGCGATCGACAGCGCCGAGTCGCCGGTGAAGGGGGTGTGCCCGGTCAACAGCTCATAGGCGAGGATGCCCGCGGAGTACACGTCGCTGCGCGGGCTCGCGTCGCCGTCGCGCACCTGCTCGGGCGACAGATACGCCGCGGTGCCCAAAATCACACTGGTAGAGGTGATTCCGGCGGCGGCGACGGCGCGGACCAACCCGAAGTCGGCGATCTTCACCTCGCCGTCGTCGGAGATCAACACGTTCTCCGGCTTGACGTCGCGATGCACCAGACCGGCGCGGTGCGCGGCGGCCAACCCGCCGAGCACCGGACGAAGCACCGCCGCCACGGCGTAGGGCGGCATGGGTCCGCGCTCGCCCAGCAGCTCGCGCAGGGTGCCGCCCTCGATGAGCTCCATCACCAGAAACGGGTGCCGAGCGTCGGAGCCCTGGTCGTAGACCGCGACCAGCCCGGGATCCTTCAGGCGTGCGACGGTGCGGGCCTCGCGCTGGAAGCGGGTGAGGAACTGCTCGTCGCCCGCGTAGCGAGAATCCATCACCTTCACGGCGACGGGACGGTCGAGCCGGGTGTCGAGACCGCGGTACACCGTCGAGGTGCCGCCGCTGGCGATCTTCGCCTGGATCAGGTAGCGGCCGTCCAGCAACGCGTTGTCCAACGGGTCCGCCGTCCCGGCCTCCGCCGGCGGACGATGCGGACCGGCCCGGCCGGGCGGATGAGCTTGGGCCACGGGGCCATCGTAGGTGCGGCGCCATGATTGGGCGGAAGAACACGGGCTCACGGCGCGTATCAAGGCTTACACTTGCGCGGATGAGCAGTATTCCTGCCGGCGACGATGTGCTAGATCCCGACGAGCCGATCTACGACCTCCCGCGGGTCGCCGAATTGCTTAAAATCCCGGTAACCAAGGTCCACCAACAGCTCCGCGATGGCCATCTGGTCGCGGTCCGGCGCGGCGAGGGCGTGGTGGTGCCGCAGGTGTTCTTCACCCAGTCCGGTGAGGTGGTCAAGAGCCTGCCGGGATTGTTGACGATCCTGCACGACGGCGGCTACCACGACACCGAGATCGTGCGCTGGCTGTTCACCCCCGACCCGTCGCTGACGGTGACCCGCGACGGCACCAAGGACGCCATCAGCAATGCCCGCCCCGTCGACGCGCTGCATGCCCACCAGGCCCGCGAAGTCGTGCGCCGGGCGCAGGCGATGGCCTACTGAGCCGGTGCGGCGACCTCGGCCGGGCCGGTCCGAGGGCGGGGTGTCCGGTACAGGGTGTACCAGGCGATCAGCGCGACGGCGGTGGCCAGCGAGAAGTGCAGCCACGAGTACATCCCATGCGAGCCATCGGGTTTGAAGATCACCATCACCCAGGTCGACGCGCCGCCGATGATCGCCACCGCCCGTCGTGACTGGGCCAGGGGAGCCACGATCGCCAGCGGCCACGAGTAGTACCAGGGCAACGCGGCCGGGACGAACAGCACCACGATCAGCATCGAGTACGCCATGCCGGTGAGCGCGGCCCGGTCATCACGCCGGAACCGCCACCACAACAGCGGCAGCGAGACCG
This sequence comes from Mycobacterium intracellulare ATCC 13950, assembly GCF_000277125.1. Classification (NCBI taxonomy): domain Bacteria; kingdom Bacillati; phylum Actinomycetota; class Actinomycetes; order Mycobacteriales; family Mycobacteriaceae; genus Mycobacterium; species Mycobacterium intracellulare. The sequence continues at coordinate 2,378,964 of NC_016946.1, forward strand.
CGATGATCGCGATGCCGACCAGCCGGGTGACCCGCAGGAGCGGATAGAAGCTCACGGGAAACAGCCCGCTGCCGATCGCGTGGATCAGGTTGGCCGCCGCGGTCGGCACGGTCAGCCAGTTGATGATCTTCACCGAACCGGCCAGCGCGGTCAGCCATCCCAGCCCCACGCCGGCCACCGCGGACAGGATCGCGAACACCACCGCGAAGACCAGCAGCGACGCCGCCGCGGCCGCGAGAAGCGCTCGCGCGGAACGATATCCCCGCCGGTCGCGCAGATCCCGCGCCCACACCCACACCAGGAAGGGCAGCGCGATGCCGGCGGTGGCTTTGACCGCGATGGCGACCGTGATCAGCGCGGTGCCCGCGACGTGGCGACCGCCGAACGTCAGCGCGATGCCGGCGGCCATCAGGCCCACCATCAGCATCTCGTTGTGCACGCCGCCCATCAGGTGGATGAGCACCAGCGGGTTGAGCACGCAGATCCACAGCGCCGTCGAGGGGTCGGCGCCCAGGTGCCGCGCCACTCGCGGAGTGGCCCAGATCAACAGCGCCAAACCGGGCAGCATGCACAGCCGCAGCAACATGGTGCCCGCCACCACGTTGTTGCCGACGAGGACGGTGATCAGCTTCGCCACCAGGATGAACGCCGGACCGTAGGGGGCGGTCGTGATCGACCAGATGGGACTGACGTTGTCCAACAAGATGTTTGGATTGGCGACCGGGCCGACGGCGTAGGGGTCCAGGCCGTCGCGCAGCAGTGCGCCCTGCGCCAGATACGAATAGGTGTCCCGGCTGAAGACGGGCACCGACACCAGCAGCGGCGCCAGCCAGAATCCGGTGGTGGTCTTCATGACGAACTCGGTCGCGTCGCCGGCCAGCACGCGGCGGCCCAGGCCCAGCCAGGCGATCAGCATGAGGCCGACGCCGGTCCACAGCACGATCGACGACAGCACCAGGCCGTGGCCAAAACGCAGCCAGGACATGTGAATCGACTCGAGCAGCGGGTCGTGCTGGCGGGTGCTGCCCGCGCCCAGCCCGCCCAGGGTGATCAGCACCGACCCCAGCAGGCCCAGTTTGGCCGGCCGCGATTCGTCGGCCGCCACGAACGCCCTCAGCTGGGAAAACCGTTCGCCGCGAGGGGGTTTGGCTGCCGGCGCGTCGTCGGCCGGGGTGTCGGTCGGAGTCGTCATCGGTTCAGGCGGACCGGTTCGTGGCGATCTTGGCCAATTCGGACAGCCCGGCTTTGGCCGCGGTGTTGATGGGGGCGGCGGCCAGCGTCGCCAGCGCCCGCTGGGTCAGCGTGGCGATGCGTTGTTCGGCCGCGGCCAGGGCACCCACCGACTCGATGACCTCACGCAGCCGATCCACTTGCGCGTCGGTCAGCTGGGCGCCGATCGAGGTCCGTAATAGGTTGGCCGCCACCGGGTCTGACGTCTCCGCCAACTCCACCGCCTCGGCCAGCAGCACGGTGCGCTTGCCGGATCGCAGGTCGTCCCCGGACGGCTTGCCGGTCACCGCGGGGTCACCGAAGACGCCCAGGACGTCGTCGCGCAGCTGGAACGCCACCCCGAGGTCCGTGCCGAACTGGCTGAAGATGTCGTGGACGTCGGGTCGGTCGGCGGCGGCGGCCACGCCGAGCTGCAGCGGGCGCGACACGGTGTAGCAGGCGGTTTTGAAGGTGTCGACGTTCATCGCCGACGCGATCGAGGCGGCGGCGCTGGCTTCGGCGACGATGTCGAGGTACTGCCCGCCGAGCACCTCGGTGCGGATGTTGGCCCACACCCGGCGGATGCGGCGCTGGGCCTGCGGCGTCAGGTCGACACCGAAGACGATGTCGTCGGCCCAGGCCAGGGCGAGGTCACCGAGCAGGATGGCGGCCGACGCGCCGAACCGCTCGGGCGAGCCCTGCCAGCCCCGGTCGCGATGCAGGGTCGCGAACTGGACGTGGGTGGTCGGCCGTCCCCGCCGGGTGGAGGAGTCGTCGATCACGTCGTCGTGCACCAGCGCGCAGGCGTGCAGCAGCTCGAGCGAGGAAAACAGCAGCAGCACTTGCTCGTCGGGTTCGTCGGTGGCCACGGCGCGCCACCCCCAGTAGGCGAACGCGGGGCGTAGCCGCTTCCCGCCGCCCAGCACGAAATCTTCGAGCGCGGCGATCAGGCCGTTGTAGTCGTCGCCGATGTAGGCGGTCTCGGCGCGCCGCTCGTCCAGATACCGCCGCAACTGTTCGGTGATGGCGCCGGTCAACTCGACGGTTGCCGCCGCTGCTGTGGCTTTGACGCTCAGCGCGGCGCCCCTTTCTGCTCGGCTGGCTGGGTGTTCCAGGCCCGACCAGTGTATTCGTCGCGCGGCCCGGGGTGGGTCCCGCGTGAGGTCGCCGGGCGCACCCAGTTGCTTCGACTGCCTCACTAACCCGCCCCTATGCTTGCGGGTGCGCTGGGGCTCGCGCGGATGCTGCGCGGCCAAGAGACGCCCCGGGCCCATAGTCGTCGGACGGAGAGAAGCCGCGTGACCCTCAACACCATTGCGCTCGAACTGGTGCCACCAAACGCCGACGAAGGTCGGGAGCGGGCACTCGAAGAGGCGCACAAAGTGGTGCGGCATTCGGCCGAGGCCGGTTTGGACGGCCGGATCCGGCACGTGATGATCCCCGGGATCATCGCCGAGGACGACGACCGTCCCATTCAGATGAAGCCCAAGCTGGATGTGCTCGACTTCTGGTCGGTGGTCAAGCCGGAACTGACCGGGATCAGGGGCTTGTGCACGCAGGTCACCGCGTTCATGGACGAGCCGTCGCTGCGGGGCCGGCTGACCGAGTTGTCCTCGGCCGGAATGGAAGGCGTGGTGTTCGTCGGCGTGCCGCGCACCATGAACGACGGCGAGGGCTCCGGCGTCGCCCCGACCGACGCCCTGTCGATCTATCGCGAGCTGGTGACCAACCGCGGGGTGATCCTGATCCCCACCCGCGACGGCGAACAGGGCCGGTTCAACTTCAAGTGCGACCAGGGCGCCACCTACGGGATGACCCAGTTGCTGTATTCCGACGCGATCGTGGGGTTCCTGAGCGAGTTCGCCAGGCAAACCGATCACCGGCCCGAGATCCTGCTGTCCTTCGGTTTCGTGCCGAAGATGGAAAGCCGCGTCGGACTGATCAACTGGCTCATCCAGGACCCGGGCAACGCCGCGGTCGCCGCCGAGCAGGAGTTCGTCCGCAAGCTCGCCGAATGCGAGCCCCCGCAGAAGCGTCAGCTGATGGTCGACCTCTACAAGCGCGTCATCGACGGGGTGGCCGACCTCGGTTTCCCGCTGAGCATCCATCTCGAGGCGACCTACGGGATCTCCGGTCCCGCGTTCCAGACCTTCGCGGAGATGCTCGCGTACTGGTCACCCACCCAGCAGGGTTAGCGCGGCGAGGCTAGGTGGGCGGCGGCTGGTCGCGCGGCGCGGTGAGCCGCGGTGAGCGGTCCCGGCCGACCCACGCCAGCAGCCCCACCACGCCGGCGGCCGCGAAGGACGCGATGCCCAGCCACACCACGGCGCCGGTGAAGGAACGGGTGTTGGGGTCGGTGTAGCGGGCCTGGGCGGTCATGGTGCTCACCACGCCCGGCTTGAGCTTCCAGGACACCACGTCGGGCTCGACCCGGTCGCCGTTGGTGGAGGTGACCACCCCCGGAAAGGCGACCGTCAGCTCGACGTCCGCCTCCGAATCGGTCAGCGACGTCAGATCCGCGCGGCCCTCCAGGATCACCAGGTTGCCGTTGCGGCGCAGCGACAGGTTGACGCCGGAGGCGTCGGAGTTCATGTTGGCCAGCTGCGGCAGCTCGGCGAACGTCAGATCGGAGAACACCGCCTGGGAGCCGACGTAGCCGTCGCTGTCGTAGTTCGACACCGCCACCTTCTGGCTGAACGGCAGGTTGTTGCTGTCGAGCTGGGGGCCGGTGTCCTTGGGGGTCTTGGGTTTCGCGGCGGCGACGATCTCCCCGGAGACCAGGTCGTCGGGGGAGACGGTGAGCGAGGCCCGGACCCGCAGGCATCCGGTGGCCAGCGGCACCAGCAGCAGCAACATCGCGATGGCCAGCAGACGGCGCCGTCGGGCCCGGGGGGCTTTCACGCCGCGGCCGCGGGCTGGGGGAGAGCTGGCGCGCACCAGGTCATCGTGCCAGATCCGATGTGCCACTTGAACAAGGCCACTCCGGAGCGCGGGCGTCCGATGCGCGCCCGGTTCCGCGGTGTCACAGCGGTAGTTCGCGGCCCAGGATCGCAAACGCCCGCGGGTCGCCGGCGAAGTGGTAGCGGCGGATGACGTCGGTGAAGCCCAGCCGGCGGTACAGCCGCCAGGCGCGGTTGGGCTCGCCGTTGGTTTCCGGCGTCGACAGCAGCACGTTCTTTTCCGCGCGCCCGGCGAGCAGCCGCCGAGCCAGCGCCTCGCCGAGGCCGCGGCCCTGGGCGCGGGGATGAATGTGCAGCTCGGTCAACTCGAAATAGCTGTTCATCAGCCGGGCGATCTCGTGGGGCGGCGAGCCGCCGCGCTGCATGCCCAGCACCACCTGCTGCTGCCACCATTGGCCGGGCGCCCCGGGATAGCCGTAGGCCACGCCGAGCAGTGGGGCGCTGGTCAGATCCTCCGCCGAGGGCATCGGCGCGCCCTCGTCATCGGGCCCGTCGGCTTCGACGACCCCGGCGCCTTGCCAGCCACGGCGGCGGATGTGCTCGAGCCACATCGCGGCGCGCTGTTGCTCGGTGCCGCGCGGGTAGCGCATCGCATCGACGTACACCGTCAGGGCGTCGGTGAGGCGACGCTCCATGTCGTGGGGGAGCAGATCGATGAGGAATATCCCCAACTCGCGGTGCCCTCCTCATCCGGTGATCGGTCTCGTTCGATGCTGCGGCGTTCTGACCCGGCTGCTAAGAATCATTATCGGACCCCCACGGGCCGGCGCGACGAGCGGTCGTGGCACCGAACCAACGGACGCCCCCGGGTCGGGAAGCCGGTTGTAGCGCACGGGCGTTCCGGTCTGGCGGATTGCCGCGATCCGGCCGGGATAGAATCGGCGCGGAACCAGTGGTATGGGGCAGATTGACCTCGTATCATTCAATTAGTTGCCCGCGCAACGGGCATCGCGTGCTATCGATAGTCACGTGCCAAACTGTCGGCAAGGAGGGACGAATGCCACTCTCCGATCATGAGCAGCGAATGCTCGATCAGATCGAGAGCGCTCTCTACGCCGAAGACCCCAAATTCGCGTCAAGCGTCCGCGGCGGGGGCTTTCGCGCGCCCACGGCCCGCCGGCGCCTGCAGGGAGTGGCGCTGTTCGTCGTCGGCCTGGCGATGCTGGTGTCGGGGGTGGCGTTCAAGGCCACCTGGATCGGCGGCAGCGTCCCCATTCTCAGCATTTTCGGGTTCATCGTCATGTTCGGCGGCGTGGTGTTCGGCATCACCGGTCCCCGATTGTCAGGCAGGCCAGACCATTCCGGCTCCGCGCCCACCTCGCTGCGCCAGCGCCGCAACAAGGGCGGGGGCTCCTTCACCAGTCGCATGGAGGATCGGTTCCGCCGCCGCTTCGACGACTGAGCGCCGACCCACCCGCACGGGGTAGCCGCTGGCTGCCCCGTTTTGCATTTCTCCCGCGTCGTCCGCGCCTCGCGCCGCCCCGGCCGTCATCGTCGCAGCTTCCGGCCGGCTGACTGACGCCGCGCAACCGTCGATACCGTTTTGCGCCCCAACCGAGCCCTAGCCGACGCGCGGGCCGGCGGTTAATCCCCACCGGGCCCCACTAGAGTTCCCCACTACGCCCCACCGGCGACATTTTCCCTGCTAGCTGCGCTGCCGGGGCCGCCCTGAATCCCGGTGCGAGGGCCGCCCGACACGCCTCTCGTAGCGCGTCGAGGGCCCCGTGACGACGGAGAACCCGGAAAACGCCACGGCGACATGCCATGAATGGGGCGAAGTGGGGGATTGTGGGGTATGGTGGCTGCAGTGTTTGGGTGACCTCGAACGGGAGGTGAGCTGGTGTTTCTTGGCACCTACACGCCCAAACTCGACGACAAGGGGCGGCTGACGTTGCCCGCCAAGTTCCGTGACGCGCTGGCAGGGGGGTTGATGGTCACCAAGAGCCAGGACCACAGCCTCGCCGTCTACCCGCGGGCGGAATTCGAGCAACTGGCCCGCCGGGCGAGCAAGGCGTCGCGAAGCAACCCTGACGCCAGGGCCTTCCTGCGTAACCTCGCCGCCGGCACCGACGAGCAGCACCCCGACGCCCAGGGCCGCATCACGTTGTCGGCCGACCACCGTCGTTACGCCAGCCTGTCCAAGGAGTGCGTGGTGATCGGCGCGGTCGACTACCTCGAAATCTGGGATGCGCAGGCCTGGCAGGACTACCAGCAGACCCACGAAGAGAACTTCTCCGCGGCCAGCGATGAAGCACTCGGCGACATCATCTGAGGCGCATGCCCGTGCAACGTGGCCTCTGCCCGAACCGACCCTGGCGTACTTCCCCAACGCCAGGTTCGTGCCTTCGGACAGGGACCTCGATGCAAGGGCGCCACACCTTTTCCGGCACGCTCGGGCCATACCGGGGCGTGCGGCCCACGGGTGGCGGCAGAACCGGGGAGGCGTTGCGGTGGCTGACAATTCAGGGCGCGGTGATCGCAAGCGCGGCCGTGGTGACCGCAAGCGCGGCGCAGCCGGGCGCAGCGGGTCGCCGCCATCGGGATCAGGCGGGCACGTGCCCGTCCTGCTGGAGCGTTGCGTCGCGCTCCTCACGCCCGCATTGACCCGCCACCACCCGGACGGGACGGGGGCGACCCTCGTCGACGCGACCGTCGGCGCGGGAGGGCACGCCGAGCGGTTCCTCACCGAACTGCCGGGCCTGCGGCTGATCGGACTCGACCGCGACCCCACCGCCCTGGACATCACCCGAACGCGGTTGGCGCGATTCTCCGACCGGGTCACGCTGGTGCGCACCCGCTACGACGGCGTCGCCACAGCGCTGGCCGAATCCGGCTATGCCGCAACCGAATCGGTCGACGGGATGCTGTTCGACCTCGGCGTGTCGTCCATGCAGCTCGACCGCGCCGAACGCGGTTTCGCCTACGCCCAGGACGCGCCGCTGGACATGCGGATGGACCCCGACGCGCCGCTGACCGCGGCCGACATCCTCAACACCTACGACGAGACCGAGCTGGCGAACATCCTGCACCGCTACGGCGAGGAGCGCTTCGCGCGGCGCATCGCCGCGCACATCGTGCGCCGGCGGGCCCGCCAGCCGTTCGCGTCGACCGCGGACCTGGTGGCCCTGCTCTACGAAGCGATTCCGGCCGCGGCCCGGCGCACCGGCGGCCACCCGGCCAAGCGCACCTTCCAGGCGCTGCGGGTCGCGGTCAACGACGAATTGGATTCGCTGCGTGCCGCGCTCCCGGCCGCCCTGGACGCGCTTGCCGTCGGCGGGCGCATCGTGGTGATGACGTACCAATCGCTGGAAGACCGGATCGTCAAGCGGTTGTTCGCCGAGGCGGTCGCGTCCCGCACCCCGGTGGACCTACCGGTCGAACTCCCCGGTCACCAGCCGCGATTCCGGGCCCTGACGCAGGGTGCCGGACGGGCCGACGCCACCGAGATCGAACGCAACCCGCGTAGCGCCGCGGTGCGGCTGCGGGCCCTGCAGCGAATGGAATCACAGCAGGCAACCGGGAAAGGCGATTGATGAAAGCGGACCGCGAGACGTCGAAACGACGCGGCGGCAGCGACCGCCGGGGCGCCCGCGACGGTGCTGCCCGACGGGGCAGGCGCCCGGCGCCCGAACCCGGCGCGGCGCGGCGCGCCCGCGGCGCCAGGACCACGGCGCCCGCCCGCGAATCCCGCGCGCCCAAGGCCGGTCCGCAGAGCAGCCCCGTCGCCCGGCCGGTCGAGCGGTCGGCGCGGCCGAAGAACGCCAGCCAGGCCAAGGCGCGCGCCAAGGCCCGCAAAGCCAAGGCGCCCAAGGTCGTTCGGCCCAAGCTCACCGAGCGTCTGGCCGCGCGGCTGGCGTCGATCGACCTGCGGCCGCGGACACTTGCGAGCAAGGTTCCGTTCGTCGTGTTGGTCATCGGAGCGCTGGGCGTCGGGCTCGGGCTCACGCTGTGGTTGTCCACCGACTCCGCCGAACGCTCCTACAAGTTGAGCCACGCCCGCGAGCGGACCCGGTTGCTGCAGCAACAGAAGGAGGCCCTGGAGCGCGACGTGCGTGAGGCCGAAGCCGCCCCCGCGCTGGCGGAGGCGGCCCGCAAGCAGGGCATGATCCCCACCCGGGACACCGCGCACCTGGTCCAGGACCCGTCCGGGAACTGGGTGGTGGTGGGCACCCCCAAACCCGCCGACGGTGTTCCGCCGCCGCCGCTGAACACCAAGCTCCCCGACGAAGCGCCGCAGCCCCCGAAACCCGCGGCGCCCGCCGCGGAGGTCCCGATGCGGCTCGAGCCGGTCCCCGGCGCCCCCGCCCCGGCCAGGTCGGGGCCCGAAGCGCTGCTGCGCGCACCCGACGGCGCCTCGACGGTGGGCGGTCAACACTTCCCGCCGGCAGTTCCGCCGGTGCCCGGCGCGCCTGGCGCCGCCGGCGCACCCCCTGCCGGTACGCTGCCCGGCATGCCAGGCGGCCCCGTGACCGGTGCGCTCCCCGGCATGCCCGGCGGGCCGGTGACCGGCGCGCTGCCGACGCCGGGGCTGCCGATGCCGGCCAGACCCGCGACCCCCCCGGTGCCCGCCGAGGTCCCGATCCCGTTGGGCGGCCTGCCCATTCCGGCCCCGGGCCAGCTACCCGCGCCCCTGTCACCCGAGGTTTCCGTCCCGGTGCCGCTGGGCCGCGCGGCCGCCCCCCAGCCGATCGCCCCCGCCGCTCCGGCGCCCGCCCCGATGCCGCAACCGGGTACCGGCTCCCTGCCCGGGCCCCCCGGCGCGGTGCCAGGTGCTCCCAGGTGAGCCGCGGCGACACCCCACGGGCACGCCGGTCGCAGGCCGCACGCCCGACACGCGGTCCCCGTAAGGACATGGCGGACAACGCCGTCCGGCAGCCCAAGCGCCGCGCGAAACCGCAGCAGGCGGACCAGGGCCGTGACGTTCGCGAACCGAAACGACTCCGGAAAGCCAAGCAGCCCAAGGCCAGCCGGGGTGCGCAGCGCCCCGAGCCGGTGGGGGCCGGGCATTCGGCGCGGGAGCGACGCACCCGTCAGATCGTGCAAATGGCCGGCCGCGGTGGTTCGTTCGTCTTCCGCCATCGCGCCGGCAACGTGGTCATCCTGGTACTGATGCTGGTGGCCGCCGCCCAGCTGTTCGTCCTGCAGGTGACCAAGGCCCCGACGCTGCGCGCCCAGGCCGCCGGGCAGCTCAAGGTCACCGACGTGGAAAAGGCGGTGCGGGGCAGCATCATCGACCGCCGCAAGGATCAACTGGCGTTCACCATCGAATCGCGTGCGCTGACGTTTCAGCCGAAACGCATTCACAAGCAGCTGGAGGAGGCCAAGGCCAAGAATTCGGCCGCCCCCGACCCGCAGCAGCGCTTGCGCGACATCGCCAAGGACGTCTCGGGGCGCCTCGGCAACAAACCCGACTCGGCGACCCTGCTGAAGAAGCTGCAAAGCGACGAGAACTTCGTCTATCTCGCGCGTGCCGTCGATCCCGCCGTCGCCAGCGCGATCTCGGACAAATTTCCCGAGGTCGGTTCCGAACGCCAGGATCTGCGCCAGTATCCGGGCGGATCGCTGGCCGCCAACATCGTGGGCGGCATCGACTGGGACGGCCACGGGCTGCTGGGCTTGGAAGAGGCCATGGACTCCGTGCTGTCCGGGACCGACGGTTCGGTCACCTATGACCGCGGATCCGACGGCGTGGTCATCCCCGGCAGTTACCGCAACCGGCATCGGGCGGTCAACGGCTCGATGGTGCAGCTGACCCTCGACGACGACATCCAGTTCTATGTGCAGCAGCAGGTTCAGCAGGCCAAGAATGTGTCTGGCGCGCACAATGTTTCGGCCGTCGTGCTCGACGCGAAGACCGGTGAAGTGCTGGCCATGGCCAACGACAACACGTTCGACCCCTCCCAGGACATTGGGCGTCAGGGCGACAAACAGCTGGGCAACCTGGCGGTGTCCTCGCCGTTCGAGCCCGGCTCGGTGAACAAGGTGATCACCGCGTCGTCGGTCATCGAGTACGGCCTGTCCAATCCCGATGAGGTGCTGCAGGTTCCCGGCACGATCCAGATGGGCGGGGTCTCCATCCACGACGCGTGGGACCACGGCGTGATGCCCTACACGACCACCGGCGTGTTCGGAAAGTCTTCCAACGTCGGCACTTTGATGCTCGCACAGCGGGTGGGGCCGGAGCGCTTCTACGACATGGTCCGCAAGTTCGGGCTCGGGCAGCGCACCAATGTGGGTCTGCCCGGGGAGAGCGCCGGGCTGGTGCCACCCATCGACCAATGGTCGGGCAGCACCTTCTCCAACCTGCCCATCGGGCAGGGCCTTTCGATGACGCTGCTGCAGATGACGGGCATGTACCAGACGATCGCCAACGACGGGGTGCGGATCCCGCCGCGGATCATCAAGGCCACCATCGCGCCCGACGGCACCCGCACCGAAGAACCGCGCCCGGACGGCGTGCGGGTGGTGTCGGCGCAGACGGCTCAGACCGTGCGCAACATGCTGCGCGCCGTCGTGCAACACGACCCGATGGGCTATCAGCAGGGCACCGGCCCCGCCGCCGCGGTGACGGGCTACCAGATGGCCGGCAAGACCGGCACCGCCCAGCAGATCAACCCGGCCTGCGGCTGCTACTTCGACAACGTCTACTGGATCACGTTCGCCGGCATGGCCACCGTCGACAACCCCCGGTATGTCATCGGCATCATGATGGACAACCCGGAGCGCAACGCCGACGGCACCCCGGGCCACTCGGCGGCCCCGCTGTTCCACAACATCGCCGGCTGGCTCATGCAGCGCGAGAACGTGCCGCTGTCGCCGGACCCGGGCCCGCCGCTGACGCTGCAGGCCACCTAGACTTCCCGGCCGCGGCCGGTTGCGACGGTGAAATCGTTGTTGCGCGCGTCGATTTGAGCCTGAGTGGCCGGAATCAGGAGGTCGCCGCCGGGTGCCGCCGTGGCCTGGCAGCGCAGGGCGTGGGGTCGCTGGTCGCGTTCGTACTGCTCGCACGCGTGGCCGAGATCGCCGGGATGGTCGCGCAGCGCTCGCGCGAGAAACCAGGCCCCGGTCAGGGCCAGGGAGGTGCCGCGGCCCGACAGGCTCGAGGCACAATGCGCCGCGTCCCCGACGAGGACGACGCGACCGCGATGCCAGCCGGGCATGTGAATCTGGCTCACGGAATCGAAGTACAGTTCCGGGTCGGCGATCGCGGCGTCGAGCAGTTCGGGTACCCGCCACTCGCCGTGGCCGGCGAACGCGTCGACGAGTAATCGTTTCTGGGCCGCGAGGTCGTGGTAGTCGTAGTCGATCCAGGGCGATCGAAACATGAAGACCGCCAAGGCTTTGTCGTTGTAGGCGGCGATGCCGGCAAGGTGCCCGGGGAAGTTGTACATCGGGTTGTCGCGCCCGGACGGCGTATAGCCGGGCAAGTCGGCCAGCGCGACATAGAAGCCGAGATGGCGCAGAAACCGTTGCTCGGGACCGAACGTCAGGCGTCGCACGGCCGAGTGCATCCCGTCGGCACCGACAACCAGGTCATAGCGCTCGCGGTCGCCGGAATTGAACCGCACATCGACGCGACGGTCATCGTCGTCGAGTTCGCCGATGGATTCGTTGAACCGCAGTTCTACCGTCGGCCCCAGGCGGTCGCGCAGGATGGTTGTGAGGTCTTCCCGCGGGATTTCGATGTCGCCGGCGGAGTCGTTGATCTCGTCGAGCGGCGGTTCGGCCACCACGGTGCCGTTTTCGTCGACGAACTGGACGCGTTCGGTCATGTCGACCCGGTGCGCGCGGATCGGTGCGAGCACGCCCATCTTGTCGGCGACACCGATGGAGTCCCCGCGAATGTCGATCGGGGAGCCGTTCACCCGCAGGTGGTTGGCGCGTTCGACCAAGGTGACGTCGTGGCCGTCGGCGCCGAGGTTTATCGCCGCGCTCAGGCCGGCGATTCCGGCACCGGAGACGAGAATGCGCATCGATTCCACTCCTGTTCGCTATAAGATACGTTCTGTATCCAAAGAACGTAGACCCGACCGTTAGGAAACGCAATGTCTCTTAACTCGACCGGCGTGGCGCGGCGGCGCCGGGGTCCCGCGTTGGAGGAGGCGTTGCTGGATGCGGCGTGGACGGAGCTGACCGAACGCGGGTACGACGAGCTCACGATCGACGGCGTCGCCGTGCGGGCGGGCACCAGCCGTGCGGTGCTCTACCGGCGCTGGCCGAACAAGCAGGAACTCGTGCTCGCCGCGGTGGCACATGAGGTCGCCAAGGATGTCGTGGTCGCCCCTGACACCGGCAGCCTGCGCGGTGACGCGATCGCATTGCTGCGGCAAGCGAACAAGGTCAGGGTGGGGTTGGTGGTCCCGTTGCTGACCCGGCTCGGCGGCTTCTACCAGCAGACCGGCAGCAGCTTGGCCGATCTCGAAACGCTGGTGCGGGGGCGGCGCGATGCCGCGTTGGATCAGGCGATCCAGCGCGCCATCGATCGCGGTGAAATCGAGCCCGATCAGGTGACCGAGCGCATTGCGCGCCTGCCCGTGGACCTGTTTCGCTACGAGGTCCTGATGACGCTGCGGCCCCTGCCCGACGAAGCCATCGAAGAGATCGTCGACACCATCTGGCTGCCCCTGCTCGAGCGGCGCAGCGGGTCGTGACACCGGCGCCCGGGCGCGGGAACATCCGTCGGCCGGTGCTCCTAGGTAGGGTGTCATGGCCGATCATGGCTGACGGAGGTGGTGACGGGGTGTCGGTGCCCAGTGCGCTGCGGCCCAGCGCCGCAGCGGGCGTGCGCTTGCCGGCGTTGGCGGCTGACATCGGAGCCGCGCCGGCCGGCGATCGGGCCGTCCCGAACCTGCCGGTCACCGGGGTCACGCTGCGCGCCCAGGAGGTGCGGCCCGGCGATCTGTTCGCCGCGCTGCCCGGTTCCACCACCCACGGCGCGCGTTACGCCGGCGACGCGATCGAACGCGGCGCGGTCGCCGTGCTCACCGACGCCGGCGGGGTCGCCGAGATGGGCGCCCTAGGGCAATCCGTGCCGGTCCTCGTTCACCCGGACCCCCGCGGTGTGCTCGGCGGGCTGGCCGCCACGGTGTACGGGAACCCGTCCGAGCGGGTGACGGTCGTCGGCGTCACCGGCACGTCCGGCAAGACCACCACGACGTATCTCATCGAGTCCGCACTGCGCGCCGCCGGCCACACCGCCGGGCTGATCGGCACCATCGGGATCCGCATCGACGGCGCCGACATTCCCAGCGCGCTGACCACCCCGGAGGCCCCCGCCCTGCAGGCAATGCTGGCGGCGATGGCCGAACAGGGGGTGGACACCGTCGTCATGGAGGTCTCCAGTCACGCCCTGACGCTGGGCCGCGTGGACGGAACCCGGTTCGCGGTGGGCGGTTTCACCAACCTGTCCCGCGACCACCTCGACTTCCACCCGACGATGGCCGACTACTTCGAGGCCAAGGCGATGCTCTTCGACCCGAGCTCCCCGCTGCGGGCCCGGCGCGTCGTGGTCTGCGTCGACGACGACGCCGGGCGCGCCATGGCCGCCCGCGCCGGCGACGCGATCACCGTCAGCGCCGAGGGCCGGCCCGCCCACTGGCGCGCCACCGACGTGGCCCCGATGGGCGCCGCGGGACAACGGTTCACCGCCATCGATCCCGCCGGGGCGCGCCATCAGCTGGGTGTTCGGCTGCCCGGCCATTACAATGTCGCCAATTGCCTTGTCGCACTGGCTATTCTGGACGCGGTCGGGGTGTCCCCGGAGCAGGCGTCGACGGGCCTGCTACAGGCCCGCGTGCCGGGACGCATGGAGGAGATCGACGCCGGCCAGGACTTCCTGGCGCTGGTCGACTACGCCCACAAACCGGGCGCGTTGCGCGCGGTGCTGACCACGCTGGCGCGTCCGGATCGCCGGCTGGCCGTGGTGTTCGGCGCCGGCGGCGAACGCGACCCGGGCAAACGGGCGCCGATGGGCGCGACGGCGGCCGAGCTGGCCGATCTGGTCGTCGTCACCGACGACAACCCGCGCGGTGAGGACCCGGCGTCGATTCGTCGCGAAATCCTCGCCGGGGCGACCGAAAGCGGTTGTGCGGCAGACATTGTCGAGATCGCCGACCGCCGCGACGCGATCAGGCACGCCGTCGCCTGGGCGGGCCCGGGCGACGTCGTGCTGATCGCCGGCAAGGGCCACGAAACCGGCCAGAGCGCCGGCGGGCACACCCGCCCCTTCGACGACCGGGTCGAGCTGGCGCAGGCGCTGCGGGACCTGAACGGGGCACCGCGATGATCGAGTTGACCGTCGCCGAGATCGCCGACATCGTCGGCGGCACCCTGGCCGACATCTCGCCGCAGGACGCCGCGCGACGCCGCGTCACCGGGACGGTGGAATTCGACTCGCGCGCCGTCGGACCCGGGGGACTGTTCCTGGCGCTGCCGGGCGCGCGCTCGGACGGCCACGACCACGCGGGCGCGGCGATCGCCGCCGGCGCGGTGGCGGTGCTGGCCGCCCGGCCGGTCGGTGTTCCCGCCGTCGTCGTCGCCCCCGCGGGCGCGTCGGGATCGCGGGCCGGGGTGCTCGAGCACGACCCGGACGGCTCGGGCGCGGCGGTGCTCGCGGCGCTGGCCAAGCTGGCCCAGGTGGTGGCCGCCGAACTGGTCGCCGGCGGGCTCAGGATCGTCGGGATCACCGGATCGTCGGGGAAGACGTCGACCAAGGACCTGGTGGCCGCCGTGCTGAAACCGCTCGGCGAGGTGGTCGCCCCGCCCGGGTCGTTCAACAACGAGCTGGGGCATCCGTGGACCGTGTTGCGCGCGACGCCCGAGACCGACTTCCTGGTCCTTGAGATGTCGGCGCGCCACCCGGGCAACATCGCCGCGCTGGCCGAGATCGCCCCGCCGGCGATCGGCGTCGTCCTCAACGTCGGCACCGCGCACCTGGGCGAGTTCGGCTCGCGCGAGGCCATCGCTCAGACGAAATCCGAACTGCCCCAATCTGTTCCGGCATCCGGGGTGGTGATCCTCAATGCCGACGACCCGGCGGTGGCGGCCATGGCGGGCGTGACCGCGGCCCGGGTGGTGCGGGTCAGCCGCGCCGAGAACACCAGCGCGGGCCCCAGCCAGCTGTGGGCCGGGCCCGTCTCGCTCGACGAGGTGGCCAGGCCATGCTTCACGCTGCACCACCGCGACGCCTCCGGGACCGCGCAGGCGCAGGTCCGGCTCGGCGTCTACGGCGACCACCAGGTCACCAACGCGCTGTGCGCCGCCGCGGTCGCGCTGGAATGCGGCGCCGACGTCGACCAGGTGGCGGCCGCACTCGCCGGCGCCGGCCCCGTCTCACGGCACCGGATGCACGTCACCACGCGCGCCGACGGCGTCACCGTGATCGACGACGCCTACAACGCCAACCCCGATTCGATGCGCGCCGGGCTGCAGGCGTTGGCCTGGATCGCCCACGGCGGGGGGGACCGGCCGGCCGAAAAGCGCAGGAGTTGGGCGGTGCTCGGTGAGATGGCCGAACTCGGCGAGGACGCGATCGCCGAGCATGATCGCATCGGCCGGCTGGCCGTGCGCTTAGATGTGTCTCGACTCGTTGTCGTGGGAAGTGGGAGGTCGATGAGCGCCATGCACCACGGAGCGGTCATGGAGGGTTCGTGGGGCTCGGCCGATAAGGGGGCCGTCAACGTGGCCGACGGCGAGGCCGCCCTGGCGTTGCTGCGGGCCGAGCTGCAACCCGGCGACGTCGTGCTGGTCAAGGCCTCCAACGCGGCCGGGCTGGGGGCGCTGGCCGACGCCCTGGTATCACAAGGCTCGCAGGGCGGTGCCCGCCCGTGAGACAGATCCTCATCGCCGTCGCCGTCGCGCTGACCGTGTCGATCCTGTTGACCCCGGCGCTGATCCGGCTGTTCACCCGGCAGGGATTCGGCCACCACACCCGCGACGACGGCCCGCCGACCCACCACGCCAAACGCGGCACGCCGTCGATGGGTGGCGTGGCGATCCTGGCCGGCATCTGGGCCGGTTACCTGGGGACCCACCTGGCCGGGCTGGCGTTCGACGGCGAGGGCGTCTCCGCGTCGGGTCTGCTGGTGCTGGGCCTGGCCACGGTGCTCGGCGGCGTCGGCTTTCTCGACGACCTGATCAAGATCCGCCGGTCGCGCAATCTCGGGCTGAACAAGACGGCCAAAACCGTCGGGCAGGTCGCCGCCGCGGTGCTGTTCGGCGTGCTGGTGCTGGAATTCCGCAACGCCAACGGCCTGACCCCGGCCAGCGCGGACCTGTCCTACGTGCGCGAGATCGCCACCGTCGCCCTGGCCCCGGCGCTGTTCGTGTTGTTCTGCGTGGTCGTCGTCAGCGCCTGGTCCAACGCCGTCAACTTCACCGACGGCCTGGACGGACTCGCCGCCGGCAGCATGGCGATGGTCACCGCGGCCTACGTGCTGATCACGTTCTGGCAGTACCGCAACGCGTGCGTCACCGCGCCCGGGTTGGGTTGCTACAACGTGCGCGATCCGCTCGACCTGGCGATCGTCGCGGCCGCCACCGCGGGCGCCTGCATCGGCTTTCTGTGGTGGAACGCCGCGCCCGCCAAGATCTTCATGGGCGACACCGGATCGCTGGCGCTGGGCGGCATCATCGCCGGCATCTCGGTCACCAGCCGCACCGAGATCCTCGCCGTCGTGCTGGGTTCGCTGTTCGTCGCCGAGGTCAGCTCGGTGGTGTTGCAAATCCTGACTTTCCGCACCACCGGGCGCCGGGTGTTCCGGATGGCGCCGTTCCACCACCACTTCGAATTGGCCGGCTGGGCCGAGACCACGGTCATCATCCGGTTCTGGTTGCTCACCGCGATCGCCTGCGGGCTGGGCGTGGCCCTTTTCTACGGTGAGTGGCTGGCCGCGATCGGTGCCTGATGAGTGGGCTTGACCCCTTGGCGCCGGGCGCCCCGGTGCTGGTGGCCGGCGGCGGGGTGACGGGCAGGGCGGTGCTGGCGGCCCTGAGCCGCTTCGGCGCGGTGCCCACCCTGTGCGACGACGACCCGGCCACCCTGCGCGGGTACGCCGATGCGGGGGTGGCGACCGCGCCGACATCGGTGGCCGCCGAGCAGGTCTCCCGCTACGCCCTGGTGGTGACCAGCCCCGGCTTCTCGCCGACCACGCCGCTGCTGGTCGCCGCCGCGGCGGCGGGCGTGCCCGTCTGGGGCGATGTGGAGCTGGCCTGGCGGCTGGACGCGGCCGGCCACTACGGCCCGCCGCGGCGCTGGCTGGTGGTGACCGGGACCAACGGCAAGACCACGACGACATCGATGCTGCACGCCATGCTCACCGCGGCCGGGCTTCCAAACCTGTTGTGCGGCAACATCGGCAGCCCGGTGCTCGACGTGCTGGACCAACCCGCCGAGCTGCTGGCCGTCGAGTTGTCCAGCTTCCAGCTGCACTGGGCGCCGTCGCTGCGGCCCGAGGGCGGCGCGGTGCTCAACATCGCCGAAGACCACCTGGACTGGCACGGCACCCTGGCCGACTACGCCGCGGCCAAGGCCCGGGTGCTCGACGGCCGGGTGGCCGTCGTCGGGCTGGACGACGCCCGGGCCGCGGCACTGCTGAGCACGGCGCGGGCGCCGGTGCGGGCCGGCTTTCGGCTGGGCGAACCGGGCCCGGGGGAGCTCGGCGTGCGCGACGGACACCTGATCGACCGCGCGTTCGCCGACGACCTGACGCTGGCGCCCGTCGACTCGATACCGGTGCCGGGCCCCGTCGGCGTGCTCGACGCGCTCGCCGCCGCCGCGCTGGCCCGCAGCGTCGGGGTGCCGGCCGAGGCGATCGCGTCCGCGCTCGCGGACTTCCGGGTCGGGCGGCACCGGGCCGAGGTGGTGGCCGTCGCCGAGGGCGTCACCTATGTCGACGACTCCAAGGCCACCAATCCTCACGCCGCCGAGGCGTCCGTGCTCGCCTACCCCCGGGTCGTCTGGATCGCCGGCGGCCTGCTGAAGGGCGCCTCGGTCGACGCCGAGGTCGCCAGGATCGCGTCGCGGCTGGTCGGGGCGGTGCTCATCGGCCGAGATCGGCAAGAGGTTGCAGAGGCGTTATCGCGACACGCGCCGGATGTCCCCGTCCTCCACGTTGTGACAGGCGAGGATGCTGATATGGATGCGACTGCAGTGGTTCTTGGTGCAGATGTGACAGAAGTGAAACATTCGGGTGGAGATCTCGGCGCCGCCGTCATGACCGCGGCGGTCGCCGCGGCTCGTGGCCTGGCCGCACCCGGTGACACTGTCCTGCTGGCACCGGCGGGCGCATCGTTCGACCAGTTCGCCGGGTATGCCGACCGGGGCGACGCGTTCGCGGCCGCCGTGCGCGCGGCGATCCGGTAGGGCGGGGCGTGGGTAACGCACTGACCCGGCTGCTGGGCCGGGGCAAAGCGACCAGCGGAACCGCGACCGAGCCGGGGCCGGCGGAGGACGCGGACGCGACGGCCGAGGTCACCGACGCGGCCGCGGACGACGGCGACAAGGCCGACGAGCCCGCCAAGGCCGCGAAGGCGCCCAAGGCGAAAAAGGACAAGGCCGCCGGTGGCGATGGCGGTTCACCCAACCGGTTCGGTGCCTGGCTCGGCCGCCCGATGACCTCGTTTCACCTGATCATCGCCATCGCCGGCCTGCTGACGACGCTCGGCCTGATCATGGTGCTCTCGGCATCGGGGGTGCGGTCCTACGACGCCGACGGGTCGGCCTGGATCATCTTCGGCAAGCAAGTCCTGTGGACGGTGATCGGCCTCATCGCCTGCTACACCTCGCTGCGGATGTCGGTGCGGTTCATCCGCCGCGTCGCCTTCACCGGCTACGTCGTCACCGTGATCCTGCTGGTCCTGGTCCTCGTTCCCGGCATCGGCAACCTGGCCAACGGCTCCCGCAAGTGGTTCGTGGTCGCGGGCTTCTCCATGCAGCCCTCCGAGCTGGCCAAGATCGCCTTCGCCATCTGGGGCGCGCACATGCTGGCGGCCCGCCGACTCGAGCGCGCCAGCCTGCGCGAACTGCTCATCCCGCTGGTGCCTGCGGCGGTGATCGCGCTGGCGCTGATCGTCGCGCAGCCCGACCTCGGGCAGACCGTGTCGCTGGGCATCATCCTGCTCGCCCTGCTCTGGTACGCCGGCCTGCCGCTGCGCGTCTTCGCCACCTCGCTGCTCGCGGTCTTCATGGCCGGGGCGATCCTGGCGATGTCGGCCGGCTACCGGTCCGACCGGGTGCGGTCCTGGATCAATCCCGAGAACGACCCGCAGGACACCGGCTACCAGGCCCGGCAGGCGAAATTCGCGCTGGCCCACGGCGGCATCTTCGGCGACGGCCTAGGCCAGGGCACCGCCAAGTGGAACTACCTGCCCAACGCCCACAACGACTTCATCTTCGCGATCATCGGCGAGGAGCTCGGTTTCATCGGCGCCTTCGGGTTGCTGGTCCTGTTCGGGCTGTTCGCCTACACCGGGATGCGGATCGCCCGCCGGTCGGCCGATCCGTTCCTGCGGCTGCTGACCGCCACCACGACGATGTGGGTCCTGGGTCAGGCGTTCATCAACATCGGCTACGTGATCGGGATCCTCCCGGTGACGGGCATCCAGCTGCCGCTCATCTCCGCCGGTGGAACCTCCACGGCGGCAACGCTTTTCATGATCGGGATCATGGCCAACGCGGCCCGTCACGAACCCGAGGCGGTGGCCGCGCTGCGGGCCGGCCGCGACGACAAGGTGAACCGGCTGCTGCGGCTGCCGCTGCCCGAGCCCTATTCGCCCACGCGCCTGGAGGCGTTCCGCGACCGCAAGCGGTCGCGCCCGCAATCGGGCGCCGCGCCGCGCAAGGGCGCCGGGTCGCCCGGGCGCAAGGCGCCCCGCAACGGCGAGGCGCCGCTGCGCGGGGCGCCCCCGCGGGCGGCCGGCCGCCCGGTCCGCCGGTCTGCGGGTAACCCCCGCTCACGGGCGGGGCATCATGGATCTGGCCAGCGCTATGCGACCCTGGGAGCCAATCAGGCCGCCGGCCGGCGCCAGCAACGGCGCACACGCGCATTGGAAGGTCAGCGTTACGGGTGAACGACACGGTCAACGAGCCGACCGGCGGGCGGGGGGCAGACCCTCTGCCCGCCGGTGCCGCGTTGTCGGCTTTTAGGCCCTTGTCGGTCGTGCTGGCCGGCGGGGGAACGGCCGGGCACGTCGAACCGGCGATGGCCGTCGCCGACGCGCTGCGCGCGCTGGATCCCAAGGTCCGGATCACCGCACTGGGCACGGCGCGGGGGCTGGAGACCAGGCTGGTGCCCGCGCGCGGCTACGACCTCGAGCTGATCACGCCGGTGCCGCTGCCCCGCAAGCCCAGCGGTGACCTGGCCCGGCTGCCCTCGCGGGTGTGGCGGGCCGTCCGGGAAACCCGCGCCGTGCTGCGGTCGGTCGACGCCGACGTCGTGATCGGCTTCGGCGGATACGTGGCGCTGCCGGCCTATCTCGCAGCGCGTGGTGTCTCGCCGCGCAGATCCCGGGTTCCGGTGGTGATCCACGAGGCCAACGCCAGCGCCGGGCTGGCCAACCGGGTCGGCGCCCGCAGCGCCGAGCGGGTGCTCTCCGCGGTGCCCGACTGCGGCCTGCCGGGCGCCGAGGTCGTCGGGGTGCCGGTGCGCGAAGCCATCACCTCGCTGGACCGCGCGGCGCTGCGCGCCGAAGCGCGCCGACACTTCGGCTTCGCCGACGACGCCCGGGTGCTGCTGGTGTTCGGCGGCTCGCAGGGGGCGGCCTCGCTGAACCGCGCCGTCGCCGGGGCGGCCGCCGGGCTGGCCGCCGCGGGCGTGGCGGTGCTGCACGCGCACGGCCCCAAGAACACGCTCGACCTGCGCGAACCACTGCCGGGCGACCCGCCGTACGTGGCGGTGCCCTACCTCGACCGGATGGACCTGGCCTACGCCGCCGCCGACCTGGTGATCTGCCGGTCCGGGGCGATGACGGTCGCCGAGGTCTCGGCGGTGGGCCTGCCGGCGATCTACGTGCCCCTGCCGATCGGCAACGGCGAGCAGCGGCTCAACGCACTACCGGTGGTCAACGCCGGCGGCGGCATGGTGGTCGCCGACGCCGACCTGACCCCCGGGCTGGTCGCTCGGGAGGTGGCCGCCCTGGTGGGCGACCCGCCACGGCTGGCGGCGATGACGACGGCCGCCGCGCGCGTGGGACACCCCGACGCGGCCCGCCAGGTGGCCCAGGCGGCGCTGGACATCGCCAGGAAGGCGCAGCTCGGCCGCTTGTCGGCCGGAGGGAAGCCATGACCACCGAGCAGCTGCCGCCGGAGCTGCAGCGGGTGCACATGGTCGGCATCGGGGGAGCCGGCATGTCGGGCATCGCCCGCATCCTGCTCGACCGCGGCGGGCTGGTCTCCGGCTCCGACGCCAAGGAGTCGCGCGGCATCCATGCCCTGCGGGCCCGCGGCGCGCAGATCAACATCGGGCACGACGCGTCGTCGCTGGACCTGTTGCCCGGCGGCGCCACCGCCGTCATCACCACCCACGCCGCCATCCCGAAAACCAACCCCGAGCTCGTCGAGGCCCGGCGGCGCGGCATCCCGGTGATCCTGCGGCCCGCCGTGTTGGCCAAGCTGATGGACGGGCGCACCACGCTGATGGTCACCGGCACGCACGGCAAGACGACGACGACGTCGATGCTGATCGTGGCGCTGCAACACTGCGGACGCGACCCGTCGTTCGCGGTCGGCGGCGAGATGGGGGAGGCCGGGACCAACGCGCACCACGGCAGCGGCGACTGCTTCGTCGCCGAGGCCGACGAAAGCGACGGGTCTCTACTCGAGTACACGCCCAACGTCGCCGTCGTCACCAACATCGAGACCGACCACCTGGACTTCTACGGCAGCGCCGGCGCCTACGTCGACGTGTTCGACGCGTTCGTGGACCGGCTGGCCCCCGGC